>CAKTOO010000037.1 GCA_934590165.1 uncultured Dysosmobacter sp. | reverse complement strand
CGGCATCTGCGGCGACCTGTTCAAGGTCACCCCGCTGCTGATCGAGGCTGTCCGCGCCGCCAAGGCCGCGAAGTAAGAGTACTTTACAAGGCTTGAAAAGAGGACCATTCGAAAGGATGGTCCTCTTTTTTTGACAAAAACCGGCGGGCCGATCATGGCCCGCCGGACTGCTGTTTACAGAAATTTTTTCAGATTGTCCACGATGCCGGAAACATCATCAAAAGAAAGCTTGGCTTTGACGCCGGCCACGACCTTATCGATCACATCGTCCGGCAGGTCCACGCCATATGCCTCTCCTTTATTCCGCTTTCACCACAGGGGCGTCCACGGCGTTTTTCTTGACAGACTCGATGCCGTTCATGCAGCTGGCTATGGCCTTGTAGCCCTCGCTGACAGCGATGATCTGGCCGTTGGCGGCTTTCAGGCGGAACCGGAACTCACCGGCCTTGTCAATATAGACCTCAAACTTAGGATGCTTTTCCACGGAATAGCCCTCCACGGTCTGATTTTCCACAGCGGCCACAGGGGCGTTTTTCTGCACACTGGCGATACCGTTGCGGCAGGCTTTTTCAGAGGTATAGACCTCAGAAGTGGCGATGACCTCACCGTTGCCGGCCTTCAAATCGAACTTAATGCCTGTTTTGGTCTCCCGAATCACAAATTTACCCATGTTTGAACCCTCCTGTGTAAAAATACGCCCATGCGGTTTTCACTTTGTATAATATGCAAAGGCAGACTGCAAGGAAATTTGTAAATTTTTGAAAAAATTTGTCGGATTTTTTGGAATCCCTTTGTAAAAAACGTAGACGCTCCTTTTATCGGTATGATACAATACACCTGATTTTGCAGCGGACAGGAAGGAGACCGATTATGTATTTACAAGAGCAACATAAAATTTGGCTGGCGACGGGAGAGGCACCCATCTATCTGGAGCCCTCCATGGCCAACCGCCACGGCTTGATCGCCGGCGCTACCGGCACCGGCAAAACCGTCACGCTGAAGGTCGTGGCAGAATCCTTCAGCGACATGGGCGTGCCTGTGTTTTTGACGGATATCAAGGGAGACCTCAGCGGCATGTGCCAGCCCGGCAAGGAAAACAAGCACATCCGCCGCAGCATCGACACCATGGGCCTGACCGGCTTTGATTATACCGCTTATCCCGTCCGCTTTTTCGATGTATATGGCCGACAGGGGCATCCCGTCCGCACTACCATCTCCGAGATGGGGCCGGAGCTTCTGAGTCGCCTGCTGGGACTGAATGAGACCCAGAGCGGTGTTTTGCGGATCGTGTTCCGCGTTGCTGATGACAAGGGCTTGCTCCTCATCGACCTGAAGGACTTGCGGAGTATGGTGCAGTATGTAGGAGACAACGCCAAGGAATACAAGCTCACCTACGGCAATATCTCCAGCCAGTCCGTGGGTGCCATTCAGCGGGCGCTGCTGTCACTGGAGGACGAAGGCGGTGATATCTTCTTTGGGGAGCCTGCGCTGGATATCGCCGACTGGATGGACTGGGATGAAGACGGCCGGGGCGTCATGAATGTTTTGGAATGCCAGGAGCTGTTCCGGCACCCACTGCTGTACGCCACGTTCCTGCTGTGGATGCTGTCGGAGCTGTATGAGCTGCTGCCGGAGGCCGGCGACCTGGACAAGCCCAAGCTGGTTTTCTTCTTCGACGAGGCCCACCTTTTGTTTAAGGACGCACCGAAGGCCCTGGTGGAAAAAGTGGAGCAGGTGGTCCGCCTCATCCGCTCCAAGGGCGTCAGCGTGTGGTTTATCACCCAGAACCCCTCCGACCTGCCGGACAGCGTGCTGGGCCAGATCGGCAACCGGGTGCAGCATGCCCTGCGGGCCTATACCCCCAACGATCAGAAGGCCTTGCGCTCCGCCGCCAAGAGCTTCCGGGCAAATCCCGCCTTTGACACGGAGGAGGCCCTTCAGGCCCTGGGCGTGGGAGAGGCGCTGGTGTCCGTGCTGGATGAAAAGGGCGTTCCCACAGTCGTGGAGCGGGCGAACATCCTGCCGCCCCGCAGCTCCATGAGCGCTGCCGGTGAAGCCCAGATCCAGACAGTCATAGAGGAAAGCCCCCTGCGGGACAAGTACGCCCAGACTGAGGACCGCCGCTCCGCATACGAGGTGCTGGAGGAGGACCGCCAGCGGGAGACTGTACGGGCGGAAGAGGAGGCCCGTCAGGCTTCCTGGGAAAAGGAACAGGCTGCCCGGCAGCGGGCTGTCCGTCAAAGCACACCCCGCCGCGCCACGACGAGTTCCAGCCGTTCCCACACCACTACCAGCCGCCGGCGTCAGGACCCGCTGGAAAAAGCCATCAACTCCGCCGCCAACACCGTTGGTCGGGAGCTGGGCAAGCAGATCGTCCGGGGCCTGTTCGGAAACTTCAAACGGTAAAAACATAAAAACGCCGCCGGCAAAGCCGGCGGCGTTTTTTACAGTTTGGTTGCTGCTGTGATGGCACAGTCTGTCAGAAATACCGTCAGAGCAGTCCAGAATACCACGGACCGGACTGTTGCGGAAAGGCAGCCCACCAACCGTTCCCACAGCGGCTGTACGATGTACAAAAACAGCATCCCGCCCAGTCCAAAGCGAATGGAGGGGGACAGGGCGATACGGCCCTGGAAGTTTATAGAATAGTTGACATAAGTCTGCCACGGCCAGGTACCGGTCAGAGCTTCCAACGCATAGCTGGTGGCAAGCTCGATAGCGGTGGCCACCGCCATGCAGCCCAGAAAAATGAGAAGGGGCTTTGCCCACCGCAGCCAGCGGGGCTCCCGCTTTCGCATCAGCCAGCCGAAGCACCAGAGGAACGCCAAGGCGCCCACGCCGTATACCGGGCAGTAAGGCCCGAACAGCACGCCCCGGTCTGAATAGCCCCATCGGTAGACCACGACCTCCAAAAACACTTCGTACAGCCAGCCTAAAACCGCATACAGGAGAAAATAGAGAAAATATGTTTGTATCTTCCGCAGTATGAAGCACCTCCCTGATATCCATATACAGCCATGAGCAAAACTCGAAAAAGCAAGTATTATTAATAGATTCCGGACATGGCTGAAAACCAGAATCACTCCAAA
>CAKTOO010000036.1 GCA_934590165.1 uncultured Dysosmobacter sp. | reverse complement strand
CAGGTTCACTTCACCTTCCGCGGCGATCTGATCCACCTCTTTGACCCCGAGACCGAGGAGAATCTCCTGCCTTTGGAGGGTTAATTTGTACGCCCCCTGAATGCGCTGATGGAATAATCAAAAAAGCAGCTTCGGCCACGAAAAATGGCTGAAGCTGTTTTTTTGGAACGGGCCGTGTCAAGATTAGGACCTGTTGACAAAGTGGCGTATAAGCCCTTTCTGCGGTAAAATAACTATTAGGGAGGGATGCGGCATGATCGGACGCCAAAGCAGACAAATGGCAAGGATTTTCATAGATATAGAGTCACTGATTCCAGAAAACCACTTGCTGCGGAAAATCGACCGAATGGTGTCCTTTGATTTCATCAATGCCGCATTTATTCTCTGCTATATAGCAAAATCAGGGAAGAAAACCAGGGGGTTCTTCCCTGATTTTGCTTTTTGTCAACAGGTCCAACTCTTGACAGTACCCTGAATCGGACAGTAAGATATTTGATTAAGTGGATGAGAGTGTTCGAAAAGAGAATGAGGAGGTGAATGAGGATGTACCGGGTGGCGATTTGTGATGATGAATCTGACGTATGCGCCGCACTGGCGGAAATACTGGATCGTGCCTCCGGGCTTCCCGAACTGGAGGTCGCGTCTTATTATGACGGCGAATCATTGTGTAAGGCAGTGGAGCGCGGCGGGCCGTTTGACCTGTATATTCTGGACATAGAACTCCCCTGCATCAACGGAGTGGAGGTCGGCCGGAAACTACGGAATGAACTTGGGCAGGAATATGCGCAGCTCCTTTATATTTCGGGAAAAGAGCGGTATGCGATGCAGCTGTTTGACCTCAGGCCTCTGAACTTTTTGACAAAGCCCTTTTCTGAGGAAAAAGTGGTGCAGTGTGTCAGGTTAGCGGCGTCCCTGACGGAGCGGACGACTTCGTTTTTTGAATTCAAACACAAAAAGCAGCTGTTCAGGGTCCCCTATCGTGAGATCCGCTATTTTGAAAGCAGGAACAAGCATGTTGTCATACATACTGTCAATACCGACCTGATGATGCTTGGTCAATTAAGTGATCTCAAACAAGTACGGGATCTTCCTGAGAATTTCATTCAGGTGCATCAATCCTTCCTCGTTAATTATGAGTATGTGCAAAGATTCGGTTACCAGCAAATGCTGCTGGACAACGGAACGGTGATCCCCATCAGCCTCCCGTATCGGAAAAAAGTGCAGGAGCAGGTCATGAAGCTGTCAGCTGCCAGGAGGGACCATAAACGATGAATCTGCTGAATACACTCGCTTACTTGATTGTAAACACCTTTCACATTTACTTATTTTTCCTGGCCTACCGTATTTTCTTTGGAGAAAGCCGCGTTGGGCGGAAGCTCGAGTTTCTGGCATATTTCGCGTTTTACGCAGTAAACAGCGCCGCGTTTCTGGTTGTTGGGAGCCCATATCTGAATCTGACAACCAGCATCGTCCCTCTGCTGGCGCTGACATGTTTGTATCCGGGCAAGACAAGTTCCAAAATTCTGCATGGGCTCTTTATATTTGTGGCATCCATGCTTCTGGAGAGCGTATCCCTGAGTATTCTCCAATTGGTGGCTGCGTATTTCGACGGCATGGAGATCGCTTGCAACATGGTGGCGAATATGTGCCTGTTTGCATTGGAACTGATCTACAAGCAGACGGGTCCCAGGAAGAAGAACGAGCAGCAGGCGGAATACTGGCTTGCGATCATTGTTTTGCCGGTGGGCAGCATCGTGATCACCATGCTGGTCTATGGCGGCGGCGGATATCAGGCTGGCCTCAACCTGGTGATCGTAACGATTCTGATCGTAATGAACATCCTCGCATTCCGCCTGTATGATTTGCTGACGGAATACTATGTTTCCAGCTATGAGCAGAAAATGCTTCAGCAGCAGAATGAGGCATATACCCACGAAATCGAATTGATCCAGAAGGCGGATGAGACTGCCCGGCTCCTGCGCCATGATATGCGGAACCATGTCAGTGCGCTGAAGCAGCTGGTCGAGCAGGGAGACCGCGAAGAGGCCATGCGGTATCTGGACGCATTTGCGGAGGATGTCACCGGCGGCAGCTACGCGGATACCGGGAATCCCGTGTTCGACAGCATATTGAATTATAAGCTCAGCGCTGCAAAGGACCTCGGGGCGAATCTGACGTTTGAAATCGCTGTCCCGGAGGGATTGGAGATCGAGCCGTTTGACATCAGCGTTTTGCTGGGAAATCTCCTGGACAACGCCAACGAAGCGTTGGCAAACAGTCCTGAGAAAAACATGGAAATACAGATCCGGATGGATCGTGGCCTTTTGTACATCCATATCAGCAACAGCTACGATGGAAACACGCAGAAAGCCGTTCTGAATGGCCGTGAGATCTATCAGACCCGAAAGGAAAATAAACAGCGGCACGGCTTTGGGCTGCAAAGCATCACAAAAGTCGTAGAGAAGTACCACGGAGTAATAGAAACAGATGACAGGAACGGAAGATTTACTGTTGACATCATGCTATATCTCTCCAAATAAAACCGACAGAGCGCCGCTGGTTCCGATGGAACCGGCGGCGCTTTTTGGCATCAAATCGAATTTCACCCGGAAAGCTTCTAATTTCGCCATTTAGAATAAAATAGTAAAAATACATGATAAAATGCGAAGCAAGGAGCGAAGCACATTCCGGCATGGATGGCTCGGCCCGGCAGCGGTGAGCTTGCCGGCCTCCGCCAGCCGAAAAATTTGAAAAGAAAGCAGGTGCCCTATGAAACGATTGACTGCGGTATTGCTGGCGATGATGCTGGCGCTGTCCCTGACAGCCCCTGCCCTGGCGGCAGAGACGAAGCCCGCACCCCCGGCGTGGGTGAAAGCGGAAGAATATCTGGTCATCCCGGGGGACCCGGCTTATAAAAAGGAGACCTGGGACAAAATCTTGAAGCTGCGGGCGGATGCTGCCGCCGGACATGAGGAGCCCCAAAAGGGCGATGCCCTGTACGATTTCTGGTTGTCCGGCGGGACCCACGCCGTGTCCTCTCCCGCTATGCGGTTCGAGCTGGGACTGGTGGGCATGAAGTATGACGAAAACACCAAGGACCCCAATCCCTACGCCCGGTCTGCCGGCAGGGCCCGGAACTATTTTGCCTGGGCCAAACAGGCGCTGCGGGAGAAAAGCGGCAGCTATCTGGAAAAGGATTACCAGCTCATCAACCTGTGGTATTACCGGGCGGCACTGGTGAGCAGCTCCTCTTTCCCCAAGGAGGAGTTCCAGGGCTTTTTGAAGGACTCCGGCTACACTATGGAGCAGTTCCGGAGCTATCAGGGACTTTCCTCTGTGCCGGAGGAACAATGGACCGCCATCAAGGCGGCGAAAACCTTGCAGGAAAACGGACAGCCCCCCAAGGTTTGGCTGGACGGCAGGAAGAACCACACCGGCTTTTTCCGGAACGGCCGTGTTATGGTGGACATTGCCCTTGTGGCGCGAATGGTCGGCGCCGAGACCACGCAGAACGGCGATACGCTGACACTGACTCGGGCAGGTGTGACGACGTCGGTGACAGTGGGAAAGATTGCCGCCGCGGTGGATGGCCGCCAGGTGACGCTGGAAGCGGCGCCCTGCCGGGAAGGGGAGACCATCTATGTTTCCGCCGGATGCCTGAAGGACCTGCTGGGACAGAAAACGGAGTGGCTCAACGAGAACTGCTGCGTTTCCATTATGGAGGACAAGGGCGCGGCAGGCGGTACGAATCTGGAGGATTGGGCGCTGCCCATGGGGGCGGTGCTGTCCTATCTGAACCGGGGAAGCCCGGAGTGGTTTGGCATGTACCGGCGGGAGAAGCTGTCCAGCATCAACGATTTTTCCGGCCATGTGCTCAGGGAAGCGGAGTACAGCTATGAGCGCTGCCGGGAGGTGCTGGCCTCCGGCTGGGGGATTGAAAACCGGAAAGATTTGATTGAAGCGGTGTGCCATATGACTGTGAGCGGCCACAACCAGGCGTTTTTGGAGGATGTAGCCTGGATCAACAGCATGAGCACCAGCCAGTACCGCCAGATCCTCCGCAATGCCTCCGGCATGGACGCCTATATGTTCCCCTACACCAAGCAACTGGGGCAGAAGTGGGGCGACCGGGGCATCCTGTGCTGGGACCTGTTCCGCATGAGCAATCTGGTCCAGTGGGGCTACACGGCGGGCTACATCACCTATCCCGAGGCCCTGGCCCTGCTGGAGCCGGCGGCAAAGCTTCTCCATGACAATTTCAAAAGCTGGGACGAGGCCTGTGAGAACTATCTGGATGGCTATTACTGGTGGGCCCGGGAGAATGTGCTGGGCAAAGACCCCTGGATGGAGAGCCGGGGCCGCGACACCGCCAGCGTCCTTCGGATGTACCGCATCCACATCTTTGACGACAGTCTGTTCCAGGAGCCTGTGAAGGGCGTCCCCGGTGTGACGGCGGAGAGCCTGCTGGCCTCCGTGCAATGAAAAATATGTAAGAAAGCAGGTGCCCTATG
>CAKTOO010000035.1 GCA_934590165.1 uncultured Dysosmobacter sp. | reverse complement strand
CCTGCGCTACACGGCCTCCGTTGCCGCCACCACCGCCCGGCCTGTCACCGCGCCTCCGGCGGGGGAGACGGTCATCGCCCCCTATGAGGAAGAGGACCCCTTTGTGTATCCCTTTGAGGAAAACGGCAGCCCCTTGCCGGAGCTGTTTGCGTAATATCCCTGTTCCGCGGAGACGGTACATCCCGTCTCCGCGGTCCCCTGCGAAATCATGACGAGAAGGAACCAAACGTATGCCGAAGAAAAAGCAGCCCCAGGAGGGGCACCCCAAAGTCAATAACCCCAACGTCCTGGGCCTTCACGCCCAGGTGGTGGAGCAGCCCATCACGGACACCCTGGAAACCAACTACATGCCCTACGCCATGAGCGTCATCGTCTCCCGGGCCATTCCGGAGATCGACGGCTTCAAGCCCTCTCACCGCAAGCTCCTGTACACCATGTACAAAATGGGCCTGCTCACCGGCGCCCGGACAAAGTCCGCCAACATCGTGGGCCAGACCATGCGCCTCAACCCCCACGGTGACGCCGCCATTTACGACACCATGGTCCGCCTTTCCAAGGGCTACGGCGCGCTGCTGACTCCCTTTGTGGACTCCAAGGGCAACTTCGGCAAGTCCTATTCCCGGGATATGTCTTGGGCGGCGCCCCGGTATACGGAAGCCAAGCTCACCTCCATCTGCGCGGAGCTGTTCCGGGACATTGACAGCGACACCGTGGACTTTGTGGACAACTACGACAACACCATGAAGGAGCCGGCCCTGCTGCCCACCTCCTTTCCCAACATCCTGGTGTCCGCCAACAGCGGCATCGCCGTGGGCATGGCCTCCCAATTCTGCGGTTTCAATTTGAAGGAGGTCTGTGACACCACCATTGCCTACCTGAAAAATCCCGCCTGCGATCTGACGGAGACGCTGCTGGCGCCGGACTTCCCCACCGGCGGCGAGCTCATCTGCGACCCCGCCGCCCTGCGGGACATTTACGACACCGGCCGGGGCAGCGTCCGGGTCCGGGCCCGGTACCGCTATGTGAAGGAAGAAAACCTGATCGAGATCTATGAGATCCCCTACTCCACAACGGTGGAGGCCATTCTGGACAAGGTGGCGGAGCTCATCAAGGCCGGCAAGGCCAAGGAGATCGCCGACATGCGGGATGAGACGGACCTCAGCGGCCTGAAGCTGGCCATCGACCTCAAACGGGGCGTGGACCCGGACAAGCTCATGATGAAGCTCTACAAGCAAACGCCCCTGGAGGATTCCTTTGCCTGCAACTTCAACGTCCTCATCGCCGGCAGCCCCCGGGTGCTGGGGGTGCGGCAGCTGCTGGAGGAGTGGACCGCCTGGCGGACGGAGTCCGTCCGGCGGCGGACCTATTTTGTCCTGGGCAAGCGCAAGGAAAAGCTGCACCTTTTGAAGGGCCTCAAGCGCATTCTGCTGGACATCGACAAGGCCATCCAGATCATTCGCGAGACCGAGGAGGAGGCCGAGGTCATCCCCAACCTGATGATCGGCTTCGGCATCGACCAGGTCCAGGCGGAATTCGTGGCGGAGATCAAGCTGCGCAACATCAACAAAGAGTACATCCTCAAGCGGGTCAACGAGACAGCGGCCCTGCAGGACGAGATCGACGACCTGGAGGACATCCTGAACAGCCCCAAGCGGGTGAAAAAGATCATCGTGGACGAACTGACGGCGGTGGCGAAGAAGTACGGCGAGCCCCGCCGTACCGCCATCGTCTACGGCCACGAGGTGGAGGAGTACAAGGAGGAGACGGCGGTGGAGGATTACCCCGTCAGCATCTTCCTGTCCAGGGAGGGGTATTTCAAGAAGATCACCCCCGCCTCCCTCCGCATGAACAGCGAGCAGAAGTACAAAGAGGGCGACGGCCTGCGCCAGAGCTTTGAGACCACCAATGCCGCGGAGGCCATGTTCTTCACGGATAAGTGCCAGGTGTACAAGGCCCGCCTCAGCGACTTCGATGACGCCAAGGCCAGCGTCCTGGGCGATTACCTGCCCGCCAAGCTGAATATGGACGCCGGGGAGAACGTGGTGTTCGCCGTGCTGCCGGGAGACTACTCCGGCGCCCTGCTGTTCTTCTTTGAAAACGGCAAGGCGGCCCGGGTGGAGATCAAGGCCTACCAGACCACCTCCAACCGCCGCAAGCTCACCGGCGCCTACTCCGACAAGGCGCCTCTGGCCTGTATCCGCCGCATCGACAGCGACTGTGAGCTGGCGGTGTATTCCACGGAGCCCCGCTGCCTCATTTTCCACACGGCGCTGCTCGCTCCCAAGACCACCCGCACCACCCAGGGGGTGGCGGTCATGAACCTGAAGCCCAAATACCGCCTGGACACCGTGAAGACCCTGGAGGAGAGCGGCATCTCCCACCTGAGCCGCTACCGGGTCCGGGCCCTGCCCGCCGCCGGCGCCCTGCTGCGGCAGGAGGATTCCGAGGAAAAGCAGCTGGACCTGCTGGATTGAGGAGACATTGGAAGACCCTATGAAAAAACAACTGAAAAGCTACGGCATCATCACCCTGGGCTCCGTCATTTTTGCCCTGGCCTTTGACGTCTTTTTCGCCGCCAACCAGGTGGCCATGGGCGGCATCACCGGCCTTGCCCAGGTCATCAACGCCCTGGCCCCGGGGCTTTCCGTGGGCACGCTGGCCTTTGTGCTGAATATCCCGCTGTTTCTGGCGGGGTGGAAGTTCATCGGCTGGCACCTGCTGGCCTCGTCCCTGTACTCCCTGGCAATCAGCTCCCTGGCCATCGACGCCATTGCCGCCCTGTGGCAGTTCCCACCTATGGACCCCATGCTGGCTTGCCTCTGCGGCGGCGCCGCCATGGGCCTGGGTTTTGGCATGGTGTTCTCCCAGGGTGCCACCACCGGCGGAACGGATATCGTGGCCCGGCTTTTAAAGCTGAAATTTCCCTGGCTGCCCATGGGCAAGCTTATGTTGCTGCCGGACGGCACCGTGCTGGCGCTGGCGGCCCTGGTGTTTGGCCGGGTGGAGGCGGCGCTGTACGGCGCGGTGGCCATTTTCGTATCCACAAAGGTCATGGATACCGTGCTTTACGGCCTGGATACCTCCAAGGTGGCCTACGTCATTTCCGACCGCTGGCGGTCCATCGCCGACGCCCTGCTGCGGCAGCAGAACCGGGGCGTCACCATCCTCCAGGGTGAGGGCGGCTGGACCGGCGCGCCCAAGCAGGTGCTGCTGGTGGCCTTCAAGCAAAAGGAGATCGTGCAGATCAAGCGCACGGTCCATGATATCGACCCCAACGCCTTTCTCATCGTCTGCGACGCCCATGACGTGCTGGGCGAGGGATTCGGCGATTATCAAAAGGAGGAGTTATAAATGACCGACTTCGCAACTGTGCAGAAGAACCTGGCGGACCGGGGCTTTGCGGTGAAGACCTTTGCCACCGGCGCGGAGACCGCCGCCTACCTGAACGGCGCCATCGACGGAAAAAGCGTGGGCATCGGCGGTTCCATGACTGTCCAGGAGCTGGGGCTGCACGACCTGCTGGCCTCCCACAATGAGGTGCACTGGCACTGGACCAATGGCCCCGCAGAGCGTACCGCCGCCATGAACGCCCAAGTGTACATCACCTCCGTCAACGGCCTGGCGGAGACCGGCGAGCTTATCAACATCGACGGCGCCGGCAACCGGGTGGCCGGCACCCTGTTTGGCCATGAAAAGGTGTACTTCGTCGTGGGCCGCAACAAGCTGGCTCCTACCTATGACCAGGCCCTGTGGCGGGCCCGGAATATCGCCGCGCCGAAAAACGCCCAGCGGCTGAACTGCAAGACCCCCTGCGCCGTCAAGGGCGACCGCTGCTATGACTGCAAGAGCCCGGGGCGTATCTGCCGGGGCCTGGTGGTATTGTGGGAGACCATGATGGGCATGGAGATGGAAGTGGTCCTGGTGGATGAGGAGCTGGGCTATTAAAATTGCCAGAAAGGAGGTGTGCCCTGTGAAAAAGCTGAAAACTGCCGCCGCTTTGTGCGCCCTGCTGCTTTTGACGGGGTGCGCCTCCCTTCTGGAGCGCCAGTACAGCACTGTGGAGCCACACAGCAGCAAATTCTGGGAGAGCGAGGCGGCGGATACCCTCCGGGCGGAGAACCACCAGGACATCGTCAACGACCTGCTGCTGCTCATCGGCCAGCATACGGAGAGCGCCACCATCCGGCTTTATAATTTTAAGGATGACATGACGGTGGCGGAGACACTGGAGCGGGCCACCACGGAGATCCAGCAGGAGACCCCCATGGGCGCTTACGCCGTGGAGTACATCACCTCCTCCAGCCAGGCCCAGCGGGGGTATTACGAGGTGTCCGTCCAGATCAGCTACCGCCGCACAGCGGAGCAGATCCAAGCGGTGGTGAACGCTACCAGCACGGAGGCCCTGTCCAGCTTGCTGGAAACGGCACTGGATAACAGCCAGACAGAGCTGGCGGTGCGCATCGGCTACTGGCGGGCAGAGGACCGGGAGCGGGTGGCGGAGATCGTTGCCCAGCTGCGGGAAGAACGCGGCCTGGCGGACACGCCGCCCTGGGGCGTCTATTATTATCCGGCGGAGGAGACGGTGGGGCTCATCGAATTTGTCCTGGAAGGAACGGAACTGGACGCTCAGCCGGAGCCGCCGGCGGCGGAAACTCCGAAGCCGGAAACGGTGGAAGAAGAAATTTCTGAAAATCTAAAAATAAATACTTGACAAGGGAACATTCCTTTGCTAAAATAACCCTTGTTCCGCGGGCATAGCTCATCTGGTAGAGCGCCACCTTGCCAAGGTGGAGGTAGCGAGTTCGAGCCTCGTTGCCCGCTCCAACGCAGAAAGGACATCCAGCTTTGGATGTCTTTTTTCTTTTGTTAGAA
>CAKTOO010000034.1 GCA_934590165.1 uncultured Dysosmobacter sp. | reverse complement strand
TGAGAGCTACCGGGAGATCATTTTGGAGAATATCGACTACGATATCCTCACCCAGGATGAAAAGCTGGACAGGGACCATCTGGACGAACTGGTGGAGCTCATGGTGGATACGGTCGGGATATCGCTATGGATAAAAACGGCACCTTCACCAATCAGGGGTATGTCTGGGATACTGGCAGCAGCTTCCATGAGTTTTACGACGGCGAGCGCGGCAGCATCCCCGACGAGTACCGGGTAATGACCTTCCAGGACGATCTTCCAGGACGATCTTCCAGAAGAAGAAAAATCCGAGTGGGCCATGGATATCGCCTTTGACTTGGACGAGTTTTTCCGGCAGCGTGATCCGCAGTATGCGGCGGAGGCGGCCGCCTATGTGCAGAACCCTACGACCAGTGCAGAGCAGGCGCAGGCCGTTCCGAGAGATACCTTTTTCATCTACAAACTAAAACCGGGGGACGCCACGCGGGATTACCGCTTTGAGCCGCTGGATGCCATCCGCAGCAACGGTCTTTCCGTAAAGCCGGAAAACTATGAACAGGTCTATACCGCCCCGCTGACGGCGAAGGACGATCTGGAAAGCATTTATACCCGGTTTAATGTGGATCGTCCAGCAGACTTCACGGGACACTCACTGTCGGTATCAGATATCGTGGTGCTGCATCAGGACGGGAAGGATACCGCCCATTACTGCGACCGCGCGGGCTTTTCCGAAGTGCCGGAGTTTTTGCAGCCGGCGCAGAAAAGCCGTGAGATCACCGAGCGCATCCAGACGCCCAGGGGCAGCTTCTATCTCTGCGGCATGACAAGGGAGCAGATGGAGGCGGACGGATACGGTTTTCATCACGCCTCTGAGGATGGGAAATATCTCATCATGGGCAACGGCACACGGGCCTTTGCTGTCCTCGCGCAGCAGCCGGAGCAGGACAATCCCCTCCGCACGGCGGAAATGACGCTGGAGGACGACTACGGCATGATCGACGGCGTTATCAACAACGGCAGGCGGGGCGAGGAGCTGGAGAAGGCCAAGGAGCACGCGGAGCGGACGCAGTCGGAGAAAAAGCCCTCCATCCGGGAACGGCTGGCGGCGGCAAAGCAGGAGCGTGCGGCGCGGCAGGCGGAAAAGCCCCTGCCGGAGAAAAAGCCCCCGGAGTTGGGGGAACGATGAGCCGGAGCGTGAAGTGGCGGCTGGAATGGGCCTTCTTCCTGGGGGAAAACGGCAGGCGGCAGTACAACCGGCTCTGCAAGGGCTGCGTCCATCCCTGCAAGCAGAGCTTCCGGGCGGTGGTGTTGGACTGCCCGCACTTCCAGTCCCAGTGCGAGAAAAAAGGCGTGGATAAGGGTGGGAAACGGGCAAAATAGTCCACCGTGGCGGCTTTTTCAGACTCTGCCCTTATGATTTCCCATCCGCGCTTTTCTCCGCGCTCCTGCGGCGAGCCAGAGCCGGAAGGGCTCTGCCTTGGGCGACGGGATGGACTGGATGATGCGCAGGATGCCCTCGGTATTGGCGGCCTGCACCTTTCTCTGCTTGCCGTCCGCGGCGAGCATTTGAACCGGGGTACAAATTGTACCCCAGTTGGCCGACAACTGCGGATCGCGGACGCGCATTTCCTTGGTGTACTGCTTGGGATCGGTGCTTTCCGACAGGACCGCTACAACGTCCTGCACGGAGAAATACCATTCTTCCTTTTCCTCGTCTCAGGCGGTGCGCATTTTTCTATCTTCAAAAAGCTGGATGGAGTTATTTTTGTCCATGGGCTTTTTCCTCCTTCAATGGGCTGCCCCATTCTACCATGAAATGATGATTTTTTCTATCAGGGAACGCGATTTTGCAGCAGCAGTCGTAGGCGCTGTGGGACTGTGGGCAAAGCGGCCGTTTTCCATAGTTCCATAGCGCGGGCCTAATCCTCGGTGATGATATACGCACAGCCCGCCGTCAGCAGGCGGTACAGCGTCAGCGGCACATACCACGCCGCCACCAGCAGCCGCCAGGCCAGCACGAAGCCGCCGATGAAGCCGGCCAGAATGAAGTTCAGAGCAAACAGGGCGATCCCCGTTCCCAGGGAGCCGCCGCCCGGTATGATCCAGAGCCGCAGCCGCCAGATCCCAAACGGAAGCCCGCAGAGGATCCAAAGCCAGAGATAGTCCAGCTCCCCGTTCTTTACACAGGCGGAGCGGAAGATGCAGTACAGCAGTGCGGCCGACGCCGCCGGCAGGATGGTCTTGCGGAAAAAGTCTTTTAAGGCCTCGACTCTTGTCATGGGGTTCGCCTCCTTCAAAATCGTTTGTATCTTCATTATATCTGACGTTTCGGCAAAAGCCCAGGGGAAAACGCAGATTGCGGCAAAAAGTTTGTCCCAGGGGTCATTCCAGCTCCATATCCTTCTGCCGTGCCGGCGCCTGCCGGGGCGGCGACAGGAACTCCTCCACGTTCCGGCGCACGGCGGCGTAGTCCTGCTCCTCCCACCGCGCCTTCTGACGCTCAGCGGTCAGCGCCGCACTCCGGGCGGTCAGCTCCTCCGTCTCCACCTTTATCCGCTCCACGGAGGGCAGCGGGATCGTGCCCAGGCGCTGGATCTCCCGCGCCGCCGCTTCAAAGAGGATGATCTCGCTCTCATAGCCCCGCAGGAATTTCTCCTTGTCCTTTGCCGCCTTGTAACGGTCATAAACAGGTTTCAGGCGGCGGTAGGTCTCCGTTTGCTTTTTCACCAGAGCCAGCCGCTCTATCTGGGCATTGGCCTCCTGCACCTGTGCCTGGATCCGCTGGACGGAGGCGGACGCCGCCTCGCAGCGCTCCGTCAGCTCCTCCATGCTGCCGATGCCATGCTCCGTCAGGAAGTTGCTGGTCTCGGCGATGCGTTTCAGATTCTCGATGGTCGCCCAATGGCGGTAGCCCGCGCTCTGCTGGGCCTTGATGTTGTTCTGAATATCTATGAGCAGGCTGACCCTGCCTCCGCGCTGTGGCCGCTGGCGGGAGGGTCTGGCGCGTCCGGCCATCCGTGCGGTCAGGGCGTCCTCGGCGTAGTCCGCGCCCAGGGCCTTTAGCCTTGTGAACCGCTCCTGTCCCGGTGCCCGGACGGAGATATACTTGCCACGCTTGACCCCATAGCCCTCCCGCTGGAGACGGGAGAGCAGTTCTTCCAGATCCTTGCAGCCGGGCAGCAGCCGGTCTATGGTGGCGCGCAGCTTCACCTTATAGCTGGTGCCGGCTCGCTCCGCCTGATGCTCGATGTAGCTTTTGCCTCTGTCCTGGCCGGGAACGATGACGGACAGACCGTGCTCCTTACAGATCCGGTCTGAGGTGCGGCGGATGAAGTGATAGCTGCGCTTATTGGAATAGTAGTGCTTATCCCTTGCAAGACGGGCGGCAGGCTGCAAGCAAAAGGACTTAATCGGTATTCCGTGGCTTTTAGCCTTTGCCCTGCGCTCTGACGGGTGGTATTTGCGAAGCGCGATTATTTGGCAGAAGGACAACCCCATGCCCGAAAGCGTGCGGGACAGACTGAGCCGCTGCTATGAGAACGTCTTTTTGCTTACGAAGTCAAAGAGCTATTACTATGACGCCGCCGCCATTGCCGAGCCCATAGCCCCAACAACGGCGGCGCGAGACCGGGGCGGGCGCAGCGCGGGCAGCAAGTACAGCGAGGAAGTACCCGGACAAGGCAAGGTGCAGGGCATCAACCGGGCGCGGACAGGCGGCTACTACGATGAAGCCCTCATACCGACCACGCGGAATAAGCGGGACGTGTGGCATATCAACACCGTACCCTACAGGGGCGGGCATTTCGCTGCGTTCCCGCCGAAGCTGGCGGAAACCTGTATTTTGGCGGGCTGTCCCAAGGGCGGCATTGTGCTTGACCCTTTTTTCGGCAGCGGCACGACGGGGCTTGCGGCAAAAAGCCTTGACCGCCATTACATCGGCATTGAGCTGAACTATGACTATTGCACCCTTGCAAGGGCGCGGATCGGAGGTGAAACAAATTGAGCAAAAAGCTGAAACCCCGCGATAAAATTACGCAGAAAATGAGCCTGTATGGGCGCTTCGGTGCGGTTCAGTATGGAAATTGTCGGTAGCTGCCGGAGGGCATAGGTATCCTACTGTGTCTGGGTATCGTCCGGCTATGCTCCCGGCGCGGCTTGTTGCCGCAGCATTAGCGGCACCTCCTGTGCTCTCCTGTCATACGCATAGGTTCCTTTCATCTGAAAAATGTTGGGACAGCAAAAACAACGGCTGCCCCGTACAGAGCAGCCGCCGTTTTCCCTATACCATACGCTGCTTTTCAGTACCGCAAGGATGGGTATCCTATTATCGTCATATTCTGATTTCTTTCAGGGCATTTCCGGCTTCTTCACCAGCTTGACGGTGAACGCCTGTTCCGTGGCCCCCTCCGGCAGCAGCTTTGCCATGACCACCAGCCGCTGATTGCCGCTGTTGGCCTTGTCATACTTCCGGCAGCAGGTGGAGAGGGTCAGAACAGTATCTTCCTCGGAGAAGGTCACGCCGTTAAAGCCAAGCCAGTTTTTCCGCGCAATCGTCTCAAAGAAGCTGGTCAGATCATCTCCCGTGGGATTGGGTGCAATATAGTCAAAACCAATATCCGTGATGAACAGCGCGGTGATCTGGAAAATCATGTCCTCGCCATCCACAGAGAGATAGATATACGGATGCTCCTTTACAAAGTCTGCGTCCATATAACGGTAGAGTTTGGTGAACCGCACACCGTCCGGGTCGCAGTTGCTGGCGGAGTGTCCAAAGATGGTGGTGTTTTTGTCCAGCTTATCCCTGCCGCCGATTTCGTTTTCACAATGGGCATAATAGCAGCCCCACATGGCGTACTCGCCGTTTTCATCCAGCTTTAGGTAATAGCCGTTGTCCTCCGCCTGCATCACAGGGTCGTCCACCTCCGCACCGGGGATATACAGCCACGCCACGGTGTCGGGATTCTTCGCTTTGGCTTCCGCCAACTCTGCCTGCCTGTCCACCGAGGGGATAACTTCGCCCGCAGGAGTCGCTGATGGCTGAGGCGCAGATGTGCCGGAAGGCGTTCTGCCGGGAATGTCGATAGGCTCCGCCTCTTTCTGATAGCAGCCCATGACTGCCGTGGTCATGGCGAAGAGAAGGACGGCCATGCAGATGATCGGACGAATGATTTTTGTAATTCTTTTCATAATGCTGTCTCCTTGCCGCGCTGGGATAGCGGCGCAGCTCAAAATGTCATTGATTTGTTTCTCGTGGCGAAATAGGAACAGCGCAGCGTCAAGGCGAAAAGCCTATCCGCTGCGCTGTCCGATGTTTACTTATAGGGTCATGCCAGCGGCTTTGGTGTTTAGCCGTATGTCAGCCGGTCACTTCTTGCAGCGCCAGAGGAAGGTCACGATCTGCGCTCTGGTGCAATCCGCGTCGGGGCTGAATGTGGTGTTGGTGGTTCCCTTGGTGATGTTCTCCTTGACCGCCCACAGTACCGCATCAGCATAGTAGGCGGTGGACTTCACATCGGCAAAGGAATTGGCCGTACCCGCTGCCGGGGACTTCTTGGAACGCCACAGGAACGCGACGATCTGGGCACGGGAGCAGGTCATGTTGGGGCTGAACGTGGTATCGCTGGTGCCCTTGGTGATGCCGTTTTCTACCGCCCACAGCACAGCGTCATAGTAGTAGCTGCCCACTGGGACGTCGGCGAAGGGCATGGCAGCGGGCTTGGGAGCTGGAGAACCGGCTGCTCTCCACAGGAAGGTCACGGCCTGCGCTCTGGTGCAGGTAGCGTTAGGACTGAAGGTCGTTGCGGTGGTGCCTTTCGTGATGCCGTTCTCAACAGCCCACTCAACGGCATCTCTGTAATATGCTTTGTCTGCCACATCGGTGAAAGACATATCCGATTTTGCCGTCCACTTTGCGTAAATGGTGGTATTGGAAGTCAGCTTGATAGAAGTGACTTTAATAGTCAGCTCTCTATTGCTGTACCAACCATCGAAGGTATAGCCGTCACGAGTAGGCGTATAGCCAGTCAGGTCAACAGTGGTGCCTCTGGTCTTAGATACCTTGGAAATGGCGCTGCCGCCGTTGGTATCGAAGGTCAGCGTGTAGATGGTCGCTCCGCCGCCACCGCCTTCATTGCCGCCTGTGCCGCTATTGCGCAGAATCGTCAGCGTGTAGGTTTTAGCACCGATTCCCA
>CAKTOO010000033.1 GCA_934590165.1 uncultured Dysosmobacter sp. | reverse complement strand
CGGCGGGGTGAGTGCTGCGGTCTGAAGTGGTGCGACATTGATTGGGAGCAGCGTTCCATCCACATCTGCCGCAACGCCGTCAAGGTGACGGACGAGGAGATATTTGTCAAGGAGCCGAAAACCCGCGCGGGCAACCGCTATGTGTACTTCTCCACCGAGACGGAATCGCTGTTGCGGGAGTACAGGCAGGAATGTGCATACATCACCGAGACCTATGACCAGCGGGAGCTGACCGATGATGACTTCCTGTTCCGCCGCCAAGGGGCGCGGCTCCCCATGACGCCCACCACCTTCACCTACCGCTTCAAGCTGATCCTCAAGAAGAACAACTTGCCGCAGGAGCTGAACGTCCATTCCCTCCGTCATACCGCCGCCAGTCTGATGATCGCGGGCGGCACGAATGTGGCAACGGTGGCGGGCATCCTCGGTCACAGCCAGCCCTCCACCACGCTCGACATTTATACCCATGCCTTCGACAAGAATAAAAAGGCCGCCAGTGCGGAACTGCAAGGGATGCTGGAGATATGACATAGCGTAATAGCTTAGTTGGATCGCAAAATGCGCAGTAGTGGTCAAATCGGGTTTCAATTCTCCTAACTTCCCGCATATAAAAACCGTCTCAAGCAACTTGCTTAAGACGGTTTTTGTCGGGCGTTGACAGAAAAGATGCGTTCTGGCAAATTTCAAGCAAGTGTCGCTTCCTATATTGAGTCTTATAACACCCAAAGGCCTCATCGCACACTGAAAAATCTAACGCCTTGCCAGGTGGAAGAAAACTCCATTGAAAAAGCCGAATGAGACATTCGTGTTCGAACTGCCTGATTTTTTCGTTTTCTATGCCAAATTGAAGCTGTTTGAGTTTTTGTGTCTCATATTTACTTGGCACATCATTTTCAAAAAACGCTGTTATGCCAAGGCTTTCAGAGTATAAAACAGCCCCACCAAATTCGCAAGTCTCATCGACTTGTTCGAATTGAGTGGGGTCGTTCATTTTGGTATGCCCGACTGGATTCGAACCAGCGGCCTTCAGAGTCGGAGTCTGACGCTCTATCCAACTGAGCTACGGGCACGTATTTGGTTGTGGGTTTCTGCAATAGTCGTCAAATAGTAGTCAACGACCACGCATTTTTTCTCTGCCGTTCCCGCAAACGCAGGCGCGGCAAGGCTTTGCGCCATATCTCAACTGGCAACGCCTGAAATGTCGGAGTCTGACGCGCTATCCAACTGCGCCACGGGCGCACATAAAAAAGCACACTTCTCTTGCGTGCTACGTTAGTATAGCAGGATTTTGGCGTTCTGTAAACCCCTAATACAAAAAATTTTTTCCAAAAAGATTGTTAAAAAAATTGACAAGTCAGTGGCTTTGCGGTAAACTAGATTTGAGAATATTTTAACGAATTCTTGAAACAGGAGTGAGTCTTTTGAAAAAGGAGAACATCTCTGACGCTGTTATCCGGCGTCTTCCCCGATATTACCGCCAGCTGACTGACCTGTGCAACCGCGGTGTAGTCCGCATCTCCTCCCATTCCCTGGGCCAGGAGATGAACATCACCGCCTCCCAGATTCGACAGGATTTCAGCTGTTTCGGCGAGTTTGGACAGCAGGGCTACGGCTATAACGTGGAAGAGCTCCGTGCTGAGATCGGGCACATTCTGGGCGTGGACAACAACCACCACCTGGTCATGATCGGTGTGGGCAATCTGGGGCACGCCCTGCTACAAAACTTTCCCTTCTCCCACACTGGCTTTACTGTGGACGCCGCCTTTGATGTTTCCCCCACTGTCATCGGCACCTCTGTCAACGGCGTACCCATTTATTCCATGAGCGATTTGGACAGTTTCATCCGGGAGCACAGTGTGGATGTGGTGGTTTTGACCATTCCTCAGTCTGTGGCCCAGGACACCGCAAACCGCCTGATCGACTTGGGCGTCCGGGGCTTCTGGAACTTTACCAATGTGGAGCTCTCCTCCCCCTCCCCCGATGTGAAATTTGAAAATATCCATTTTGCGGACAGCTTGCTCACCCTTAGCTACCGCATCGCAAATCGGTGATCCGCGCCCATTGGAAAGGACGGCAACTGCCTGTATGAAAAAAAAGTTTCTTCTCATCACGGTATGCCTGCTTATTTCCGCGCTGATGGTCACCGCACTGGCAGCCGGCAGCTCTGATGACTCTCTGGTCTCCCTCTCCTACCTGACGGATGTTTTCACAAAATCGGTGGACCAGAAGGTGGAGGAAAAGCTGGACGCGTCCGATGCCCTGCTTAGCGGCGGCACAGCGGAGACCGCTTCCGCCATTTCCAAAGACTGGGCGGAGGCCCGTTTGAAGTTTCAGGATGTCCTGTTGGGCACCACCGGTACCAGTGTTATGGTGCTGGCAGGTAGCGTGGAAGTCTCCTTCCCCTCTGGCACGGTGGTGGATGTGACCACCGGCACCGCAGTTGCCAGCGGCACTGCTTTATTGGCAAATCACCGCTATATGGTGGCGGAGGATACCAGCGCTCTTTTTCAAATCACCTCCAAAACCGCCGTGGTGGACTATCAGGGTACATACTCCTTCAGCTATTCCGACGCCGTGGACTATAACGCCATTGCCTCCGCTTTGAAGACCATGCACCTGTTCAAGGGCAGCTTTACCGGCTATGGGCAGGGTTATGACCTGGAAGTAGCGCCCACACGGCTGCAGGCACTTATCATGTTCATCCGCGTCTTGGGTGAGGAGGATGAGGCTCTGTCTTATACCGGTTCCCATCCCTTCACTGACATCGCCAAAGGCACCCAAGCCGACAAGTACGTGGGCTACGCTTACGCCAAGGGGTACACCAATGGTTATTCCGCCAACACCTTCCGGCCCAGTCAGGCCATTCCCGCCAATCAATACGTGGAGTTCATCCTCCGTGCCATGGGATACAGCTCCTCCGCCAACACCACCGTGTCCGACGCTTTGGAGCGGGCTCTTTCCAGCAACATTCTCACAGACGGAGAGTATGCCATGCTGAAAACAGGCACGTTCCTTCGGGCAGATTTGGTCTACGTTTCTTACTATGCTCTGGACACCCAGATGGCACAGGGGGGCCAGACCCTGCGGGACATGCTGCTGGACCGTGGCGTGTTCACCGCCGCTGAATCCCGGGAAGCTGACCGGATGGTCCCCTCTGCCAGGAAATCTTAGTCACCTCCAGCGCGCCTTCGCATAGGATGAACTGAGACCGCTTTCGGTCTACGTCTTCATAGGAGGCTGCGATATGTGTAACAATGGTTGGGGCGGCGGCAACTGCTGCTGGATCATCATCCTGCTCATCATCATTTTCTGCTGCTGCGGCAACGGCAACTGGGGCGGCTGCGGAAACAACTGCGGCTGCAATTCCTCTTCCTGCTGCTGAAGTTCATACTGCTGCTGAAGTTCATAGCGCAAAAAGCCCCCGGGCCTTTCGGCCCGGGGCTTTTATTTAATTACACAAGGATTCCCAAATGCTCCAGCAGGATCTTCACGCCCAGAAGGACCAAAATGACGCCGCCGGTGAGCTCCGCCCGCTTTTTATACCGGGCGCCGAAAAAGTTACCCACCACAACGCCCACCAGAGACAGGCAGAAGGTGGTACAGCCGATGATGGAGATGGCGGGGACGATAGAAACCTCTAAAAACGCGAAAGTGACACCTATCGCCAGGGCATCGATGCTGGTGGCCACAGCCATCATGAACAGTTTCCGGTGATCCAGTTTGTTGACCACCGCGCAGGAGGTCTCTTCCTCCTCGGGGGACAGCGCCTCCCAGATCATATTGCCGCCGATGAGCACCAGCAGCACAAAGGCCACCCAGTGGTCAAAGCTCTGGATATAACCGGCGAACTGGGAGCCCAAAAACCAGCCGATCAAGGGCATCAGCGCCTGAAAGCCGCCAAAATACAGGGCTATGACACCACCGTGGCGCAGATTCAGCTTCGGCATACAAAGCCCCTGGCAGATTGCCACGGCAAACGCATCCATGGACAAGCCCACGCCGATCAAAAACAGCTCCACAATACTCATGGCACAACTTCCTTTTCTCTCTCACAGGATCACCGGCACCTCCCGGCGGATGGAAAGGCTGTCCGGCGTCACCAGGCAGTCATATGCACAAACGTTTACACCATGAGCCGCAGCCTCCCGCAGCGCCTCGCCGAATGCGGGGTGGGTCGCATCATTGGGAGATACAGAATAAGCGTTTTGAAATTGTACCACAAAGAACAGAGTGGTGTCAAGGCCAGCCTCCGCCGCTCTTTGCAGTTCCCGGATGTGCTTGACGCCCCGCTCCGTGGGGGCGTCCGGAAAGCAGGCGGCGCCGCCGTCCTCCAGCGTCACACCCTTCACCTCCACCAGATGCGGCCCCTGGGCTGTCTCCAGGCAGAAGTCCAGTCGGGAATCCCCATACCGGAACTCCGGCCGCACCGCCGTCACATCCGGTATAAAGCCTCCCTGCCCGGCCCATTCGGCAAAGACCTTATTGGGAGCTTGGGCGTCCATGTTGATGAGCAGGTCCCCCTTTTCCACGGAGTTGAGGTCATAGGCTGTCTTCCGGCCAGGGTTCGTTCCCCGCTCCAGGTAAACGACAGCGCCGGGGACCAGCAGTTCCCGGCAGCGGCCGGTATTCTTCACATGGACGGTCTGAATCCCCTCCGCCGTTTCCACCTGGGCGATAAAGCGGTTGGGGCGGGCCAGAAAGTGGCCGGGGATGACGGTTCCATAGCGCATAGGCGGTTCTCTCCTTTTCCAGCAGCGGAATGATATGGCTGATTATAGCACAGGCCGCTGCGGGATTCAAACCATATCAGGCAGTAGATGTACCACAAACCACGGCATTTACTTTTTCGGTGAAGAACCTCCACTCTTCCTTCTTCTCCTCCAGAGCTTTCAGACCTTTTTTCGTGATGCGGTAATATTTCCGCACCCGTCCGGTCTCCGCCTCTTTTTCCCGGGCTGTCACCAGCCTCTCCGCCTCCAGGGCATGGAGGATAGGATACAGCGTCCCCTCTTTCAGCTCAAAGGTGTGATCCGACCGGCGGGCCAGCTCCGTGATCATCTGGTAGCCGTACATCTCCTCCCGGGCCAGCAGAGACAGCACCAGCAGCGTCGTGCTGCCGCTCATCAGGCTTTTGTCGATCTTCATAAGTGTTCCTCCTCTCACCACAAATCTGGATAGAGCTGCTCTGCCAGTAAGCTTCCGTTGGCCCCATACAGCCGCAGCGTTCCTGTCAGGCGGGGCACCTCCTGCCCCGTCAAAAGCCGCTGCTCCGCCTCCGAAAAGCTTCCTGGCGGCTCCTGGATGCGGAAGGTAAGGCAGCAGGGCGCCTGCCGCTCACCCTGTATCAAAAGCGTCCCCTGAGCATCGTGAAGCTGCCAGGCGATTTCCAGTTCCGCTACGGCTACATGCTCCACAAACCCTACCAGCTTTCCGCCTGGCTGATGCGCCCCTCCTTCACTACGATAGCGCCAACGGAAATCAAACGTATACCAGACATCCGGCGGATAAAGCGTTATGGATACGATACGCAGACCCAGCGGCGTCTGCTCATAACCAATTTCCAGCAGCTGTTCTCCGCTTCAGGCATACAAAGTATCCAGTCCCACCGGATCACTGCGGTTGTCATACAGTAGCTCCGCCCCTTCCGTCAGCAAATACTCCCGCTCCGCCCGCCGCAGAAGACCCATTTTCGTCCAGCAGGGAAAATCCAACATCCCGGCTGTCAATAACAGGACTAATGCCGCCAATACCAAATTTCGGAAGGTCTTTCCCTTCCGGTTCAATTTCGGCAGTCTCATGGCTGTACTTCCTCCCAATCCACCCGGATACTCCAGGGCTCGCCATAGGGATAGGTGATCTCAAGCCAGTCTCCTGGTGGTTCCAATTGGCTGATGTAATAATAGCTCAGAGAACGAAATGGGTCATGGAAGCTCCGAGCCCGAACAAAATTTCCACCTTCCGGGTCCCACACCGTATCACAAATGCGTCCGGCATCATCCAGAGTCCGCAGTTCCTGCCACATCCCTATGGGTCCTCGGTCCCAGAACCGCTGGTCATCCGCGGCTACAACAACGGTCAGCCAATATTGGTCATACGGCTCACCGGTGGAATCGGACATAGTGGAATATTTCCACACCGCCACATAGGGTACAGAGATCGTATATCCGGCCCGCTCAACGGTGGAAGCTCCGTGCCCGCGTGCGATCCGCACAGACTCGGTTCGTTCAGGTGCGTCCTCACTGAAATAAAAAAATCCCTCCGGCTCATAATCTCCCACTCGCTGCACTGGAGTCAAAGAATCCAAAGTAATGCGCGGCAATGTCCACAAGAGCAGAAAACAGGAAAGCATTAGTATTCCCTTACTCACTAGCCACAGCCACCCCAGCCATGGCTTATATACCCGGTCCAGGGCCTGGCCTACTTCCACCGGATCTCCCATGGTCCCCAGAGCCCGTTTCCGGGCCAACTGGTGGTCATAGCCCAACCGCTCCAGGTCCCGCACATGGTCCTCATAATGCGCTTCCAACTCCTGCCGGAAGGCCTTTCTGTCAGGCAGGAACCGGACACAGTACAAGACCTCTACAATCCAAGTCTCAAAGCTTCCTCGCAAAGTGCACACCTCCCAGGAAAATAATACCTCGGCCATCTATGCTTAATATGCATAGATGGCCGAGGCTTGTCAACCAACTTTTCTATTTTTCCGGCAGCAGTGGGCTGTACATCATAATGGCGTCGTTAGTAAACAAAAGCTGTTCTTCCACAAGGTGGCCTGTTAGGTCATAGACCTTCCGGTACAGCGCGTTATGCCGTATATATCCGCCCCAGGATGCCTGGTCCATCCGGGCGTCCCGCTCCACAATCTCGTACCGGTACTCCGGCGCCGTTATGGCCCTCCACTCCCCCTCCAGGTGGGTCTCTCCCACCCGCAGACACAGCTGGAAGGGCTGGTCTGTGTCGTTTCGGATCATCAGATCCCGGTGGGGATAGGCACAGGTAGCGCCGCTGCCAAAGGGCTGGGTACGGTTGGAATCTGGAAATACATCGTGGGAATGGCGGTACCGCTCCACCACTGTCAGGGGCGTATGAAGCGTCATCCAGAAAATAAGGTTGGACAGTTGGCAAAGCCCACCTCCCACATCGCTGCCGATGCGCCCCAGAAACAGTACCATTCCCTCTTGATACCCCTTCCGGCGGCTGGGCTTTCCAATGAGCCGCCAATAGCTGAAGGTCTCACCGGGGCGGAGGATGATGCCATCCAGCTTAGAGACTGCCAATTTTAAATTTGTGATTTTATTTTGCTGAAGTGCCATATCCTCACCCCGCAGCTGCCGCAGCAGCGGTGTTGCATGGAAAAAGTGAAGGCAAGGCAGCTTTTCTGTCCGGCGCTCCTTGGTCCAGCGAAATTTGGGAGAGCACCAAAGCAGATACCGCTTTCCCGCATAATATACCTTTCCCAGCCGCAAGCGGAGCCAACTGCGCCGAATCGGCGGCCGCAGAGCCTTGTTCTTCGGATCGACCATAGTTGCTCTCCTTCTCATTTTCTTCCATTTTAACGAATGAACAGAAAAAAGTCTTTACAAAAAAGGAACAAATCATAACCACCACTGAAGTGGTGGTTTGCACAGACCCTAGAAGGGTCATTACTGGCTTCACCTCTAAAGGGGCA
>CAKTOO010000032.1 GCA_934590165.1 uncultured Dysosmobacter sp. | reverse complement strand
AAGCCCCTGCGCAGCTTTACCTCGCAGGTGGAGCAGGTGCAGCTGAACAATCTTGCCGATATGAGGATCGATGAAGATGCTATTTCGGAGTTCCGGCAGCTGAGCCGCTCGTTCAACCAGATGCTGGAGCGGCTGAACAACGCCTTTTCCGCCCAGCGGCAGTTCACCGGCAACGCCGCCCACGAGCTGCGCACGCCACTGGCACTAATGCAGGCGCAGTTGGAGCTGTTTTCCGCGGAGCATCCTGATGTGCGACCGGAGACGGCGGAGTTCCTTACGCTTTTGCGTGAGCAGACGGAACGGCTGATACAGATGACCAGGACACTGCTGGAGATGAGCAATCTGCGGCAGGTGGCGCGGAACGAGCGGATCCAGCTCGCTCCCATGATCGAGGAGATCTTCACAGATCTTGCGCCGCTCTCAGATAAGCTCGGCGTCACGCTGACGGCGGAGGGCGACGGCATTATGACCGGCAGCGATGCACTGATCTACCGGCTGATCTTCAACCTGACGGAGAATGCTGTCAAGTACAACCGGCCGGGCGGCTCGGTACGGGTTTCTGTCACTCAGGAGTTGGAAAAGCTCCTGCTCCGCGTTTCCGACACCGGCTGCGGCATCCCGGAGGTGTATCAGCGCAGTATCTTCCAGCCCTTCTTCCGGGTGGACAAGTCTCGCAGCCGGGAATACGGTGGCGCAGGACTGGGGCTCTCACTGGTATGGGAGATCGCCGACCTCCACGGCGGCTCCGTTTGGGTAGAGAAAAGTTCGGAGAAGGGCACTACCATTGCGGTGGGGTTGCCAACGCAACAATCAACGAAGCCCTAAAACCCTTTTATTCGTTTTTCGCCGCTTCGCTTGCCGCCCTGCGGCGTTCCTCTCTGTATGGGGCGGTCAGCCGGAAAGAGAAGCGTCCCTTTTCAATCTCAAATTCCTTGCAGCCCGTGTCCGGGTCTACGTCCGTCAGCTTGCAGATGGCAGGGTGTTTGCGGCTGTATGCGGTCAGCCTGTTTTTGAGGTCGGTGTTGTGGGTGCGGATGAAGATGGTGGGGTCTTTCTCGTCAAACCAAATATCGGTGGTCTTTTCCTGCTTCGTAAGCCCTGTTCTCATAAACTCTCCTTTCTGCGTCCCCTCTTGGAGAGAGGAGCGTTTTTGAGGAATTTTTCCCGGCTCTTGACTTGAAGAAAATGGCGATTTTCAAACAGGAGCGCGCCGGACGATGTCTGCCCTGTCCGACGCGCTCCCATTCGATAAAATGCGTTTTTTCCGGCTCTACACAGGAATCAGCGAGCTTTGTCCCTCGTGACCGCTTTTTCTCTGTGCAGATGGAAGAAATGCCAGAGATGATTGCGCTGGATCACGTCCTCGTAGCATTGAACTCTTCCGCGAAGCTCTGCATTCTCGCGTTCCAAGTCCGCTGTGCGGAGCTTGCTGCGAACGGATTTGTACGCAGAAAGCTCTTGCTTCAAACCGGCGATCTCTGTCTTGAGCTTTGCAATCAGTTTGTTTGCCGCATCCAACGCCTTTTGCAGTTTGGATTCCTTTTTCTCTGCTGTAACGTACTTCTTTGCCAGAGTGGAAAGTCGGTCAAAGTCCTCACGCTCCACGGCAACTTTGGGTGAGAAGGGAATGGACGTTGCCACGATTTTTTCGATAGACCGCACATCGACCCGCTGATTCTGGATTTTTTCAATTTTGCTCCCAAGCGTTGCTGCCTGTTTTTCCTGCTGACGGTTCTGCTCTGTGAATTCTGCCAGCCGCGCCTGTTCCTGCTGCACCTTGAACTGCGTCACCGTCAGGTGTTCCTCGGAGCTGCCGCGCTCGCCTCGCTCCACATCGTCATACCCTGCCTTTCGCATGGCGGCGAAGAAATCATCTTGCAGAACGGAATAGGATTTTCGGAGCACAGTTTTCCCGTTTGCGTTCAGCAGCGAGCCATCCGCGCAGCCGAGCAGTCCTGTTGTACCGGAGATCATCTCAAAGCTGTCACCGGCGGGCTGCTTGCGCGTGTGGTGGACGGTCAGAACACAGATGCGGTGCCTGTCGGCAAATTGCTTGAGCTTGCCGATGATTTCATAATCACTGGCGCAGCTGTACGCCTCGCCGCCGACTTCACGGATTTTCTGCATGGTGTCGATGATAATGAGTTTGGTGTCGGGATGCTCGCGCACGAAAAGCTTCACAGGATGCTTGCCGCATGGGGTGCAGTTGCCGCCAAGCTGAAAGCGGGCGAGATCACGCAGGAAGAATACGACCGCTGGCGTTATCGCTATCCTGAGTTTGATACTACCGGGCAGTGGCACAAGATCACGCCATCGCAGGAGTTGAGCGATCTGCTCGTTGCTGATCTCAAGGAACATAGCGAAGAATAACAAAAGGCTCTGCCGACCTTCTTTTACAGAAAGTCAGCAGAGCCTTTTTCGCTCTCAATATAGGATTGGATGCGATAGCAAACCTGCAAACCATTCGCTCGTCAAAACAAAATAGCTTTGGTATCTGCTATCATTTTGCTATCAAGTGGGGAATGAGATTTTCAAAAAGTGAGTGTTTTCAAGGCTTTTTAGCCCATCATGTTCACTTTTTTCTCATTCCCACTCTATTGTGGCGGGGGGTTTGGACGTGATGTCATACACGATGCGGTTAACGCCCTTCACCTCGTTGACGATGCGGGTGGAGATCTTATCCAGCACATCGTAGGGGATTCTCGCCCAGTCGGCGGTCATGAAATCGCTGGTGGTGACGGCCCGGAGAGCCAGGGTGTAGTCGTAGGTCCGGCCATCACCCATGACGCCCACGCTGCGGGTGTTGGTGAGGACAGCGAAATATTGGTTCATATTCTTGTCCTCGCCGGCCTTGGCGATCTCGTCCCGGAAGATGAAATCGGCCTGGCGGAGGGTGTCGGCCTTCTCTTTGGTGATCTCGCCGATGATGCGGATGGCAAGGCCGGGACCGGGGAAGGGCTGGCGGGTCACCAGGTACTCGGGCAGGCCCAGCTCCCGGCCCAGCTGGCGGACCTCGTCCTTGAACAGCAGACGCAGGGGCTCAATGATCTCCTTAAAGTCCACATAGTCCGGCAGGCCGCCCACGTTGTGGTGGCTCTTGATGACAGCGGCATCGCCGGTGCCGGATTCAATCACGTCGGGATAGATGGTGCCCTGGGCCAGGAAGTCCACGGCGCCAATCTTTTTGGCTTCTTCTTCAAAGACGCGGATGAACTCCTCGCCAATGATCTTGCGCTTGCGCTCCGGCTCGCTGACGCCGGCCAGCTTGGAGAGGAAGCGGGCCTCCGCGTCCACCCGGACGAAGTTGATGTCCCACTTGGCGAAGGCTGCCTCCACCTCGTCGCCCTCGTTCAGGCGCATGAGGCCGTGGTCCACGAAGACGCAGGTCAACTGCCGGCCCACGGCTTCCGCCAGCAGGGCGGCCACCACGGAGGAATCCACACCGCCGCTGAGAGCCAGCAGCACCCGGCCGCTGCCCACTTTTTCCCGGACGGCGGCGATGGCGGTCTTTTTATAGTCTTCCATGGTCCAGTCACCCACGGCGCCGCAGACCTCATACAGGAAGTTGCGGATCATCTTGATGCCGTTTTCCGTGTGGTTGACCTCGGGGTGGTACTGAACGCCGTAAAAGCCCCGGCTCTCGTCGGCAATGGCCACGTTGGGGCAGGCATCGGAGTGGGCGGTGAGGGCGAAGCCGGCGGGGACCTTCGCCATATAGTCGCCGTGGCTCATCCAGGAGATGCCTTCGGCGGGGAGGCCCTTAAACAGCTTGCAGGTGGTGTCGTAATAGGTGACGGTCTTGCCGTACTCCCGGGCGGAATCGTCCTGAGCCTCCGTCACCTGGCCGCCCAGGGTGTGGGCCATCAGCTGGCAGCCGTAGCAGATGCCGAGGATGGGTACGCCCCAGGTAAAGATTGCGGGGTCCACATGGGGGGATCTCTCCAGATACACGGAGTTGGGACCGCCGGTAAAGATGATGCCGATGGGTTCCATGGCCTTCAGCTCGGCCAGGGGAGTAGTGTAGGGCTTTACCTCGCAGTAAACACCGCATTCGCGGACACGGCGGGCGATGAGCTGGTTATACTGGCCGCCGAAGTCCAGAACAATGACAGTCTGATGGGACACGGGGATTCCTCCTTTGATAGAATAGTCAGAAGCGTGGGGGACGGCCTCAGTCCTCGTCCCGGAAGACGATGTTGCCGGGCTCGGCGGATTCGATGATGGCCAGGGACTTCAGGTTCACGCCGGCGGCCCGCAGGCGGTCACCGCCGCCCTGGAAGCCTTTTTCCACGGCGCAGCCGATGCCCACCAGAGTGGCCCCGGCGGCCTTGACGATGTCGCACAGGCCCCGCATGGCCTCGCCATTGGCCATGAAGTCATCGATGATGAGGACCTTGTCGTCGGCGGACAGCCACTCCTTGCTGACCAGCAGGGTGACCTTCTTTTTATAGGTGTAGGAGAAAATGTCGCTCTGATACAGGCCGCCCTCGATGTTGTCGCTCTTTGCCTTTTTGGCGAAGATCATGGGCTTGCCGAAATGCTGGGCCACGATGGCGGACAGGGCGATGCCGCTGGCCTCGGCGGTGAGGATCATGGTGACCTCATCCATGTTGAAGTGTTTGCCGAACTCCTCTGCAATGTGGTTCATCAACTGCGTGTCGATCCGGTGGTTCAGGAAGCCGTCTACCTTGATGATATTGCCGGGCAGCACCTTGCCCTCTTTCACGATGCGCTCTTTCAGTTCCTGCATGAGTGTTATCCCCCTCGTAATGATTCTTTATATCAATATTTGCTTTTCAAGAAAAATGACTTCGACCTATTATCTCCAATTATACGTGGATTTTCAACTGTTTTTACCCACAAAAACAAAAATCTATCCCGCAAACTCCTTGACATCACGGACAAAAAGGCGGGAAAACCGCACCGTGCGGGAACACGGCGCGGTTTTGCGGATTTATTTATTCTCCAGCTTGTCGGCGGCAACCTCCAGCCAGGTACCCTGGAAGGACTCGATATCGCCGGCGTCGGTGAGGGCGGCCAGGGCGGGGGCGATGGGCATCTCCGCCAGCACACTCAGATTGTGGCGGGCGGCGGCCTGGGCGGTCTTGCCCTCGCCGAAGAGGTGGATCTTCCTGCCGCAGTCCGGGCAGGTCACATAGCTCATGTTTTCCACCAGGCCCAGAATGGGGACCTCCATCATTTCGGCCATCTTCACAGCCTTTTCCACCACCATGCTCACCAGCTCCTGGGGAGAGGCCACGATGAGGATGCCGTCCAGGGGGATGGACTGGAACACGCTGAGGGACACGTCGCCGGTTCCGGGAGGCATATCCACAAACAGATAGTCGCAGTTCCACAGCACATCCGTCCAGAACTGCTGCACCACGCCGGAGATGACGGGACCGCGCCAGATAACGGGGTCGGTCTCATTGGCCAGCAGCAGGTTGGTGGACATGATCTGAATGCCGGTGCGGGACTCCATGGGGAAAAGGCCCTGCTCATTGCCGACGGCTTGACCGTGAACGCCGAAGGCCTTGGGAATGGAGGGACCGGTGACATCGGCATCCAGTACGCCCACGGAATAGCCCCGGCGGCGCATGGTGACGGCCAACTGGCTGGTGACCATGGATTTGCCTACGCCGCCCTTGCCGGACACGATGCCGTAGACCTTACCGACTTTGGCGGCGGGATTATGCTCCTTCAGCAGGGACTGAGGCTCCTGCCGCTCTCCGCAGCTTTCGCCGCAGGCGGAACAGTTATGGGTGCATTCGCTCATGATGACTATAACTCCTTTTTCGCTTTCGCGTTATTTATAATTGTATGGCAACAGCTATCTTATACCTGCTGCGGCGATTCCGTCAACTGCTGAATGAAAACTTCCCCGTCTCCGGAAAAGAAATCCGCTTCCCGGCTGTGACAGGTAAACAGCAGGACCTGCCGGGTTTTGGCGGCCTCCTTTAAATAGCACAGGGCGGCGGCGCAGCGGCTGTCGTCAAAGTTGGCCAGAGCGTCATCCAAAATGACCGGCACCTGCTTTTCCGCCGGCAGCACAAGGTCGCAGATGGCCAGCCGCACCGCCAGATACAACTGGTCCGCGGCGCCGGCGGAGAGAAGGGCCGCGGACCGGTAAACGGAATCTCCGGCGGGCTCCGCCTCCACATGGAGGCTCCGGTCCAAAACCACACCGCTGTACCGGCCCTCTGTCAGCTGACTGAAAATTTCGGCGGCCCGGCGGCCAAGGGCCGGGGAGAAGCGGCTTTGCAGGGCGGTGTTGGCACTGTCCAAAGTGTCCAGCGCCAAGCGGAGGGACTGGAACTCGCCCTCCAGCCGGGCCTGCTCCTCCTCCATGGCCTGTATGGAGCTCTCCAGTACTGCCGGGTCTCCCAGAACATGGAGCTGCCCGGCGAGGCGGTCAGCGGCGGAGCGGATGTCATGGAGCGCTGTCCGTACCTGCTCCAAACGGGCCTGGATATCCTCCCGGCTGCCGATGGGGGCGGCGATGGGGGCCGCATCTGTTTCCGCGGGCAGTTGCTGGCGCAGCAGGTCCCGGCGAAGGGCGGCTTCCCGTCCGGCGGCCTCCGCCCGGGTCAATTCCTGACGCCGCTGGGCGCAAAGCCGCAGCAAAGCATCGGCGGTGGGAATATCATAGGCGGTGGGGGCAAAACGGCGGACCTCCAGCAAGATCCCCTGTTCGTTGGAGGTGAGGGAATTGTACAGGGCGTCGGCGGTGGCGGATTTGGCATTCAGCTCCGCCTGGGCAGCGTCCCGGGCTTCCAACAGCTTGACATAGGTATCCGCCAGGGCGGAGATCTCCGCCTGGTCATCCGTTCCAAAGTGCTTGCGGCGGGCAGCACGCCAGGCGGCGGCTTTCCGATGGGCAAAAAAGAACATGGTACCGGCGGCCGCCAGGGCGGCACAGCTCCAAACCGCCCAGAAAACCGGAGGCTGGGCGGCGGGTAAAATTGCCGGATAGAAGAATTTGACAAGAGCACCTGCCAGCCAGATAAGAGCCAACATCAATAAATTAAGCGGCGTGCGCTGCTTTGGCGGCTGCTGGCTGGCCTCCCGTTGGGCGTTTTCCGCCGTTTGTCCGGCAAAGGGACTTTCGTTGACGGCGGCCTCGGCCCGCAGCAGGGCCTTCATGGCTTCGTCCCGTTGGAAACGGGCCTTCTCCACGGACTTGCGGGTGGTCTCCAGGTTGACGATGGCGCCCCGCAGGCGGCTGATGGTGTCGTTTTCGGGGATGTGTTCCCGGGCCAGTTGGCGGCGGATGGCCTCAACTTTCTGCTCAGCCTGGGCTTCCGCGGCTTCGGCGTCCGCCAGAGACTGCCGCTTTTGTTGTGCCTCCCAACGGTTGTGGAGGGACAAGTCCTGTTCCAGGGACGCTTCCTGACGGCTCAGGCTCTCCTCCTGCAGGCGGACCTGCCGCAGCTGTTCGGACAGGCTGCGGGTCTCCTCCAGCTGCCGGCGGGCATCGGCCAGTTGGGCTTCCAGTTGGGGCAGTTGGCCGGTCTTGTTATGGCGGCGGCGGTTCAGCTGGGCCTTCAGCGCGGCGGCCGCCTCCGTGTAGGAAGTGTCCTCCTGGCCGGAGGTGATGAGGGAGGCGATGCGGCGCTCCAGCCCGGCGTCCTGGGTGATGGCCAGGCCCGCCTGGCGGACCAAAGCGCTGCGCTCAAACACTTCTTTGGTGATTCCCAGCATCGCTTCGCCGCAGGTCTGGCCTGTCAGGTC
>CAKTOO010000031.1 GCA_934590165.1 uncultured Dysosmobacter sp. | reverse complement strand
CAGCCACACAGCGCCGCTGGCGGTCTTGCCCATCTTCTTGCCCTCGGAGTTCAGCAGCAGGGTGATGGTCATGGCGTAGGCGTCCTTGCCCAGCTTCTTGCGGATGAGCTCGGTGCCGCCCAGCATGTTGCTCCACTGGTCATCGCCGCCGAACTGCATGTTGCAGCCCACGGTCTGGAACATGTGGTAGAAGTCGTAGGACTGCATGATCATATAGTTGAACTCCAGGAAGGAAAGGCCCTTTTCCATCCGCTGCTTATAGCACTCGGCCCGCAGCATGTTGTTGACGGAGAAGCAGGCGCCCACCTCGCGGAGCACATCCACGTAGTTCAGCTTCATGAGCCAGTCGGCGTTGTTCAGCATCATGGCCTTGCCCTCGCCGAACTCGATGAACCGCTCCATCTGCTTTTTGAAGCAGTCGCAGTTGTGCTGGATGGTTTCGGGGGTCAGCATCTGGCGCATGTCCGTGCGGCCGGAGGGGTCGCCGATCATGCCGGTGCCGCCGCCGATGAGGGCGATGGGCCGGTTGCCGGCCATCTGCAGCCGCTTCATGAGGCACAGCGCCATGAAATGGCCCACGTGAAGGGAGTCGGCGGTGGGGTCGAAGCCGATATAGAACACGGCCTTGCCATTGTTCACCAGGTTCCGGATCTCCTCCTCGTCGGTGACCTGGGCGATCAGGCCACGGGCCTTCAGTTCTTCATAGATCTGCATAGTAGTCTCTCCTGTTCAAAATAATTTTTGCGGAACAGAACAAAAAAATCCTCCGTCCCGGCAGGGACAGAGGGCGAACTTCTTCGCGGTACCACCTCTGGTTCGCCGCCTCCTCACGAAAGCGGCCTCAGGCCGTGCCAACACACGGCAGCGCTGTAACGGGCGCCCCCGGAGCACGCCTACTGGGCCTTCAAGCGCCGTTCGGGTGCCAGCTCCACGGTGTATTCGCCGCCCGTTCCTCTCCCCTTTCCACCATCCAGGGGCTCTCTTGGCAGGGCTCTTGCGGCTACTTCTCCGCTTCCTCGCTGTATGCAGGGGTTATTTTATCCGATAAACAGGCATTTGTCAACACAAATTCCGGCATTTCAGCCTTTGGAAGGGCAATCATCCCCGGCGTCTTTTTCACCAAGACGCCGGGGATGCGGTCACAAAGTTTCCCGGTACGCTTCCGCCTGGTCCAGCAACTCTCCGGCGCTTTCCAGCAGCGCCTCCGTCACATGGCTGCCGCCGGTGATACGGGCCAGCTCCGCCTTGCGCTGCTCCCGGTCCAGCAGGACCACCTTCGTGTACGTCCGGCCGCCCCGCTCTCCCTTTTCCACGGAAAAGTGAGTGTCCGCCATGGCTGCCAGCTGGGGCAGATGGGTGACGCACAGCACCTGCTTGCGCCGGCTCACCTGGGCCAGCTTCTCCGCCACCTTCTGGGCCGCCCGGCCGGAGACACCGGTATCCACCTCATCGAACACCAGGGTGGCCACAGCCTCCTGCTCCGCCAGCACGTTTTTCAGCGCCAGCATGATGCGGGCCAGCTCGCCGCCGGAGGCGATCTTGGCGATGGGGCGCAAGTCCTCCCCCACGTTGGCGGACATGAGGAAGCGGATGGTGTCACAGCCGTCAGGGCCGGGCTCTTTTTCCGCGAAGTCGATGGCAAAGCGGACCTTGTGCATGTCCAGATCCCGCAGCTCCGCCTGGATGCGCTGCTCCAACGTGACGGCGGCGGCCTTTCTGGCCTCGGTCAGCGCCGCGCCGGCGGCTGCCACAGCCTGACGGACCTTTCCCAGCTTCTTTTCCAGCCGTGCCAGGGTGTCATCGGCGGTCTCTATGGCGTCCAGCTCCGCCCGGCATTTGTCCAGATAGTCCAGCATGTCCTCCACGGTGGCGCCGTACTTCTTTTTCAGCCGGTACAGCTGGTCCGCCCGGCCCTCCACCGCGTCCAGCTCCGCCGGAGAAAAGTCGAATTCCGCCCGCTTGTCCCGGACGATCTCGGCAAGGTCATAGGCTTCACACCGCAGTGCTTCCAATCGTTTGTACAGTTCTCCCAGGTCGTCGCTCAGGGTGCGGACGCCGGAGATGGCCTCTTCCGCATCCCGGATGGCCGACAGGGCGCCGCCGGAGTCCTCGCCGCCGGAAAGGCTGTAATCCGCCCCGTCCAGGGCGGCAATGTACTTCTCGCCGCTGCGCAGCAGCGTGCGCCTGGCAAGGAGCTCCTCCTCCTCGCCTGGCACCAGCTCCGCCCGCTCCAACTCACCGATCTGGAAGCGCAGGCTGTCCATCCGCCGGGCCTTTTCCGCCTCGTCCATTTTCAGGGCCCGGATGCGGCCCAGCAGCTCCGCCAGGGCGTCGTATGTTTCCCGGTAAGCCGCCAGGACCTCCTCTGTCCGGCCAAAGCGGTCCAGATAGGTCTGGTGCTGTTCCTCGTCCAGGAGGGCCGCGCCGTCGTGCTGGCCGTGGATGTTCAGCAGGTCCGCGCCGATCTGCCGCAGCTGGCTGACGGTGATGGGCCGGCCATTGGCCCGGCAGGTATTCTTGCCGTCGGCGCCGATCTCCCGCTGCAGCAGGAGGTTTCCATCCTCGTCCGGAGCCACGCCGGTGGCTGAAAGCCCGGGCAAGTCCGCCGGAACGGCGGAAAACTCCGCGCTGACGAAGGCCTTGTCGGCACCGGTGCGGATGAGTTCCCGGGAGGTCCGTCCCCCCAGGACAGCGCCCATGGCGTCGATGACGATGGATTTGCCGGCGCCGGTCTCACCTGTCAGGGCGTTGAAGCCCGGGAGGAAGCGGATGTCCGCCTCCTCAATGACGGCGATATTTTCAATATGCAGCAATTCCAGCACGCTTTGGCCCTTCTTTCCTCAACTCAAAAACTCCGGTTCCGTCCCGGCAGAATTCACTTCTGCCGGGACACCTCTGCCTGCCGCGGCGGCCGCCCGCATCGTATGCGGGCGAGGGGGTTCAGCGGAGCCGGGCGCTGCCCGGCACAGCGTCTAAGGGGGACGCCAGTCCCCCTTGGATATTTAGAGCATCTCTTTGATCTCCTCGCAGAACTCCGCGGCGGAATCCGTATCCCGCATCACCAAAAACGCGGTGTCATCTCCCGCCAGGGAGCCTACCAGGAAATTGAACTCCATGTTGTCCAGAGCCGCGCAGGCGGCGCTGGCCAGGCCAGGCATGGTCTTGATGACCACGATGTTCTGGGCGTAGTCGATGCTGGTGATGCTCTCCCGGAAGATGGTCCGCAGCTTCTCGGCGAAGTTCAGCTTTGTCCGGTTGCCGGATACGGCGTATTTGTACACGCCCTGCCCCACCGGCTCCTTCACCAGGTGCATCTGTTTGATGTCCCGGGAAATGGTGGCCTGGGTGCTGGTGATGCCCCGTGCTTGAAGACGAAGCAGCAGCTGCTCCTGCGTCTCGATATTCTCCTGGGAAATGATCTCCAGGATCATGTTTTGACGGTCATTTTTCATCATGGAACCCTCCCGGCAGCATTTTTTGGGCGAATATCTCACAGAAGCTCTTCTCCGACAAACGGACCAGCTTCGTGGTGTATTTGGATTTGCGGACCAGCACCTGGTCATCAGATCTCAGGGCAAAGCCCCGGCTCTCGTCCACGAACAGGTACACCGGCTTCCGGCCGTTGCGCTCCAGTCCGATGGTGAGGGTGTGCTCCGGCGAGAGCACATAAGAGGAAAAGCGCATGTTGTGGATGCAAATTGGGCACACCACCATGGTCTGGGCCACCGGCTCCACCACAGGGCCTCCGGCAGAGAGGGAATAGGCCGTGGAGCCGGTGGGGGTGGCGATAATCACGCCGTCGCCGGCAATGTCCGCCAGATGCCGGCCATCGGAGTCGATCTTCAGATGGATGACATGGGAGATGGGGCCCTCCCGGATGACAGCTTCGTTGAGACCCAGGTTCGTGTAGACCTGCCTGCCCCCCCGGATGACGGATACGTCCAGCATCATCCGCTGCTCCAGTTCAAAGTCCCAGCTCTCCAGCTTCCGCAGCAGCTCCAGCTCCCCGGCCTCCAGCTCCGCGATGAAGCCCAGGCCCCCCATGTTGACCCCCAGCACGGGGATCTTGTTCAGGGCCGCCAGCTTGGCCAGGTGCAAAATGGTGCCGTCCCCGCCGAAGGTCAGCAGCAGGTCCGCGGACCGCAGCTCCGCCTGCAAAGGCCGCACGTCAATGTCCGCGAAGGCCCCGTCCCGCTGGTCCCGGAAGGGAGAGCACACCACGGTGCGGAAGCCGATCTCGTGGAGGAGCTTCTGGGCCGCCTTCGTGGCCGCCATTCCCCGGTCCCGGCTGGGGTTGGGACAGAGGATGATCTTCTTTGGATTCATAGGCCGCTCCCCTCTCCGTGTTCTTTCAGCGTCTCATGAGACTCTGCCACCAGGGCCTTCAGGTCAAAGGTACGCTCCTGCCAGTCTCCCTTTTCCAGATACCCCAGGTACTCGATGTTGCCCTCGGGTCCCCGGATGGGAGAATACGTCAAGCCAAGGACTGTAAAGCCAGATTCCTTCGCATAATCCAGGAAGTGCTCCAGCACTTCCAGGTGGACGGCCGGGTCCCGGACCACGCCTTTTTTGCCCACTTTTTCCTTGCCGGCCTCAAACTGAGGCTTCACCAGACAAGCCACATGGCCTCCCTGCCGCAGCAGGCCGCAAAGGGGCGGCAGGATAAGCTTCAAGGAGATGAAACTCACATCCACGGAGGCGAAATCCAGTTCCTCCGGAATTTGTTCATGGGTCAAGTAGCGGGCGTTGGTACGCTCCATACACACTACCCGCTCGTCGCTGCGGAGACTCCAGGCCAGCTGGCCGTAGCCCACATCCACGGCGTACACCTTCCGGGCGCCGTTTTGCAGCATACAGTCGGTAAAGCCGCCGGTGGAGGCGCCGATGTCGCCGCAGACAGCATCATGGAGGTCGATGGGAAAGGAGGCCATGGCCTTTTCCAGCTTCAGCCCGCCCCGGCTGACATATTTCAGGGCATTGCCCCGGACCTCGATCTCCGCATCATTGGGGACGGCGGTGCCGGGTTTGTCCACCCGCTGGCCCTTGACGAACACCAGGCCGCTCATAATGGTGGCCTGGGCCTTCTGGCGGCTCTCCTGGAGCCCACGCTCCACCAGCAGCACATCCAGCCGTGTTTTATTGCTCATGTCGTTCCTCCTCCACGGCTCTGGTGATACCCTCCGCGTCCAGGCCGAAGCTGTGCTCCAGCTCCGCCACGCTGCCCTCGGGGGCGTAGGTCTTGCCGAGATTTCGCAAAATGAGTTTCTTGGGCGCCATGCCCCGCTCCGCCAGCTTGGCGGCCAGGCGCTGGCCCACACAGCCGGCGCCGAAGGAATCCTCCACCACCAGCAGCGTATCCGTATGTCCGAAGCAGTCCTCCATATCTCCGATCTCCAGGGGAGAGATGCGGTTGAGCTTTACCACTTCCGCGCTGATGCCCTTTTTCTCCAGCAGCTCCGCCGCCGACAGGGCGTGGTTGATGAGGACGCCGTAGGCGACCAAGGTCACATCAGTGCCCGGCCGCAGGCAAACGGCGGTCTTTCCCGCCGTATCCGCCCGGAAGTCCCCCTCCCCACCCCGGGGATAGCGGACGGCCACAGGGCCGGGAATGTCGAACAGAGCTTGGCGCAGCATGGTCCGCAGCTCCGCAAAGCTGGCGGGACAAAGCACCGTAAAGCCCGGAATGGCGCACAAAAACAGCGAATCGAAGCAGCCGTGGTGGGTCTCGCCATCGGCGCCCACCAGGCCGGCCCGGTCCACTCCCAGCACCACATGGAGGTGCTGCAGGGACACATCGTGGACCAGCATATCATAGCCCCGCTGCAAAAACGTGGAGTACACGGCGAACACCGGGATCATGCCCTGGCTGGCAAGGCCCGCTGCCATGGAAACTCCGTGTCCCTCGGCGATGGCCACATCGAAAAACCGCTCCGGAAATTCCTTGGAAAAGGGCCCCAGGCCCGTGCCGTCCGCCATGGCGGCGGTGATGGCGCACACCCGGCTGTCCCGGGCGGCGCAGTCCGCCAGGGTCTTGCCGAACACAGAGGAAAAGCTCTCTCCGCCGGGTTTTTTCAAAAGGCCGGTGGCGGGGTCGAAGGGGGCGATGCCATGGAACTTATCAGGGTTCTGCTCGGCAAAGGAATAGCCCTTGCCCTTGACAGTATGGACATGGACCAACACGGGGCCATTGAGCTCCTTGGCCCACTGGAGCATGTCGCACAGCCGGGGCAGGTCATGTCCGTCGATGGGTCCCAGATACATGAAGCCCATGTCCTCAAACAATGTACTGCGGGGCCAGATACTCTTTTTCAGGAAGGATTTCACCCGGTGGTTAAAGCGGTAGACCCGGTTTTTCTCCGGGTGCTTGCCGAACAGGCCCCGGTACCACTTTTTGAAATGGTAGTAAGCGGGCTTGGACCGCAGGCGGCTCAGGTGGCCCGGCATGGCGCCCACGTTGGGATTGATGGACATGCCGTTGTCGTTGAGGATGACGATAAGCGGCTCACCGGAAGCGCCGGCGTTGTTCAGTCCCTCGTAGGCAAGGCCGCCGGTAAGGGCGCCGTCACCGATGAGGGCCAAAACATTGTAATTCTCCTCCTTTAAAGTCCTGGCCCGGGCCATACCCAGGGCCACGGACACGGAATTGGAGGCATGTCCCGCGATGAAAGCGTCATGAACGCTCTCGTAGGGCTTCGGAAAGCCAGAAAGCCCCCCGAACTGGCGGAGGGTGGAAAACAGCTCTTTGCGGCCCGTCAGGGCTTTATGCACATAGCACTGGTGGCCCACGTCAAACACCAGCCGGTCCCGGGAGGTGTCGAACACCCGGTGGATGGCCACCGTCAGCTCCACGGCCCCCAGGTTGGAGGCCAGGTGCCCGCCGGTGCGGGACACGTTTTCCACCAGAAATTCCCGGAGCTCCCCACACAGCTGGGGCAGCTGACTCTTGTCCAGAGCCTTCACATCCTCCGGGGAATGGATGGTTTCCAATATCATGGATTCTCTATCTCCTCTCAAGGCTCCTGATGCTCAGGAGCGGTGGAACAGGTGCAGGAAGCGGCCGACCCAATAGACCACCTTGGTGCTTTGATTGATGGCAAACGTTTTGCCCAACGCCTTTCCGCCGATGGTCAGGCCGGAGACCAGGGCGGTGATTGCCGCGGAAATAAGCACACTGCGGGTATCCAGCGCCCGCTGAAGCTGGGTGACGATGACCGCGCCGGTGGCACCGCTGACAATGCCGCAGATGTCGCCCACCACATCGTTGCAGACGCTGGAGACATGGCTGGCGTTTTTCAAAAGCCCCAGGGCCTCCTTGGCGCCCTTTTCCTTATGGGCCGCCATCGAGTGAAAAGGCCTGGCGTCCGCCGACGTGACGGCCACGCCGATCACGTCGAACACAATGCCAAGGCCAATGAAAAGCGTCAAAATCAAAAGGGCCACCGCAACGCCGGCGCCGTCCATCACAAACTCCGATGCCAGGCTCAAAATGGCGGATAGGCCCACCGCCATGCAGAACACCGTCATCACCCACTGTCCGGATGTGCCGCCTTTCTTTTTTTCCGTCTTTTTCGGTTGTGTCTGTTTCAAAAAATTCCCTCCAGAAGAAGGCTGATCGTAAAATCCGCTAACACGACGGCGGCGAAAAAAGTAAATCTTACGGCTTAGGTACGGGTTGGATTTCCCCGCGGCGCACCTCTCGTTGCCGATGGAGGCGGTTCCCCTTTCAGCGCCGCGGCACGGCGTCGCCGGCCATGCGACCCGACTGCCACTTAGTCCGCACTGCAATCCTTTTTTCGCCCGGGTTGACAGCCTAGGTGATTTCCACCACAGTCTGTCCGTTTCTTTAGCCTCTTTTGCAGACCAGGTTTCAGGGGGCGATCGCGGCCGGCTGCTCTGGCCAGAGCGAAACACCGCGTTGTTCCCCCATCCACCTGCCCCACGCAAGGCAGGCTACATCTGCACACAGCGTTACGGCCCCTAAGAGGGGCGATGCACCGCATTGCAGGTTCATATTCTGTTTCGTACACAGGCCGGAAATACCACTGTGGGAGTACGTCTGTGCACAAGAACAGGTCTCCACGGAAACAGGGTCGGGATAACCATGCCATTGGAAAGCGCCCTGAGTCCGCAAGCGTGCGCCGCACGCTTCCCCCCAGCACCCACCCGAAACTGGGCGTATCAAGCAGGCACCACGGGTTTCATCGGTATGCCCTTCAGAGGATTTTTAGGCCCTCCCTAGGAAACGGCAGATCTGACTAGAATACTGCGCCGCCGGTTAGCGAAGTCTAGTATAGCACAGTTTTCATAAATATACAACATATTCTGTATATCCAAAGTGTGAATTTTTTGGTCACGGTAGTCGGACTGTCCGCAAGCAAAAGACAGCGGAGGAAAATCTCTCCGCTGTCCCGGTGGTCCCGTTCACTTGTTCCGCTCCGCCAGGGAATCCGCCAGGGCGGAGAGAAAACCCTCCCGGTCGTAAGCCGTGACGGCGGCCTTGGCCCGCTCCGTGGCGGCCAGCACCGCCTTGCCGCAGCCCTCCAGCCCCAGCAGGTCCACAAAGGTCACCTTGCCCTCCTCCTTGTCGGAGCCGATGGGCTTGCCGAAGGCGTCGGTGCCGATGACATCCAGCATGTCATCCCGGATCTGAAAGGCCAGACCCAGCTGATAGCCGTACTCCTCCGCCGCGGCCAGCAGCGCCCGGTCCCCAGCGGCGGCCGCCCCCAGCTTGCAGGCGCCGGCGATCATGGCGCCGGTCTTGAGACGGTGGACCTCCGTCAGCTCCTCCTCCGTAGCCGGAGCGTGGAGCGTATCAATGACCTGGCCGGCCACCATGCCGTCGGCTCCGGCGGCCTCCGCCAGAATGAGGGCGCAGTCCGCCCGCCGCTCCGCCGCAAGGTCCGGCGCCGTCAGGATCAGGCGGAAGGCCTCCGGCTGGAGCGCATCGCCTGCCAACACCGCCAGCGTCTCGCCGTAGACCTTGTGGTTGGTGGGCTTGCCCCGGCGCAGGTCGTCATCATCCATGCAGGGCAGGTCATCGTGGATGAGGGAATACGTGTGCACCAGCTCCAGGGCGCAGGCCGCCGGCAGGGCGCCGCGCCAATCCATACCCGCCAGCCGCGCAAACTCCAGCGTCAGCACCGGCCGGATGCGCTTGCCGCCCGCCAGCAGAGAGTACCGCATGGCCTCGTACAGGTCCTTCCAGTGGGGCTCTCCCGTGAACAGGCCCTGCAAATAGTCCTCCACCGCCTGCCGGTACTCCTCGTACCGGGCGTCAAATGCCGCTTTCTCCATGCCTCACTCCTCCTTTTCCGCAAAGGGCAGCTCCACCGGAGCGCCGTCGGCCCCCTTCATGAGCTTCACCACCTGCTGCTCCGCCCGGTCCAGTTCCCCGGAGCAGGCGGCGATGAGCCGTGTGCCCTCCTCGAAAAGGGCCAGGGAATCCGCCAGAGGGGCGTCGCCCTTTTCCAGGGCCGCCACGATCTCCTCCAGGCGGCGGATATTCTGTTCAAATGTGGCCGTTTGTTCGCTCATTGCTTTCTTACCTCCTCAAAGGGCTTGTCTACCGTGGCGGTGAAGCCGCCCTCTCCCAGCGTGACGGACACCCGCTCTCCGTCTGTCACATCCCGCCAGCTTTTCAGGATCGTTCCGTCCCCGCTCTGGGCCATGGCGTAGCCCCGGCCCAGGACCTTCAGGGGGCTCATGGCGTCCAAAGACGCCGCCAGGGCGGAAAAGCCCTGCTTCTTCCGGGCCAGCTGCCCGGCGGCCAGGTCCCCCAGCCGCTGCTGTGCGTGGAGCAGCTCCATCCGCTTGTCCTGGACATAGGCCAGCTGGTCCGTCATGCAGCGCTTCTTCGCCAGGGTCTCCAGCCGCTGCCGGAGAGCCTCCAGCCGCGCTGTCTCACTCTGCTCCATCCGCTCCCCGGCTCCCCGGAGCCACCGCAGCAGCTCTCCCTGGTCCGGCACGGCGATCTCCGCCGCGTTGGAGGGAGTGGATGCCCGGGCATCCGCTACAAAATCCGAAATGGTCACATCTGGCTCGTGGCCCACGGCGGAGATGACCGGCGTTTCGCACTGGTAAATGGCCCGGGCCACCCGCTCGTCGTTGAAGGCCCACAGGTCCTCCATGGAGCCGCCGCCCCGGCCGGTGATGATGACGTCGCCGATGCGCCATTTGTCCGCGTAGCGAATGGCCCCGGCGATCTCCGGCGGTGCCTCGGCTCCCTGGACCCGGACGGGCAGCAGAATGACCTTGGCGATCGGGTACCGCCGCCGCAGGATGCGGATCATATCGTGGACCGCCGCGCCGGCGGAGGAGGTGACGATGGCGATCTTCTCCGGATAGGCGGGCAGGGGCTTTTTGTGGGCGGGGTCAAACAGGCCCTCTGCGTACAGCTTGGCCTTCAGCTGCTCGAAAGCCACCGCCAAATCTCCCACGCCCTCCGGGGTCATGGTGTTGCAGTACAGCTGGTAGGCGCCGTCCCGGGGGAATACCGTCACCCGGCCTGTCACCACCACCTTCATACCGTTTTCCGGGCGGAAGCGCAGCTTCATGGCGCTGCCCTTGAACATGACGCAGCGAATGGCCCCCTCCGGGTCCTTCAGCGTGAAATAGTGGTGGCCGGAGGGGTACATTTTATAGTTGGACAGCTCGCCCCGGACACAGACGTTCTGGAGCATGGGCTCGTTGTCCAGCAGGAGCTTGACCAGGTTGTTCACTTCCGTGACGGTAAAAACGTGGTTGTCCACTGGGATTCTCCTTACAAAAAAGCAGAGCCGGACGGGGAATCTCCCCGGCCCCGCTCTGCCGCTTTTTTATTCCGAAATCTCCTGCCGCACAAAGCTGCCCAGGATGCCGTTCATGAACTTCACCGTCTCCGGCGTCTCGTATTTCTTGGCGATCTCCACCGCCTCGTTGATGGACACGCCGTTGGGGATGTCCGGCATATACAAGATCTCATACATGGCCACCCGCATGATGGCGGAGGCCACCAGGGGGATGCGGGCAAAGTTCCAGCCCTTGGCGTACTTGGCGATGTAGCCATCCAGCTCGGCGGCGTGCTCGTCCACGCCCTTCACCAGCCGGCGGATATACGCCGCCTGCTTGGCATTGGGCGCCTCGGCATAGATGGCGTCTTCCCCCGCCAGCGTAGCGAAGGTCTCCGCCGTCAGGCGGTCATCCAGCAGTTCATCCACGCCGCGGTCCGTGAAGCTCAGCTCATAAGACAGGTGGATGGCAATTTCCCGTGCGGTATTCCGTACCATAACTCAAATCGTCCTTTTCTCTCTCGTTCAAAACACGCCCGTTCCCGCTCAGGGCAGGGTGACGCCGCCCACGTGGATGTTCACCGCGCCCACGGGGCAGCCCGTCATAGCCTCCACGGAGGAGATAACGGCCTTCTGGGCGTTTTCCGCCACCTCGGGGATGGGGTGGCCGAATTCCACCGTCAAATACAGGTCCAGGGTCAGGGCGGCGCCGGTCATGTCGATCTTCACGCCCTTGGCGCCCTTCTGGGCATTTTTTCTGTTATTGACCAGATCGGTGACGCTGCCGCCCAGATTGGTCATCATACCGGAGACGCCCTCCACCTCGCGGACAGCGCCCACGGCGATGGCAGCGATGACCTCCTCGGAGATATTGATGCTGCCGTTTTCCTCCGGCAGGGTCATGTATTCCTTGCTTTCGCCCATGGTATCTTCTCCTTAAATCATTCTATCCTTGGTAAATGGGAGGCTTCCTTTGGAAGCGCCTCCCCCGCATTGCATTCCTGGATAGATATTTTACCATGGTATCAGGGAAAATACAACCTTTAATTTGCCGCCATGATGCGGATACCGCTGGCATCATAACCGGTCTCCTTCATTGCGATGTCCGTAATGCGGGCCACATCCTCGCTGGTGAGCTCCCCACTGTCGGTGGACACCACCACGCTGACGCCGTCCTCCCCCATAAAGGCCACGCAATCGGCATAGCCCTTGGCGGTGACCAGGCTCTCGATCTGGGCCTCCTTCATGGTGTAGCCCGCCAGCACCTGGATGCCCCGGGAGGCCTCCGTGGCCGCCTCCTGGTCGGCGCCCTCCTGCTCCGCCGCCTCCTGCAGCAGGGAAACGGCGTTGTCCCGGGCCTGCTGGCGGGTCAGCCGGGCGGAGGCAAAGTAATCCGAACCGGTGTAGACCGTCTCCTCGTCCCCTGCCTCGCTGCCCTCTCCGCCGGAGACCAGTGTTGCCTCCCCCAGGATCTTTGTACCGTTCTCCGGCGTGGTCTCCCCGGTCTGGGCCGCCGGTGTTTTTTCCGTCTGCTGCCCGGTGTATTTCCAGTTCAGCGCCGCGGCGGCGCACACCAGCAGCGCCATGGTCACCACCACGGCGTTTCGTTTCAGTCTCGCACTCATGGGTCCTCTCCTCCTCCAAATGATCACTGCCACTGGGCCACGGTGACGCGGTCCGCGGAAAGTCCGGTCAAGGCTGTCACCGCCTCCGTCACCGCCAGGCGCACCTCCGCCCGGTTCCCGCCCTGGCACACCACCAGGGCTCCCCGGTACACCGGATACGTCTGCCGGGTCACCACCGGCGCGTCCTCCCCGCTGTCGGACGCCATGACCGTTTCCCATCGGCGCGAATAGTCCTCCGGCTCCTGGGGCGAACCGCTGTACGACAGCTCGCCATCCTGGGCCAGCTGCCGCTCGCCGCTGTTTTCCAGGGTCAGCATGACCTGCACCTGCCCCACGCCGGTTATTTTGCCGAGAATGTCTTCCATCTCCCGCTGGATATCCGCCGCTTCCATGGCGGCGGTCTCGCTCTGCCCGCCGTTCTTCCCGGTGGAGCTGCTCCCATTCGGCCATAACAGCAGCACGGCGCCGATCAGCATCACAAAAGCTGCGAATTTGTACTTGTCCCATAGCTTTTTCACTCCTTCAACTTTCCCCTTCCCGTCCATGCCACACCTGCCTCTCCCGGGGGATGTCCAGTTCCGCCTCTATCCACTGAGCCAGTTCCTCCGCATATCCGCCTTCCAGTTCCGCCGACCAGGGCAGGGGCACGCCGTCCTCGCCGGTCCTGGTCTCCACCCGGGCCCGGACGGTCAGTCCCAAAGCGGCGGCTTTGTCCGATATATATGCTTCCGTCTGCTCCGCTATGCCTGCTTTCAGCGCGGTCTCCTGTTCCGTCTCCAGCTGGCGGCGCACCTTTTCCGTCTCCCCCTGCAAATCCCGCAGCTCCAGGCCCTTCAGGTCCAGCCTCGGAAGTGGCTCCAGCAGCACCGCCAGCAGCACCAATCCGCTTAAAAAAGATGCCACCCGGCGCAGGCTCCCCTTGGGCACCAGGCTCTGGACCACGGACAGCAGCAGACTCACCACCACAATGGAGACCAGCCATTGCCGCACATGCTCCATCATGGCACCACCGCCCCCACAAAGGTCAAAATGGACACCAGCAGCAGCATGGCGCAGGCGCCGGTCATCCCCAGCACCAGTCCAAAGGCGCTGCCCAGGCCGTCGATGAGTTTGCAAAGCCCCGGCGGTCCCGCCAGAGAGGAGAGGTAAGCCGCCAGCTTATATAAGAGATACTGCACCGCCAGCCGCAAAAAAGGATAGGCGCAAGCAGCCAGCACCGCCAGCACGCCCCCCAGCCCCACCACGCTCCGCAGCGCCCCCGCGCCGGCCAGCACCGTCTCCGACGCCTCGGCAATGATGCTCCCCACCACCGGCACCGCGCCGGAAATGGCCGCCCGGGTCACCTTCACCGTCAGGGCGTCCGTTCCGCCGGAGATGACCCGGGCAGCCGTCAGGTACAGGGTGAAGGCTGTCAGCGCCGTGGCCAGCAGCCAGGAGACCGTCTTTTTCAGCCCCTCCGCCAACGTGCCCAGCCGGTTTTCCGGAAGGCAGGCGGAGGCGGTCAGCACCCCCACGTACAGGTACACCAGCGGCACCAGCAGCCCGTTCACCAGCCGCATCAGGATGTCCGCGAACAGCATGGCCGCCGCCTGCTGTACCGACGCGGAGGACAGCGCCCCGGAGGCGGCGGTGGCCGCCGCCAGGGTGGGCAGCAGGACCGTGGAAAATCCGTTCAGCTGCCGCATGGCCTCCACGCCCAGGCCCATCAGCTCCTCCAGGCTCCCCGCCGTGGTCAGCGACACGCTGAGGGCCCCCGCCATGGACACCACCGGCGACACCTTCTCCCCGGGCCAGGCACCCTCCGCCGCGCCGCACAGCAGCGCTGCCAACAGCACGGACACGGCGCCCCTGGCCTGCCGACGCACCACGCCGCCCGCCTTGTCCGCCAGCGTTTCCCATATGGCGCCCAGGCCAGATGCCAGAGCGTTGTCCTCCTCCAGGTCCACGTCCTCCAGAATGGATTCCGTCTCCCGGGGCAGAGCCCGCTCCACCTCCCGGGGCAGCTCCGCCGCCCGGGCCCGGACAGTCAGCAGCAGCAAGGCCGCCGCCAGCAGAATCACCCACTTTTTCATGCCATCAGCTCCATCAGCAATTCCAGCACCTTCCGCAGCAGCGGCAGGGACGCCGCCAGGGCGCAGACGGTCCCCGCTGTTTCCACCACCGACGCCAGGGCGGATTCCCCAGCGTCGGCGCAGAGGCCGCTGCCCACCTTCACCACCAGGGCGATGCCCGCCACTTTGTAAAGGGGCGTCAGGAGCCCCTCCGGCACGCCGCTGCGTGCTCCCAACTCCTCCAGAAACGCCACCGCCTCCCCCAGGGCTTGTCCCAGGGACAGCAGCACCGCCACAGCGGCGCCCAGCACCAAAAGCAGCGCCGACTCCGGGCTGCCTCGCTTCACCGTCAGGGCCAGCACCGCCGCCAGCACGCACAGGACCGTTGCCTGTATGGCCTGCTCCATGGTCAAAAGCGGAACAGGGTACGGATGAGCTCAAACAGGTCGCTGATCTGCCGCACCATCATCATGAGCACCACCACCAGCCCCGCCAGCGTGGTCATCATGGCCTGCTCCTCCCGGCCGGAGCGCACCAGCAGTTGGTTCAGCACCGCCACCAAAATGCCGATGGCGGCGATTTTGAATATCAAATCCACATCCATAGGTCAGCCCTCATATCAGTAAGATCACCAGCAGCGCCGAGGCGGAAAACCACAGCGCCGTGGTCCGTTTCTCCGCTTCCGGCCGTCGCTTGTCCCACTCCGTCACCTGCTTTTCCAGCTGTTTTACTGCAAGCAATATTGCTTTACAGACCTTTTCCTCGTCGCCCCGCAGTGCCTGTCCCAGCTCCTCCAAGACCGCCAGGGCCTGCGGCGGCAGGTCCAGTGTATCCACAGCCTGCCTCCACGCCTGGGGCAGCTCCGCGCCCTGCCGCAAAGCCTCCGCCGCCCGGCGGAAAAACTCCCGCTCCGGTCCCCGGCGGCTGCGGCCCAGGCACGCCAGAAGGGCGGGCATCGGGGTCCGGGCCATGCGGATCTCCTCCGCCATCTGCCCAAGTCCCGCCGTGATCCCCGCCAGAGTGTCCCGCCGCCGCCGGGCGGCGGACAGCTGGGTCCGCCAGGCCCAGGCGCCGCCCAGCAGCACGCACACCGCCCCCAACAGCTTTTTCATGGCAGCTCCTCCACTTCATAGCTCCGCTCTCCATCCACGCAGCGGATGCACACCGCCAAACGGAACACCCGGTCCTCCAGAAGCTGGCGGTACAGGGGCTTTTCCAGCAGTTCCCCCACGTCGGCGGCGTGGATGGTGGCCAGCAGGCCCACACCGCAGCCGGCGGCCAGGCTCATGGCACGCAGGTCCTCCCGGAGGGTGATCTCATCCGCGGCGATGATCTGGGGATTCATGGCCCGCAGCACCATGGGGATGGCCAGGGCCTTGGGGCAGCCGTCCAGCACATCCGTCCGGGGCCCCACATCCATCTGCGGCTCGCCCCGCACCATGACCGCCGCCTCTCCCCGTTCGTCGATGAGGGACACCCGCCATCCCTGCTCCGAGAGGCACCGCACCAGGTCCCGCAGCAGCGTGGTCTTGCCGCCTCCCGGCGGAGACAGCAGCAGGGTGTTCTGGAACCGTCCCTCCCGCAGCAGCCGGGGCACCAGGCCGTCGGCCACTCCTAAGTGCTGCCGCCCGATGCGAATGGCAGCGGAGGACAGGTTTTTCAGATTTGTGTTGACGCCATCCTTCATGACCGCCGTGCCGCACAGGCCCACCCGGAAGCCGCCCCGCACCGGTAAAAAGCCCTCCCGCAGGGTCTCCGCCGCCGCGTACCGGGAAAATTCCGTGGCCAGGTCGCACAGGGTCTCCAGCTCCTCCGGCTCCACGATGACCTCGAATTCCTTCTCTCCTCCCGGCAGCAGCACCGTCATGGGCCGCCCCGCCCGGAGACGCAGCTCTTCCGCGGTTTTCCGCTCCTCCGCCGGCAGGACCAGCGCCGCCTTCCGCAGCCGCACAGGCAAAATGGCGGCGGCCTCCTCATAACGCAGGATGTCCTGATTCTTTTCCAAGGGAATTGCCCCCCTTTCTTTGGTCGTTTCCACTCTATGACGGCCCGTCCGGGGTTATGACAACAAAAAAAGAGAGCGGCTTGAAGGCTGCTCCCGATAAGAAAACATCGTGAGGAAAGAGAGAACGGTATAGCTTCGGCTGTACCGTTCTCTCATTTTTCCATTGATGCCGTGACTTTTGACATTTCCAAGGCTCCGATGCCCTTGTAGTAAATGTCGATCTCCTGCGTCCGATTCTTGCCCTTCGGGTCGCTGGCCGCATGGACGATGATTTTCTCCACGAACTCATGGAGGATGCAGGGCGTGAGCTCCGGGATATCCGTGTACGACGACATCAACTACCAGCTTGCGCAGGCAGACGATAAGACCGCCATTTTTGAAAACTGGTGCGACTTTCTCAA
>CAKTOO010000030.1 GCA_934590165.1 uncultured Dysosmobacter sp. | reverse complement strand
CCCAAGCCCCACCAGAGCAGAAGCAGTGCTGCCGCCGCCATTAGCAGAGAGATCAATGCCGGAATACTGACGTGTGGTAGATGCAGTCTGGGAAGTCTGATTCTGTGCAGAGAAAAAGAATTCTCTTTCGGCATCCCAGCCTGTTCGGTCATCTGCTCCAGATGCCGTACCGTCTTCAGAAGATCGTCCAGCTGCGTCCGCGTGGGAATCTGCGACATCTGCCTGCTGATGCTCTCCAACAGATCCGTCTGCCGATCCGCATGGTACCACAGTGTATCCAGATCGTTCATCATTCGCTCCCAGTCTGCTTTCATGGGACGCGCTTCGGGAGGTGGTGCCTGCACCGGCAGCGCTGCCTGCTGGGAGTTGCGCTGCTTGAGTCCTTGCAGAGACAATCTCTGCGCGTATTCTGAATTCATGCTCCATGACCTCCTTGCAATACTTTTCCTCGTGTAATCTGTTGTCACGGCATCTCATGCCGTCCGGCGTGGTGTAGGTGATGTACTTGCGCCCACCCTCCCAGCGAACGGCGTATCCTTCGGATTCCATCAGAGAAACGAAAGCGTCCTTGTCGGCGGCATATTTCATGCACTCATCGATGGTGTTCATGAGCCGCAGCTTCCAGCTTTGGCCCCTCAGAGCTGTGTGATACTCCGCGCCGCTCATACCGCGGGCCTGCTGTGTGGTCGGCTCAAAGACCGGCAGGCCCATTTCCAGACAGATTGCGTCGTTGCGCCGCATCAGCTCCTGCAGTTGTTCCTTCGCCATGTGCAGCTTTTTGCCGGTCTCGAAGTTGACGGAGTTGATGACGCAGTGGGAGTGGATGTGCTCGTGGTCTACATGGGTGCAGACCAGCACCTCGCAGCCGTCAAAGTATTCCGCCAGCCGCCGCGCGGCTTCGTGGGCCTGTCGGGGATCGGCCGCCGCGCCCTTTGGGAAACTCTGCACCATGTGATAGAACATCACGCCGCCGTCCTTGTGGTAGAGCAGCTTGGTGTTCAGGAAAATGGAAAACCGCGCAGCGCGTGATTTACAGGCGTGCCATTGACTTTTATGTGTTCGACCTGATGAACGGATTGCACCACGGCCACGCACCCAGCCAGTGCCAAGGCTGCGGGAGATACTTTCTGACCACCAACGGTCACATTCCTAAATACTGCGGCGGCGTCGCACCGCAGGACAGCCGCTATACCTGCCGGCAGTACGGCGCGATGATGCACCAGAAGGAGCAGAACAAACAGCACCCAGTCTACCGCCTGTTCAATACCCGAACCGGGACGATCCGCAAGCATCACCAGAGGGGAAAAATCTCCGATGACTTGCGGCGGGAAGCGCTGTATCTGGCGGAGAGTTATCGGGACAAGGCGCTGATGGACAACGACTACGCCGCTGACGGATATGCGCGGGATATGGAATTGGAACACATTTACGCGGAGGCGGAAAAACGGCTGAAATGAGGAAGGGGGGCGTTCCTGTGACGAAAAATATGTACACCGTTGCAGGAGATAGCCCCTGCAACGAAGCGCTGGCTTTGCGAATACAAGCCGGAGACAAAAACGCCGCGGAGCGGCTTATCTCACAGAACGAGGGGTACCTCACCGGACTGGCGCGGGCGTACACACCATGGTGTGAGACGGAGGATTTGAAGCAGGAGGGATCGCTGGCACTGCTGGACACGGCGGCGCCTACGGCCGGTGGTTCTCCGCGCAGAAAGCGATCCGCGCCGCCAAAGCGGAGGCGGAGGCTGATCCTGGGCATTACACAACTCCTCAGACCACATGGTTGGACGAAAAGGCACTGATGGAGCGGTTTATCTGCGAGGTCGTTTCGCTGATCCGTGTCCATGAGGTATTTAGCGACGCATTGGAGAAAGAAGCAGAATGAGCAGTACGGCACCAGGCTTGGCCTGATACCGTACTGCTTTTCGTTTATCCCATGATGCCGATTTTATTGCCGTTCTCGTACATGTCCTCGGCGTATTCAACATGGTTGGGGCCTTGACTTTCTATCCAGCCGAAGCCCGGCACATAGACCATGTTGTCCGGAGCGCTGTCAGGTGATGCCGGGGCAGGCTCCGTTTCTTGCGGTGGTGTGGCCTTCTGTTCAGGGGAAGCCTGTACTTCACCCGACGGAGGCGCTTGAATAGGCGATGACCCCAGTGCAGTAGCAGCTTCTTTGACTGGCTCCGGTTGCGTTACATCCGACTTTTCTTCCTCTGGCATTATGATTTCTTCAATTTCTGGCATCTCCGGAACTTCGGGCTGTGCGGCGATTACGGCGGGCAGTGTGGGTGGTGCGGGTGTTTCCATGGATGGCTCGTTCTGCAGCCACACGGCGGCACACAGGGCCAGACAGGCGGCGGATGCGGCTACAGTAATGATTAGCTTCTTCATTTTGCTTCTTCCTTTCTGGACATGGAAAGAGCGCCCGATCTTGTCGCCGTACAGCGAGAGACTGAGCGCTCTTTTTCATGTTGATTCAGTTCCATGGAGAGCCGCCACGCCAGCTCAAATCCAGAGATAAAGCTGTCGATGGATGTGTCCTCCACAATGCGGTCTTTGGCGTCGATGATCTGCAACACCAGCCGCCGTTCCGGTTTTTCCAGAACCTCGATGAGGGCTTGGTGGCATTCCTCGATTTCCTTCTTCTGTGCCAGGAGCTCTGGCGGAGTATAGAAGCAATCGTACAGGTCTTTGAGTAGTTTGTTCATGTATTGCACCTCCTGGTAGCAACACACATTACCACACAACCGCTTGGAAAGCTACTGAAACTTTTTCTCTTTTCCGCAAATGTTCTAATATGGTTACAGCAAAACTATACTTTTTCGACAGAATATGTTATTATTTAACATGGAAAATTGTATCCAGGTAGCAGTGTCCTGCAACAATGCCTGCCAAAGGCATAAACGTTGCAGCGGATCGCTTCTCGCGATTTTTACAAATTCTCTTATGGCAATATCTAATTAACTAATGAGGAGATTGACCATTATGAGTAACGAACTTGATAAAAAACGTGACACAACATTGCAGTCCATGATGGATGTCGAATGTCTTCCGGCTATGCCGGATCTCGACCTTGCTATGAATAATGCCACAAAGATCCCATTGGCAAATCTGTCCGCACTCGGAGTTGCCTTCCAGCCGCTTACTACAGCGATTCAGACAGCAGTCACTGGCGGCGGTGGATCTGGCCTTTACTATGTCAACACCAAAGGCATGCAGATGTTTTCAACCAGCGATGGATTTATCGGCTCCCTGAAGACTGCATCCGGAACAGTCGGCGGCGGTCAGGCGCGAATGACTGCACTTGCCTGCGATCCTACAATGCTGTTCATGGCCGCTGCGCTGATGAATATTGAGAAAAAGCTTGATGCCATTCAGGAAACCCAGGAGGAGATTCTGGAGTTCTTGGAGGAAAAAGAGCGTGCGGTTCTGCAGGGAAACCTCAATGTTCTGGGCGATGTTATGAGCAATTTTAAGTACAACTGGAATAACGATACATACAAGACGAATAAACACATCCTCGTTCAGCAAATTAAGAAAGAAGCCGAGGCAAGTATTATTCTGTACCGTGATCAGATTGCCAAAAAGCTGAAAAAGCGTTCCTTGATCCACAGTGATCAGGAGGTCAAGGGAACCTTGAAGAAGCTTCAGGCGCAGTTCAAAGACTATCAGTTGGCGCTATATCTGTACTCCTATTCCACTTTTCTGGAAGTAATGCTCTTGGGGAACTTCAGCGAAGGCTACCTGGACAGTGTCGAGCAGCGTATCTCGGAGTATTCCTTCCAGTACCGATCCCTATATACTGAGTGCTACTCCCTGATGGAAGATTACTCTAAGTCAGCTATCCAGTCCGGGATGTTAAGCGGTTTAGCTGTGGCAAGCAAGTTCATGGGTGAAACCATTTCCAAAGTGCCGGTTATCAGCAAATCCCAGTTGAATGAGAACTTGATCGAGGCAGGCGGCAGACTGAGTCACCACAGGGAGAAACGCGCTGCTGTAGCATTGGAAGGACTTGCGCAGACACGCATGGGCGTGACACTTCCGTTTGTTGAAAATATCCGGGCGGTTAACGATCTCTACAACAAGCCTGCGGCATACCTGTTCGACAGGGATAATGTCTATGTTCAGCAGATTGCTGGATAGAAGGAGAAAAAAACGGAAAAAGAATAATTGCCACACTTTTGATGGTATGCATAATATTTCCATGATGTATTTTGGGAACTATGGTTGCATATGCGGCTATAATATTTGCACAGATTGTTACTCGTGCGGAGGTGTTGACCATGCCAAAACCGAAATGGAACCTGAATACTGTTTACATATCCGAGCGGCTGCAAGAGAGCTTGCGGCCCATTTCCCGCTGCGCCATGACGACCGTGGTCGCGCCTATGGGCTACGGGAAGACCACAGCGGTGAACTGGTATCTCAGTGAACGAGCCAAGTCGGAGACACTGCACGTCATCCGCATCAGCGTATACTCCGGCAACCTCGCCATCTTCTGGAAAAGCGTACAGGAGGCGTTTGCCCGCGCAGGGTTCCCCTTCCTGCGGGAGTATCCCTGCCCTACGGACGCCGCGGGCGGTGGGCTGCTGGTGGACGACCTCTGCCATATGCTGGCGGACGAATCCCCCTGCTATATCTTTGTTGACGATTTTCATCTGCTGACGGACAAGCGCGCCTCGCTGTTTCTTTGTATGCTTGCAAACCGTCTGCCCATCAATGTGCATTTGATCGTCGCCAGCCGGGATCGTTTCCTGCCTGCTGCACAGACGGTGCGGCTGGGAGCAAAGGTCTATCAGATCGGCACGGAACAGCTGCGCCTGAACCACACGGAGCTTGCCGTCTATGCCCATCGCTGCGGCACAGAACTTTCCGATGCACAGATCGAAAGCCTTCTCTATTCCAGCGAGGGCTGGTTCTCCGCCGTATATCTGAATCTGCGGACGCTCTCCGAGCGCGGCGTGCTGCCCAGCCGCGATTCTGACATCTACGCCACCTTTACCGCCGCCATGATCGATCCGCTGCCGGAACAGCAGCGGGAGTTTCTGGCGGTCATGGGGCTTGCCGACGAATTTACCGTCGAAATGGCGCAGTATATCACAGGCGATGCGGATGCGGGGCAAATTCTCTCCCTGCTGACCGAGCAGAATGCCTTTGTCACGCGACTGCCGGATGGCGCGACCTATCGCTTCCACCACATGATGAAGGAGTGCGCCGAGCGCTGCTTCTTGGCAATGAAAGCTGAAACACAGCGGCTCTATTGGGAGCGCTTCGGACTGTGGTATGAAGAGCACCGGCAGTATCTCCACGCCATCGCCGCTTACAGGAAGAGTGAAAACTATGATGCGCTGCTGCGGGTCATTCGCAGCGATGCGGGCATTTTGCTCGCGTCGCTGAAGCCCGAGGATGTACTCGACGCGCTGGACAAATGCCCCGCCGAAACGCTGAAAGCTTACCCCTTTGCCATTCTGGTGCTGATGCGCCGAATGTTCACATGGCGGCAGATCCCCAAAATGCTGGAGTTGAAAGCCTTATTGCTAACGGCTATCGAGGAGCACCCGGAGCTGTCCGAAGAAGAACGCGGCAACTTGCTGGGTGAATGCGACCTCATTCTGAGCTTTCTCTGCTACAATGACATCAGCGCCATGAGCCGCCTGCACCGCAGCGCCAGCGCGCAGATGTCCCGCCCCGCCATCAGCATCCAGAATAGCGGCGGCTGGACCTTTGGCTCGCCGTCCGTTCTGATGATGTTCTACCGCGCACCGGGAGAACTCGAAAGCGAGCTTGCCGAGATGGACGAGTGTATGCCCCATTACTATAAGGTCACCAACCACCACGGGCAGGGCGCGGAGACTATCATGCGCGCGGAGGCCCTGTTCTGTCAAGGACATTTCACCGATGCGCACATCGAACTGGAGCGTGCCTATGCGCAGGTCAAAGACAACGGGCAGATCAACATGGCGCTCTGCTGCGACTTTCTGTCATGGCGGCTCTCGCTGCATACCGATGTGGAGCGGCGCTATACCTTTGAAGAACGCTATGCGGTGTTGCTGCGCTATCACGACGCCTCATGGATCAACCTTTGGAACGCCACCAGTGCCTATTACCATGCGCTGCGGGGTGAAACGGACAGTATCCCTGAAATCTTTTCGCAGCACCGGCTCTCTGATATCAATATGCTTGCGCCGGGTAAGCCTATGATGGAAATGATCGAAAATCAGGTGTATCTTGCCCAAGGCGCTTATGCCCGGGTGGTGGGGTATAGCGCAGAGCTGCTGCCGGTCTGCGAAGCCATGCACTATGCGCTGGTGGCGCTGCACCTATGCATCCAGACGGCGGCAGCCTATGAGCGGTTGGGCAAGAGTGAGGAAGCCCACACATGGCTGAGAAAGGCACTTTCCGACGCCGAGCCGGACGGTCTTGTGATGCCGTTTGTAGAAAACTATGATATCCTGAAGCCTCTGTTGGCACGGGAGATAAAAAATGACCTGATCTCAAAAATCATTGAGCTTGGCGAAGCGGCAACAGCGCGAAACGCAGCCGGCACTCGCCCGGCAGCCTTCGACGTGCTGACACCGCGGGAATTTGAGATCGTGGAGCTGATGGCGCAGCGCCTCAGTAACCGCGAGATTGCGGAAAAGCTCTATCTCTCCGAGGGGAGCGTCAAGCAGTATGTCAATCAGATCTATTCCAAGCTCCATATCGAGGGCGACACCCGAACCAAACGAAAGCAGCTTGCCGAGCTGCTCAGATAAAAGACCTAACCTTTGGTTAATGGTTATCCCATAGGATCCACCGTACAATGTTTGTACGGTGGATTTTTATTTTTGCAGAAAGGAGGGCGCACACTTGAACCGAAGGTATCTCACAGCCGTCACACCGCTGTCCGACCATGTTTTGCAGGTGGATTTTGTATCCGGCAGCCGGCTGCTGCTGGATATGAAGCCGTATCTTGATAAGATCCGGTTTCGCCCGCTTGCCGATGCACGGGTCTGGAACAGCGCTGTGACCAATGGCATCTTTGTCCGCTTCGGCGATGTGGAGTTGAGCCACGATGAGATATTGTCCATGGCGGAGCAGGAGCATTGACACTGTTTATCTGAAAAAGGAGAAGAATGCGATGAAACACTTAAAAAAATATCTGGCGCTTGCACTGGCGCTGCTGCTATGTACGAGTCTTGCCGCCTGCGGCAGCAGCGGCGGCGACTATGATGACAACGACGGCAGCGACGGCAATTTTTACGATGCTCCAGATTCCTTTGAGGGACTGGTCAAGGACAGCGAACAGATGGCGAACCTGTATATCTTCGGCGGCGCATGGACGGGCGAGGACGGTGGCACGCTGATCATCGCCAACAATGATGAGGGTGACGAGGTGCGCTTTGCGCTGTACGACGCCGGCGAAGAGCTGACTGCCAGCGGCTTCATCCAGTTCGTGCCGGACTATGACTACGATTATTTCTACAATGAGCACGATGGTGTGGCCTACCGCAGCTGGTTCGATGAGGTCGGCGCCCTGCATGTGGCCGAGCTTGGCACATTTACGAAGGTGACCGGCGATGCGCCGGGCGAGAATACCGGCGACATCGATTTTGAGATGATGGCGGGCACCTGGTATCTGGACGCCGAGGCGGATGCACCCAGCATCCTTGTGTTTGACGAAAACGGCGGCTGGGAGCTGCTGGAGCGTCCCGGCGGCGACGGCGACCCCACCACGGTGGACAGCGGCACCGTCGAGTTGGCCCCTGATGGCTCCGAGGAGATGTATCTCGCCGTTTCCTCCCAGTTCAACGATGTGGGTTATGAATTTACCATCCTCGACCATGACACGCTGCGTTGGGGCAGTGAGTTCGAGTTTTATCAAAAAATGGCATAGCGGCTGCGGGAAGGAGAGAGATGAAAAAGCAACTTGTCCTATTCTTGGCACTGGCATTGTGCCTGGGCTTGACCGCCTGCGGCGACACCGAATCTGACGATACGCAAAGCGGCTATGAGACCGTCATGGATATGGAATTTCTCGACGGGATGTGGAGCATCGACGGCACCGCGAAGTTATACTTTGACAGTACGGAGGGCTTTTACGCCTACCGCACTCGCTGGGGACTCGGCGGGCGCGGAGAATTCGAGCTGTCCGAGGCGAGCGGTCGACCGATGATCTTCTTCAACGGTCTTCTCTACAACTTCCTCCTGCGCGACGACGGCGTGCTGCTGCCAAACCGGAACGGCGAGGGCAGCGGACTCACCATCCATCGAAACACCTTCCTCCGCGACGACGAGGCGGAGATCGTCGAATGGGACATAAGCAACTGGGACGGCATGTGGCAAAATGCCCTGGGCGAGACCATCGTCATCGACTCGTCTCTCATGCAGTACATCGCCTGCTCGCCGGAATACTCCATGAGCGGCACCATGAACGACGAGGGCGAGGGCATGGGCCTCTATCTTTACGACAACGGGACGCGCGCCTACCTCTGCCCCGGTGACGACGGCAACAGCTTCACCCTCTCCGCCGAACGCTTCGGCCGCTACGGGGACGATCAGCATTTTGATGGCGTCTTTTACCGCAATGCCGACTTCTACGCCTACACGGATATGGAAAACACGGAGTTTTATGAAGACGAATACTCCACCTTCTATATCTGGTACTACGACGGCGTGAACCGTTACCTTTTGGGCAACGATTACACCATCGGCGAAGACGGCCTTGCCTACCACGACGAAGACGGCCTCATCTATCCCGCAGGCTGGATTCCCGAAGAACCATATGATCCCGCTGTTGACTGGGGCGCAAACTGGATGGATAGTTGGGACATCTGAAGCCCCGCGGAAGAAGGAGGAAAAGGAAATGAGACAACGAAGCTCCCTTTTGATGTTCACCCTGGTGCTGCTCTGTCTGAGCCTTGCCGCCTGCGGTGCAAAGCACTATCCCATGCAGATCACCGTGGTGAACCGCAGCACCTACCCCATCGCGGATATCCGCATCAGCCTTACCTCGGAAGAGGGTTGGGGCGAAAACCGCCTGGAGACCACGCTGAAAGAAGGCGAAAGCGCTGGTATTAGCCTGGGCGAGTACACGGAAGAACAGCTAAGCGCAGGCTTCCACCTTCAGTTCTACGGGGAGGACGGCCAGCCCGTCAACCCAGACTACGATCCCAGTTCCCCTACCTTTTTTGAAAACGGCGACTTCATCATTTTCTCGCCGCCGGATCTCAGCATTGCCATCTTCATGGACACCGCTTACGACCGGGAGACCTATGACCAGAAGATCGCGGAGCTCTACGATGCGGACGGCGACGGCCGGGGCGATGTAATTCCGCAGGACAGCATCCCGGTTTTGATGGGTGGCGCACTGCCTTTTACCAATATGCAGAACCTGCTCTCTGAGAATCATGACGACGGCACCTACCGCTATGAGGATATCACCGAGGACGGGCAGCTCCTTGTGGTCAATGCGGCGGAGCAAAGCTGCTTTGTTCCGGATGTGCAGGAGCTGGACGATTATCTGACAGCCTGCGCTCTGTCTTTAAGTGATGCGGATACCTATGAGCTGTTGTCCGCCGAAGAAAATGAGGAATACAGCAAAAATTTAAGCTATCCGGTTTACATCGTAACCTATATCGCCGGTGAGAACGAAGATACCCGGGAATGGACCGTATTTGTCATGGACACTGACATTTGTACCTATCTTTACGGCTTCTGCGTACCCCCCGATGCTGCGGCGGATATGGATGAGACCTATCAAAATATTTTTTCGCAGCTGTATTTGAGCGATGAAGAATGAGGAGGAATATCACATGAAGAGAAAAAAGCCATATCTTCTGGCGGGACTGGTATTGCTGCTTTTCCTGCTGTGTACAGCCTGCGGCAATGCGGAGGGACAAATCGCCCCGCAGGATGATCCCAATGAGGGGCTGGGAGGCGGCTTCAATGAAGATACCGTCAACGATTTCAGTAGCTTCGAGGGCATCTGGCTGGGCGAGGCGAACAACGAATACGATTACATCGAGTTTGACGCAGACGGCAACTGGCAGCTGTATCTTACTGGTGATGTGGTAGACGACGGCTACCTCCGCTATGAGCCGGAGTGGGAGGCCATCTATGCCTACAGCAACTTAGACGATTCCGGCAGCCGCATCGCCATGGAGGACGGCCAGCTCTACAGCGCCGCTTACGGCTACTTTAACCCCGGCGAAGGGATGGAGTACCTTTGGTATGAAGACGGCGGTCGTCTCACCGAGGATGACGAGCCCGATCCCTCGGGGGATGAGGTGCCCGACTGGAACGGCCGTTTGGACGGAGACCCGGACTCCTATTGGAGCTGGGATTCCGACCTCTGCCAGCGGAATGTCTCGGAATTCAAGGGCATTTGGTACTATGACGGCGATCTCTCGGCTGAGACCTATATCGTCATCGACGGTAATGGAAACTGGAGCTATTACCAGCGCGCTCCCGGCGCTGAGCCTGCGGAAATGGACTGCGGAGTTTTCACCTACTCCATGGATGAGGTAAGCACCTATTATGCGGACTCCACCATGTATGACGGCGGTTCTTACCGGGTCTTTGAGGTTGACGAGGACTCTCTGGTCTGGGGCGATGAGGGCGTTTACTACCTGATGGAGTGATGGAAAGGAAGGAGAACCATGAAAAATCGATGGAAACATATTTTTATCCCTGTGCTGGCCATGGCACTCTGCCTGAGCCTTGCCGCCTGCGGCAATTCTGACGATGTCGCGGGAGATGATTGGCGCACCACCGGCGTGGTGGTCGGCAGCGGCACCATCACCCATGATGGCGAGAGCGTGGATGTGCTGGTCACGGTGAGCGAGAGCAGCGCCGCCTTCTACCGGGATCAGGAGGAGCAGGTGCTGTTTGACAGCGTATCCTTTCCCATGAACATCCCCGACGCGGAGCAGTCATTCAACGCCATCTCCTTTGACGATATGGACGGTGACGGGGAAAGTGATGTTCTGGTGAGCTTCATCCACGAAAACGGTGACGCCACCGAGCTGGTCTGGATCTGGGACCCGGTGGAACGCTATGTCTTCCGGGAGGACCTCTCCACTGTTACCCTCAGCGGCGGTGACCTCAGCGAGTATGTGGGGCTTTGGGAATATCAGGGGGAGAACCTCTGGCTGCGCATCCACGAGGACGCCACCTGGGAATTCGTCAATGATCAGGACGACGTCATCGAGTACGGCACACTGTGGGTGGACGAAAACGGCGTGACGCTCCACTTTGACGGCAGCGGCGACACCCTGCAGCTGGACCGCACCGTCAGCGGCGACCTTATCGACAGCGTGAACGGCGGCACGCTCCTGCCTGTGGAGGGCATCCAGTCTCAGGAGCCGTACTTCACAAGAAACGGCCTTGAGATCAACGCCGCCGTGGAGAGAGGGACCTTCCTGCTGGAGGACGGGGTGTGCAGCTACTCCGGCCTTGGTGACGGCTATAACACCGGCGACTGCTATTGGGAGATCACAAAAAACGGAGACTACACCCATGACGGCATCCGTGAGTTGCACTTCGACGCCATCTGCTACATCCCCGAGGGCTCCATTCCCTACTTCGACCAACAGTACATCACCAATACTGACAGCGAGCTGTACGACTTCTACACCGGCATGTGGCTCACCACCGCAACGGCCTACGGCAACAGCCAGCGGGGCGACAACTACTATCTCCACACCGTCAGCTGGCAGGGGAACAGCTATCTCATTGAATTCGCCTACTCCACCAACTGGCAGTACAACGTGGGGGACTGGGCGCAGGTCCTGACCAAGAGCTACGCCGTCTATCTTCCGGAGGACTATGATGGGCTGGTCTTTGCCGCCGAGGCGCAGCCGGACAACTATAAAGACAGTGCCAAACGCATGCAGCTGGACAGCATTTCCCCCGAAGCCTCCCTCATGGACATCGACACGGTGGACCCCTACCGCAGCCTGTATTTCAGCCTTTGCTACTAAGGAGGGACAGCTATGCGAAAGAAACGCAGTGATTTTGACGCGGTGGGCTTCGAGCGCATGACTGACGCCGAGCTGTCAAAGAAGCTGGGAAGCTATCAGAGAACGGAGAGCATCAGCATATCGCTGGGCGTTATTCTGGTGATCACCGCGTGCGTTTCAATGTTTATACAGCGTGACCCCTTTTTTGTCTGCGCTTTGGCGTTCCCCGGCGTGGCACTGTTCCTGTTGGTGGCAAAGCCCGCCCAAACGAAGAAAAAAGCCCTGATGCAGCAGCAGCTGGGCGGCTTCTTCCGCACGGAGCTGACAAAAGCCTTCGGTCCGGAGCCGGAGCCTGCCACCCTGCCCATCGACTGGGCGTACCTGAAGGCGGCGAAGCTGTCGGCGGTCGACTTTACAGAGTGTACCGTGACGGACTTCCACGAGGGCGAGCACAAGGGGCTGCGGTTCTCCGCCGCCAACGTGGAGCTGCGCCGCACGGTGGAGGAAAAGTCCGGCCCCAACAACGACAACTGGATGACCCGAACCGAGACGCTGTTCCGCGGCATCGTGGTCCGCTGTAAGGACATCTGCTCCCCCACGCTGGACATTGCCCTGAACGATATGTTCCAGGAGCGGAAGAAGGACGACATCACCGACCCTGCCGCCTTCCGGAGGCACTTTGCCGCTCACACGGCGGATGGCCGGGAGGCGGACGATCAGGTCACACCGCAGCTGCGTGACCTGGTACAGAAGCTGGAGGCATCTTCCAGAACTTCCAAGCTGTGCGGTCTTATTCTCCGTGACGGCGATCTGACGCTGGCCCTGAACACCCGGTATGTGTTTGCGGGCGTCCCCGAGGAGCTGGATCTGCGGGACATCGACGGGATACGGAAATGGTTTACAGCCTCGCTGACCGGTATGGGCAATCTGCTGGATCTGATAACGGAAAGCCCCGCCTTGACCGGCGGGACGGAATAAGGAGAAGAATATGGCAGAACAGAAAACGAACATGACAGATGAACAGTTGGCGCAGGAGCTGCGCAAAAGCAAGGGCGGCAAGCTGGGCGGCAAGATTCTCTCACTGCTGGGCGGGGTGATCGCTGTGGCAGGTATGATCCTGGGCGGCAACCTTGTGCTGGTTGTCATCGGCGGCGTGGTTCTCGGCCTGGGGCAGATAGTGCAGGGCAAGTCCAAGGAGCAGGCAGGCCGGCAGACCTTCGACTCCATTGCTCCGGACATCGTGGGCACCACCTTTGAAAACGTACAGATGAACCCTGCTCCTCCCCTTTTGGACGCAAACGACACCAATATTCCACTGCCCAGCCACACTCATTGCAGCGGCAGCGGGTATATCCGCGGAACATATCGCGGCCTAACCACGGAGCTGTGCACCGTGCGGCTGACGGAAGTCAGCGAGTTTCAGCGGGAGGAGACCGGCCTGTGGGAAAAGAACGAGCAGGAGGTCTACACCGGCCAGTGGATGCTGTGCCGGCTGAACCGGGAATTTCCCACATGGCTGACCATCTGGCCGCGGGACAGACTGGATAAGCTGTTCAGCTCCAAAACCATCCAAACAGGGAATGAGGGCTTCGACAAGCGCTTCAATCTGAGCAGCGACGATGAAGCGGCGGCTCTGCGCATCCTGTCCCCCGGCCGGATGGAGCGTATCCTGGCGCTGGCGGATTCCTCCATCGGAAAATTCGCCGTGAATCTTAACTCGGACGGCAGGCTGTATATCGCGGTTCACAGCGGACGCGGCTTTTTCGACATCGGCAAGGGCCATGAAAGCCCGGCGCAGCTACGAGAGCGCTTCGCCCGCGAGCTGAAGTGGTTTACGGACATGATCGACGCATTCCGCGGTGTGTAAGGGAGGTGAACAATATGCCTCTTTGGCTCGCTGCGGCGCTGCTGGTACTGTCGCTGCTGGGGATAGTTCTCTCCCGCCGCTACTTGCGGAAACCGCTTCAATCAGTCTGTGTCGTCCTCTGCGTCCTGCTGGCAGCAGCCTGCGCCGCTTACATCGGATTGACCCTTCTGTTTGTGGATGCGGTACAGAACCAGCCGCCGGTATCGTAAAAAGAGTTCCCGCCCATAGCGGCAGGAAGGAGGACGTATGAAGAGTATTAAAGTTATCGTGGTCGGTTTCATTCTTGCGATAGCGCTTGTGGCATGGCCCGTAGAATATACGCGGAATATCACAGCAGGAACCGGCTTTCTTCTCGGGGGTGTGCTGGCGGCCTGGCTCGGGATTCGCCGCCGGAAAGGCGCACGGAAGGAATACGAGGATGATGTGCGGCGGTACACAGGCACCACGATGATGAAGGTGGTATGGATCGAGGAATCGGTCGTTGAAAGGTGGGAGCACCAGGAGGACGGCAGTGATCGGCCGCGCCGGGAGACGTACTATCTGCCGACCTATGAGTACACAGTGAATGGCACGACCTATCGGTACTCGAGCCGTCAATCGCTGTCCGGCAAGCGAGATCTGGGGCGGCAGGTGGTTGGATACTATGACCCGGCTAAGCCTGAATGCATTACTGAAAACAGACCCCGAAAGCCTGTTTTCGGCGGAGCTTACTGCTTTTTGTGGGCTGCGTTTCTGCTGTTTTTCGGGATCATGACATTTACCGGTCAAGTCTCCTTTTCCTGATATCAAGCATGGAATATCCCCTTTGATCTGTAAATGAATACAGGGGGTTCCTACATTGTGTTTTTGCGCCTGACTGCGTTTTGCAGTCAGGCGCATTTTAATGATAGCTTTTCTATTTAAATTCATGCGGCTGTCGCTCCCCGCCGCCCTTTCGTTCTGTAAAAGGACCATCCGAAATGAGTCTGCTAACGCTTTCCGTCAGGTTCGCGTCCAGCGGGACCGCTTCGTGTCCCTGAGCGATCTGTCGGAGGAGGGCAGCGAGGCGCTTGCGACCTATGACCTCTACCCGCAGTAAGCGGATAAGATATATACACTTGCACCATCCGTCCTGCTAACGTTTGTATAGAACGGCTCCGTAATTGCCTTAATTCGAGCCACATCGCTAAAGATAAGATGACTTCTACACTTAGGACATTTATCTACATCATACTCATTGTTGGTAGAGTCTACGTGGAAAGCCTTGCCGCAGGAACGGCATTTTAATTCAATATACATATTAACCTCCACTTCGGTACGGGCATTATTCCGCAATGCGGTACTTCTGCTGTTTACCGGAACCCTCCTTAATCAGGAGCCCTTTTTCAACCATATCCCGCAGAATCAAAATAGCGGTCGCCTGAGATACTTTCAACTCAGCTTCCACATCTTTGCGAATGATATATCCTTGCTTTCCAGCCAGTCGGAGCAGTATTTCCCGCCGTTCTGCTTTATCAGCGACCTTCAATGGGGCTGTCGCGGTTACGTCTTTTCGAGCACCTGCATAGTTAATGTTAGGTAGTGTAATTTTGAAGGCGTTATCTGTAACCTCAAACTGCGGCTTTACTGCGAAGTCAGCATAGCTCTCATTAATTTTTAGAATACCAGTGCCGTAAGCTTCAATTAGTTTCAGCCGATAAAATACATTGGCCAAATTTGGATTACGGAGCGCAGATACACCGAGCATAATATCGTCAAAAGTAAGGCCGCGAACCAGACCGCCAATGGTCACAAACTCAATGCGGTCATCGAAGATGCTGATCAGCGTGGAGCCGCTGAAGCTGTAATCACGATGGGTGATGGCGTTGAGCAATGCTTCGCGTAACGCTTCGCTGGGGTAATCTCGCCTGTCAATGCGTTCCAGCCCTTCAAATTCCGCACGGGTATGGTTGAACTGATCAATGTAGGAATAGGCATCCTCCAACTGCGTAAGCAAAGAGCCACTCAACTCCTTGCGGTCACGGAACACGCTTTTCTTGCTGCCATCAAATACAGCCAGCTTGATGGTGTGAACGCATTGATCAGATAGCAACATACCAAGGTTGGTGTAGGTACCATCGGAGCCGATGATATTCAGCGTTTGCTTCTGCTGATCTCCGAAAGGAAGACTACGCTTTGCAAAATAGCTTTCCGTTTTTTCAAAAGTCAACTGCTGATTAATGGAGCGGGCATCCTCGTAACGGTCACCGCTGGTCTCCTTAATCATATTCAGTATGGCTGTCTCAGAAGCCGGAACAGAGGATGCGCTCTGGCGAACATACACGCCCTCTGGGCGGATGCCCTTCCCTGCGAGGTAATAGGGACGGGCAGTACCTCGCTGCACTGTCAAAACCACAACAGGCTTTTCTTCGATGGTTTCGATGGCACACTCAGTAAACATGGTAACATCCGGACGAATGGAATCTCGAATCATATTTGTGATCCGAAGCATGACTGCATCGGTGTTTTCAATACCACGGACACTTCCATCATCATTCACGCCAATATAAATCTTTCCGCCATCCGTATTTGCAAAGGCAACTATAGCATATTTGATGTCATCCACATATTCGCGCTTAAACTCCGTGGTCTTATTCTCAATCATAAAACGGCCTCCGTTCTAACAATCGCTTCTAACAATTATTATAATAACTATCAGAAAGAAATCAAGAGCAAAAAGAATATGTTTTTGTATCATGCTGTCGATTGCGCTACAATAGCAAAAAGGCTACTGCTATTACGTTTATAATCACGAAATTTATCCATGCACATGATATTTTCTCAGCAAGCTATAATCATGCTATACTTTTCCGTCAGAGTGTGCTATGATTTAGCAGGTATTCGGCCGGTCGCGACCGAAATATCTTTTGAAGCGTTGGAAAAGATGCCCTTCCCTTATGATATGGAGGGCTCTGAAAATCTTTCACTGAGGTGACATCACCTTTAGGTTCTCGTGCTTTCAGCGTGTGGGTTCGAGTCCCTTCAGGCGCACCAAACCAATATAATCCGAACCAAATCTTCTTAATCGGAGATGGGTTCGGATTATTTGTTTTCTTCGAGAAGTTCGAGGATACGCATTTCAGAAACGGCGTAGTAAAGCGTCCCGAATCCAAGCCCAGAGGGCCGAGAAAACCAAAGATATAGAGGTATATCTGAACGCCGTCACGGAGTATAAGCCCTATGAAAACTGAATGAACACTCAAAAGGGGATGGCGGTCTGCCATCCCCTTTGCCATGCTGTTTTAGGAGTATATATCCCTTGGATTTGTCTTATATCTATCGTCAGGCGACGTTCTCGCCGTTGCTGTCTTTGTCCGTTTTTGCCCC
>CAKTOO010000029.1 GCA_934590165.1 uncultured Dysosmobacter sp. | reverse complement strand
CTGTTCATCCAGCGGATTGAGGTAGGCGAGCGGACGGAGAAATACTCCCGCAGCTCCCACCAGAGCATCCGCATCGTCTACCGCGACATCGGCACGGTGGACAGCGCGATGGAGCAGGGTGAGACGCAGCCGCGCATTGCGCCGCCCCTGAGCGAGGTATTTCACCAGCTTCCCGCATAATAAAAACAGAGGAAAAAACGCAAGAAAGCGGACAGCAAACGCTGTCCGCCCCCTTGCAAGATATGGTGTCAACTTGTGTCCCTACGAACATTACCCGAATGGATCCAGGGATTTTCATTTTTTGCAAATTTGTTGGAATATGTCGCATTCCAACAATCCTTTCAATATCCTTCTTTAGGAGATTTTTCTTTTGTAGAGTTGCAATGCTGTTCGAACAAGCTGGACACATTTCAACAACTCACGGGGATGAATATGCCCCGCCAGAAGATTAATTAATGACTACTGAACAAACCACCTCGTGGCTTGTTCGTGCGGCGATTGCCGCACAATTCTATCAAAAGGGCTGTTTTCAGCCCTTTTGATAGAATTCAGACATTGTTACAATAATACGTATTTCCGATGGTGCGGTACACCACGCCATCGGAAAGTGCAAGGATTTTACGCAATTCTGCGCAAAATCCTTGCACTTGAACAAAGCTGATTGGCCTTGTAAGCCTTGGCTTTCTGGGCTTACGGCTTTGTTCAGTACGCATTATTTAACATGGTAATTGACTCAGTTTAAAAAGTCCTTCAGTTTTTTGCTTCTGGAAGGGTGACGCAGTTTTCTAAGGGCTTTGGCCTCAATCTGGCGGATGCGCTCACGGGTGACGTTGAACTCCTTGCCCACTTCCTCCAGGGTCCGGGTGCGGCCGTCCTCAATGCCGAAGCGCAGCTTCAGGACCTTTTCCTCCCGGGGAGTCAGGGTGGAGAGCACGTCCATCAGCTGTTCCTTCAGCAGGGTGAAGGAGGCGGCTTCGCTGGGCTCGCTGGCACCCTCGTCGGGGATGAAGTCGCCCAGATGGGAGTCCTCCTCCTCACCGATGGGGGTCTCTAGGGAAACGGGTTCCTGCGCGATTTTCAAAATCTCCCGGACCTTCTCCACAGGCATTCCCATCTCGGCGGAGATCTCGTTGGGCGTGGGGTCGTGGCCCAGCTCCTGAAGGAGCTGACGGCTGACCCGGATGACCTTGTTGATGGTCTCTACCATGTGGACAGGGATGCGGATGGTGCGGGCCTGGTCGGCAATGGCCCGGGTGATGGCCTGCCGGATCCACCAGGTGGCGTAGGTGGAGAATTTGTAGCCCTTGGTATAATCGAACTTTTCCACAGCCTTGATGAGGCCCAGGTTGCCCTCCTGGATCAGGTCCAGGAACAGCATTCCGCGGCCCACATACCGCTTGGCGATGGATACCACCAGACGGAGGTTGGCTTCCGCCAGCTTCTGCTTGGCGGCTTCACCTTTTTTGTAGTCCCTCTCCCAGGCGGCCTCTTCTTCGGCGGTGGCGGTGACTGCTTCACCGGCTTCCCGCTGGCGCTTCAGCTCCGCCAGATGGCGGGAGGCCTCGTTGCCGGCGGACATGGCCTGGGCCAGGTTGATCTCCTCGTCGGGAGACAGCAGGGGGACCTTGCCGATTTCCTTGAGGTACATGCGGACGGGATCGTCGATGGAGAAGTTGTTTACCAGCGTGTTGGGGTCGACCAGCTCTTCCTCCTCCACGTCGGCGATCTCCTCGGCGGCGGGCTCGTCATCCGGCAGATCCGGCAGCAGGTCATCGTCGGTGCTGATGTCGATATTCAGCGCCTCCAGAGAGTCGTACAGCTGGTCCATCTGCTCGCTCTCCAGATTCAGATCGTCCACGGCCTCCATCAGTTCCGCGGACTCCAGCTTGCCCTTCTTCTTACCCTTGGCCAGCAGTTCCCGCAGCTTTTCGTTGTTGATGAGCCAGCTGGCCGCGGGCAGAGCCGCCACCTGCTTGTCATCCAGCCGGACGATGCCGGCTTTTTTGGCCTCCTCATCCGTCATCACATGGGGCGGCTCCTGGGCGGCATCCGCCCCGGCACCCTTCTTCTTCACGGACTTTTTGGCAGGCTTTGCAGCCGGGACCTCCGCCATGTCCGCGTCCGCAGCCGCCAACAGAGCGTCTGCCTGCGCTTTCAGTTCCGCGGGGGTCATCTCTTCCAATTCTTTAGCCATGCTGCTTTCCTCCAGTACCCTTTTTGTTCTTGCATTTTTCTGTGGCCGCCAGCAGGGGGTCGGTGTCCCTGCCGGCACGTTTTTCAGCCTCTGCCTGTACGATGCGTATGTAGTCCGCCAGTGCCTGCCGGGCGTTTTGCGGAGATTCCGGCTGCTGGCAAATGGCTGTGATGTGATTCATTTCCTCCTGGGTGAGCGCCCCGGCCAGAGCCGCCACGGAGGGTTGCCGCCCCTCTTTCCGGGTCTGCCATAAAAGGCTGAACACCTTTCCCAGCAGGGGAGAGGAGAACTGCTCCGGCCGCAGGGGCGGCTCCTGACCGAAGAGGGATTCGTCCATGGTCAGCAGCCGCAGAATGCCCTCCTCCGCCCGGGCGGAGCGCAGGTTGTCATAGCGGAACGACCGCTCCTTCGGCTGCAATTGGGCGGCAGGGTTCAGGTCCCTCCGCAGCTCCGCCCGCTTTTCTCGGGACAGACGGCGCTTGAAGGCCCGCTGGACCTCCAGCTTCATGGCCTCCGGGGTGATCTTGGCGGCCTCGGCGGCACGGGTGGTGTAGATCTCCCGCTCCACCGGGTTGGAAAGCCCCGCCAAAAGGTCGCTGACCTCCTCGCAATAGGCCACCCGGGCTTGATCGTCGGCCAGGTCATATTTTCCGGCTACCTGGGCCATGCGGAACTCAATACCGTTCTCGCTGCCGCTGAGCAGCCGCTCGAAAGCGTCCGGCCCCTGGAATTTGATGAAGTCATCGGCGTCCTGCTTGACATACTCGCCGTCCACCAGCCGCCGGGGCAGTTGCAAGACCCGGACTGTGAACTCTGAGTTTTGCAGGATCTGCAAGGCCCGCTCTGTGGCGATCTTACCGGCATTGTCGTTGTCGTAGCACAGCACCAGCTCCTTGGTGAACCGGGAGAGGAGCCGGGTCTGCTCCACCGTCAACGCCGTGCCCATGGAGGCCACCGCGTTGTCGAAGCCCGCCTGGTGGAGGGTGACGATATCCAAGTTGCCCTCGCAGAGGATGATGTTGGACCGCTTCGTCTTCTTGGCCAGGTTCAGCCCATACAGCACCCGCCGCTTGGAATACACTGGCGTTTCCGAGGAGTTCATATATTTGGGTTCTGATTTGTCCAGTACCCGGCTGCCGAAGGCCACCACGTCGCCCCGGGTGTCGATGACCGGCAGCATGAGGCGGTTTCGGAACTTATCATACAGGCCGCCGTTTTTGTTTTGGACTACCAGGCCCGCTTCCAGCAGCTCCGCCTTGGTGTAGCCTTTTTTCGTCATGGCGGTGAGCAAGGTATCCCAGGAATCCAGGGAAGCGCCCATGCCGAATTTCACAGCGGTGGATTTTTTGATCCGCCGCCGGTCCAGGTATTCCCGCACGGCCCGGCCCTCCGGCTGCTGGAGCAGCTGGTAGTAAAAGCGGGCGGCGTCCCGGTTCAGATCCAGCAGCCGCTGCCTACGGCGGCCGGCCTCCCGGTCGCCTTCTTCCTCGGGGACCTCCATGCCGGCCCGCTTGGCCAGAAAGCGCACAGCGTCAGGGAAGGTGAGGTTTTCCTCCTCCATGATGAAGTTCACCACGCCGCCGCCTCTTTTGCAGCCGAAGCAATAGTAGATCTGCTTATCGGGAGAGACGGAAAAGGAGCCTGTTTTTTCGCTGTGAAAAGGGCAAAGGCCAAAGAGATTGGAGCCTTTCCGCGTCAGCTGCACATAGCTGCTCACCACATCCACGATATCACTGCGTGCAATGAGCTCGTCCAGAAAATTCTGGGGAAACGCCATGAAATGGCCCCTCCTTTCGGTCAGTTTTGCCACGTTTCCCGTCTTCCATACCAAAAAAGCAGACAGTTTTCAAAACGGACTATTTACATATACCCCTTGACTTTTGGATTTCCTCTTTTTTTTCACAAAAAAATGAAAAAAATTTGTGAGAACTGCTTTACAAGTCCGGGGAACGGCGGATACAATGTACAGTCAGACAGTGGAGGGAGGAAACGTATATGATGGGCGGACTTTGGGCAACCTGGATGGACCGATCGCTGACGGAGCGGGAAGAGGCCTGTCTTCTGGAGTTTCTGCCTCCGGAGCGTCGGCAGCGCCTGCTGCGCCTTCCCCGGAAGGAGCAGCGCCGGGAGCCGCTCTGCGCCTATCGGCTGCTGATATTGGCCCTGGAGCGGGAGCGCGGATGGAGCAGCCTGCCGCCCATGGCGTACACGCCCCTGGGCAAACCGTACTTTCCGGATTACCCTGAAGTGTCCTTCAGTATCAGCCATACGGAAAGAGCGGTGCTGGTGGGACTGAGCGGTCAGGCCATTGGTGTGGACATTGAACGGCTCCGCCCGGTGGCTCCGGAACTGCTGAAACGGTTCGGCGCCGATACGGCGGAGGCATTTTTCCAAAGCTGGGTCCGCCGGGAAGCCCGGGCCAAGCGCACCGGGACACCGGTGGAACTGGGAGAGGAGAGCGGCTTGGCGCCTGGGGAACAGCTCTGGTATCCAGAGGCGGTTCCGGGCTGTACTGCCTGCACGGCTTTTACGGGGCAACTGCGCCGTCAGGTGGATTTGGTGCCTATGGAGACGCTGCTCACATGAACGTGTTTGCCAACGGGAAGGGGCTCCGGTACAAGCCGGAGCCCCTTCCCGTGATATTCAGGCGGTGAGAGTATGTTCAGCGGTTATACGATCTTGCGGAGGAGGCCGGTCTGCAATTCCTTTTTTTCACCGGCGAAATAGCGGATGATGTCCTTGCGGGTCACGATACCGATAAAGCAGTCGAAGTCGTCCACCACGGGAATGAAATTCTGGTTCATAGCGCTGTGCAGAAGCTCCTCCATGCCGACCGTGATGCGAACGGGAGGGTAAGAGTTGTCCTGCAGAATGTCCCGGATCCGCAGCTGCTCCATATCCCGCATGGAACAGGAACGCTGGAAATCCCGGTCCTCGGAGAGAAGTCGCCAGAGGAAATCGCCCTCGCTGACGGTGCCCATGTACCGTCCGTCCCGGGTGATGACGGGAATGGCGGTATAGCCGTGATGCCGCATTTTTTCCAGACCCTGACGGAAGGTGAAGTCATCGTACAGATAGGCCACACTGCTCTTGGGGATCAGAAAATAAGCAATATTCACTGCGATGCCTCATTTCTCGGGGCGGCAGGCCGCCCGTATTTGACCAGCCCTGGTCTCTGGTTACAGTATACAGGAAGAGCCTGGAGAAATGGTGAATAATCTATGAAATTTGCCCAGCACCCCTCTTTACATTTGGAGGCGGGGCTGATATGATAACAATAATGTGATATATGCAACAAGGGGTGGTAGTGATGCTGACGCAGAAAGAAATGGAGCAAAGTCCGCTGTTTCGGGATATCACCTATGAGGAGTACCTGCGGATGATGGACTGTTTCCGGGCAACACAGCGGTCCTACCGGGCTGACGACCTGATCTGCGACTTCACGACGCCCTCCGCCGGAAACGTGGTGGGCATCGTGGAGCGGGGCAGCGCTGCTCTGATCCGTATCGATGAGGAGGGAGTGTCCACGGTATTGGAGGAGCTGGGGCCTGGCGGCGTGTTCGGACGGGATCTGGCCTTCGGCGCCTCCGGGGGAGACAGCCTGGAGGTGGTCAGCCGGACCGGCTGCGAGGTGTTGTTCATCGATTATTATCACCTCCTGAAACGGTGCGAGCGGGCCTGTACCCACCACAGCCTGCTGGTCCAAAATATGCTGGGGCTCATCGTGGACAAAGCCCAGAAGCTCAGCCAGCGGGTGGATGTGCTGTCCCGGCGCTCCATCCGGGATAAGCTCCTGTGCTATTTCCACCAGCTCAGTGAAAAGGCGGGCAGCAAAACCTTTACACTGCCCTTTTCCCTGAGCACCCTGGCTGACTATATTGCCACAGACCGCAGCGCCATGATGCGGGAGCTGAAACGTCTGCGGGAGGAGGGCGTCATCTGCAGTGAAGGGCGAAAAATCACCCTTTGTACATGAAGGAAAGACGGCCGGCGAATGTTCCAAAAAGGAACGTTAAAATTTTGGCAAAACAACGGCAAAAAGCCGTTGACGGACCATACTGCATATGTTAAAATGTAAACAATGTGTCGTATCGAAGGATGCAGGTATGCGTACTCCTAAAATTCAGACATTGGGAAAGAAGGAAAAATATGTATCGTATCGTGAGAAAAGAGGCTCTCCGTCCCACCGTTACGCTGTATGAGATCGAGGCGCCCCTCATCGCCAAAAAGGCGCAGCCGGGCCAGTTCATCATCCTGCGGGTGGACGAGAACGGCGAGCGTATCCCCATTACCATTAATAATTACGACCCCGAGAAGGGCACCGTTACCATCATTGTCCAGACTGTGGGCGCCACCACCGAGAAGCTGAGCCACCTGAACGAGGGCGACTGCCTCCAGGATTTTGTGGGCCCCCTGGGCAAGGCCACCGAGACCGAAGGCAAGAAGAAGGTCTGCGTGGTGGGCGGCGGCGTCGGCTGCGCCATCGCCTATCCTGTCCTGAAGAAGTTCCACGACAGCGGCGCCGAGGTCCATGCCATCGTCGGTTTCCGCAGCGAGGACCTGGTGATTCTGGAAGAGGATTTCAAAAAGTCCAGTGATAAGCTGATCGTCTGCACCGATGATGGTTCTTATGGCCGGAAAGGCCTTGTTACCGACGCGCTGAAGGAGCTCATTGAGGCCGGCAACCAGTATGACGAGGTGTTTGCCATCGGCCCTATGGTCATGATGAAGTTCGTCTCCCTGACCACCAAGCCCTACGGTATCCCCACCACCGTTTCCATGAGCCCCATTATGGTGGACGGCACCGGAATGTGCGGCGGCTGCCGCCTCAGTGTCGGCGGTGAGATGAAGTTTGCCTGCGTGGACGGCCCTGACTTCGACGGTCACAAGGTGGACTGGGATCTGGCGGTCAAGCGCAACCAGATGTACCGGGACTTCGAGATGCACAAGCACGAGGAGACCTGCAACCTGTTCAAAAAGGAGGCCGAATAATATGGCCAATATGTCTTTAGTGAAAAATCCCATGCCCTCTCAGGACCCCAACGTTCGCAATAAGAACTTTGACGAGGTGGCACTGGGCTATACCGAGGAGCAGGCTCTGGACGAGGCCCAGCGCTGCCTGAACTGCAAGGCCAAGCCCTGCATGACCGGCTGCCCTGTTATGGTACATATCCCCGAGTTTATCGCCGAGGTGGCCAAGGGCAATTTTGAGGAGGCCTATCAGATCATCTCCAACACCTCCGCCCTGCCCGCTGTCTGTGGCCGTGTCTGCCCCCAGGAGAACCAGTGTGAGAAGTACTGCGTCCGGGGCAAGAAGGGCGATCCCGTCGGTATTGGCCGGCTGGAGCGCTTCGTGGCCGACTGGCACAACGCCCACGCCACCGCCGCTCCTGAAAAGCCCGCCTCCAACGGCCACCGGGTGGCCATCGTGGGTTCCGGCCCCGCGGGCCTGACCTGCGCCGGCGACCTGGCCCGCATGGGTTACGAGGTCACCGTGTTCGAGGCACTGCACCTGGCCGGCGGCGTGTTGGTCTACGGCATCCCCGAGTTCCGTCTGCCCAAGACCATCGTCCAGAAGGAAGTGGACGGCCTGAAGGCGCTGGGCGTCACCATCGCCACCGATACCGTGGTGGGCCGTACCATCACTGTGGACGAGCTTATGGAGGAGCAGGGCTTTGAGGCCGTGTTCATCGGCTCCGGTGCTGGCCTTCCCATGTTCATGAACATCCCCGGTGTCAACTACAAGGGCGTGTTCTCCGCCAACGAGTTCCTGACCCGCATCAACCTGATGAAGGCCTATAAGCCCGAGTCTGACACGCCTATCGTCCATCCCAAGAAGGTGGCCGTGGTGGGCGGCGGCAACGTGGCTATGGACGCTGCCCGCTGTGCCAAGCGCCTGGGCGCCAAGGTGTACATCGTGTACCGCCGCGGCATGGAGGAGTTGCCCGCCCGTAAGGAAGAGGTGGAGCACGCTGAGGAAGAGGGCATCATCTTCAAGACCCTCAACAACCCCGTGGAGATCCTGGCTGACGAGAACGACAACGTCAACAAGATCCGCTGCATCCAGATGGAATTGGGCGAGCCTGACGCCTCCGGCCGCCGCCGCCCCGTGGAGATCCCCGGCAGCGAGTTCGAGCTGGATGTGGACTGCGTCATCATGGCCCTGGGCACCAGCCCCAATCCCCTGATCAAGGACACCACCAAGGGTCTGGAGATCAACAAGAAGGGCGGCATCGTGGTCAACGAGGACGGCCTGACCTCCAAGAATAACGTCTACGCCGGCGGTGACGCTGTCACCGGCGCTGCCACCGTCATTCTGGCCATGGGCGCCGGCAAGACTGCCGCCAAGGCTATCGACGAGGCACTGAGCAAGTGAAGACTCTTCAAAAAAGGAGCGGGCATCTGCCCGCTCCTTTTTGCCAAGAACAAAATAGATGCGAAAGAGGGAAGGGGTGACGATGGACGCGGTGCGAGAGAAAAAGGGAATCCACCCCTATAAAACGGTGAAATATATCTGCCTGGGCATCCTGCTTTGTGTCCTGGTAGGCGCCGCCGGCTTTTTGAGCGGACGCTACACGGCGGCGAACAGCGAAACGACTCCGGAGCTTTCCGCCGTGGTGGTGGAAAGCCGCTTGACAGAGATCCGCGAGCTGGCCACCATGACATACAGCTATACCAATATGGCCCAGTTCGAAAACAGCAACGACTTCTATGGTGTTAAGGTGCCTTTTACCACGAAGAAGTTTATCCTCACCTATGACGGGACCATCAAGGCGGGCGTCGACTTGAGCCGTGCACAGGTGGAGGCCTCCGGTGGGGAGGTGCACATCGTGCTCCCGGAGGTGCAGATCCTCTCCCATGAGATCGACGAGAACAGCGTGGAGATCTTTGATGAAAAGACCAGCATTTTCAATCCCTTCACCGTGGAGGATTTCACTGCTTTCCAGGCGGAGCAGAAGACCGTCATGGAGGAAAAGGCCGTGAGCCGCGGACTGTTGGAGCAAGCGGGGCAAAAGGGCCGGGACAGCGTCCTTTTGATGATGGAGGAAATACTCCCGGAGGATACCGTGCTGAACGTGGAGATCGCCGGATAAAAAGCACGTGCCAAACGGCACGCACTTTTTTACAGGTCCACCACGGTGACATCGTGCCCCGTGTGGGGAAGAAATTTGTGGAGAATGTCGCTGGTTTTCAGCTTCAGGCTGCTGGTGCAGATGCAGGGGTGGCAGGAGAGGTATTCCGCCTCGTAGACCTCCCGCTCCATGAGAAAGCGCACTTGGTGCTCCGTATCATTCATAAGGCCCAGCACCGTGGCGGAGCCGGGGGTGCAGTGCAGCAGCTCCCAAAGGGCCTCCTCCGGGGCGAAGGACAGCCGGGCGGAGCCGATCTGATGACTGAGGTCTTTGGTATGGAAAGGCTTGTCCGGTCCCATGGCCAGCAGATAGAACTGGGTCTTCTGCCGGTTGCATAGAAACAGGTTCTTGCAGATGGGCACGCCAAGGACTTTACTGACCTCGGCGCATTTTTCCATGGTGTCGGCGGGCTCGCTGGACACCCGGTCATAGTCGATGCCAAGGGCCTCCAGAATACCGAAAGCGGCCTCCTCCTGGGGAAGGAGCGCCCCGTCAGGGCGCTGGTTATGGTACAGCGGGGTGATCTCCACGGCTCAGTTCTCCTTTTCCAGCAGCTTTTCACCGGCCCGGTAAATGTCGCCGGCGCCTACGGTCAAAATAAGGTCCCCGGGCTGGGCGGCCTTGCGCAGCTCCTCTGTCACCTTGTCCAGAGTAGAGCAGTACACGGCACCGGGAATGTTCCGGCACAGGTCAGAGGAGGAGATGCCCAGGGTGTTCTGCTCCCGAGCGGCGAAGATCTCCGCCAGAATGGTCACATCCGGCAGCTTCAGCTCTTCCACGAACCGGTCGAACAGCTTGGCGGTGCGGGAGTAGGTGTGGGGCTGGAAGGCCACGATAAGCCGCTTATAAGGCAGAGAGCGGGCGGTGGTCAGCAGGGCGTGGAGCTCGTCGGGGTGGTGGGCGTAATCATCGTAGACCTCGGCACCGTTGTAGGTACCCTTGTGCTCAAAGCGGCGCCCGGCACCGGTGAAGGCCGCGAGACCCTCCTCCACGGCCTTGCCGGGCAGGCCCAGGGCATAGGCGGCGGAGGCGGCGGCCAGGGCGTTGAGCACGTTATGGCGGCCATAGACATGGAGAGTCACATGGGCGTATTTCTCGCCGCGTACCATGATGTCAAAGGTAGGATGGCCGTCCTCCTCACCGAGGTTGGCGGCAGTGCAGTCAGCGGGATGCTCCAGGCCGAAGGTGAACACGGGGTGGACAAGGCCCGCCACGGAGTCCAGGGCACCCTGGTTGTCGGCGTTGACGATGACGGAGCCGGCGGGCGGCACCAGGTCCGCGAACTTGTGGAAGGAGCGCTCAATATCCTGAAGGTCCTTGAAAAAGTCCAGATGGTCCGCCTCCACGTTCAAAATGACAGCCACGGTGGGATAGAAGCTCAGGAAGCTGTTGCAATACTCGCAGGACTCCAGAATGATGGTGTCGCCCTGGCCCACCCGGTAGCCGGAGTGCAGCAGGGGGAGGGTTCCGCCGATCATAACGGTGGGGTCCTGCTGGGCGGCCATGAAAATGTGGGTGCACATGGAGGTCGTGGTGGTCTTACCGTGAGTGCCGGAGACGCACAGGGCGTTTGGATAGCGCTGCATGATAGCGCCCCAGGCCTGGGCCCGCTCATAAACGGGGATGCCCCGGGCCACGGCACCGGCGATCTCCGGGTTCCCGTCGTGGACGGCGGCGGTGCGGATGACCAGGTCGCAGTCTCCCAGGTTGTCGGCGTTGTGGCCGATGGCTACGGGGATGCCCAAAGAGCGCAGGTGCGCCACAGTCTCGCTTTCATTCATATCGGAGCCCTGGACCTCCAGACCCATGCCCTTCAGCACCTCCGCCAGGGGGCACATGGATACGCCGCCGATGCCCACCAGGTGGGCCCGCTTGCCGGGAACGATGAAATCACGGATAGGGTGGGGATTGTTCATCATGGAAAGAACTTCCTTTCAAAAGGCCTCCCGGTTGCAAAACCGGAGACACTATACTATAATTTAAGCACTTCATTATAGTATACGGCAAAGAGAAATGCAACCAAAAGCAGGAGGAAGTATGGCAAAAATCCCGGAATTTGTGAAAAATCTTCTGTGGACTCTGGAGTCCGCCGGCCATCAGGCCTGGTGTGTGGGCGGCTGCGTCCGGGACCTGCGGCTGGGCCGGGAGCCTGCGGACTGGGATGTGACCACCTCCGCCCTGCCGGAGGAGACCATGGCGGTGTTCGGCGGGCGGGCCGTCCCCACGGGAGCGAAGCACGGCACCGTCACCGTCCGCACGGAGGGACAGCCGGTGGAGGTGACCACCTTCCGAAAGGACGGAGCATACCGCGACCACCGCCGCCCGGAGACCGTCACCTTCACGGATTCTTTGGAGGAGGACCTCCGCCGCCGGGATTTTACCGTGAACGCCATGGCCCTGGACCTGCGGGAGACCTTCCGGGACCCCTTTGGAGGTCTTGCAGACCTGGAACGGGGTCTGCTGCGGTGCGTGGGGGAGCCGGACCGCCGGTTCGGAGAGGATGCGCTGCGTATCCTGCGGGGGCTGCGGTTTTCCGCTTGCCTGGGCTTCACGCTGGAGGCGGAAACAGCGGCGTCCATCCGGAAAAACCGGGAGCTGCTGCGGGATATCGCATCGGAGCGCATCTGGACGGAGCTGTCCCGCCTGCTGACAGGCCGGTGGGCGGCGGAGGTGCTGCGGGCATATCCGGAGGTGGTGGGCGTGTTCTGGCCGGAGCTGCTGCCCATGATCGGCTTTGACCAGCGGACCCGCCACCATTGCTATGATGTTTGGGAGCACACCCTTCACGCCCTGGCGGCGGTGGAACCGGACGTGGTCCTGCGCTGTACCATGCTGCTCCATGATGTGGGAAAGCCGCAGACCTTCACCCTGGATGATCGGGGCCACGGCCATTTCAAAGGCCACCCCGCCCGGAGCGCCGCCTTGGCGGAGGACATGCTCCGCCGTCTGCGGGTGGATAACGCCACCCGGGAGACCGTGGTGCGGCTGGTGGAGTGGCACGACCGCAACATCCCCCGGACGGACCAGGGGCTTCGCCGGGCCCTGCGGGATTTGGGGAAAGCGGACCTGCGGCGCTTGCTGGCGGTGAAGCGGGCGGACAACCTGGCCCAGGCCCACCAGGACCTGCTGGGGGAGATCGGCAAGGCGGAGGTCATCTTGGACCGCCTGCTGGCGGAGGGGCTCTGCGTGTCCTTGAAGCAGCTGGCGGTGGACGGCAGGGACCTGACGGCTTTGGGCCTTCGCGGTCCGGCGGTGGGGCAGGTGCTGAATGCTCTGCTGGACGCGGTGGTGGACGGCGATCTGCCCAATGACCGGGCCGTCCTGCTGGAGCGGGCACAGACCCTGTTGCTGAATCGTTGCTGATGTTACCGAATCGTTGCTGATGTTACCGAATCGTGGTTGATGAGGAAAAATGCCGCCTCTATACTGATGTCAAAATCAGTCAGAGGTGGTATTTTTATGCGGAAATGGATGGCCCCAGTCCTGGCGGCTTGCCTGCTGCTGTCCGGCTGCGGGAAACAGGCAGAGCCGGCACAGGAAGAAACGTCCCAAACAACAGAGTCTTGGCGCGAGGCGTACATTGCCTTTTTAGAGGAGCTGTGTGAGCGGGAAAAGGAACTGCGGGACACGGAGCGGCCGGACTATGATCCCAATACCGCGGAGTTGGAGATCGGAGAGGTCAGCGGCCGGTATGCCCTATATGACATTGACAAGGACGCCGTGCCGGAGCTGCTGATCCGCTATGGGCAGGGAGAGGCCGGATACCATACCACGGTGTATGGATACCGGGACGGCGCTGTGGCGGAACTGGGGGACATTCCTACCGGCCACACCAGTTTCTATACCTGGCCGGAAGTAAACGGCCTGGCCTACAACTGGAGCCACATGGGCGGCCACTTTATTGATAAGATCACCCTGGAGGGCGGCGAGCTGGTGCAGACGAAGTTTTTTGAGGAGGGAATGGAAGCTTGGACGGAAAGCTATACGGCGGCGGAGGATGTGATACCCGGCAGCCGGTATCTGAAGGAGGTCCCCACCATGGTCCTTCTGCCGGAACTGTCCCCCATGACCCTGCCCATCGAGGATTACGGAAAGGTGCCTTTGAATGAGCCTCTGGACCCGGAGCGGGATGATGCGGCCCGGACGGCCATCACGGAGGTTCTGGAAAACGGCGGGACCTTTTACGCTGTCAGCGCGGACGGCTTCGGCGGCGATGCCGGGGAAACGACCCTGGAGAGCTATCTCCGGCCCGGCGGTATCACGGAATACGCGGACCTGCCCCTCGGCGTGACGAAGCTGGCCTGGGTGGACGCGGACCGGGACGGGGCATCTGAATGCCTGTTGTACGTGGAAAACAATGGGGGAGATGATGCCCGGAATATTTATACGGTCATCCTCAGTGCCTGGGAGGGAAGCGTATACGGATATTGCCTGAATTGCACGGACAGTACCGAAGTCCTGGAGGATGGTGTGTTTCGTGACGCTTACGCTGAGGGAGGCTCTTGGGGCGAAATGCGGCTCAGCTTCCGGGAGAACCAGTGTTACCTGTATACCGCGTCGGAAACCAGTATGGCCTCCGCCGTTACCTGGGAGGAACCGCCAAAGCCGACCACCCCGGACCGCAAAGGTCCGGGGTGGTCTTGATTTTAATCCAACACTTCCGGGTACAGCTGCCCACACAGCCGTTTGCCGGTCGCTGTCCGGAAAATGGCCTCATAGGCCCGCTTCTGGGCGGCGGGAGGCTCATTGTCCTCGTAAAGGTTCACCAGAAAATCCGCCTCCACTAAAATCTGATAGTCCATGCCGTCTATATCAGCATAGGTATGGTGATGGCCCACCAGATGCATCACTCGTTCAATGACCTGCTGGGACAGCCCCAGCGGGGTCAAAAGCGCCTCTGCCTCAGCAGGACCAAGGGCCTCCTGGTATTTGCCTCCGCTGCTGCCGTAGACGGCCTCCGCCTTGTGGATGCCGATGTCATGGACCACGGCGGCGGTCTCCAAAATAAACTGGGTATCCGGGTCTAGCCCCTCTCCCAGGCCGATGAGCCTGGCAAAGGCATGGACTTTTAAAAAGTGATGGATGCGCTTGGGGTCGCCGACATCATAGGCAATCATGGCGTTCAGAATCGGGGGCATAGCATGTTCCATGTGGGTGCTCCTTTACACAATGTCCAGCAGCTGTCGGAGGTCCGTGATGGTGTGGTCGATGCGCAGACCTTTCGACGGTGCCTGTCCTTTCGGGTTGAACCAGCAGCAGGGAAGCCCGGCATTGTTGGCGCCCCGGATGTCCGTTGCCAGAGAATCCCCGATGACCAGGCAGTTTTCCGCCGTCAGCTCTGGTATCTGGGCGCGGACGTAATCGTAATAGGCCCGGTCCGGCTTGGAGGCTCCGGCGTCCTCGGAGATAAAGGCGGCGGTGATGAGAGCGGCGAACACGCTGCCCCGCAGGCGGCTGCGTTGGACGGATGCCACGGCGTTGGTGAGGATGTACAGCTTGTGCCCCCGGCGGACCAGCTCCTGACAGACCTCCTCCGCATATGGCAGGGGATAGACGCCCTCACCCAGGGCGGTCAGGTAATCCCGGTTACACCGGGCGGGGTCACGGACCTCCAGTCCCAAAGATCGCAAAAGCAGCACGTACCGCTCCAGAGTCACATAGTCCTTCGTGACCTCGCCCCGGTCAAAGGCATCCCACAGCTCCCGGTTGATGTCGTGGTACAGCTGGCGAACCTCCCGCGTATCCGGAATGTCGTCCATTTGGCACATGATGGAAAAGGCCCGACTGGAGGCCTGCGGGAAATCGAACAGGGTATCGTCAGCGTCAAAGAGCAAATAGGGATATTTCATGGACGGGCTCCTTCTTTTTTATTTATATAATGTATCTTACCGTGTATTGCCGCAAAAGACAATCACCCTCCCGGTCGGAACGCATACCATGAAACAGGGAGGGATGCGGATGAAAAAACGCTTTGGCATCATCGGCGGTGATAGGCGGCAGGCGGAGCTGGCCCGGCTCCTGCGGCAGGACGGCCACCAGGTGGTCACATGCGGCCTGCGGGAGTGGAGACCGGAAGGAGAGGATACTCTGGATCGTACGGCGGAGCAGGAAATTGTGATTCTGCCGCTTCCGCTGTGCAGGGGAGAGGGCGTTCTCAACTGCCGAGAGGACCCGGTGACCACCGTGGAGCTGTTTCGGAAGCTGGCGCCTTGGCAGACGGTGCTGGCGGGGCAGGTGCTGCCGGACCAGCGCCGGGAGGCGGAGACTCTGGGGCTCCAGGTGATCGACTATTTTACAAGAGAGGAACTGAAAGTAGCCAACGCCGCCGCCACGGCGGAGGCAGCTCTCCAGGTGGCTATGGAGCAGTCGGACCGGCTGCTGCTGAGGGGAAATTGCCTGGTGCTCGGCTTTGGCCGCATCGGCAGGCTCCTGGCGTTCCGGCTGCGGGGGCTGGGAGCTTTGGTGACGGCAGCCGCCCGAAAACCGGAGGACCTGGCCTGGATTCGTGCCTACGGCTGTGAAGCCCAGGAGATCGGAAAACTGGATGGGCACCTGTCCCGCTTCCAGGCGGTGTTCAGCACCGTTCCCTCCCTAGTCTTGGATGAAGGACTGCTGGCACAGCTGTCGGAGGACTGTCTGTGCGTGGACCTGGCGTCCACACCGGGCATTGACCTGGCGGCGGCGGAGCGGCGGGGAATGCCGCAAGTGTGGGCAAGGTCCCTGCCAGGCCGGCTGGTGCCGCGCGCGGCGGCGGAGATCATTCGGGATACGGTCTATCACATTCTGGAAGAACGAGGTGACCTGGTGTGAGAAAGGAGCGGGTCGGATTCGCGGTATGCGGGTCCTTCTGTACACATGCAAAGGTTCTGGAGGCACTGGAGCAACTGACAAAGGAGTATGAAACCGTCATCCCTGTTGTTTCGGAGACGGCGGGAAACACGGATACACGCTTTGGCACATCGGATGCGCTGTTGAAACGGCTGCGGGAATTGACGGGGCAGGAGCCCTTGATGGATATTCCCTCAGTGGAGCCCATTGGGCCGAAGGGACTGCTGGATGTGCTGGTCATCGCGCCGGCGACAGGAAATACTTTGGCAAAGCTGGCCGCAGGCATCACAGACACAGCGGTGACCATGGCCGCCAAGGCACATCTCCGCAATGGCCGGCCGGTGGTCATCGCCATGGCCAGCAACGACGGACTATCCGCCGGAGCAAAAAATATCGGTGAGCTGCTGGTTCGAAAGAACTACTACTTTGTTCCCTTCGGACAGGACAGCGCGATTTTGAAGCCCTGCTCCCTGATGGCGGACTTCATGCTGCTGCCGCAGACCATAGATGCTGCCTTGCGGGGTGAGCAGCTTCAGCCGGTATTACTGCGCTAAAGCAGGATGAAGTGCATAGTGCATAAAAGGAGAGGGGGGAATCCCTCTCCTTTTCACGGAGAAGCGGTAAAAGGCAGACGGTCGTTAAAAGTGACGAAGACGGAAGTAAAAAGTGCAGGGAATAATAAGTGCAGCTAATAGTAAATATTGTGTATATCAGCGATACTGTTGAGAAACTTCCAAAAATTAGGGAAAAATAAAGACGCTTCAGAAAAAATAAACAAAGTGCAAGAAAGAGGGTTGACTTTTGTCGAACGGTTTGGTATTCTAACAAAGCTGTCGGCGCGGTAAACACTGTGCCAGAGAGTGAAAGAAAAAACACTTGACAGTTGCCGTGAAGTGTGGTAACTTATTAAAAGTTGCCGCTTGAGCAAACAGCGAGCGGAGTTCAAAACTTTCAAAAAAGTTCTTGACAAAGCAAACTGATTGTGGTAATCTAAAAAAGTTGCTGAAAGCGCAAAATTAAATTGAAAATGTCAAAAAACTTTTGAAAAAAGTACTTGACAAATTCGAAAAGATTTTGTAAAATAAGCAATGTTCCGCCGGGAACGGCGTGTACCTTGTAAATTAAACAACGTAACGAAAAGAAAGCACCAGACGGTAAGCTTTCGTGTGAGAAATCACAAGAAAGCGCCGAAGAAGTTGCGGGACCGGGTTGAGTCAATTACCGGGGCCTGTAACTATAAAAAACATGA
>CAKTOO010000028.1 GCA_934590165.1 uncultured Dysosmobacter sp. | reverse complement strand
GGTTGCCCGCGTATTGAAGCGCTCTTTTAACCCGGTTTAGGGGGGTATGTAACCGCACTAACCGGGAGAGCGCTTGACTGGCAGTCAAGAGGTCAGCGGTTCGATCCCGCTTATCTCCACCAAAGAAAGACACGGTGAAAGCCGTGTCTTTCTTTTTGTGCGAAACCCGCGGACAGGAAGGGCTGCTCTGGTTTCCGACAGAACTACAAAAAAATAAAAATTAGGTGTTGACAATCATCGCCTTGCCTGTTATACTGTCAAATGTTCCGAACGCGGGACAAACGGTTTGGGGGTATAGCTCAGCTGGGAGAGCGCTTGACTGGCAGTCAAGAGGTCAGCGGTTCGATCCCGCTTATCTCCACCAAAGAAAGACACGACGAAAGTCGTGTCTTTCTTTTTGCTTTGGGCACAGGCTCTTATATCGATAAAGGAGAGATTTCGGGAAAATCTCGTTTACCCCCTATGCAAGCGCGGAAAAATACGCTAAAATATAAACGTTAAAATCTGCGAAACAAACGGAGGTTTTTCTTATGGCAAAACCTGTTTACAAGCGCGTGCTGCTGAAGATCAGCGGCGAGGCGCTGGCCGGCGACAAGCATACCGGCCTTGATTTTGAAATGATCGGCAGCGTCTGCGACGTCATCAAGGAGTGCCTGGACATGGGCGTCCAGGTAGGCCTGGTGGTGGGCGGCGGCAACTTCTGGCGGGGCGCCAAGAACAGCGGCGGTAAGATGGAGCGCACCCGCGCCGACCACATGGGAATGTTGGCTACCGTCATGAACTGCCTGGCTGTGGCGGATGTGTGCGAGCAGAAGGGCATCCCCGTCCGGGTCCAGACCGCTATCGAGATGCGGGCCATTGCCGAGCCTTACATCCGTGGCCGTGCCATCCGCCATCTGGAGGAGGGCCGCGTGGTCATCTTCGGCGCCGGCACCGGCAACCCTTATTTTTCCACGGACACGGCCGCCGTGCTGCGGGCGGCGGAGATCAACGCCGACGTCATCCTCCTGGCAAAAAACGTGGACGGCGTGTATACCGCGGACCCTGTGAAGGACCCCACCGCTATGAAGTACGACACCATCAGCTACGACGAGGTCTTGGCCCAGCACCTGATGGTAATGGACACCACCGCCACGTCCCTCTCCATGGACAACCACATCCCTGTGCTGTTGTTTGCCCTGAAGGACCCCCGCAACATCATCCGCGCCCTGTGCGGTGAGAAGGTGGGCACCATCGTGAAAGAGTGATCTTCGCGCGTGAGCGATTCCCATAACAGAACGAATGTGAAAGGAAGGACCCCCATTATGCTGAAAGACGAATACAAGGTTTACGAAGAGAAAATGAAGAAGAGCATTGACTCTGTGGCCGCTGACTTTGCTTCCGTCCGTGCCGGCCGCGCCAATGCCGCCGTTCTGGACCGGATCATGGTGGACTATTACGGAAGTCCCACCCCCATCCAGCAGATCGCTGCCATTTCCTCTCCTGACCCCCGGGCCCTGGTCATCTCCCCCTGGGACAGCAAGGCCCTGAAGTCCATTGAAAAGGCCATCCAGAACTCCGACCTGGGCATCAATCCCCAGAACGACGGCCGCTGCATCCGACTCAGCTTTCCCCAGCTGACGGAGGAGCGACGCAAGGAGCTGGTCAAGCAGATCCGCAAGTATGCCGAGGCCGGCAAAGTGGCTGTCCGCAACATCCGCCGGGACGCCATGGAGAGCTTCAAGAAGCTGGAGAAGAAGTCCGAGATCACAGAGGACGATCTGAAGCAGGCGGAAAAGGACCTCCAGAAGCTGACCGATGACAGCTGCAAGAAACTGGATGAGCTCCTGGCCAAAAAAGAAAAGGAACTGATGGCGGTCTGATGGCTGACATTGTGAACACCACCAATACGGCGGGGCGGGCAATGGACCCGCCTCGCCATATTGCGATTATTATGGACGGCAACGGCCGCTGGGCCCAAAAGCGGGGCCTGCCCCGGACTGCCGGCCACAAGGCGGGAGCGGAGACCTTCCGCCGCATCACCACCTACTGTAAGAACATCGGCGTGCAGTACTTGACGGTGTATGCCTTCTCCACGGAAAACTGGAAGCGTTCCGAGGGCGAGGTGTCGGCCATTATGGGCCTTTTGAAAAAGTACCTGTTGGAAGCGGTGGACACCATGGAAAAAGACCACATCCGCCTCCATTTCTTCGGGGATATGACGCCCATTTCCCCAGAGCTGCGGGCACTGGCCCACGAGACGGATGAAATCTCCGCCCACCTGCCGGAGGGGGACTTCCAGGCCAACGTGTGCCTGAACTACGGCGGCCGGGACGAGATCCTGCGGGCGGTGCGGCAGTTCGCCGTTGACTGCGCGGCGGGGGAGAAGAAGCCGGAGGAGCTGGATGACGCCATGTTCTCCGGGTATCTGGATTCCCGGGGCATCCCGGACCCGGAACTCATCATCCGCCCCAGCGGTGAGCTGCGGCTTTCCAATTTCCTGCTGTGGCAGTGCGCCTATTCGGAGTTTTATTTCACGGATGTGCTGTGGCCGGACTTCGACGAGGCGGAGCTGGATCGTGCCATCGCTGCCTATCACGCAAGAGACCGGCGGTTTGGAGGCGTGAAGAAGTGACCCTTTACAGAGAGAAGGTTGATTTATGAAATCAAGAATCCTCGTTTCCGTCGTGGGCATCCCTCTTTTGCTGTATGTAGTGCTGGCGGCATCACCTATCATTCTTGTAGCGGCGCTGACGGTATTGAACACCATTGCGGCCTATGAGCTGCAATATTGCGTAACCGGCGGCGCAAAACGCGGTGGCCGCCTGGGCCTCGTGATGGCACAAGCGGGGCTTTGGCCCATGCTTTTGTATTTTTTCGCACCACGGTATATCCCGCTTTATTGTGTGCTGGAGATACTTCTGATCTTTTTTGTTGCGATTTTGGACACGGAGATTTTGAAGGAAAAGACGGTCAATGCCGCCCAAATCATGGCGGGGATTTGTACGGTCGTGGTCATCCCTTACGCATTTTCCGCCTTTATTCGGATGGTGCAGAGCGGCTATCACCGGGCATTTTTACTGCTGCCCTTTATTCTCAGCTTTGCTTGTGACACCTTTGCGTATTTCACGGGCATGGCAATTGGCAAACACAAGCTGGCGCCTCTGGTCAGTCCGAAAAAAACGGTGGAGGGTTCCATTGGCGGCTTGCTGGGCAATGTGGTGTGCGGTGAGATATTCGTGCTTGTTATGGACCGATGGTTCGGTGGTTGTGGCATTGGCTATGGTATCATGCTACTGCTGGCTCTGCTGTGCGGCGTGGTGGCCCAACTGGGTGATTTGAGTTTTTCCTATTTGAAGCGGGAATTCGGCATCAAGGACTACGGCCACCTGTTCCTGGAGCACGGTGGCGTGCTGGACCGGTTCGACAGCGTGTTGTTCGTGACGCCGGTCCTTGAGATAATTTTAAGCTTTGTGAAATAAGATACGTGTATGAGTAAGACGATTTCAATTTTAGGTTCCACCGGCTCCATTGGCCGTCAGACCCTGGACGTGGCGGAGCAGATGGGGCTGCGGGTGGCGGCCCTGACGGCCAACGCCAGCGTGGAGCGGATGGAGGCCCAGGCGAGGCAGTTCCGTCCCCGTCTGGCGGTCATGACGGACGAAAGCGCGGCCCGGGATCTGGCTGTCCGCCTGGCGGACACGGAGACAAAGGTTCTGGGGGGCTTTGACGCCCTGACGGAGGCAGCCACAGCCCCGGAGGCCGACACGGTGGTCACCGCCGTGGTGGGCATGGTGGGCCTGCGGCCTACCCTGGCCGCCATCGAGGCGAAAAAGCGCATTGCCCTGGCCAACAAGGAGACCCTGGTCTGCGCCGGAGGTCTGGTGATGGACGCGGCGGACCGCTGCGGCGCGGAGATCGTGCCGGTGGACAGCGAGCACTCCGCCATTTTCCAGTGCGTCCAGGGCTGCGCGGACCGGGGAGAGATCAAGCGCCTCATTCTGACCTGCTCCGGCGGGCCGTTCTATGGAATGACCTACGGCGAAGTGGGGAAAATGACGAAGGCGGACGCTCTGAAGCATCCCAATTGGAAAATGGGCCCCAAGATCACCGTGGATTGCGCCACGCTGATGAACAAGGGCCTGGAGGTCATCGAGGCCATGCGGCTGTACCGCCTGCCCTTGGCACAGGTGAGCGTGGTCATCCACCGCCAGTCCATCGTCCACTCCCTGGTGGAGTACCGGGACGGCGCTGTGCTGGCTCAGTTGGGCACGCCGGATATGCGCCTGCCCATCCGGTACGCCATGACGTATCCCAACCGGGGGGTGAACCCGGCGGAGCCCCTGGACCTGCTGGCCTGCCCGCCCCTGACCTTTGCGGCACCGGACCGGGAGGCCTTCCCCTGCCTGCGCCTTGCCGAGGAGGCGGCCACGGAGGGCGGAACCGCCTGCGCCATTTTGAACGGCGCCAATGAGGAGGCGGTGGGGATGTTTTTGGCGGACCGCATCGGCTTCCACGATATTCCACGCCTGGTGGCCAAGGCCCGGGCGGAGGTCCCGGTGGTGCAGAATCCCTCTTTGGAGGAGATCTTAGCGGCGGATGCCGCGGCCCGGCGGAGCGTGCTGGGCAATTGATATAGGAGACTTTGCATGACGATCATTTATATCCTGGCGGCAGTTCTGGTCTTTGGCGTTCTCATCGCGGTCCATGAGCTGGGCCACTTCCTGGCGGCCAAGGCCTGCGGCGTCCGGGTCAACGAATTTTCCATCGGCATGGGACCGGAGGTCTGGAGCCGGGAAAAAGGGGAGACCCAGTATTCCCTGCGGGCGCTGCCCATCGGCGGCTTCTGCGCCATGGAGGGGGAGGAGGACGACTCGGAAGATGAGCGCGCCCTGTCCCGCCAGGGCTTTTGGAAGCAGTTCATCATTTTCGCCGCCGGAGCATTCATGAATTTCCTGACGGGCTTTTTGCTGCTGGCGCTGCTGTACAGCTCTGCCCAGGGCTTCCGAATCCCGGCGGTGGCCGGCGTGGCCCCGGAATTTCAGGCTGTCAACGGCACCATCCTGGAGGAAGGGGATGTGTTCTGGTCCATCAATGGCGAGCGGGTGTACCTGTACAGCGACGTGGACCTGTTGCTAAACCTCAGCCGGGGCCAGAGCCTGGACCTGGTGGTATTGCGGGACGGGGAAAAGGTCGCCCTGAATGGCCTGCAATGGTCCACCTTCACGGATCTGGAGGGGAAGGACTACCAGGGCTACGGCATTTACCGCGCCGCCGATGTGGTGGAAAAGGCCACAGTGGGCAACAAATTGAAAAACGCCTGGCTGAACACCATCGACTATGTGCGGGTGGTGCGGCTGAGCCTGAAAATGCTGGTGACCGGGCAGGCCTCCGTGGAGGATGTGGGCGGCCCGGTGGAGATCGTCCACTCCATGGTGGAGATCGGAGAGACCTCCGCCAGCACCCAGGAGGCGGTGGAGAGCATCCTCAATTTCGCGGCCCTCATTGCCGTGAACCTGGCGGTGATGAATCTGCTGCCCATCCCCGCACTGGACGGCGGACACATTTTATTTCTGGCAGTGGACGCCGTGTCTATGGCGCTGCTACGGAAAAAAGTACCCAGCAAATACGCTGCCGCCATCAACACGGCGGGCTTCGTGGTGCTCATGGGCTTTATGCTGCTCATCACTGTAAAGGACGTTTTTCAGATATTCCGGTAGGAGGCTGTTATGACAAAGAGATTGATGGTGGGAAAGGTGGCTGTGGGCGGCGGTGCCCCCGTGTCCATCCAGTCCATGTGCAATACCAAAACGGATGATGTGGCCGCTACGGTGGCCCAGATCAAACAACTGGAGGCTGCCGGCTGCGAGATCATCCGGGTGGCTATCCCGGATCAGGCCGCGGCGGAGGCAGTGGACAGGATCAAGGAACAGATCGATATCCCCCTCATCGCCGATATCCATTTCAACTATAAATATGCCTTGGCCTGCGCGGAGCGGGGCATCGACGCCATCCGCATCAACCCCGGCAACATCGGTGCCGAGGAGAACGTAAAGGCCGTGGCGGACGCCTGCCGCAGCCGGGGCGTTCCCATCCGCATCGGCGTCAACGGCGGCTCTTTGGAAAAGGAGCTGCGGGTCAAATACGGCGGCGTCACAGCGGAGGCTCTGGTGGAAAGCGCTATGGGCCATGTGAAGCTGCTGAACAAATTCGATTTCGACGACATCTGCATTTCTGTGAAGTGCTCCGATGTGCCTCTGACTATGAAGGCCTATACCCTCTTGAGCCAGCAGACGGACTATCCCCTGCACCTGGGCGTCACAGAAGCTGGCACGCCCTCCATGGGATTGGTGAAATCCGCCATGGGTATCGGCGGCCTTTTGTGCATGGGCATCGGCGATACCATCCGGGTGACCCTGACAGCGGATCCGGTGGAGGAGATCTACGCCGCCCATAAAATTCTGAAAGCGGCGGGACTGCGGCGCGAGGGCGTGAACCTTATCGCTTGCCCCACCTGCGGTCGCACCCGCATCGATCTCATCCCCATTGCCGAAGAGGTGGAACGGCGTCTGGCCGGCTGCAAGAAAAATATCACCGTGGCGGTGATGGGCTGTGCCGTCAACGGCCCCGGCGAGGCCTCCGCCGCCGACATCGGCATCGCCGGCGGTAAGGGCGAGGGCCTGTTATTCCGCAAAGGAGAGATCCTTTACAAGGTTCCCCAGGAGCAGCTTGTGGACGCCCTGATGGCGGAGATCGACAAGCTGTGATAACAAAACAGGGCGGCGGTGGATAGATTGCCGCAGCCCTGTTTCCATGCTGTGACCATAGACAAGAGAGGAAGTTCCATGGCAAAGAATATCCCGTTTTTTGATATGTTCGCGGAGCTGCAATTGTCCGGCGCACTGCGGCTGAAGCTGGCTGGGGCGGAGTTGACCGGCGCCTCCATCGACCAGGGCACGATGTCCATTTCCATGCAGCTGACGGTGCGGACCGCCATGTCCGCCGAAGACCTGGAGGATTTGAAGCAGATGATCCGGGCGGTCTACGGCTTCCGCCAGGTGGACATCGATTTGACCTGTAAGCTGCCGGAGCCTGTCAAGGCAGCGGCGTCTCAGGCGGCTCCCTCCGGCGGCGGGAAAGACGGCGGCGCGGCGGTGGACAAGGTGCTGCTGGGCAAGCCCATCAAGACGAAGCCGGTTCCTATGAAGACCCTGGATCTGAAAATGGGCAACGCCACCGTCAGCGGCAAGGTGTTCTCAGCAGAGTGCACGGAGACCCGCCGCCCCGGCATGTGGCGGCTGACATTTGAGATGACGGACTACACCAACTCCGTTACCATCCATAAAAACCTCACCGCCAAGGAGGCGGAGCAGTTCGGCGGTGCCATCAAGCCGGACATGTGGCTGCTGGTGCAGGGCAAGATGGAGCCTACCTGGGACGGCAAGGACATTCAGCTGAATCCCTACCACATCAACGTCATCCAGCACGAGGGCCGCAAGGACACCGCCCCGGTAAAGCGGGTGGAGCTGCATCTCCACACCCGGATGAGCAATATGGATGCCCTGACGGACACGAAGAAAGTCATCAAGCAGGCCATCCGCTGGGGCCACCCCGCCATCGCCATCACGGACCACGGCGTAGCCCAGTCCTTCCCGGACGCCTGGCACGCGGCTGACGGCAAGATCAAGATCCTCTACGGTGTGGAGGGGTATTTTGTCAACAACCTGGATGACCGGGTGGCCGTTCACGGCAGCCTGGACTGCGGCCTGGACGACGAATTTGTGTGCTTCGATATTGAGACCACCGGACTGAAAGTAGACCGGGAGGCCATTACGGAAATCGGCGCCGTGGTGCTGAAAAACGGGGAGATCGCCGAGCGGTTCCAGACCTTCGTGAACCCCAACCGCCGCCTGACGCCGGAGATTATCGGCCTCACCGGCATCACGGACGACATGCTGAAGGACGCGCCCCAGTTGAAGCAGGCCCTGACGGACTTTTTAAAGTTCGTGAACGGCCGTCCCCTGGCGGCCCATAACGCGGAATTCGATATCGGCTTTATCCGAGCCGGCTGCAAAAAAGTGGGCCTGGACTTCCATCCCACTTATGTGGACTCTCTCATCCTGGCCCAGAACCTGCTGCCGGACCTTGGCAAGTACAAACTGGACATCGTGGCGGAGCATCTGGACCTGCCGGCGTTCAACCACCACCGGGCCAGTGACGATGCCGCCACCGTGGGCTATATGCTCATCCCTTTCTGGAAGATGCTCCATGAGCGGGGGGTCCACACCCTCCAAGCGGTGAACAAGGAGATGGAGAAGCTGCGGCCCCTTGGCAGCAAGACCAACCGGTTCCCCAAGCACATCATTTTGCTGGCCCGGAACAAGGTGGGCCTCAAAAACCTGTACCAGATGATCTCCGCATCCAACCTGAAATATTTCAAGCGGGTGCCCACCATCCCCAAGACACTGCTGAACGAGCACCGGGAGGGCATCATCGTGGGTGCCGCCTGCGAGGCTGGCGAGCTGTTCCGGGCGGTGGCGGACCACAAGGACTGGGAGGAGCTCAAGCGCATCGCGGACTACTATGACTATCTGGAGATCCAGCCCTTGTGCAACAACGCCTTTATGCTCCGCAACGGCGATGTCCAATCGGAGGAGGAACTGCGGGAATTCAACCGCACCATCGTCCGCCTGGGGGAGGAGTTGGATAAGCCCGTCTGTGCCACCGGCGACGTCCACTTCCAGGAGCCGGAGGATGAGGTGTACCGCCATATCCTGCTGGCTTCCAAAAAGTTCCCGGACGCCAATGAGCCTCTGCCCATCTACTTCAAGACCACGGATGAGATGCTCAAGGAGTTCAGCTACCTGGGAGAGGAAAAGGCCTACGAGGTGGTGGTCACCAACACCAGGTTGGTGGCGGACCAGGTCGAGACCTTTGAGCTGTTGCCCAGCGAGCTGTTCCCGCCCCGGCTGGAAAACTCCGAGGAGGATCTGAACCGCCTGGTGTGGGAAAAGGTCCACCGCCTGTACGGCGAGGACCCGCCCAAGCTCATTGTGGACCGTTTGAACGTGGAGCTGGGCGGCATCCTGGGCAAATACGATGTGGTGTATATGTCTGCCCAAAAGTTGGTGCAGCGTTCTTTGGAGAACGGCTACCTGGTAGGCTCCCGTGGTTCCGTGGGCTCATCCCTGGTGGCCTATATGTCCGGCATTACGGAGGTCAACTCCCTGCCGCCCCACTACCGATGCCCCAACTGTAAAAACAGCGAATTCATTCTGGATGGCTCCTACGGCTGCGGCGCCGACATGCCGGACAAGGTGTGCCCCGTCTGCGGCACAAAATACATCAAGGACGGCTTTGACATCCCCTTCGAGACCTTCCTGGGCTTCGGCGGCGGCAAGGTACCGGATATCGACCTGAACTTCTCCGGCGAGTACCAGGCCCGTGCCCACCGCCACGCCATTGAGATGTTCGGCGAGACCCAGGTGTTCCGGGCGGGCACCATCGGCACTCTGGCGGAAAAGACCGCCTACGGCTTTGTGAAAAAGTACCTGGAGGAAAACGGCATCGTGGCGGGCCGGGCGGAGGAGAACCGCCTGACTCTGGGCTGTGTGGGCGTTCGCCGCACCACCGGCCAGCATCCTGGCGGCCTGGTGGTGGTGCCCGACGATAAGGACATGGAGGATTTCTGTCCCGTCCAGCACCCGGCGGACGCCGATGATTCCGACACCATCACCACCCATTTTGAATACCACTCCATGGAGGCCAACATCCTGAAGCTGGACATGCTGGGGCACGATGACCCCACCATGGTCCGCATGATGCAGGACCTCACCGGCGTGGACCCCCACTCCATCCCCTTGGATGACCCGGACACCATGTCCATCTTCACCTCCAGCAAGGTACTGGGTTACGAGAACGACGACCTGCTGGGCCCCACCGGTGCCGTGGCCATTCCGGAGTTCAACACCCGCTTCACCCGGCAGATGCTCATTGATACCCAGCCCAAGGATTTCAACACCCTGGTGCGGCTTTCCGGCTTCTCCCACGGCACCGATGTGTGGATCGGCAATGCCCGGGACCTGATCGTCAGCGGCACGGCCGGCGTTCTGGAGACAGTGGGCTGCCGTGACGATATCATGCTATACCTCATCTCCAAGGGCTTGGACCCCAAAATGAGCTTCAAGATCATGGAGAAGGTCCGTAAGGGCAAGGTGAAAAAGGGCGGATTTGACGAGGGCTGGGTGGAGGCTATGGAGACCCACGATGTGCCTGCCTGGTACATCGAGTCCCTGGCGAAGATCGGATACCTGTTCCCCAAGGCCCACGCCGTGGCCTATGTCATGATGGCCTTCCGCATCGCCTGGTATAAGGTCCACGAGCCCCTGGCCTTCTACGCCACCTTCTTCTCCGTCCGGGCCAAGGCCTTTGACGCGGAGTACTGCTGCGCCGGCAAGGACGCGGTGAAGCGCAAGATCCGGGAAATCGAAAACAACAAGGACGCCTCCGCCGTGGAAAAGGACCTGATGACCACCCTGGAGGTCTGCTACGAATTCTATCTCCGGGGCTTCCACTTCGACACCATCAATATCTATGAATCCGACGCCACCAAATTTAAGGTGACGGAAAACGGCCTGCTGCCGCCCTTCACAGCGGTCCACGGCCTGGGTGAGACAGCGGCCATCGATACGGTGGAAAAGCGGAAGGGGAAGACCTTTGTCTCCATCGAGGAATTTTCCATGTGCTGCAACAAGCTCTCCAAGACCCATATCGAGCAGCTGAAAGCCCTGGGTGCCTTCGCCGGCATGGCGGAGACCAGCCAGATCACACTGTTTTAAAGCCATATAAAGATGTCCGGACCAGCGGTCCGGACATCTTTGTCATTTATTTACATAAGTGCCGATATCAAAGGGCAGGAGCCTCGTATCTCCTTTGAGGTACAGGGGATGGTGGGGATGGCCGGATTTCAGCAGTGGACCGGCGGTGTACCACCTGGCGCCGGCGGCCTGACCGTCCGCCGCAAAGTCCCGCATACAGTCCATGAGATAATCCCGCTTCATAATGATGTTGCCCCAGGCGGCCCACACCGCCGGCTGGTCCGACAGGGAGAGAAGATAGCGGAAGGCTTTGCGGTTCTCCGCGTGGAGAGCGGGGTTCAGGGCAGGCTCCATATCGTCCGGCCGGGTGGCCCGCTGGGCGTAGACGTTGAACATGAGAAAGCTGTCATACCCGTTGGCCAGGGCGATGCGCTGGGCGGACTGGAGGGTAGGGTCCAGGGCGTCCGGCGCGGCAGTGGAGGGGTTGATGCCCACACAGATGAGGGGCCTTTTTCCCCGGGTCCCCAGGATATAACGGTATTCGGAATAGCGGTTGGGCACATACAGCCAGTGGGTGACATCATAATCAGGGGAGGGCAGCAGAGCGGCCTTGAGGGCCGGCTCAAACAGCTCCAGCTCCAGCTGGTCTGTGGTGCCCTGGGGAATGTGCGGCATAGGCGGCACCTCCTGTTTCGACATTTTTCTCAGGATAGCACAGCCTGGGGAAAAAGGCAACCGGGTCTGTTCAGGGACCGGGAAATGTGGTATCATGACACAAATGACAGTTCGCGAAAGGAGCCATACCATGCTGACTGTTTTGATGGGCCGGGCCAAGACCGGAAAATCCGAGACTGTCCTTCGCCGCATGGCGGAGCTGGGAGATAGCAGCCGCCAGATTCTGCTGGTGCCGGAGCATGCCTCCCACCAGGCGGAGATCGATTTGTGCCGTGCCTGCGGCCCTACTGCCAGCCGCCACGCGGAGGTATTGAGTTTCCGCCGCCTCAGCGACCGGGTCCTGTCCATTACCGGCGGCATCGCCCAGGTGACGCTGGATGCCGGAGGGCGGCTGCTGACCATGCAGAAAGCCCTGGGAGAAGTAGCCTCTCAGCTGACGGTGTACCGCCGCCCCTCCCAAAAAGCCGCCTTTTTGCAGCAGCTTCTGGACTTGTTTGACGAGCTGCGCAGCTATGAGGTGACGCCCCGCATCCTCTATGAGCAGGCGCAGGACATCCGGGGCGCCACCCACGACAAGCTCCTGGACCTGAGCCTGCTGTACGGCGCCTACGAAAGCCGCCTGGCCCGGCCCGGCTTCGACCAGCGGGACCGCATGAGCAAGCTGGCGGACCACCTGGAGGAGTCCGAATACGTGCTGGGAAAGGACGTGTTTCTGGATGGATTCACCTATTTCAACGGCCAGGAGCGGCGGGTGCTGTCCGTTTTGCTGCGGCAGGCCCGCGCCGTCACCATTACGCTGTTGGGGGAATCGGACAGCCGGGAGGAGATTTTTGAAGCGTCCCTCAAGACTCTGGGCCAGCTACGCCGCCTTTGCGAAGAGGAACGCTGCCCCATGGAGGTACAGACCCTGCGCAGGGAAGGAACAGGCGCCCTGGCTCATGTGGAGCGGTATTTCTTTGGCGAGAACCGGCCTTATGACGGGCAGGACCTGCCCATCCGGGTGCTGGCGGCGGACAACGTCTTTTCCGAGGTGGAGCAGGCGGCGGCGGAGATCCGGCGCTTGACGGCGGCGGGAAAGTGCCGCTACCGGGACATCACAGTTGCCGCCCGGAACATGGCGGAGTATGCGGGCACCATTGAGACCGTGTTTGAGAGGTACGGCATCCCTGTCTATCTCAGCCGACGCAGCGACATTCTGGAAAAGCCGGCCCTGGCCCTGCTGACCGGTGTGCTGGCGGCCATCGGGAACGGCTATGAGTATGACGCCATGTTCCGCTGGCTGAAAACGGGCCTCGCGGGTCTGTCCCCGGCGGAGTGCGATGTGCTGGAGAACTATGTTATCCGCTGGCAGGTCCACGGCCAGATGTGGCTGCGGGATACGGATTGGACGGACAATCCGGAGGGCTACGGAGCGCCCTGGAAGGAGGAATACCAGCAGCGGCTGGACCAGGTCAACAGCCTGCGCCGCCGGGTGCGGCAGCCGCTGCTGCATTTGGCGGAAGGTCTGAAAACAGGGGAGACCGCCAGGGAGAAAGTAAATGCACTTTACAGCTTCTTGGAGGAGCTGTCTCTCCAGCAGACGCTGGAGGAGCAGATGCGGGGACAGGCGGAAAGCGGCCGCCTGCAGGAGGCGGAGGAGACCGCCCAGCTGTGGGAGCTGCTGTGCGGCGTGCTGGACCAATTTGTGGAGATTCTGGGAGACGAGCCCATCGGGCTGGACGAGTTTACCCGCCTGCTGCGGCAGATCCTGACCCAGTACAGTATCGGCACCATTCCTGTGTCCCTGGACCAGGTGTCTGTGGCGGAGATCACCCGCAACGAACGCCATGCCGTGGGATACCTGTTTTTCCTAGGAGTCAATGACCATGTGCTGCCTGCCGTGGGCCAGAGCAGCGGCATTCTCAACGAGGATGACCGGGAGGAGCTGGCCCAGCGTGGCATCCGCCTTTCTCCCTCCGGAATGGAGCAGATGAGCATCGAGCTGCAAAATATTTATGCCGCCCTGGCCCAGCCGGACAGGGGACTTTGGGTCAGCTACCCTATGGCGGATGTATCCGGCGGCGAGCTGCGGCCCGCCTTTATCGTGGAGCGGCTGCTGACCCTGTTTCCGGCCCTGCGGGTAGAAAAGGAAACGGCTGACAAGGAATACCGCTTAACAGCAATACTTCCAGCACTGGAAGCGGCAGGACAGGAGCAGCACGGAGCACTCTGGAACTATTTGGAAAGTCTGGACGCTTATACCCCGCAGCTTTCCGCCATGGAGCGGGCGGCGCGGCTGAAGCGGGGTTCGCTGTCTCCGGCGGCGGTACAGGCGCTGTACGGCAGCCGGGTGTCCATGTCCGCCTCCCGGCTGGAGCGGATGCGCTCCTGTCACTTCGCCTACTTTATGGAATACGGCCTGCGGGCAAAAACCCGGGAGCCGGCGGCCTTTGACGCGCCGCAGATCGGCACGTTCCTCCATTTCCTGCTGGAGCATGTGACCCGGGATGTGCTGGCGCTGGGCGGCTTTGCCAAAGTGGAGGAGGATACGCTTCACGCCCTGGTGCGCAAGTATATTGACCTCTATGTGGACCAGGAGCTCCACAATTTCCAAAACCGCAGTACCCGGTTCAAATACCTGTTCTCCCGCCTGCGCAGCACCGCCTACGCCGTGGTGGACCAGGCGGCGGAGGAGATGCGCCATTCCGACTTCGTGCCGCTGGAATTTGAGCTGTCCTTCGGCGACGGCGGCACTTTGCCCGCCGTGGTCATCTCGGAGCCGGACGGAGAACTGCGCCTGGGCGGCAAGGTGGACCGGGTGGACGGCTGGGTGAAGGACGGCAAGCTCTACCTTCGAGTGGTGGACTACAAGTCCGGCCGCAAGGCATTTGACCTGGCCTCCGTCCGCATGGGTCTGGACATCCAGATGCTGCTGTATCTCTTTACCCTGCAAAAGGAAGGCAAGCAGTATTTCGGCCGGGACATCGAACCCGCCGGTGTGCTGTATTTCCCGGCCCGGGACGAAATTTTGTCGGCGGAGCGAAACATTTCCCCGGAAAAGCTGGCAGGTGAGGTGGCAAAGCAGCTGCGCCGCTCGGGGCTGCTGCTTTCGGACCCGGCGGTGCTTCAGGCCATGGAGCATGAGTCCCTCTCGGAGCCCCGGTATCTGCCGCTGCGGGTGAGCCGGGACGGCAACGTGGCCGGCAGCATCGCCTCCGCCGTCCAGCTGGGCAAGCTGAGCCGGTACGTGGAAAAGCTGCTCCACCAGATCGCCCGGGAGGTCCGGGACGGCAACATCGACGCGGACCCCTGCTGCAAGAGCGAGGAGGACAGCTACTGCCAGTTCTGTGACTGGGCCGGTGCCTGCCATTTCCAGGACGGCAGGGACGGCGACCATCTGCATTACATTCAACCGGTGACCCAGGAGGAATTTTGGAGCCAGATAGACCGGGAAGGAGGCGACTGACATGGCAAAATTGACCCTGACCCCCCAGCAGCAGGCGGTGGTGGAGAACCGGGGCGGTGCCCTGCTGGTGTCCGCCGCCGCGGGCTCCGGCAAGACGAAGGTCCTGGTGGAGCGGCTGTTCCGTTATGTGACGGAGGAACGCTGCAATGTGGATGACTTCCTGATCATCACCTATACGAAGGCCGCCGCCGCGGAGCTGCGGTCCAAGATCGCCTCGGAGCTCAGCAAGCGCCTGGCCCAATCCCCCGGTGACGCCCATTTGAAGCGGCAGCTGCTGCGGGTATACCAGGCGGATATCAAGACCGTGGACGCCTTCTGCACGGCGCTGCTGCGGGAAAACACCCATTTGCTGCCCCGGCCAGGGGACCAGCAGTCTCTGACCCCGGACTTCCGGGTGCTGGATGAGGGAGAGGCCCAGTTGGTGCGCCAGCGGGTGCTGGACCGGGTGCTGGAGGAGTTTTATGACCATTTGGACGAGGGCGGCGCCTTACTGGCGGACACTCTGGGGGCCGGACGGGACGACCGGGCCCTGGCGGAGTTGGTGTTGGAGGTCCATGAGAAGCTCCAGAGCCATGCCTACCCGGAGCAGTGGCTTCTGAAAAACCAGGCGGTGTGGAACAGCATGGGAGAGGACTTTGACGAAACGCCTTATGCCGCCTCGCTGCTGGCGGATATCCGCCGCCAGGCCGCCCACTGGGCGGCGCTGCTGCGCAGGTCGGCGGAACGGACGGCGGATGACCCGGCGCTGGAGAGCGGCTACGGCGCGAAATTCCGTGAGGCCGCCGGAACGCTGGATGACCTGAGCCGCGCGGAACGGTGGGAAGACGCCCGCAAGGCCGCCGCTGCCGTCATATTCCCCCGGCTGACCACGCCCCGGGGCCGGAAGGACGATCCGGATGTGGCGGCCATGAAGCGGGTGTGGGATGGCTGCAAAAGCGACCTGAAAAGGCTGGACCGGCTGCTGGATGTCAGCGGGGCGGAGGCCATGGAGGACCTGAAAGCCGTGGCACCTGCCATGTCGGCCCTGCTGGGCCTGACCGCAGCCTTTGGGCAGGCATACCAAACGGAAAAACTGCGGCTGAACGCGGCGGATTTCTCCGACCAGGAGCATCTGGCCCTGCGGCTGCTGGTGTCGGAAGAGGGAGCCCCCACGGAGCTGGGACGGCAGGTAGCCGCCCGGTACCAGGAGATCATGGTGGATGAATACCAGGACACCAACGAGGTGCAAAACGCCATTTTCCGGGCGGTGTCCCGGGAGGGGCAAAACGTTTTCACCGTGGGCGACGTGAAACAGAGCATTTACCGCTTCCGCTTGGCGGACCCCACTATTTTCCTGGACAAATACAATCGCTTCCGCCCCTACGAGGAGGCGGAGCCAGGGCGGGAGCGGAAGATCCTGCTGTCCAAAAATTTCCGCTCCCGGAAGGAAATTCTGGACGCCGCCAATTTCGTGTTTGAAAATATCCTGTCCGCGGACATGGGAGATATGGACTACGGGGATGAGGAATCGCTTCACTTCGGCGCGGACTACTACCCGCCCCGCCGGGACTGCGATACGGAATTTCACCTGATCTGCGCTGCCCAGCGGTCTGCCCAGAATCCAAAGCCGGTGAAAAAGCTCCAGGCGGAGAGCCGCTTCGTGGCGGCGCGTATCCGCCGGCTGCTGGACGAGGGCTATCCCGTCACCGGGGAGGACGGCACCCTGCGGCCCTGCCGGCCGGAGGACATCGTCATCCTCATGCGCTCTCCCGGCAGCCGTACCGCCGCCTTTGCCCAGGCCCTGGCGGAACAGGATATCCCGTGCTCCTTTGAGGAGAGCGGAGATTTTTTCCACACCATGGAGATCTCCGTCATGCTGGGCCTTTTGCAGACCATCGACAATCCCCGACAGGATGTCCCCCTTATCGCCGTGCTGCGCTCTCCGGTGTTCGGCTTTACCCCGGACCGTCTGGCGCAGCTGCGGGCCAAAACCCCGACCGGCGACTTTTATGATGCCGTGCTGGCGGACGAAGGAGAGGACTGCAGCGCCTTTTTGGAGACTCTGGAGGAGCTGCGCCTTGCCGCCCGGGATATGGGCGTCCACCGCTTTATCTGGCACCTGTATAACAGACTGAACATTCTGGGCGTTTTTGGCGCCATGGACGGCGGGGGGACCCGGAAGGAGAACCTCATTGCACTCAGCCGCCACGCGGAGAAGTTCGAGAGCAATGGCTACCGGGGGCTGTTTGCATTTGTGACACAGCTCCAGCGGCTTTTGGAGCAGGATCAGGCTCCCATAACAAAGGGCTCCGCCTCCGTCAGTGGTGTGCGGCTCATGAGCATCCACAAGTCCAAGGGCCTGGAATTCCCTATCGTCATTCTGGCGGATTTGGACCACAGTTTTTCCCGTCAGGATTTTGACACGGCGGTATTGGTGCATCCCTCCATGGGCCTGGGGCCCCGGCGGGTGGACCTGAAGCGGAAGATCAAATATCCCACCCTGGCCCGGGAAGCCATTCAGGGCAAGCTCCGCCGGGAGAACCTGGCGGAGGAGCAGCGTATTTTGTATGTGGCCATGACCCGGCCCAAGGAAAAGCTGATTTTGGTGGATTCCATGTATTTCGCAGAAAGCCGTCTGCAAAAGCTGGCGGCGGTGGCCTCCTGCCCGGTATTGCCGGAAACGGTGGCCTCCTGCAAGACTTTTGGCGAATGGCTGCTTCTGCCGCTGCTGTGCCGGCCGGAGGCGGCGCCCCTGCGGGCGCTGGCGGATATACAGGTGGAAAGATTGTATACCGGGGACACAGCGCCCTGGCAGGTCTTTACCCACAGCGGCGAGGAGTTTCAGAATCATCCCGCGGCCGCCGTGCCGTCCGTCGGAGAACAGGCAAAGGAAGCGGCGGCTTTCGACCCGGCACTGCTGGAGTTCCGCTATCCCTATGAACTGGAGAGCCGCCTTCCCTCCAAGGTGACGGCCACGCAGCTGAAGGGCCGTACCTTGGACCAGGAGATCGCGGAGAATGCCGTTCACACGCCTTATATCCGCCCCCTGTCCCAACCCCGGTTCCGGCAGGAACAGGCAGGCTTGACGCCGGCGGAGCGGGGCACGGCCACCCATCTGGTCCTTCAATACCTGGATTTTTCCGGCGGCGATGTACCGGCCCAGGTCCAGCGGCTGCGGCAGTGGAACCTGTTGACGGATCAGCAGGCGGAGGCCGTGGATGTGGAGGCGCTGGAACGCTTTTTGGCCAGCCCCCTGGCGGAGGAGATCCGTCGGGGAAGCCATGTGCTGCGGGAATATCCCTTCACGCTGCTGATGGATGCCCGGGAATTGGACCCCGGCGCTGTATCCAGTGACCAGATCCTGCTTCAGGGTGTGGTGGACTGCTGCTTTGAAACAGCGGAGGGCCTGACAGTGGTGGACTTCAAAACCGACCACGTTTTCCGCCGGGAGGATGTGCTCCGTCGGGCGGAGACTTACCGTTCCCAACTGGAGGCGTACAGCCGCGCCCTCGCCAAAGTGCTGGAACGACCGGTGGTCCGGCGTGTGCTGTATTTTCTGGAGGCCGGAAAGGCCATAGAACTGTAAAAAAGCTGCTCCCCCATTTTGTGAGGAGCAGCTTTTTCAAGTGTCTTGTTTCGAATCTTGCCGGGAGAGAAAGGTGATGAGCTCCTGCTTCGGCATGGGAGCGGCGTAGTAAAAGCCCTGGATCATGTCCGCACCGCAATGTCTGAGATAGTTGGCCAAGGCCTCGGTTTCCACACCCTCCACCACCACGCGCTTGCCCAAGCTGCGGAACAGCGTCAGCAGCGTCCGGAGCATCAGCTCCGCCCGGTGGTCTTCCAGTACGTGAAGCACCAGGCTCCGGTCCAATTTAATAAAGGAGAAGGGATAGTCCAGCACGCTGGACAAATTGGAGTAGCCGGTGCCGAAATCGTCCATATAGATCTGGATGCCGGTGGCTGCCAGAGATGCCAGCTGCCGTTTGGCATACTGGGCGTCATGAAGGAGAAAACGCTCAGTGATCTCCACCTTCAAACAGTCGGAAGAGAGCTGGTATTCGGTCAGATACCGCTGGATGCGGCCGGCCAGTCCCGGGTCCAGCAGTTGCTGCATGGAAAGATTCAGGGAAACGATCTTCAAGCCCGGCGCCTGGCCGCTGCTGAGAAATTTGCAGATATCCTCCAGCACGATCCAGGTGAGCTCACCGATCATACCGTTCTTCTCCGCCAGGGGAATGAACACGTTGGGAGAGATGGGATTGCCCTCGTAATCGTCCAGCCGCAGCAGTGCTTCGGCAGAACAGAAAATATCATCGTGGCAGCAGTAGATTGGCTGGTACCAGACACGGAAGCGGTGGTCCCGGATGGATTGGCGCATAATGTCGATGATCTCCTGCCGGCGGCGCATCTGGGAGCTGACGGCGTCATCAAAGCGTACAACGCCCCGTTCCTCCTTGGCCCGGGCCAGCGTGTATTCCAGCTGCTCCAGCACCTCCATGGCGGTGGCTTCGTGGCCGTCATAGCAAAGGTCGGCAATGCAGCAGGAGAGGGGACAGGACCTGTCTCCCAGGACCCAGGGGGCGCGGAACCGGCTCTGGAGCTGCTGAAGGTGTTGGTGAGCGGTCTCAGCATCCGTCCAGGGCAGCAGAATGGCAAACGTCACGTTTCCGGTGCGGAAAGCGTGCCCCAGGGGGAACAGCTGGTCAAAGTACCGGGCGCATTCGTACAGGACCGCGTCGCCGAAGGTATGGCCATGCTGCAAATTCACATCGGCAAAGGACAGCAGGGACACCACCAGGATCTGGATGTTCTGCCGGCCACGCACCCGCAGGGAGAGCTCTGTCATGAAGCTGTTGCGGTTTCGGATGCCGGTAAGGCTGTCCCGGTCGCCGGTGTGCGTTTGAAAGCTGAGAAACAAAATGAGACTGACGAAAGCGCTGATCATCCCGTTCAGCAAAAAGTCGGGATAAAACACTTGAAACAGGCACAGCAATAGCACAACAGGCGGCATGGTCCACATGACATACACCATGGAATTGCCAACGCTGCTGCGGTTGCGGATGTAGCACCAGCCCAAAAAACAAAGCTGTAAAATGGGCAGCAGGAATACGATGCGGTTGAAAGGACCCCGCTGGTATTGCTCCGCGGCGTCATAGTAAAACAGGCAGCCGTTGAAAAGGTTTGCCGCCACTGTCAGCAAATACAGGATATACAGGCACAACAGCACCTTGGAAGCCATCCGGATGCAGTGGCGGTCGTACACATGCTCCAGCGTCAAAAGAAACATGAACAGGGCGAACAGGGAACAGGAGCTGCCGGCAACGATAAAGTATCCGCTGTTGAGCAGCATACCCAGCCACAAAGGGATACTGCCGGGATTGGAAATGGTGACAACGGTAATAATATTCAGTACAATGGAAGCAGCAGCTGAGAGAAGACAAAATAAGAACACTTTCTTTTTGAGGGAAAAGACCGTTCTGCCCTCACAGCAGTAATAACGAATAAAAATAATGGCAAGAAGCATGAGAGAAAAATATTCTCCCATCAGGGACCATCGGATCATGACGCACATCCCCTTGACCAGGTTACATATTGATTGTATTATACCAAAAAACGGAGGAAGCACAATATAAAATTACAAATTGCGGCAAAACATTCCAAAAACCGAAAAATAAAAAATTCAACAAAAAATATATAGAAAAATACTTGCATTCCACAAATAACTATGCTAAACTAAATAACGCCTTTGTGAAAGGTAAGCTGGATAAGAAAGAGGTGAACGAGAGCAATGAAGGAAGGAATCCATCCCAATTATCAGCAGACTACTATTACTTGCGCCTGCGGTAATGTGATTGAGACAGGTTCTACCAAGAAGGATATCAAGGTGGAAGTCTGCTCTAAGTGTCACCCCTTCTTCACGGGTAAGCAGAAGCTGGTGGACACCGGCGGACGCGTTGCCAAGTTCAACAAGAAGTTCGGCCTGGACAAGTAAGTTCCGACACAGTCACACAAAAGGGTCTGCCATTTGGCAGACCCTTTTTATTTACATTTTCGGGAAAAGCGCATATACTGTCAGTAACTGAATGACGTGGGAAGGAGCATACGCCATGAAACTGCACGCTGTGGATCCCAAAAACCTCACACCGGAGATCTTCCGGGTGTTTGGAAGTCAAAACGCATTGCTCACCGCCGGCGACCGGACCGGCTGCAACACCATGACCATCGGCTGGTGTCAACTGGGCCGCTTGTGGAGCGTCCCGGTGTGCTCGGCCTATGTGCGCCCGGAGCGGTATACGTATCAGTTTATGGAGTCCCACGACTATTTTACCGTGTCCGTGCTGCCTGCCAGCCATAAGCAGACCACCGTGCAGCTGTGCGGCACGAAAAGCGGCCGGGATGTGGATAAGGTGAAGGCCTGCGGCCTGACCCTTTGCTACGGTGCCGGGGATGCCCCCTTCTTCGACGAGGCGGAATGGGTGCTGGTTTGCAAAAAGGTGTATGTTCAGGACCTGGACCCCGCCTGTGTGAAAGATGACACGCCCATTCTCCATTATTACGAGGGGCAGGGCTGGCACCGGATGTATACGGGCGAAGTGGTGGAAGCCTATCAGAAATAAGGAGTTTTATGCGGAACACAGAAGAAGTCAGAGATCAAGTGGTGCTGGTAGGTCTGAACTCGCCAGTGCTGAAAAAAGAGGAAAACGCCGACGAGGGCACTATGGAGGAGCTCTCTGCCCTGGTGGAGACCGCCGGTGCCGAGACCGTGGGCATGGTGCTGCAAAACCGCTCCTCTCCGGACCCCGGCACTTTCATCGGCGAGGGCAAAGTGGAGGAGATCCGGGAGTTCTGTCGCGACCATGGGGCCACCATGGTCATTTTCGATAACGACCTGTCCCCCTCCCAGATGCGGGTGCTGACAGAGGCCCTGGGAGTCCAGGTGCTGGACCGCTGCGGCCTCATTCTGGATATTTTCGCCCAGCGGGCCAAGACGAAGGAAGGCCGGCTCCAAGTGGAGCTGGCCCAGTACAAGTATCTGCTGCCCCGGCTGACGGGCATGTGGACCCACCTGGAGCGCCAGGCGGGCACCAGCGGTAAGGGCCCCATTGGCTCCAAGGGCCCCGGCGAGACCCAGCTGGAGACAGACCGCCGCCATATCCGCCGGAAGATCGACAAGCTGCGGGAGGACCTGGAGGATGTCCGCCGGGTCCGAAGCACCCAGCGGGACCGGCGCCGGAAAAACGAGATCCCCGTGGTGGCTATCGTGGGCTATACCAACGCGGGCAAATCCACCCTGCTCAATCAGCTGACCGGGGCGGGCATTCCTGCCAACAACCGGCTGTTCGATACCCTGGATACCACCACCCGCCTGCTGACGGTCAGCGACACGCTGGATGTGGTGATCTCCGATACCGTGGGCTTTATCCGCAAGCTCCCCCACCAGCTGGTGGAGGCCTTCAAGGCCACCCTGGAGGAGTTGGAGTACGCGGATTTGCTGCTCCATGTCATCGATGTGTCCAATCCCGAGTGGAAGCAGCAGGCCCAGGTGGTGGAAAACCTCATCCTGGAGCTGGGGGCGGGAGAACTGCCCCGCATTGACGTCTATAACAAAAGCGACCTGGTGCCGGCGGGAGATATCCTGCCCCACGGAGAAGATATCTGCGCCATTTCCGCCCGTACCGGACAGGGAATCGAAGCGCTTCTGGAGCTGATCGACCGGCGGCTAGACAAGGGGACCCGCCGCTGTGTCATCCACCTGCCTTACGACAAGGGCGGCCTGCTGGACATGCTGTACCGGGAGGCCAAGGTGGAGCGTGTGGAATACGGCGGGACCATCGATGTTACCGCTGTGTGCAATCCCAGGGTCTTGGGCCAGGTGGCCCCCTTCATTACAGAATAAGACCGGACAGATTGGCGGAAGAGACGATGATGCGGACTGCTTTGGAAACTCCCCGGCTCATCCTGCGCCCATTCCGGGAGGAGGATGCCGGGGACGTATATGAATATGCCTGGGACCCCAGGGTGGGTCCCATCGCCGGCTGGATGCCCCATGCAAACATAGAGGAGAGCCGGGAGATTATCCGGACGGTGTTCTCCCGCCCCGGCGTGTTTGCCATGGAACTGCGGCAGACCGGAAGGGTCATCGGCTCCGTTGGCTTTGTGGGAAACCACCCGGCAGGGGAGAGCCAAAATGTTCCCGATGACGAGGTGGGCTATGCGCTGTCCCCTGCCCAGTGGGGAAGGGGACTGATGCCGGAGGCGGTGGAAGCTGTATTGGAATATGGCTTTACACAGCTTGGCTTGCGGCGTATCTGGTGCGGACATTATGCCGGAAACTGGCGCAGCAGCCGGGTCATTGGCAAGTGTGGCTTCCGCTACCGGTTTTCCCGAACGGAATACGTGTCTTTGGTGAACGAGACCCGGCAGAGTTACTTTTACGTACAGACAAAGGAGGATTGGTGTGAGCGAGTACCTGGTGCCCTTTGAGGACGCGGAAAGTGAATTCGTGGAGAAGCGCTCCCGCTTCATCAGCCACGTCTGGCGGGTGGAGAGCGAGGCGGAGGCCCGGGCACGCATCGAGGAGATGAAGAAGCGGTACTATGACGCCCGCCACAATTGCTGGTGCTACATATTGAAGGAGGGCGGTGTGGTCCGCTACTCCGATGACGGCGAGCCCCAGGGGACCGCTGGACAGCCCATGCTGAATGTGTTTCAGCGGGAGGCGGTCATCAATGTCTGCTGCGTGGTCACCCGGTATTTCGGCGGCATTTTGCTGGGAGCGGGAGGCTTGACCCGGGCTTATACCAAAGGTGCCAAGGACGCTTTGAACGCCGCGGGCCTCTGCCGTATGAGCCTTTGGACCGTGTGGGACGTGCCCTGCACCTATCCGCTGTTTGAGCGGATGAAGCTGGAGATCGCCGCCTGCGGCGGCGTGGCCCGGGACGCGGAGTACGGGGCGGACATTCTGCTGCGGGTGGCATTTCCCGCCGGCGGCGCGGAGCGCTTTGCGCCCCGGCTGACGGAGCTTTCCGCCGGAGGATTGGAAATGCTGCCGGAGGGAGAGGAGTTCCTGCCCGGCCACCGGGAAGACGCAAAATAAGAAGAAACTGCCTGAGACGCAGTCTCAGGCAGTTTCTTCTTATTCATCCTGTTGAATGGAAAAGCCCAAATCCAGAATCTTTCGGCGGATGTCCTCCTGGCGGACGCCGGTGGAATCATAGTCCACCGCCAGACATCCGCGGTCATTGATGCTGACAGAGGTGACCCCCGGCAGGGTGTCCAACCCCTGCTTCAGCTGGGCACGTTGGTGGCTGTCGCCGATATCTTTCAGGGAAAAATACACGCTCAGACGCGCCATGCGCATCCCTCCTTTTTCCTAGGATGCCCGGCACAGGTGCCGTTTATCCGGCGGCAGCGACCTTTGGCGAAAAACTCCCGCCTCTGCAAAGAGGCGGGAGAGGTCAAGGCTTCGGATCGCCGACAGAGCCGTTGCCCTTCAGATTGTGATAGACTTTCATGTTAGGACCGGGGGCGGGTGCAATCATGGGTTTTGCCCGCTCTTTGCCGCTTTTAGCCTTGCCCTGAAGCTCCGGAACAGGCGGAACATCGTTGCGGGGCTGCGTATGGGTCCAGTCCGGTCGGGCCATACCCTTTTTCGCCATAAGATCACCTCGCGGATAGTCTGCCCGTATGGAGCGCTGCTTATCCAGCCGGCGCCGCATAGTGAAAACTATGGGGAAGTCTCCGAGATATAATTGTTTTTGTAGTAGTCGCCCAGCTTCATGAGCATGCCCAGGGAACAAAGGTCGATGCCGGATGCATTGATGAGCGCCTGAATCTCAGCCGGCAGGGAATTCCAGTAGGCTTCCATTTGAGGATCTTCGTATTTCATAGCATCACCGAATGCAGTCTTCCCGCTATTACAGCTTTTTATGTTACCGGGCAGCAAAGACAAAACAAAAGCCACGAGAAACTTGAAGTTTCTCGTGGCTTTTGGTACGCCGTGAGGGATTCGCCCCCCCGGCCTTCTGGTCCGTAGGTTGTCTCAAAGCAAAATCGGAGTCGTTTCGGCTCCGATTTGTGCTTTTTACCGCCGTTCGCTCGGCGGATCTTCCGTTGTTTCCGTCCGGCCCTGCCCGCTCCAATTAAAGTGCTCCCCAAGTCAAGGACATTTTCATTTGACCCATAGCGGCAGCATACCGGCGGGGTACTCACCTGTGGT
>CAKTOO010000027.1 GCA_934590165.1 uncultured Dysosmobacter sp. | reverse complement strand
GCACTGTATCTGGCGGGGAGCTACCGGGACAAGGCACTGATGGACAACGACTATGCCGCTGACGGATATGCGCGGGATATGGAATTGGAACACATTTACGCGGAGGCAGAAAAGCGGCTGAAGTGAGGAAGGGGGGCGTTCCCGTGGCGAGGAATATGTACACCGTTGCTGGGGACGGCCCCTGCAATGAAGCGCTGGCTTTGCGAATACAAGCTGGAGACGAAAACGCCGCGGAGCGGCTCATCGCACAGAACGAGGGTTGCCTCACCGAACTGGCGCGGGCGTATACGCCGTGGTGTGAGACGGAGGACTTGAAGCAGGAGGGATCGCTGGCACTGCTGGACACGGCGGGGCACTTTGACCCCGCCTACGGAACGAAGCTGCTGACCTATGCGACGCCCGCGATAGAAGCAGCACTGTCCGACTACGTCGCGCGGTATTCTTCCTCTCTGTCCATTCCCATCAGCAGGTACAATCAACTGCGCAGGGTGGCATACCTCTGCGCCGAGGGATGGGACTCATCTGATGCTGAGTTGGCTAAGGTGGTGTGCGGAGAACTGAATGTATCTGCCAAGGTAGCTGGAGCGTTGATAAAAGAATACCGGACGCTATTTTGCGTCCGGCAGTTAGGCGATGATGTGTTCTCCGTCAGCTGCGGCGGCGATCCCGCCGTGGCCTATGACCGCCTCATGCGACGAACGCTGCTGATGCAGCGGATGGAGGAGGTGCTGACGCCCAGAGAGCTGAATCTGGTGCGAAGCTACCTTGGCATCGGTCAGCCGGACGAGGTCGGCATGACTTTTCAGGAGTTGGCGATCTATCTCAACTACAATGGCCCCAGCGGAGCGGAGAAGGCGTACAAGGCCGCACTGCGGAAACTGAAAAAGGACTTGTATGGCGGGGCCTACAGCCGGTGGCTCTCCGCACAGAAGGCCATCCGCGCCGCCAAAGCGGAAGCGGAGGCTGATCCTGGGCAGTACACAACTCCTCAGACCACATGGTTGGATGAAAAGGAACTGATGGAGCGGTTTATCTGCGAGGTCGTTTCGCTGATCCGTGTTCATGAGATTTTCAGTGACGCATTGGAGAATATTGCTGCAAAAATTTTTGAGGAGTCTTGAAAACTGTACGTTTTCAAGACTCCTCAAAATCATTCCAGCTCAAATGCGCCGGTACTGTGCGCTGTCAGGTTCTACGGTTACTATCAAAGTGCATTAACGGTTCCTGATTTCTCAAATATTCTGTTTCAGGCAGGTCTTAATGTCATCCTCAGCATTGGTAATAAGCCGCAAGTCGAATGTGTCCACTAAATACTGAAGCACATTCGGGCTCAAAAATGCCGGCAGGGTAGGGCCTAAATATATGCCTTTAATTCCCAGACTCAATAATGCCAGCAAATCAGCAACAGCCTTTTGTTCGTACCAAGATACGATCAACGACAAAGGCAATCCGTTTACATCGGTACCAAAAGCATCTGCTAAACCTGTTGCGATCCGTATGGCAGAATATACATCATTGCATTGCCCGACATCCAAAAGTCTCGGCAGACCCGCTACTTCACCGAAATCCAGTTTGTTAAATCTGTATTTTCCGCATGCGAGCGTTAATATCACGCAGTCTTTCGGGACCATCTTAGCAAACTCTGTATAATAGTTTCGACCGGGTCTTGCTCCGTCACAGCCGCCAATAAGAAAGAAATGTCTGATTTTTCCTGCTTTTACTGCCGCTACGATTTTGTCAGAATCGCTTAATACCGAATGATGCCCGAATCCGACAAGTATCTCGTGGGGCTCCTGATCCTCCGGATAGCCGCCCAATTCTATTGCCTGCTGAATGATTTCACTGAAATCCTTTTCACCGTTTTCTCTTTTCTCAATGTGTTTTACCCCTTCCCAGCCCACTACATTCGTGCTGTAGATTCGGCCTTTATAGCTCTCTCTCGGCCGCATAAGGCAATTCGTCGTCATTAGAATACATCCCGGAAGATCATCAAATTGTTTTTGTTGATCTTGCCACGCACCACCGAAATTTCCGACAAGGTGGGGGTACTTTTTTAATCCCTCATATCCGTGGCACGGCAGCATTTCACCGTGTGTATACACATTGACCCCCGTTCCCTTTGTTTGTTCCAGCAGCATTTCCAAATCCTTCAAATCATGTCCCGAAACAACGATAAAGGGTCCTTTCCTCATATGGATATTGACCCTATGGGGTGCCGGATTTCCGTAAACTGCAGTATTGGCTTCGTCCAATTTTTTCATAACCTCAATTGCCGCTTCTCCGGTGCGCATGGTCATTCGGATCAGTTCTTCCACTGTAAGGTTATCGTCTGTGAGAGCTTCCAATGCCTGAATATAAAATTCATCTACCTCATCACTGTAATAGCCCAGTTCTCTTGCCTGATGCCCATAGGCGCTGATACCTTTCAGTCCGTATAAAATGGTTTGCCTCAATGAGCGAATATCCGGGTCAAGGGATTTATCATACATAATTCCCGCGAATTGAGCATCCTTTAGCATTTGTGTTTTTGTTTCGGGAAGATCATAAGTGGCGTATGATGTCTGATTGTGAAGCTCTCCTGTGATTGTTCTCAAATTTTCTTTTATCCGTTGTGATTCGTTCAATAATTCCACGTGTACTTTCGAATCAAAATTAACATTCGTCAGCGTTGTGAAAAGAACATTTTCGATAAACCGTATGATATTTTTATCGATATGCTGTCCCTCATCTTGCAGAACTTTTCCGTAACAGCTGATCCCTTTGATTTGAAAGATCAGCAAATCCTGCAGATTGGCGATTTCCGGTGTCTTTCCGCAAACCCCAAGCTTTGTACAGCCCTTTCCGTTCGCTGTTTGCTCACATTGATAGCAAAACATTTCGTATCCTAAATCCATATTATTCATATGCTGACCATCCTTATCTTTCGTTTTTATAGTTAGAGTATCGGTCAGGAAACGAAAAATATACTTGGTATGAGAGACCTTACTAATTGTCTCATGTGTGTCTATGCGTCATTTGCTGTGGCGGTTACGTCGAAACAACAGATATCGTTGCAGACAGAGAAACACCACAAGTTTTCTTGTTGACAAACTATCGCCATAGCGATATAATCAATTCGAGTTAAAACTATCAGTGGAGCGATAGGCTCGTGAAAGAGGCGCCGCTATGAATAAAATAATCTGCGTTTATCATGGTTCCAGTCAAATTATCCAACAGCCTGTTATTGGCAAAGGAAACCCAAACAACGATTACGGACTGGGGTTCTACTGTACTGAGAGTGTGGAGCTTGCAAAGGAGTGGGCTTGTTCCGCTGAAGCGGATGGCTTTGCAAATCGATATGCCTTTGATTTAAACGGCCTGTCTATCCTCTCGCTTACAGGAGGTAATTATCATATTCTCAATTGGCTTTATGTACTGCTGAATAATCGGAAGTTCCGTATTGGCGGGGCAGTCGCAAGGCAAGCCAAGCAGTATATTGACGAGCATTTTGCGGTAGAGTATAAGCAGTATGATGTCATCAAAGGATATCGGGCGGACGATTCTTATTTCTCATTCGCAAGTGCGTTTCTGAATAATACGATTTCTCTCCAACAGCTTGAAAAAGCGATGTTACTTGGGAAACTGGGCGAACAGATCGTTGCGATATCGGGAAAAGCGTTTGCTCGATTTACATTTGAGGAAGCCATTCCTGCACCGTGTGATATGTATTATCCGAAGAAGCTGGCACGAGACAGTAAAGCGCGCGAGGATTTTGCAAAAGAGAAGGATCGTGAAACGGTTTTGTCTGAAAAATATGTGCTGGACATCATTCGGGAAGAATGGGGGAATGAAGATGAACGCCTACAACGAATTATACTTGGATGATGCAATGGCCAATCTCGGAGATATGGTCGAGTACGCCGTGTGTACACTCGGCTATGCACCGGATGACTTCTTTGGCTGGTTCATTTCCTCCGGAATTGCCTCAAAATTCGAGAATGGAAATCCGAAGTATGTTGCAGGAATGTCGGGGGTCGAACTGGCAGACGCTGTGCTTGCTGCCGTGAATATGCAGAGTGAGCGTCATCATCAGCCCCATCTATCCTCAAAGGGGAGAGCGTACTGGGCCGGATGGATCCTTGCCTATTACCAGTGGGAAACAAACCGACGCTTCAGCGATATGGTAGAATACGGATTGACACTATCGGTAGTGATGTCTCTATATATCCTGCACGAAGCGGATGTAAGCAAATTCGTGGAGAGTGCAGATGAGATCATTCAAAGGAACAAGGGTAGCCGTAAGTCTAAGCTACAGCTTACACGGAAGGCGAGAGGGCTGACACAGCAGCAGCTCAGTGAAGCATCCGGAGTCTCCTTGCGAATGATCCAGCTCTACGAACAGAAGCAGTACGAACTTGCAAAAGCGCAGGCCGGTATTGTGCTTGACCTTGCCAAAGTACTTGGATGCGATGCCGCTGATCTGATCCAGGGATAGAGGGTAAAGATATTCAGCTGAACTGGGCTGCTGAACCCGCATTTTATCCAGACTACTATTTGACTACTACTACGAAAACCCCCGGAGCCCTTGCGCCACAAGGGTTCCGAGGTTTTCTCATAAAATGCCGGAAATTTGTGCAACACCTACCAAATCCTTGCGGCGCAAGGCCTTACGGCTTGACGGCCTGATGACTCCGACTCTGAAGGCCGCTGGTTCGAATCCAGTCGGGCGTACCAAAATGTGTTGATGAAAGATGCAACGCAGAAAACACCGCACGAAAGTGCGGTGTTTTCACATATAACATACCACTTTTAGAATGAAAAAGTTGCGAAAATTCGATTTTTCAAAATTTCAGTTTTGCCCCGCGAGAGGCGACATTTTGAAGATGCGCCCTGCCGAATTTATGGTCTGGTGTGGTTCGAACACCAAGGCTTAAAAACAAAGAAAACCAGCAGCCGCTGTATCACCTGCCCCTCTTCTGGCGTGTGAGGCAGCGGCTTTTCCTATCAGATGGGAGTCGGACACATAATCTGAAGTGGGCTCCATAACCTAATTGAAAAGAAAACGTTATACTCGATATGGACTTTTCCTGCTGAGTCGGTTACCATATTAAGTGTTCCGTGCGGCAGGTTCAGCTTTGTCCCGCAAGGATCGATGAAAGGAAAGGCAAAATCAATTATGAAACTGAAACGAAATTCCCTGACCACGCTTCTGGTAGTCAGCTTCCTCCTCATGGCACTCTCAGGCTGTGGGCAGCAAGCCGAGCCGGATTCAACGCAGCCGCCGCTGGAAACCGTAACGTACTCCAATCTGACGGACGCGGACTCGCGCAAGCTGCTCACTGAAGCGCTTGCAGATGCCAATGTGGATGAGACCCGAACAAAGCTGCTGCTGGACTGCGTGGATCAGTTCAATGCCAGCGTCAAGAGCGAATGGCTGACAGGCGGGTTTGAGAGCGCCGCTCCCACCGAGACCAGATATGACCCCTATGAGATGCAAGATCTGTGGACGGAGAAGAACGGCAGCTTCCCCGGCTATAACTGCCGGATCACAGCCTTCAGCCTGTTCGGTGAGTTTGTCACCGCCGGAGTGGATCAGCCGGAAACGCAGGGCGAGGACTCCCTCTTTATGGATCTTGAAACGCTGGCCGCAGATCCCGCCGTTCTCTGCGGGGACAGCACGTCCAAGTTCTGCGCATTGTTTGCGCCGGTAACTGCCGCAGATACCACGGAGGTGGCGGATCAGGTCAAAGCGCTTCGGGCGGGCTGGTCGGAGCGCGGTATTTCCTTTGAGGACAGTTCCGCCCGTCTGATCTCCGTTGTCCTCCATGACCGATTTTCGGATACGGACAATACGCTGTTCATCGGGCACGTGGGCGTATTACTGCCGGCAGAGGACGGAAGTCTGTACTTCATTGAAAAGATCGCCTTTCAGGAGCCGTACCGCCTGGTGAAGATTCAGAACAGAACCGAACTGAGCGATTATCTGATGGAAAAATACGATACCGCATGGGGACAGGATACGACACGTCCCTTCATCATGGAAAATGATGAACTTATGGATGGATACCGCCCAAGCCCGTTGGACAGTGCGTCATAAGCAGCACATAAGGCAGGAGGTCTGCTTCTTCGGAAACAGACTTCCTGCTTCCTTTTATAACCCCGCACAGCCCCCTGTCGCGCCCCGTGTGGCCGATAAAGCAGACACTGCGGATACGGACACCCCCGACGAAGATAACGCCGTGTAAGCCCGCAAACGCCGAAGTAAAAAAACAAATCATACATGGAGAAAGCCGCCCTGGGCATCTGAGATCATCAGATGCCCAGGGCGGCTTTTTGCGTTTCATCAGAAAGGAGGCACGCATCATGGAAAGCGAGATCAGAAATCGCTTCACAGACACAGAAATGCAGATCACCAGAGAAACGGACCTGCCGGAATTGCTCTCCCACCTCGGCTATCAGGTCAAGCGCGTGGGACGCTTCCGCACTACCGCAGAGATGGACAGCCTGCGAATCAAGGACCGGCGTACCTGGTTCCGGTATTCCCAGAATACCGGCGGGGATGCCATTACCTTTCTCCAGCAGTTTTGCGGAAAATCCTTTCCGGAAGCGGTGGAGTACCTGCTGACCTTCCACGGGAAAGCCAGAGACGCGCCCGTTCCGCAGCCAAAGCCGATCAGCCAGAAACAGGAGTTTTCCCTGCCGACTCGCAATGCGGATGACAAAAGGGTTTTCGCCTATCTTCGTAAGCGGGGCATCGCAGCCCAGGTGATCCGGCAGTTTCTGAATGCTGGGCCGCTGTATGAGGATGCGGTACATCATACATCTGGTTTGTACAGAATAATGTCATCCGCACCACGGGAATGGACTGTCCGCTGCCGGATGGCGATGCGGAGACACAGGCGGCAGCCCTGCTCCGTCATCTGGAACGCTTTGGCGCTCTGACGATGCTGGAGGTGTGACGTGGAGGAAAACCTGTATTTTGCCTACGGCAGCAACCTTGATCTGGAGCAGATGGCGCAGCGCTGTCCGGATGCCGAGATCGTAGGCCCAGTCAGGCTGGAAAATTACGAACTGCGCTTCCGCGGCAGCGGCTTTGCTACCGTTGCGCCGAAAAAAGGCAGCGCTGTCTATGGATTGCTGTGGAAGCTCACGCCAAACTGCGAACAGTCTCTGGACCGCTATGAGGGGTATCCCCGCCACTACACGAAAGAAACGATGACGGTTAAAGACGCGGCCGGTGCAGAGATCCCCGTCATGGTCTATATCATGGCAGAGCCGTATTGCCACCAGCCTGCACTGCCGTCCCCATATTATTACCGCGTGATCCAGCGAGGCTTTGAAGCCAACGGCCTGCCGGTGGACTCCCTTCGGGATGCGTGGAGCAGGACCATTGACGAGGTGTGGAGCGGCAGGATCGACAAGCCAAAGCGAGCACCTGAGCGAAACAGAGGGCCGGAGCGGTAACTCAGAGCAGCGCCGGCGTCTGTGCAAGAAAGAAGATCACCAGAATAGAGATCACAAAGGCCAAGATCCCAACGAGCAGGAAAACCTTTTTGCCGGGGCGGATTTTTGCCGCCTTGCCGATCAGCGCGGCCGCGGCGACGCATACCGCGGAAACCAGTAAAGCGATGCCAAGCATTTTCCACAGCCATGAAAGCTCCCAAAACCATATCATCACAGTCGCCTCCTCATATTTTTGTTCGTAAGCACAGTGTATCACAGGCGCGGTATCCGCGCAACAGACAGTCGGAGTGAAAAAAGAGGTGTTCATTTTCCGCCGCGTGTGTTACAATATCCCCTGTTTGTGAAAGGGAGGCGGATATGTTTTATACAACGGAGGAAGCAGCTGTCCTCGGCGGCTTTCTGGAACCGTATCTGGAACGGGACAGCGTGGACCCGGCGGTGCGGGAACGGCACCGGAAATTCCGGCAGGAGCTGCTGGGCGGCGCACTGGAACGGACCGATTATGAATGGGCGGCTGCGACGCTGGGATTCCTGCGCCCCCAATGGTGGCCGGAGCATGAAGATCATCGGGCGTTGGAGAATGCCCTGCTGAAGACCCGGACGCTGGCATCAAAAAAAGAATAAGAATCACCATTTGCGGCAACGGCAGAGGAATCTGTCGCTGCCGCTTTTCTTTTGGGAAGGAGGAACCCATATCAACACAGGAAAAATGAAAGTCCTTGTGGTGCGCCCCATGGAACTGCCTGCGGTGCAGGAGATCGACCACACCCTTTCTGCCATGCAGGAACTGGTAGGCGGCACCATTCAGGCAGTTTGCCCCTTCGATGACCCGGTGGCCCTCGTCTGCAATGACGAGGGCAAGCTGCTGGGCCTGCCGTGGACGCGCCCTGACCGATGATCACGGTGTGCCGTATGACATTGTCTGCGGCACATTTTTTATTGCCGGTCTTAAAGAGGATGATTTTGCCTCGCTGACGGAGCAGCAGATCGAAAAGTATCAGGACAAATACAGCCATGAAATGATCCTTTCTGTTCCGAAACAGCCGCAAGCACAAAAGAAACCAACGAAGAAGGAGAAGCATGAATATGAAAGATAACCGCATTCTGACTGCTGAGTCAGTCACCGAGGGACATCCCGACAAGCTCTGCGACACCATCGCGGACGCGGTGGTGGATGCCTGTCTTACGCAGGACGCCGCTGCCCGCGTTGCCTGCGAGGTCATGGCCACAGCCGGAAAGATCATCGCCGCAGGCGAGATCACGGCAGCGAAGATTCCGGATATCCCTGCCATTATTTGCAGAACGGTGCGGGAAGCCGGATACGGCGGCAGTGACTATGAGGTGGAGGTCATCACCCATGAGCAGAGTCCCGACATTGCGGAAGCTGTGTGCGGCGGCACGGAGACCGGCGCAGGAGATCAGGGGATCCTGTACGGCTTTGCCTGCGATGAAACAAAGGAGCTGCTGCCCCTGCCTGTGGTGCTGGCGCATCGACTGACCCGCCTGTTGACCGATACCCGCAGACAGGGCATCATCCCCGGCCTGCGTCCGGACGGCAAGGCGCAGGTGTCTGTGGAATACCGCTCTGGAGTCCCGTACCGCATTGCCGCAGTGGTGGTATCCTGCCAGCATGAGGAAGAACTGCCCCTGCCGGAACTGCGCCGGGACATCCTGCGCCATGTGATCCGACCCGCCATGCAGGAGCTTCCGCTGGACGAGCATACCGAAGTGCTGGTCAATCCCTCCGGTCGATTTGTCCAGGGCGGTTTTGAAGCGGACAACGGACTCACCGGACGCAAGCTGATGGTGGATACCTACGGCGGCCTCGTCCCTCATGGCGGCGGCGCGCTGTCCGGCAAAGATGGAACGAAGGTGGACCGCAGCGGCGCGTACATGGCCCGTTACATTGCCAAGAATATCGTAGCGGCAGGACTGGCCAAGCGCTGCACCATCAGCCTTGCCTATGCCATCGGCAAGGCACAGCCTGTGGCGGTGACGGTGGATACGGAGCATACCGGCATCTATTCCGATGATGTGCTGGAACAGGCTGTCCGCACGGTATTCAACCTGACGCCGGACGGCATGATCGGAACGCTGGGACTGGATCAGCCTATGTTCCAAAAGTTCTGCAATTACGGTCACTTCACCCATGCGGACGCGCCCTGGGAGCGCACGGATATGACAGAGGTGCTGGAATGTGCCTGTCGTGCCAAGGACATGGGCGTATCGGACCGATAACAGAAAAGGCCCGCGAGAGATCGTCTCTCGCGGGCGTGTTATCACTGCACGGAATCCTTGAATGCCTTGCCGGGTTTGAAAGCCGGCGCTTTGGAAGCGGGGATTTCAATGGTGGCTCCGGTGGCCGGATTCTTGCCGGTGCGGGCGGCGCGCTCCTTCACCTCGAAGGTGCCGAAGCCCAGCAGCTGTACCTTGTCACCGGACTTCAACGCAGTCTGCAGCGTGTCGACAAACGCATTCAGAGCGGCGTCACAGTCCTTCTTGGTAAGGCCGCTGGCTTCCGCCATGGCGGTGATCAGTTCTGTTTTATTCATCGTATTTCGTCTCCTTTATATCTAAAATGACCGGAAATGATATGCGCTATTATAGCAGACTCCCCACCTGCTGACAATACTGCCAGCAAAAACAGAATCAGAGAGGATGATCATGATTTCAAAAAAAGGAAGAAATCCATACAAAGCATTCCAAACAGGAAAGCAATTTGAATGAAGGAGATGAGAATCATCAGCAATCAGAAATATGAGATCACAGACATGGCCCATGAGGAATATCCGTTCCTGCACCGCATCCGTGTGCTGCGGGATATCTGCGGCGAGATCCGCGCAGGCGACATAGGCGGTTTCGTGGAAAGCGAGAGCAATCTGTCCGCGGAGCCGGGAGACTGCGCATGGATCTTCGATGACGCCATTGCAGCGGGTGACGCCTATGTGGATCGGGATGCCTGTCTGCGGGGCGATGCCATTGCCTGTGGCAGCGCCTATGTTTCCAAAGGCAGCGTGATGAGCGGCCATAGCCGCGCCGAGGACAACGCCTATCTCCGCGGGGCCTCCATGACCGGAAAAGCGCTGGCTTCCGGAAACGCGCAGATCATTCACGATCCCCATACGATGGGGACTCCCATCCTGTCCGGCAGCTGCAAGGTGTATGGCACGGTGCAGGGGGATATCCGCATCACCGGTTCTGCCGTGATCCTGCCCTGCGAGGAAGTCCGCAACGATACAAGGGATACCTTTGTCCTGAGCGGCAAGAGCCACAGCGTGATCTGCGGCATCGGGCGTGAGACCTTGAAACCTCTGCAAAAAGAAGTAAGTCCCATGAAAACAAAAACGAAAAAGAAACGAGGTGTGGAGCGATGACCGTGTATGAGCAAGAGCTGCGAAAGCTGTTTGAACACAGCGTTCTCGTAGATCGGCCTCAATTTTCCGGTCGTGTGTGCGTGGGAGATCTCGGAAAGGACCTGCGTGTGCGGGCGGAGTTTCTCTCTACCCATATCTCCAGCCAATATGACGCCATCCGCCTCACGGCGCTCAACCGCACGGAGGGCGTGGTGGACCGGACGCTGCTGCGCTTTCAGGATGTCTGGGGTAAAAAGCAGGTGCCGAACAATCCCAACTTCCGCAGCGGGGTCATTCCCCACCTGTGGGATGACTACGGAAAAGTGGAGTGGTACGCCTATCTCCCCACTGCCGCGGACTATGCCGCTCTGCGGGATGCCGTCGGACAGTATCTGTCCGCATTCCGGGAGCGCACGCCGGAGCTGGAACGGAACGGCCCCAAGCTGGTCTATATCTGTGCTCCGCTGCGGGGCGATGTGGCAAACAATGTGGAGTTTGCGCGGCAGAAAGCGCAGGAGGTGTTCGCGGACGGCGATATCCCCATCTGCCCGCACCTGCTGTTTCCACCTGTCGCAGATCCCACCGATCCTGCCCAGGACGAGAAAGCCAGGGCGATGGGGCTGCGTCTTCTGGAATCCTGCCAGCAGATGAATGTGTACGGTCCGGTCTGGACGGATGGGATGTGGCAGGAGATCTACAAAGCCGGTGAGCTGGGCATCCCCGTGATGACGGATCAGAAAACCATTGGACGGACGCCGCCTGCACGGCATCCCAAAAGAAAGGAGAGATAAATGCCAATTGAGAGGATCACCGCAGACGCTCTGCGGGACATGGAGCATCAGGAGGGACTGGTGCTGCAGGGCTGCGGCGGCGAGGTGCGGGAGTGGCTGGATGGCATCAACGACCTGTTGACGCAGGACGGCATCCCGCATCATGGGCGGAGCGTGCCACAGCTACGAGGAAGCACTGGGCATCATCAGCGAATATGTGGAAACGGAGCTGTCTCCGCCCTGCGAAAATCGAACGAAAAAGAAGGAGAAGCATGAGCATGAGCGATAATCAGAAATGGAGCATCCTCCAGGGGGATGCCCTGAAGGTGCTGGGGACCTTTGCCCCCAACACCTTTGACGCGGTCATCACCGATCCGCCCTATGCGTCCGGTGGGCGCACCCAGGCGGAAAAAAACAAATCCACCGCCCGGAAGTATTCCAGCATGGGCGAGAACGCACCGCCCCCTTTCGATGGGGACGCCAAGGACCAGCGCTCTTGGACCCGCTGGGCGGCGGAGTGGTTGTATGAAGCGCGAAAGGTATGCAAGAGCGGTGCGCCGGTATGTATGTTTATCGACTGGCGGCAGCTTCCCGCGGCGACAGACGCTCTCCAGTGGGCCGGTTGGATCTGGCGAGGCACCGCAGTTTGGGATAAGGGCAACAGCCGCCCTCAGAAGGGGCGCTTCCGCCAGCAGGCGGAATATATCGTCTGGGGCTTCAACGGCGATATGCCCATCAGCCGCCCGGTCCCGTGTCTGCCGGGGGTGTTCAAATACGGCAATCCACAGAGCCGCATCCATCTGACGGAGAAGCCGCTGCAGCTGATGCGGGACATCGTGAAGATCACGGAACCGGGCGGACATATTCTGGACCCCTTTGCCGGCAGCGGCACCACGGTGCTGGCGGCTGTGCAGGAGGGCTATACCGCCACCGGCATCGAAGTCACAGACACCTACGCGGAGCTGGCACGGGAACGTATTCGGGCCGAGCTGGAAAAGGCAGCATGATCTACTGGGCTGTCTGGCAACAGTACTTGCTAAAACAGGGATAAGTCGGTATAATAAAATAATGTTACAAGCGAGGACGCAGGTATGAATGATCGAAACGCACAATATGACCCGGAAACGGGAAAGCCACTGGGCCGGTCCTACCTGGAATGCGGACTGCCGGACGATCTCAAGGAATCCATCCGGGGAATGCAGAGATCATGGAGCATCATTGACAACGGTGGGCAGGATAACCACTGGGACCTCTGCTGGTGTGATTTGTATGCGCTGATCAATTTCTATGAAGTAGAGCAGATCATCTCATCAGAACAGGCATGGTATCTGAGAGAAAAATATCTCCGTATGGGAAAGGAGTGAGACAACATGGAGCAGGAATATATGCTCCGCCTTTATGACACGGATATGCTGGCATTCACTCTGTCAGAAGAAGGCATTGAGGGACTGAAAGCCAAAATTCTGTGGATCAATGGAGAACAGCAGGATCTGCTGCCTCTGGACATGGAGCTGACGGATACAGGTGTGCTGAAGTGGCTGCAGAAGCGCGTGATCCCCAAAAATCGTGCTTATGTCGCGGAAATACTGAAAACCTTTGGGTTGAGCGTCAACGACACCAAAGGGATCATCGATATCTGCAAGGGTCTGTCCTTAAACGACAGCTACTGGGTCGTGCCAAAGGACTTCACGGGGACTTTTGCGCAGTATAATTTATATGAGAATCGGTTTTCAGAGATATTGTCGCTGGTGGCTTATACTGGATTCGGGCAGAGCGACGCGGCGTTTACCACATCTCCCGAACTGACTACCAACGGAATGCTTCCGAAAGCGTGGCGCTTCATCCCAGGCGAGGGGATATATCTGTATAAGGGAGGCACCTCCGGGGCGGCCAATACAGGAAATGAGCCATATAGCGAGTACTATGCCAGCCAGATCGCTAAGGCTATGGGTCTCAACGCAGTGACGTATGAGCTGGAAAACTGGAAAGGGATCACAGCCTCCCGCTGCAAGCTGTTCACCGATATTGATACCGCCTATATCCCCATCGGGCGAATTGTCCGGGAGGGCGGGCTGAAAGCCTGTCTGGATTATTATAAGAGTCTTGGTGCGGAAGCGTATGAGCAGATCAGGAGCATGCTGGTGTTCGATGCTGTTATTTACAACGAGGACAGGCACTTTGGCAACTTCGGTATCCTGCGGGATAACCACAGCGGCAAAGTGATCGGAGCAGCTCCCGTTTTTGATAACGGTCTGTCCCTGTTCAATTTTGCCATGCCGGATGATTTTAAGGATCTGGATGCCTATGCAAAGACAAGAGGCACGGCATACGGTATCAGTTTTGAAAATGTTTGCCGTGAGGTCTTGGGTCCCGTACAGGCAAGGCAGCTCTGGCGTCTGATCGGCTTCCAATTCCATCGGCATCCCAAGCTGAATCTTCCGGAATACCGCCTGCAAGCGATTGAGCGGCATATTCAGAACCGCATCCCGCAGCTGCTTCGTCTGCAGCCGGAACGCAGAAAAACGGCCGTCGGCCGCAGTGAAATGGAGCGGTAATAGAACGTGCATCGCTTTATACAGAATCTTATTGACAGATTCCAAATCGAGCAGAAGAGAAATGACCACAGCGGCGTTTATGCCCTTACGCAGACAATGCTGGCCTATCATTCCAACAAAATCGAAGGGAATGCCTTGACAGAAAAGCAAATGGCTTCCCTGTTTGATACCGGCACCTTATCTGCTGAAGATGCTCTGATCCGGGCAAAGGATGTAGAGGAAATGACGGGGCATTTTCTGATGTTCAACGAAATGCTCAAGACATACGATCAACCGCTCTCCCACGAACTCATTAAACGATATCACTACAAGCTGAAAAGCGGCGTTTTTGAAGATATTGCCAACGGCTATCCCATCGGGGAATATAAGAACAGAAGAAACCGTGTCTCAGATATTGTCACGGCCCTGTCGGAAGAAGTGGAAGAACGCATGACAGAATTGCTTGCGGGATACAATGCTCTCCCACAGCATGCTCTGACGGATCTGGCTAAGTTCCACGCTGAATATGAGATGATCCATCCTTTTCAAGATGGAAACGGGAGAACCGGTCGCGTGATTCTGTTCAAAGAATGTCTGAAAAACGGATTGGTACCCTTCGTGATAAGTGATGATAAGAAAATCGAGTATTACCATGCGCTGAACACCGCACAGTCCAAAGGAGACTATGCGCCTCTTGAGGCATTCTTTGTAGAGGAACAGACGAGCTATTATCAACAGGTAGAAGGATTCGTCCTTCCCTTCGACGCAGCTCGAACCGCTGCACGAAACAGCAGGCAGAAAACGGAAGAGATCGAGCGTTGAGTCGATATTTGAACGGGCAGGGTGTCTTGATGACACCCTGCCGTTTCTATTTTGGGTGTTACATTGACACCCTGTGCGGAAGACCCCTGCGAAACCGGATGTCTGGCGCTGCTGCCAGACATTTCTTTTTTATGGAAAAGGCGCGGACCGTGTCCGCCTGTATTGGGATCAACCTACCTCTCAAAAAACGCCCCGCCGTCGGCGGGGAACAGCCAACGCCGCCAATGGCGGCGCTGGCGCAAGCATAGCGTTTGTATGACAAACTCGCTTGCTGGGGGCATCCCCAGTCCCCAATGCCGCCTGCGGGCGGAAGATTTTGCGGCAGTGCCGCAGGAAAGGAGGGCAATATGCCCGGAAGAACACACATGATCTCCGTCCGGCTGAACGACGCGGAGCGCAGGAAGCTGTCGCAGATCTGCGCCGTCTCCGGCTTGCCGGTCAGCGCGGCGATTCGGGAGATGATCGGCGGCGTCACCATCCGCCAGCGTCCGCCGCAGGAGCTCCACGACCTGTATGTGGAGATCAATCGCATCGGCAATAACATCAATCAGATCGCCCGCAAAGCCAATGCCGGCTTTGCCACAAAAGAGGATGTCAGGGAACTGAAATTCCTGATGCGGACGACAGAGGCAAAAATGACAGAATTGGTGAAACAGTAGCCGCTTTTTTAAGCTCTACATCGCCACAGCCATCGCACCCATCCCGCTGGCCAGCTTCGCAGGACAGCCCTCCAGCAGTATTGGCGTAGCCTTTCTGAAAAGCTATGCCGCCATCTGCATGGAGGGCTGCGTCATCGTATTGGCCTGTGTGATCTTCTCTGCCTTTGCGTCGTCCCCGCCCGCCATCGCGGACGATACGCTGGCGGCAGCCACCATCGTGTGGAACTATGTGGGCGAGCTGTTCTTCAATATGCTGGTGCTGGTGGGCGCGATCAAGATGAGCGACCGCATCATCCGGGAACTGATGGGCCTTGGCTGATTCAGCGCCACAGCCCCTCCGTGCTGACGGTATCCTCACCGTTTTCCCGTGCTTTGCGAACACGGTAGGAGAAATACTCCATAGCGGCAGCGTCATCCCGCGCCTGCATAACAAGATCGCAGGCAAAGCGGATCAGCGAAAGCAGCCAGGACAGCACTACCAGCCCTACAAGGACAAACAGGATGCGGTCTGCCAGCACGGTATGGGCGCGATACCAGCCGTGGAACACCGTCAGCATAGACACGGTGTACAAAAGCGGGATGGTCATCCGCGTCAGCGCGGCCAGCCGGGAGAGAAGCGCCAGGATGCCAAGCCCGGCGATCATCAGAAAAGCGATCATGTGTCACGACCTCCTTCATCGGGTTTGTGGCATAGTACCATGACTGCATAGACAAAGCAAGAGTCTGTTCAGCAAAACTCAGAAAAAACTCGGAGGTGATCCATTGGAGGTCCGCATCAACAAAGAAGTACGAAATACCAGGAGAGTCTATTCTTCGGGCTGTCCCTGCGGCAGCTGCTGTTCGCACTGCTGGCGGTCGCCGTGGCAGTGGGCGTATATTTCGGCCTGCGCCCTGTGCTGGGGAATGGGGAGATCGGCTGGGTCTGCGTGCTTGCAGCCTTTCCCTTTGCCCTGGGCGGCTTCTTTCAGTATAACGGCATGACGCTGGAGCAGTTTTTGCTTGCGTATATCCGCTCGGAATTTCTATTTCCCCGCAGGCTCGTGTTCAAATCGGACAACATATACGCCAAAGCTCTGGAAAATTCAACGATAAAGGAGGCTCTCAAGCTTGATTAAAACTCTGCAAAATACGATGAAGCAAGACAAAGAAAGATTTACGGTTCCGAGATCTGTACAGGACATCATCCCCATCCGCCGCATCTGGCCGGATGGGGTCTTTCAATTTGGCAGCAAGTATTCTAAAACACTGCGTTTTAGCGACATCAATTATGCCATCGCCTCGAAAGAGGATAAGACGGCCATGTTTCTCAGCTATTCCGAGCTGCTGAACGCGCTGGACACCGGCTCCACCACGAAGATCACCATCAACAATAAGCGCCTGGACCGGCGCAATTTTGAACAGGAGATCCTCATCCCGCCCGAGGGAGATGATCTGGACGGCGGACGTATCTGTGAATGGCCCAGAGCCACTGCAAAGAGCCAGTGGTCTACGGATTCGAACCATCTTCCGGCAAGCTACAGGGAAATGTCCGAATGGAACGGTACATATTTCACTCGGAAGGCCATGACCATTGGCCCTAATACCGAGGCGGTTATTAAGCGCATTCTTTCCAGCCGCAAGCTGGAGGTGCAGACCTACCGGATGTGCCAGGGAGTCCTGAGCTTTACCAGGAAATACAGCAAGCAGGCGCTGGAGGAAACCTGCCGCCAGGCTTTAGAACTGGGTAAGGCACACTACACGTTCATAAAGAACACGATTCCAGTTGTTGCAGAAGATCTGGGAACTTCCGGCTACAACACTGTTGCTAACGAAGAACACAATAAGGGGGCTTTTGTCATGGACGCTGAGTCCATGGACATTAACAGGCTCCTCTCCCGCAGCCGGAATTTGGCTCAGCGTAAAGGAAAAGGCGGTGACAAGTAATGCTCATCGGAAAAGCACTCTTCAACACGCTTCTTGCTGAACTGAACGAAATGGGCCTGCCCGGCATGTCCTCTACGCTGGATGAAATGTACCAATCTCCAAATTTTCTGGAGCTTGATCCATTGATGGCGATAGCTAATCTTGTTGAGCCGGAATACCAGAAGAAGATGAACAAACGCATTCAGTGCCGCCTACGCAGCGCGCATCTGCGAGGGTGTCCGCAGGAACTCACCAACTGTGTTGATTCATCTGAGTGTGAGTATCTGCCCCGTGGAATTACTGAAGCGTTGGCTTCGTTAGATTTCATTGATTCCGGCCTGAATGTTTGTATTCTGGGGCCATCCGACAGCGGTAAATCCTATTTGGCAAAGGCTATTGGCATTGTTGCCTGCAACAACTACAAAGTGGAATACCACCACTGTGAGTCCCTTCTGGAGGCGCTGGTGGCGCTCAAGGTGCAGGACTACTCGAAGTACCAGAAGCGCCTGAAGAGGTCTCCGCCAACGCTATCTTGAAGCGTGCAACCAAGCACTACACCGTGGTCATTAAACCACGAATGACCGATTAACTGCGTGGCCGCTGTGACCGCACAACGGCCGCTGGACACCGCACCAGCGGCCGTTACCGGCCGCAGAATGCAACTTTGCAACGCAATTCTATCTTTATCAGATTTCCAGTCCTTTTTGCAACACTTCGCTTGCCGCTTTCTTGTTCTTATCGAACGCATGAGTATGGATCCGGCGGTTTTTGTCAAAAAGGGAATGGGGTTTCCGGGGCCTCAGATCTTGTGGACCTCGAAATACGCCTGGCTGTACTTGCACACGGGGCAGACCTCGGGTGCCTTGGCGCCCACCACGATGTGGCCGCAGACCCGGCACTCCCACATGGCCTGACCGCTCTTTTCGAAGACCTGCTTCATCTGCACGTCGTTGAGGAGCTTGCGGTAGCGCTCCTCGTGACGCTTTTCGATGGCGCCCACCATGCGGAAGCGGTCCGCCAGGTCGTGGAAGCCTTCTTCATCGGCTTCCCGGGCCATCCGGTCATACATGTCGGTCCACTCGTAGTTTTCGCCCTCGGCGGCGGCCAGCAGGTTCTCAGCGGAGGTGCCGATGTGGCCCAACTCCTGGAACCAGACACGGGCGTGCTCCTGCTCGTTGCGGGCGGTCTTCAAAAACAGCTCCGCCAGCTCCTCATAGCCTTCCCGCTGGGCCACCAGGGCGAAGAAGGTGTACTTGTTCCGGGCCTGGCTCTCGCCGGTGAAGGCCTCCTCCAGATTCTTTTCCGTCTTGGTGCCGGCGTAGGGAGACGCAGCGGGGGCCGCCTCCACCTTTTCAAAAGCGGAGGCGGGCTGCTTGCAGATGGGGCATTTGAAGTCGGCGGGCAATTCCTCACCCTCGTAGATGTAACCGCAGACCTTGCATTTCCATTTTGCCATGTTCGTCGTTCTTCCTTGCTTTAAGTCGCCGCTCCGGTCCAAATAGGCCGTGTGCAGCATTTTTTCCGCCAGCTCGCTCAAAGGCTTGCCATAAAATTCCGCGTACAGCTGTTTCATCTCCTGGTTCTCATGGCTCAGGCGGCGCTCCATTCCCGCATCCCGCTGGTACAGGCTGGAAATGCGGGCCTTGCGGGTCTCGTCGGCGTCCGCCAGGATGTCCCTGGGCTGTCCGCCGCCGATGCAGCCGCCGGGGCAGGTCATGACCTCAATGAAGTGGTACTGCTTTTCGCCGGATCTTACCCGCTCGATCATCTTCCGGGCGTTGGCCGTGCCGTACACCACAGCCACATTCACCGTGGTGCCCTGGATGTCCAGACTGGCCTCCCGGATGCCATCGTAGCCCCGGACAGGCTGCAGGTCCAGCAGGTCCGCGGGAGGCTGCTGGCCGGTGATAAAGGCGTAGGCCGTCCGCAGGGCGGCCTCCATGGCGCCGCCGGTGTTGCCGAAAATGACGCCGGCGCCGGAACCCTCGCCCATCAGCCGGTCATAGTCACTGTCAGGCAGGGAGGCGAAGTCGATGCCATCCTCCTTGGCCCATAGGGCCAGCTCCCGGGTGGTGATGACCTGGTTCATGTCCCGCATGGTGGGGATGCCCAGCTTCTTGCCTGCCGCGTTCATCTCGGAGCGGCGGATCTCAAACTTCTTAGCGGCGCAGGGAGTCAGGGCCACATTGACGATCTTCTCCGGGGCGATGCCCATCTTCTTGGCAAAATAGGTTTTGATGGTGGGGCCCTGCATCCCGATGGGGCTTTTGGCGCTGGAGATATTGGGCATCAGCTCGGGATAGTAGGTCTCCGCGAACTTGACCCAGGTGGGACAGCAGCTGGTGAACTGGGGCAGGGGCTTGTCTCCAGTGGTGATCCGCTGGAGCGGTTCACTGGCCTCCTCCATAATGGTCAGGTCGGCGGAGAAGTTGGTGTCCAGCACATAGTCCGCGCCCAGGGCCCGCAGCAGGGCCACCATTTTGCCCTGGACGAAGGCACCCTTGGGCAGCCCGAACTCCTCGCCCAGGGCCGCACGGACGGAGGGAGATGTGCTGACGATGACCACCTTATCCGGGTCCTTGACGGCGGTCCGGACCGCCGGGTACTCGTATACCTCGGTGATGCTGGAGGGGGGCAGACGTTGGCACATTGGCCGCAGTGGATACAGATGGCTTTTCCGCCGGTTTCCTCCAGGGTGTATGTGCCGTGCACGCCGATCTGCTGTGTGCAGACCTCCTTGCACATTCCGCACTTGATACAAAGGGCTTCATTCCGGCGAATACTGGGGTTATCCTCCTCAATGGGGACCCGGACAGACAATGGCAGATGCTGCACCATAATGACCTCCTAATCACATTGCATGATAATCGCAGGGAAAGTGAGGGAAGAAATTGGTTGGCTGACTGATGATATGGTACATCTTCTATGATGGAATTTGTCAAGAATTTTTTCACAGCATATACAGAGCACAGATGATTTTAAAGCGGAAAAGAGGTAAAAGACACCGCGGGCATATTACCCGCGGTGTCTTTTCAGCATATGGGCGCGGAGAAGCTTTCCAGCAAGCGGAGCTCCGCGGAAAGAACATCGGATACGGCACGCTCTGCGGCGTTGCCTGCGCACAGAATGCCTGCGGTGCTGTCAGCGCGGGAGACCCCGGCGCGGAGCCGATGGGCCTCCGCTGCCAGGAATCGGGCGGCGGCTTCTCCCAACAGGGCTCCGCGGTGCAAAGACCGCTCATATGCAAAGCCGCAGGAGTATGGACAGTCTTTCCAGCGGCGGCAGTTCAGGCAGGCAGACCGGTGAAACGCTCCCTGGCCCTCCGGTTGAAAAAGTTCCGGCGTGGAGCGGCTCATAAAATTGTCCTCCTCTGTATAGGGCGGGCCGGGAAATGCCCGGCCCGCTGGTTTGATGCTTGTCAGTTGTGATGCTCGCAGCCCTGGCAGGGAGTATCCGGACACAGGCGCTGGTCAAACAGATCCAGTTTCAGCTGAAGCGCCAGCTCCAGCCGCGTCACAGCGGCCAGGACCCGCTCCACGCTGCGGTCGATCTCGACCAAGTCATCCACATCCACGCCGCACAGCTCGGAGGCCTTCTCAATTTTTTTATGCTCGGCGTCTAAAATCTGTGCGAGGGCGTCCTGTTCTCTGGCAACGGATTCGATTAGCTCCGAAATGGCTTTGCAGCGGCTGTCCTCATGGCGGGGCGGGAAGAATTGCGTATCGTCCATAAGAAAGAGCCTTTCTCGATGAGGTGTGCACAGAGGCACACCTCATCTTATGTATCAGGCCGCGCTTTGCCACAGCCGCTTTACGGCGAGAGATGAGATGTGATATAATGATGCCAACAAAAAAGAAGGAGTGGAGCACCTATGCGGATCACACTGCGGCGCGGCGGTCTGACAGCGGAAGCGGAGACCATGGGTGGTGAACTGGTGTCCCTGCGGGACCGGCGGGGCACAGAGTACATCTGGAACGGAGATCCAGCTTACTGGTCCGGCCGGAATCCGGTTCTGTTCCCTATCGTGGGAGGCTTGAAGGGGGGCAAAATCTCCATCGGCGGCGAAGCGTATGAAATGGGCCGTCACGGCTTTGCCCGCCAGAGCGAGTTCAGCCTGCGGGAACAGAGGGAGGATTTTGCGGAATTTGAACTGTGGGAGAATCCGGACACCCTGCGGCAGTATCCATTCCCGTTTTCCCTGCGTGTCCGGCACCAGCTGACAGAGGACGGCTTTGCCACCAGCTTCACCGTGACCAACACTGGTACATCGCCCATGCCGTTCTGTGTGGGAGCCCACACGGCATTTTGCTGTCCTCTGGAGGAGGGGGCGGCCTTTGAGGACTACCGGCTGGTGTTTGAGCAGCCGGAGGACGCGGACGCTATATTGCCGGGAGCGGATGGCTGCCTGTGCCATGACCGGCGGGAGCCGGTGCTGCGGGGAGAGAATACCATTCCCCTGGACCATAGGGTATATGATCGAATCGACACGCTGATTTTTGAGGGGCTGCGGTCCCGGACTGTGAAGCTGGTCCACAAGGACAGCGGACGGGGCGTACAAATGGATGTATCCCAGTTTCCCATGCTGGCCTTCTGGACGAAGCCCAACACCCGGGCACCGTACATCTGCATTGAGCCCTGGCAGGGCTGTGCCGCCTACGATAATGAGAGCGGCCGGTTTGAGGACAAGCCCCACTGCATCATTCTGGCGGCAGGGGAGAGGAGGACCCTGACTTACACAGTGTCCATTGTGGAATGAACCGTACCGGTATTTTTCAGTTGAAACGGCGTTTTTCCGGATATGAAAAGAGAGCCGGTACATGTGTACCGGCTCCCTTTATGACTGACTGGCTCCGCTTTGGAAAGCAATTCAGCCGCGGTTGGCGACAAATTCCCGAATACGGCCATAGGTCTCGTCGCTGAGATCGTGTTCCACCTTGCAGGCGTCTTCGGCGGCGGCTTCGGGGGAGACTCCCAGCAGCGTGAAAAATGCGGTAATGGTCTTGTGGCGGTCATAGATGCGGCTGGCGATAGCCAGGCCGCTTTCGTTCAGGGTAATGCTGCCGTCGGGGTCCATGGAGATGTAGCCGTTTTCCCGCAACTTTTTCATGGCGATGCTGACGCTGGGCTTGGAAAAACCCAGTTCGTTGACGATATCAATGGAATGGACGATGCCGCGGCGCTCCCGCAGGACCAGGATGGATTCCAGATAGTCCTCCGCGGATTCGTGAATCACCATGTTGTTCACCTCGTTCCATGCTTCAAAGTATCTTCTCTATGTTAACAATTATGAAAGAAGAATGCAAGTAGATTTTTAGCTATTTTAGTGAAAAGTGGACTTGCGTCCGGCGGAGATTCCGGATAAAATCTACGGGAAAGTGTAAAGGAGAGGCGTCTGTGAAAAAGCTTTGGAAAACCCTGCTTGGTGTGGCGGCGGGAGCGGCTGTCATTCTGCTTGGATACAGCGTATATGTATTCGCCGCCTATGACCGTTTGGAGGACCGGCTGCCGCTGACCGTGGAGAATGCCCGCCAGGCGGAGGCGGAAACGGAGAAGGTCTATACAGCTGTCTCCTACAATCTGGGATTTGGTGCGTACAGCGCCGGTTACAGCTTTTTTATGGATGGCGGCACAGAGTCCCGGGCCTATTCCGCGGAAGCGGTCCGGGAAAATATCGGCGGGGCCATGGACGCGGTATCGAACTTGAAACCGGATTTTCTGCTGTTACAGGAGGTGGACCAAGACGCCACCCGCAGCTATCATGTGGACGAGGTGTCCATGGCGGCGGAACTGATGCCGGAGAAAACCTGGGTCTATGCGCAGAATTATGATTCGCCCTATCTGTTCTGGCCGGTGACGGAACCCCATGGGGCCTCAAGGTCTGGTATCGTTACAATGTCCGCCTATTGCGTGGACAGTGCCCTGCGGCGCAGTCTGCCGGTGGCGGAAAATATCAGCTGCATCCTGGATCTGGACCGTTGCTATAGTGTTTCCCGTATCCCGGTGGAGAACGGAAAGACCCTTTGCCTGTATAACGCCCACCTTTCGGCCTATATTTCCGATAGCCAGATCGCTATGAAACAGCTGGAACTGCTGCTCTCCGACATGGCGGCGGAATATGAGGCCGGAAACTATGTGGTCTGCGGGGGAGATTTTAATAAAGACCTGCTGGGGGATTCTGCCGCCCGGTTCGGCGTGGCGGAGGGGAAGGCCAACTGGAGCGCACCGTTCCCGGTGGATATGCTCCCGGAAGGGATTACCTTGTGGGCACCTTTTCATGGAGCACAGCCAGTGCCGTCCTGCCGGAACGCGGATGCGCCCTATGACCCGGAGACTTCTCTGGTGCTGACAGTGGACGGTTTTTTGGCGTCGGACAATGTGCGTGTGGAGTGGGCAGATGTGGTGGATACGGGTTTTGCCTGGTCCGACCACAATCCTGTGGCAATGACCTTTTCCCTGCAGGGAACACCAGGGCAGAATTGAAAAAAATCGGGAAAAATCGGGAAAAATGAAAATTGGTGTTGACAACCGGCACCATGCCTGCTATACTATCAACTGTTCCGACGCGGGACAAACAGTTTGGGGGTATAGCTCAGCTGGGAGCCCGGTTGAAGCGGTAAACAACCCCTGCACTAATTGAATAAGAAATTACTCAGCGCACCCCTTATACGGGGGTATAGCTCAGCTGGGAGCCCGGTTGAAGCGGTAAACAACCCCCGTACTAATTGAATAAGAAATTACTCAGCGCACCCCTTACATGGGGGTATAGCTCAGCTGGGAGAGCGCTTGACTGGCAGTCAAGAGGTCAGCGGTTCGATCCCGCTTATCTCCACCAATCGGGTGCGCTGAGTATTCTTAATAAATGCTTGCTTTGAAAAAAGCAAGTTTTTTGTTTTATGCCCACTTCTCTTTTGAAGCGGGCTTTTCTTATGCGGCGATTGCCGAAATGTCCAGCCCAGCGCTGAACTGCTCAAAGTCAATGTTGAAGTCGATATGCAGCCGATAGTCCCGATACACCTCCACACGCCGGATCAGGCAGCTCACGATCATTTTCTTTGACTCCATGCTGGCGCTATCGTACATTTCTGCCCATGAGATAATATCGTCGTACTGAGCGTTTAAGGCGTCCAGCATGGCCTGTCCCTCGTCGTAGGCCGCCTGCGCCGCCTCCATAGTGTGCTGAACTTCGAGACATTTTGTCTCACAGTCAGAAATCAAAGAACCAAGCAAATCCTGCGAAAAAGCACTTTCGCCCCGGAGAGATTTAATGACCTCTGCCCGGAGCGTATCAAGCTCGGCGGCGGCCTTGGCGTAGTCTGATTTTGCACTTTTGAGAAGTGCCTTCCGTTCTTCCATCTTTTCACGATAACGGATATTGACGATTTCACTTTTGGGGATCGCTTTCATCCGTTCAAAGATCTGCCGCACCACCTTGTCAATGATACCGTCAAGAATATGCGCTGTGTAGCCAGTCTGCCCGTCACACTCGGTTTGTTTGCGGGTCTTGCCGTAGCAGATATACCGCACACGCTTTACAATGCGGTGAGCATCTTCCTTGCACGGATAAGCCTTGCCGTTGGTGGTGAGCGCCAGCCGGGAGCCACAATGCCCGCAAAAGACATTCCCGGCCAGCAAGGACTGACCACGGGTATTCAGCGGTACACGCCGTTCCTGTTCGGCGGAGTTGGCGCGGGAGGTACGAATGTGCTGTGCGGCCTCAAACAGCTCCGGCGCTATGATCTGCAAATGGGGCAGCGTTTGGGAGCGGCTTTCGCCGCTGCGAAGCACCCCGGTATATGTCAGATTGCAAATGATACCCCGGATGCTGGCGTGATGCCACATTTTACCCGTTCTCGCCCGATAGCCAAGATTATTTAAGTAGGTGGCGATCCGTTGAGCGCCGAAACCCTCATGCACATATTTGTCAAAGATGATCCGTACCACAGCGGCCTCGGCCTCGTTGACAGCCAGCTCAAAAACCTCGTGCTTGCGTTTATTGAAGCGCCCGCTCTTTACAAGGTCATACCCATAAGGAGCAAGACCGCCCTTGAAACCGCCGTCCTCGACGAGCTGGCCGAGAGCGGTTTTTGTGCGAATTGAAGTCTTTTCGCTTTCGCCGTCAGCCTGCCAAAAGCGGATGTAGTTGGTGAGCTTGTCCGTGTGATTATCAAAACGCTGCTCACCCTCCTGCGTACTCCAGACCCGGATGCCGTTCTTAACAAACCATTCCACCACGAAAGGCGTTTCGTCAGCGATACGCCCGATACGGTCAAACATGAACACAAGCAGAATATCGAATTTTCCCTGCTTGGCTCGTTCCTTGATGATTTGCAGCTTGTCCCGGTTTTCGGCTCTAACCTTATGCCCGGACACACCGTCCTCCTGTTCCTCGTGAACAATCGTCCAGCCCATTTTTTCACAGAAGCGATGGCACTCTCTGCGCTGCATGGGAATGTCGGCTTGGCTTTTGTCGTTGTAGTCCACCTGCTTGTCGGTGGACACGCGGTATAGGCAATCGACCCGATTACCTGTCATCATTCTGTTTTCTATCATATTGATCCGTCCTTTCATTTGTCGATGGGTCAATGAAAAAACGCAATCAATACGCGGGGAATATGAAGTTTTCAAGGTACATAGGGACTACCCCCACTATTATTATCCCTCTGTTCGGGAGGGTTTGCAAGGATGTCGCCGGAGCTATTTTTTGCCGTATTGTTGGCAAAGGAAGATAGTAGAATCTGCTTTACATGATGGAGCGCTGCCGCATTTTTGCAGTCTGCGAAGCTGGCGGTGATGGCGTAGCCATCCACAGCAAATGCGGTATGTTGTTTTCTCTGCTGCATAAAGACCTCCTTTTCAATTCTCGGCAACAGGGAAAGGCCAGCGCCTCATAAAAGCGCTGGCCTGCGACTTATGACCTTGGGACGAAATGTCCCAAGGTGTTTTTGAAAGGCGGGAGCGCCGCACCCGCTCCTGTTGGCCTGTCA
>CAKTOO010000026.1 GCA_934590165.1 uncultured Dysosmobacter sp. | reverse complement strand
AGGATACCGGAGAGAATGTGCAGGCAGACCGTCCGATAGTCAAATTCATCAGTGATGCCGCTTTTTCCACCAAGGAAATCCAGTGACGCCTTCGTCCAGTCCTCACTGGAACACACCTTCGTCCATGGGTCGCCATGCCCCTTATAGGGTGCGCGCATGGTAAGCAAATGCCGGATCGTCACATCAAAGATCGTCTTTTCACCGCGCTTGACCGAATACTCCGGAAAGTAGGAAAGCACCTTATCATTCACACTGCCAATCATTTTATGGTCGATAGCGATGCCAATCAGCAGCGCCATCACGCTTTTCGTGGCGGATGCGATATGAACGCAGTCCGCCCGCTGAAAGCCGTTCCACTCTGCGGAGTAGAGTTCGTTTCCGTTCTGAAGCACGCTGATCTGACAGATGTTCGGTTGATGTTTTTGTATGTATGAATACAGTTCCCGAATCTCCATTCCTGCTGCCTCCCACAGTCATGTTTTTATTTTCGTTTCACGGCCCGCAGGCGTCATCGGTCGCCGATATTTGTTAAGCTGTGTTCTCTGATCCATTGATCCAGAAACTGCATCTGCTCGCCGATATGGAACCAATGCTCTCCACCGGGCATGACGGTCAGATCAGCATGGTGCTGCTTGGCAAATGCAGATACCGTTTCAATGGATGTCAGATTGTCACGCTCACCGTAAAGAATACAGGTGGGGACATTCCAGATGATCGGGTGCTTGCGCACATAGCAAAGGTAATCCCAGGACAGCGTTTCTCCGAAATCTGTGGTGATTTCCCGTTTTTCTGCAAGAACTTGTTCGGTCACATTCGACCATTGCATCATATTGCAAATCAAGTTCTCCATATCCACGATTGGGGAGATGAAATAAGCCCGGTCAACCAGTGTTTCATCCAGCGAGGACAGCGCAAAGAAAGCTCCGATGCTGTTCGCAACCAAGGTGAGGTGCTCACAGCGGCCTCTCTGCTCGGTAAAAAACGCAAAAAACTCTTTCGTTGCTTGCCATGGCGTTTGCGAACGGTAATCAAACCCAATTACTTCGTCCTTCGGAAATAGCGATTTATAGTGCTCGGATTCCTGCGCCGAGCCGCCCTTTCCGTGAACATATACAACTAAATTCTTCATTTCGTCCTCATGAACCCTTTCTCAAAACAGCGGAATCTCACCGTCAAAATGCGCCGCCTTTTCCAGTAGCGGCCCTTTCGCGCCCATGCTAAAAGCGATGTCACTGCTGCGGATTTACATTTTACATTCCAAATCGCAGCGGTAGATACGAAAATCGGCGGAGGCATAGAAGTGCTGTGCGTCTTCATTGAAAGCCCAGACATTCAGTGTCAGGCGGTCAAACCCTTTATGTTTCGCCTCTGCCTTGCAAAAAGCGAGCAGCGCCGTCCCGATACCGTGCCGACGATATTTTTCGTCCACGCCGAATTCTTCAATGTGATAGAAACGCTGGGCGCACATATAGGCCGATTCTGGACGGTCAACATACTGTACGATGGCAAAGCCGCAGATTTCGCCGTCAAGGCAGGCAACGATCACATCATACTGTGGAGTGTCAAACAGGGAATAGATGTGCTGCCGCAGTTCTTCGCAAAAGCCGGGGCGGAAGATATCCGGGCGTCCCTCGGCATGAAGCTCGCTCACCGTACGGCGCAGCTCGTTGACACGCGGTAGCTCGTCGAATTTGGCATAACGTACCGTCAGATCCATACAGTTTCCCCCTTTTCAGAAAATAATCCGTGCGATCTCCATTGTCACGATCTTCAGCACCGCGCCGCCCGACATCACATAGAACCAAACCTCGCGCATTTTTTGCGTTTTGGCGATCGGCGTAGCAATGGCGGCAATGATGATCAGCAACGCACCGACACAGCCGACAATGGTGGGCACACTGACGAGCGGGAACAGTCCCGGTGTACAGCTTCCGTCGATGGCGTGCTGAATCGTTTTATCTAACCCGTCTCGCGCCGCCGCGAAGCAGCATACGACAAGTCCGAACACCAGCAAGACTGCGCTCCTACGTCCCCAATACTGAATATTCGCGCGGTTGAAAACTGACCAGCCGATAAAGCCCAGCAGGGCAAGGATCATCAAGGTTGTCGCCGTAGTGACGGCGTTTCCGAAATAGAGCTTCATTCTCACTGCACCTCTCAATACTGGATCGTGATCGTTCTGCACACATCACAGCAGCAGGCCTCCACGCTCGTGCGGCCGCCGACCTTCAAACCGGTGAGCTTTACAAAGCCATTCGCATTTTTAGCGTTTTCCAAGGCACTCGGCACTTCGTCTGCAAAACTGAACGCGCCATCCTTGCTGCTGAACAAATAGCCTTTTCTCATTTCTTTTCCGCATTTCGGACACATCATGATCATTTCCTCCCACTCTTATTACTGCGCGCTGAACCAATCGAGAACAGCACTTAGATTTTCCGCCTTGACCCGTTCGCCGCCGTGAAGCATCATGTCCAGCATATCGTCCTCCTCCGGTGTACGGTCGCTCTTTTCGGCAAGGCCCTTGCCTGCGGTTTTGACCATGATCTCCATCATAATTCGGTAGACGCCGTGTAGCTTTTTCACATCAAAGTTCCCTTGCAGGGTGAACAGTGGAATATCGGCCGGGACAGACGACTTTTTCCGCACGCTGTCCGTTTGTGTTCCGGTTTGTCCCATGCCGACGCCGCAGACGGCGCGCACCCGATAGCGCTTTGCGGCCTCGGCATAGCCCTTGACCGAGCCCGCCATGATCCAGCCAAGGTAGATAACCTCCGCCCCGGCAAAGACCTGTTTCTTCGCTTCCGCAAGGGAATACGCCGGTAGTCCGGTTTTCTGCGCCAGCAGCTTGGCATAACGCTCTGTGCTGCCGGTGTTGGTGGTGTAAATAATTGCGTTCATAAGAATCCTCTTTTCAAAAAATAAGACGCAGCGCGTGATCGGCTTTGCGATCAGCACTGCGTCTTTGCGTCTGGCTGGTTGGTTTTGATGATAAAATTTTTGACGTTGATAATGCTCTCATGCCTGCACTTTGGGCAGAACAGGGGAAAAGCCTTTAATTCCGTTTCCTGAAAGATTTGCAAGCGTGTCTTGGCACCGCACCAAGGGCATAAGACCCATTGTTTTTCTTTTGTAGCTTCTTTCATCATGCTGTTCCTGACTTTCTATAACCGGATTCGATTCTGGAGATAAAACGATCAATGTGCGCGTCCAGCAGGGGAGCAACCGAATCCTTATCCTTCGCCCCATCGTAGACGCTGTAGAGAAGATACATCGGCCCATAGAACTCCAGCGCCAGCTGCATAGCAGCCTCGTCAGAGTCTGTCAGCTTGCGGAAGATCGCCGCCATGTACTCCAAAGGCCCGCCCGCCAGGTAGTCGTGATGGAGCTGGGCAAGCTTCTGGTCACGGTATTGCTCCAGCGTCAGCATCTTGCGGAAATTTGATGAAAATGATTCCTTCGTCCAATGGTCAAACTGCGCCATGCTGTATGCGCGGATTTTTTGAATCGGCGTGTTCAGATACGCCTCCGCAAAGCCGTCCGGCTCCGTCTCCGGCATTTCATAGCTTTCCGCGCGTTCATAGTCCATCTCGTTCATGCGCTCCACGATCCTGTCCAAAATCTCCTGCTTGCTGGTATAGTGCTTATACAGGGCGGCTTTCGTGAACCCCAACCGCCCCGCAATATCATTCATAGATGTCCCAAGGTAGCCGTTCTGCGCAAACAATTCCAGCGCCGTTTCCAAAATCCGTTCTTTCGTATCTCCAGCCATAATATTCCTCCTTGTAGGTAACCACTCGGTAACTCTTATTATAGTTACCGAGTGGTTACTTGTCAAGCCTGTTGAAAAATTTTGTGAAGTCCCATATATAACATATAACTCTACGCATTGTGTAGTCTTCCGCAGAACATACACTCAGTGTAGACCTAATGTAAATTCAGATCATTCTGTGTTTACGGAAGTCTACGTTGAGTGTAGTTTTTCTGCTTTGTATGGGTGGTCAAACAGGGCCGATTTTCTACATTTATTACGAAGGGACACGGATCACCCACGTCCCTATCCTCACGCGAAAGAAGGAATTGCATTTGAGCAAACGAAAATGCGGCCCCGCTCTTCTCCCACACCTATCCGCCAAGGCAGATAACAAAGAAAAACGATTCATTCAGGTGGGAAACTCCCTGCTCCTCTCCAAGCAGTTCCATGCGCTCAGCACCGGCAGCCGGTTTCTCTATTTCTGCATGGCTATGGAGTGCGGCAAAATGGACAAATTCATTTTCCCGCAAAAGGCCGCAAAGAAATATGGGATAGCTCCCTCCAGTCTGCGGAAGCACATCAACGAGCTGGAATCCGCCCGTTTTATCAGGGTCTATTCCGGGAAGCCGACACGTGAGCCAAACCGATATGAATTTTGTCAGGGGTGGAAGCTGCCGCCATCGCCCCTTTATTCGCATACCCCCATGGCTATATGTAGTAAATCTGTCTCGGATGGAAACAAGGGCAGGCCGTAAAAAATCTCACTGGTTGTATCTTTTGGAATCAGTGCCGGCTGGCAGAACGAAGGTCACTTGTGCTGTTTTGATACAAGATCAGCATTTCTCTTGCTCAAAAACGAACCAGCCGAAATGAATGAAAGGATACAAAATGGATCAATTAAGTTTACATAGCAGGAAGCTACTTTTAGAGGCTGTCTGCTCTGCAGAGGACGCAGCCATCCAGCTCCGACAGTACGCAGCGGCAACGCTGCCGCCCGTGCGTGAGATTCCCGAAATAAGCGGAGACATCGATTTGCCCGCCTCTATTGAGGTCACCGTGGAAGGCTGGTTGAGAATTGAACTTCCCTGTGTCATGCCGCGGCGAGAGGACAATGACCGCTCCCGCTTCCTGGCAGGACTCCTGCGTAATGCGATTCATCGGGCATTCCCGAAGCACGATCAGCCGAGGCTTCACATATGCGTGCTGGTGTATGAGCACATCTACGATCTCAGCCAAAGCAGACGTTTTATCGACCACGATAACCTGGAGCTGAAGCATTGTCAGGACGCCCTGGAAGCAGCCTTCCTGACAAACGACAGCTCAGCGCTCTGCTCCGCGTTTCAATGCAGTCATCGAGGGGCACAAGACAGCACCCGCATTTGGATACTGACGCCGGAGCAGTTTCCTGAATGGCTGGAGCGGCACAGTGAATGTTGGAATGGCAGCACCAAAAATATGTAGGCGGTGGCCCGAAAACGACTACCAATTCCTGTTCAAATGGCAGTGCAGATTTTCGGTGCCGTGAACCAGGGAAAAATCCTTGCGGCGCAAGGACTCTCGGCCTTAAAAACAGTCGGGGGTGGGGGTTATAGGGTAAGGACTTTAGATAACGGTAAAGAGGGCGTTCCGGCAGCCTGAGATAAGTATGCTTGCCTATCATAGGCTGCGAGTGTGAAGCGTCCGGCAGCCTTGCTGATCAGGCTTTCTGTTTGTCTCTGTGAGTCGGCTGGACGTACTGTTGAGAGAGTAATTGATCGATTAGGAACGAGGATGTATTGATGCAATTAAAGAATGGATGTATGGCAGTAAAGCTGCTGGATTTTATAGGCCTGTGCGGCGAAGTGCCGGTTTCTCTGGTAAAAACGCTGCCGGGATATTATGACTATAATCGGCGTGTGGTGACAGCGCTAATACGGGAGGGTTACTTGAAGGAGCGGCGTATGAAGGGTTATCGCCGCAGGATCGTCCGCTCGCTGAGCCTGACGGAATCGGGATTGAAACAGCTCCAGCGGGTCAGCCCTGGGCGGGCGCAGCGTGTCCGCAGTCATGCGCTGGCTCCGGAGGATGGGCATGGCAGCTGGAAGAAAACACTGCGGCTTCACCGCGGTGCGGCCTGCCTGCTGGCCGCAATGAAGCTCGGGGCTATCTGGCAGCCTGGGAGTCAGAAAGAGTCCGCTACGGGAGAGCAACTCATCTATTTCAGCGCCTATGAGCTGGCCCAAAAGTATGGATGGGATAACAAGGGAGCCAGATTATCAGGCATTTTTGTGAGCAGGTATTACTATTACCCGGTTTATTATCTTGGCGACGGCAACTTGCTTTGGTCGGAGGAAGCAGAGCGGATGTTTCTCGATCGGGTTGATTCCTCGCCGTTAGGATATGGTCGGACATGCGGAAGTTCGATCCTTCTTGGTGATAAGTGGGACCTGATCGAAAATCTGATGGCTCATGGGGTAAACTCGCGCAGCCGTCTGATCCACTTCAGCAAAAACAGCAGCTTCCATTATTTCACTGTGGATGAGATGGGATTGCGGCTGATGGAACTGGCGCTGGATGAAATGGTGCTGTATTGGTTTCAGCGGTATTTACAGCAAAACGGCATTTGCAAAACATCTATGCTTCCGCCGTATCTGTTCAGTCTGGAGTTGCTTTCGGAGGCGTACGCCTTGAAAACGGGAAAACAAATGAGGACAGAATTGAATAGAGGTGGATTGTTCTCGTGCCAGGCAGATGTTGTAAAACGGATCTGCAACACAGGGCCTGATCTGATCACGATCCCCGACAAATGGCTGCTGGACTTTGATATGGAGAAGGGCGGTGAGCCGGATGGAGGATAAAGTCCCTGTGTGGGAAAAGGCTAATCTGAGCCTTGAAGAAGCCACAGCCTACTTCGGCATCGGTATCAATAAGCTGCGGGATATGACCAATGATGAAAATTGCCCGTTTGTGCTGTGGAACGGCAGCAAGCGGTTAATCAAAAGAAAAGCCCTTGAAAAATATTTGGAGTCCTCATATTCAATTTAGACATGGAAAACGACAGAAACATGATGTATAGTATAGACATACCGTGTTAAGCGCTTTCCGGCAGAAAGGAGCGAAGAATTGTCCGAAAAGCGCAAGGATAAGAAAGGGCGCATCTTTCGCTCAGGCGAGGGCCAGCGCCCAAATAAAACCTATTTTTATCGCTATCACAGGAACGGTGAAAAGAAATGGTGCTATGTCTACGCCCCCACGCTGGAGGAACTTCGGCAAAAAGAAGAAGTAATCCAGCGTGACCTGTTGGACGGAATCGACTATGCCGGCGGCGAGATCACCGTGGCTGAATTGGTGGACCGGTATATCAACCTGCGTCGAGGGCTGAAAGAAAACTCCATGAGGGCCTATGGCTCTGCTATCAATCGCATCCATACGGATCCGTTTGGATGCCGAATGATACGCAGCGTCCGCCTGTCTGATGGGAAGGGATGGTTCGTTTCCCTGCATGACAAGGGCTTGAAGCAGAACACGATTGGCATTCTGCAAAGTGTTCTCCGGCCAGCCTTTGAAATGGCAGTCGATGATGATATGATTCGGAAAAATCCATTCAAGTTCAAGCTGTCCGATGTGATCCCCAATGATGCGTATGTGCGAAGCGCATTGACCAAAGCCCAGCAGGAGCGGTATCTGCAATTCATCCGAGATCATGGTAAGGACAACTACTATGATGATATTGTGATCCTGCTGGGGACTGGGCTGCGTGTCAGTGAACTCTATGGCCTGACCAAGGCAGACATCGACTTCGACCGACGATGTATCCACATCCATAAGCAGTTATGCCGCACGGCAGACAAGCCCTATTTCGTCGCTCCGCCAAAGACCAGCAGCGGCAACCGCAGCATTCCTATGACGGATACCGTCTATATGGCTTTCCGCCGCGTGCTGGAAAACCGTGGGCATCCCAAGGTAGAAATGATGGTGGATGGATACAGCGGCTTCTTGTTTTTGGATAAAGACGGTAAGCCGAAGGTTGCCATGCATCTGGAGAACTATATGCGTGGAATGCAGCGGAAGTATGTCAAGAAGCATGGGAACACGCTTCCCAGCGTGACGCCCCATGTCTTGCGGCATACCTTCTGCACCAATGCACAACAGGCGATGCTGGATGTCAAAAGTCTGCAATACCTGATGGGCCATTCAACTGCCAGCGTGACACTGGACGTTTACACACATAGCGATTTTGAGTCAGCGGAACGGGCGTTCCGACAGATCGCTGAAGCCCTGTGATCACAGCATTTTTCTCATTGCGAAGCTTACACACAACTTACACACTTTGTCCGTGAATATGCGGAGATTTATGGAGAATTACGTGACTTGGTCTTAAATCGGGATGCAACATTACCGGAAGATTAGTTTGATATTTCTGCGATTTTTGCTGAAAGCATGACATTTTGCCGCAAGAATACTGAATTTCAGAAAATGCGTCCCGTAAGGGCGGCATGTACTAAGCGAAAAACTCCAAGAAAAAGCCGCAGGCCTTTCGGCCTGCGGTTTTTTTGTTCTTAGGTTTTATAAGCCGGTAAGCATTTTTATGCGTCTCAGGAAAGCTCCGGCAAGCTGGCGGCAGCCATGGACTGGCCCACGCGGCGGAACTTTTCATCCGGCAGAGTCAGGAGGATCTTATCCGCGTACTCGGGATATTCATCGTCGAGAACCTCGCGGCAGGTGGCCAGCAGCAGGTCGCCGCCCTTACCGCTCATGACACGGCCCAGCAGCAGCACATAGCGGAAACCGTAGTGCTCATAGTAATAAGCCAGGGTGTGTCCCAGATAGGTGCCAATGGACTCATATACCTGCACCGCCCGGGGATCGTCGCTTTCCATCAGCTTCTGGGTGACCTTCAGCTTTTCGGCGGGGGAGGCGTTTTCATCCAACTTGATGCCCGCCCGGGGGGCCAGCTTGTTGACACCGTCCTGGCAGAAATACTTTACACCGCAGCCAATGTCGCCGGACCACTCGTCCCGCATGGCGGCGGGGTTGGCGTCCACGGGGACGAAGGCCAGCTCGTTGAGCCAGCCGGTGATGCAGCCGTCCTCGTTGACATAGCCCACGGCCTCGCTGGTGCCCATGGCGATGCCCAGCACGTTGTTGTCGTTCAGACTCATGGTGCCGGCCAGGGCGGACACGTCGCCGTCGTTGGCCACAGCGTAGGGCACGTTGCCGAAGGTGTCCGTGATGGCGCGGATAAAGATATTTTTCACCTTGGACTCATACAACTCCTTGGGGACCTTCAGGAACAGGGAGGCGCTCATGGTGCGGTCATTGATGTAGATGCCGGCGGAGCTGACGCCCACCGCGTCCACCCGGGGCATGTGGGCCGCGGCGGACTTCAGAGCGGAGACGATGCCCTGGTAATGATACTCCGGGTCCGGGTTGACCTTGGGCAGCCAGACGACCTCCTCGGAAAAGACCGTTTCGCCGTCAATGACGGCGGAGACCTTCCGGTCAGAGCCGCCGGCGTCAAAGCCGATGCGGCAGCCCTTCAGATGGCCGCCCATGGCCTTGGGGCAGTCCCGGCTCTCAGGGACCTTGTCCGTCAAGACCACCTCAAAGGGGTGCTCAAAAATGTTTGCCATGAAATCCCAGTCAAATTCCCGCTCGCCGCCCTTGCAGTAAACGCTGCGCAGATAGTCGTACAGGCCCTGGTCGTCCACGTAGATCTTATAGCCGCCCTTCATCCACAGGGCGGTCTTTACCAGGCGGTCGATATAATAGCGGTCGGCTTCCGCCATCTCCGGCGTGCCGTGAATATAGGTATGAGTGGTAGCCATCTGGCCGTCCGCCCGCTCAACGGCGACGGAGACCGGTTTTTTCGCATCCCGCAGAAAAGCGCGGTTGAATTTCAGCATGGGGATAAACTCCGGGTCCAAAACAGGGGCGTGCTTTACTTCAACAGGGATCCCAAATCGTTCCATGGTGCATCCTCCTACGTTGATGTTTTCCGGCAGAATCTGCCGGTTTTTATTTACTATATCACAAAGAAACCGCTTTGTCATCCACTGTGGAGAAACTGCGTGGGAGCGGCGTCCGCTGACTCCCGGAACCCGGCGGACCTTTGCGGAGGCGGTGGGGAAAGAGTTTTTTTGAAGCGGCAACAGTCTGTGAAAATGATCTGAAACAGGAAAAAACTAGAAAATACCCCGTTTTGCTTACGTTGGGGGAACCATGAGGGCTTGCGTAAACGGTTTAAATGAATTTGACAGTTTGTTCAAAAAATGCTAATATAATCAAAAAATATTTTGCTGTTTTGAACGACGCCCGGCAGGCCCGAAGCAGCAGGAAAGGAAGAGAGGCCATGGCAAAACGCAAAAACGTGCTGCTGATCCTTTCAGACCAACAGCGGTTGGATACCGTAAGCGCTTATGGGATGAATTCAATCTGCAAAACGCCCCATATCGACCAGCTGGCGGCGGAGGGTATGAAATTCACCAATGCCTATACCAGTTCGGCGATCTGCGCACCTTCCCGTGCCAGCGTGATGACGGGGCTTTACCCCCACAAGCACGGGGTCGTTGATAACTTTACCAACATCAAGGAGGGCACGCCTCTCCTGGGCGACTGTATGCACGAGGCGGGCTATTACTGCGGCTACGCTGGAAAGTGGCACGTGACACCCAATAAAGCGCCCATGGAATGCGGCTTTGACGACGGCAAGCCCTTTATGGGCTACGGGTTCCCTGGCAGCCGGGTCTTTCCTCACCTGATTTTCGACCAGCCCCCTGACAATACCCCCAATTACTATGAGGAGTATTTAAAGGAGAACGGCTTTGAGAACATTGATGTCTCCCATGGCTTCCTGGGGGACAATTCCGCCCTCCAGATCCAGGAGATGTTCTGTAAGCACGAGGGGCCGGTGGAGAGTACCATCGAATACTTCGTGGCCCATGAGACCAACCGCCTCATTGACCAAGCCAAGGAACAGGACAAACCCTTCTTCATCTGGGCCAATTTCTGGGGGCCTCACAGCCCCAGCATCGTACCGGAGCCCTACTACTCCATGTACGACCCCAACGACATCCCCGAGCACCCCAGCTACTGCGATGACCTGCTGGATAAGCCCTACGGCTATTACCTCAGCGAGAAGATGTGGGGCCTGGGCAATTACGGCTGGAAGGGCTTCCAGGAGATCGCGGCCCGCTACTATGGCCACTGCACTATGATCGACGACATGGTGGGTATGATCGTTGACAAGCTGAAGGCTGAGGGCCTTTACGATGACACCATCATCATTTACAGTGCCGACCACGGCGACTGCTTGGGTGCCCACAAGCTCATTGAAAAGGGCGCCTTCACCTTTGACGAGATCTACCACATCCCCATGGTGGTCAAGGGCGCGGGTACCAAGGATAACGACAGCTTCGTCTACCTTCAGGAGATGATGCCCACTATTCTGGATGTGGCCGGCGTCAAGCCTCCCCAGCCGGTGGACGGTGAAAGCATCCTGCCCCTGATGATGGGCCAGCAGGAGAGCAATGGCCGCACCGAGGTTTACGGCGAGTTCCACAGTCACTTCTATGTGGGCCGCCAGCGGATGGTCCGGGACCTCGACTACCAGCTGACCTTCAACGAAAGCGAGCGGGGCGAGCTGTACGACCTGAAGAAGGACCCGTACCAGCTGCACAATGTGTGCTATGACCCGGCCTACGCCGATGTAAAGAAAAAATATCTGGACATCATGTCCAAATATATGAAGGAGCTGAAAGACCCCGCAGGCACTTGGTTCCACCGGATCAAGGAATTCTATTAAACGGGAGAGAGTTTCATATGGATGACAACAAAAAGAGCAAGATCCAATTGCCGGCCTGGGGATGGCTGATCATCTCCTTCCTGGCAGCCCTGGCGCTGTGGTTCTTCCTTTCTGTCAACGAAAAGACCGCCCGCAGCTTCCCCTTCCTCCCCGCGATTTTGAAGGCCCTGGCCACCGTCATCGAGCGGGGCATCCTGGCGGAGGACTTCATCAGCAGTATGATTTCCGTGGTCTCCGGCTTCGCCCTCGGCTTTGTGACCGCCGTGCCCGTGGCGTTCCTGATGGCATGGTACCTGCCGGTCCGCAACATTCTGGAGCCCTGGATCCAGTTCATCCGCAACATCCCCCCGTTGGCCTACGTGCCCCTGGTGGTCATTGCCGCGGGGGTGGGCCGCAAGCCTCAGATCATCGTGATCTGGCTGGCCACCTTCCTCATCATGACTGTCACCATCTATCAGGGCGTGCGCAACGTGGATGAAACGCTGCTGAAAGCCGCCCGGGTGCTGGGCGCCAAGGACAAGGACCTGTTCATCAAGGTCGTGTTCCCCGCAACCACGCCCTTCATTCTCACCGCCGTCCGCCTGGGCGTCTCCGTGGCACTGACCACCCTCATCGCCGCTGAGTCCACCGGTGCCTCCGCCGGTATGGGTATGCGCATCCGTTCCTTCAGCAACAGCTTTGAAGTGGCGCCCATGCTGCTTTACATCATTTTGATCGGCATCATCGGCATCACCTCTGAAAAGATCATCAAAACGTTAGAAAGGAAGCTCACAGGATGGCAGGAGAAGAGAGAAGTGTAAAGGTCCGGATCAACCATGTGGAGAAGATCTACGACGGCCGCAAGGGCAAAATGGTCGCTCTGAACGGCGTGGACCTGGATATCTATGAAAACGAGTTCATCTGCGTGGTCGGACCCTCCGGCTGCGGCAAATCCACACTGCTGAATATCATCGCCGGCCTTCTGGAGCCCACCTCCGGTGCCGTTTACGTCAACGGCAAAAAGGTGGAGGGCACCGGCCCCGAGCGGGGTGTGGTGTTCCAGCAGTACGCCCTGTTCCCCTGGCTGACGGTCATCAAAAACGTCATGTTCGGCTTGAAGCTGAAGGGAATGCCCGATGACCAGGCCAAAGAGATCGCCATGAAGTACATCAAGATGGTGCAGCTGGAGGATTTTGTGGACGCTTATCCCAAGGAGCTGTCCGGCGGTATGAAGCAGCGCGTCGCCATCGCCCGCGCCTACGCGGTCCAGCCGGAGGTCCTGTTGATGGACGAACCCTTCGGCGCCCTGGACGCCCAGACCCGCACCCAGCTTCAGTCCGAGCTGACCCGCACCTGGCAGGAGGAGAAGAAGACCTGCTTCTTCATCACCCACGATGTGGAGGAGGCCATTATCCTGGGCACCAAGGTCATCGTCATGAGTGCCCGCCCCGGCCGCATCAAGACCGTTATCGACATCGATCTGCCCTATCCCCGCACCCAGGACCTGAAAATGCAGAAGGAATTCCTGGACCTGAAGGCCCGCATCTGGGGCGAGGTCTATCAGGAGTTCCTGGAGGTCCGCCAGTAACGTGCCATTTCGGGCTTGAGGCCCGGTGGAATATGATTCAATTTATTTTGGAGGTATCAGATGAAAAAGAAGTTTATTTCCATGTTGCTCGCTTTGGCAATGGTGCTGTCCCTGGCTGCGTGCGGCTCCAAGCAGGAGACCACTCCCGCTGAAGACCCCATCACCCTGAATGTTGCCTACATGCCCAATTACGGCAGCCTGTGGGCCGTGACCACCGCCATCAACAAGGGTTATTTTGACGAGGCCGGTATCACCGTCAAGATGACCGAGTTCCAGGACGGCCCCACCATCATCTCCGCTATGGAGTCCGGCACCATCGACATCGGCTACATCGGCCAGGGCGCCCATAAGCTGTGCATCCAGGGCAACGCCAAGATCTTTGCCCTGTCCCACATCTCTAACGGTGACGCCGTCATCGGTGGCCCCGACGTCAAGACCCTGGAAGACCTGAAGGGCAAGACCGTGGCCTATTCCTCCGGCACCTCCAGCGAGGACATCCTGAAAATGGGCCTGGAGAAGGCCGGCCTGACCATGGATGATATCACCGCCATGGATATGGACGCCTCCAACATCGTTACCGCCATGCTGTCCGGCGGCGTGGACGCCTGCGCCACCTGGTCCCCCAACAGCCTGAAGATCATGGAAGAGCTGGGCGACAAGGGCACCCTGCTGTGCGACAACCTGACCTTCTCCGACACCTCCGTGTCCCTGGCCAGCTGGATCGTGACTCCCAAGTATGCCGAGGCCAACGGTGACAAGATCCTGCGCTTCACCAAGGCCCTGTACAAGGCCATGGATTATGCTGCCGACGGCAACTATGAGGAGGTCGCCGAATATGTCGCGGCCCAGACCAAGACCGACTACGACTCCGTTTACAACCAGCGCGGCGACGCCGACTGGCTGACCGGTGCCGAGGTCGCCGCCGGTGCTGCTGACGGCACCATCGAGGCCTACTACAAGCTGCAGCAGGACAACTTCATTGCTTCCGGCGCGGTTGAGGGCGAAGTCCCCGTTGCCGATTACGTCATGCTGGACAACATGATCGAGGCCGGCAAGTAAGTTCCCGTCTGTACCTGACATAAAAAACTCCCGCGGCTTTGGCCGCGGGAGTTTTTTCAGTAATGCGCTCAGCAATACCGGAAGAAGTTGTAGCAGCAGACGCCCATAATGACCACCAGCAAGCCGAGAAACAGCTTGTTGACCATTTGGCTGTCGATCCGCTTGTTGATCTTTCTGCCGACCATACCGCCCAGAATGCCGCAGCAGACCATGCAGACAAAGAGGACCACGGGGAATTCCGGCACCTTGCCGCGGACAATGGTAAACAGCAGGCTGGCCGACTGGGAAAGCAAAATGATGTACAGGGAATTCTGCGCCGCCGGCTTGGTTTCCATGGAAAAGAAATAGTACAGGACCACCAGGTTGATGGGACCGCCGCCGATACCAAGGAAGGAGGACATGAGCCCCAGGCACAGGCCGATCACCACGCAGCCCGCGGGATGTTCCACGCGGCGGGTGTGGATGCGGTTTCGGTTGAGGGTGTACACCGCCGTTCCGAGAGTGACCGCGAACAGTGCCGCCGCCTGGACGGCGCCCACGGTGTCGGCGTTTTCAAACATGGCCTTGACAGTGTCGAACAGCTGCTTGCCCACCAGACCGCCCAGGGCCGCTCCGATGCCCAGATACGTGCTGACGCCCTTTTCGATGACCGACTCGTGGGCCAGCTGAGCCTTGAGGACGGAGTACGCCGTCATGGACAGCACGATGCAGCCGGACATGAAGCTGATGGTACTGACGGAGTACAGGCCGAAGGCGTCCAGCACAGGCTTGATGATCACGCCGCCGCCGATGCCGCAGATGCAGCCGATCACCGACGCGAAAAAGCTCACAAGGATAAACAAAAGCTGAGTCATGATAATGTTTCCTCACCCTCAAAGTAGTGTGCGGGGCACCCGGCTCCGCCGTCATGGCTTGAACGAAAGCATTATATCATACCGGGGCGAAAAATGAAAGAAATGAACACGTTGCATTTTGCCGCCTCCCGGAGGCAGACAAAAGTATATAAAAATATTGACCTGGTGGTCTATTTGCGCTATGCTGCTAAAAAATAGACCATCAGATCAATATTTGAGGTGACGCGATGAAGCGGGAAGAAAAAAATCGACAGACGCGGCGCCGGATTTTGGACAGCGCGTTGGATGAATTCTCCAAGCAGGGCTACGGTGCCAGCTCCATCAATGCGGTCTGCGCCACGCAGGATATTTCCAAGGGGATCATTTACCACTATTTTAAGACCAAGGATGATCTGTTCCTATCCTGCGTGAAGGAGTGCTTTGACCGGTTGACGGAATACCTGCGGGACCACATCCAGCTGGAGCGGGGGAGCATCGAGGAGCGGTTGGAGGGATATTTTACCGCAAGGCTGGCCTTTTTCCAGGAGCACCCTGTGTATCAGCGCATATTCTGCGAAGCGGTGATAACGCCGCCCGCCCATTTGAAAAGTGAAATCCAGGCGCAAAAGAGCGCGTTTGACGCGCTGAACATACAGATCCTGGAGCAGCTGCTGGCGCCGGTTTCCCTCCGTACGCACATCACAAAAGCGGATGTGATCGAGACCTTCCGGCAATTTCAGGATTTTATCAATGCGAAATATGAGATGACCGGCATCGACCGGCAGGGCTTTGAGGCCCATGAGGCCAGCTGCAAAAAAGCGCTGAACATTTTGCTGTATGGTGTCATTGCAAGGGAGGAGACCGAGCATGTCTGAAAACAAACCGCAGGCGCAGTCTGTCCTGGGGGAGATGTCCCCCTCCAGGCGATCGTGAAATTAGCTGTTCCGGCCACACTGGCCCTATTGGCCAAGGCGGTGTACAATCTGGTGGACACGGCGTATATCGGGATGCTGGACTCCGATATCGCCCTGACGGCGGTGGGCGTCACAGTTCCCCTGCTGCTTATCATGGTGTCCATGGAAAATATCTTTGCCGCCGGCGCCGTTTTGGCCGGCCGCCAGCTGGGGGCCAAGGACCAGGAGGGAGCCAGCCGCACCGTCACCACCATCATCGGGCTGTCCGTGGTGCTGGGCATTTTGCTGTGCGTGGGAGGCATCGTTTTTCTCGACCCCTTGATGCGGGCCTTCGGCGCCTCGGAGGCCTCTTTGCCTCTGGCCAAGGATTACGCCTTCTGGATGTTTGTGGCGGCCCTGGCAAACCTGCCGGCCCAGAGCATGAACTGCGCGGCCAGAGCAGAGTCATCGGTGCGGATCTCCTCCGTCGCGGTGATCACCGGCGCCATGCTGAATATCGTCCTGGACCCCATTTTCATGTTTGAATGGGGCTTAGATTTGGGGGTGGGGGGCGCATCCCTGGCCACCACCGTGTCTCAATTTGTCACCTTTTTCATTCTGGCCTGGTTTTATGCCAGCGGCCGTTCCGTTATCAAGCTCAAAGCAACGGCCTTCCATCCCAGTTGGGGGCTCATCAAAACCGTCACCATGATCGGCGTTCCCACGGCGGTCATTCAAATCTGCCTGTCGGTGGCCTCCTCGCTGACCAATATCGCCGCCGCGTCCCTGCCCCAGTCGGATGAGATCATCGCCGCTTACGGCGTTGTGCAGCGGCTCGTTTTGATCGGCTGCTATGTGGTCATGGGCTTCATGCAGGGCTACCAGCCTGTGGCCTCCTACGCCTTCGGGGCAAAGGACGAGGACCGGTTCCACCAGGCGGTGCGCTTTGCGCTGAAGGGGGGCTTTGCTGCTGACGGTTTTGGTGGCGGCTGCGTATATCCTGCTGTCCAAGCCGCTGATCCTGCTGTTCAACCGCAATCCGGTCATTGTGGACTACGGCAGGCGGCCGCTCATTTCCCAGGTGGCGCTGTATCCGGCGTTTGGACTGTGCTATATGATGACGATCACCTATCAAACCATCGGCGCCGCCAGATACGGCCTGTTCCTCTCGCTGATCCGGCAGGGGCTGTCCTCTGATTTCTTTTGCCCCATTCCGTGATAAGGCGGGAAGTGGCTTATAAATCGGCCACGTTTGACAGCCGCAGCAGGTCCTCCGGCGTGTTGAGATTGTACAGCACCCGGTCGGGGACTTCACCGGATAAGCAGGCCCACCGCAAATGGGGCAGCAGGTCCAGGACCCGCCGCTCCCCATGCTCCAACTGGCGGCGGATGGCCGGCAGGGTCCGGCGGTGGTAGACGCCGCACAGAGGATGCACCCGCCCTGTGCTGTCCGCCAGCACCAGGGCGTCCAGCTCCGGGGAAAACCGTTCCGCCAGCAGCCGGGGCACGTCCGCCGTCAGGTTGGGCAGGTCGCAGGGAACGCACACCAGTGCGTCACAGGCCGCGGCGGACAAGACGGCCTCCAGCCCTGCCAGAGGCCCGGCACCGGGATACCGGTCCGCGGCGAGCCGCACCGGCAGCCCCTCCGCAAGTTTCGGGTCGTTGGCGGAGAGCCAAAGCTCCGAAAAATCTGCCAGCTGCCGGACAGTATGCGCCAACAGCGGTTCGCCTCCGATGATCAGCTCCGCCTTACATTGGCCCATCCGGCGGGAGCGTCCTCCCGCCAAAATCACCGCTCCAAAGACCATGGAGTTTTTCCTCCTGCCAAAAGCACCACAGACACGGGTTCATCCTTTCGGATACATACCGTTCCCTCCGCCATGTCCACCAGACAGTTGCAGCCCACCATGCTCCGCATCTGACCGTTGGCCTGGGACCCCGGCGCTGTCACCACGCCGCCGCGGCATGTGGCCCGCAGAAATCGCCGGGGCGTTCCTGCTTTTTCAATGTCGGCCGCAGCCCGGGCCGTTGTCCGCACCGGCAGCAGAGCCGGATCTTCTGCCAAAACGGCCAGGGCCGGCGGCGCCAACAGCTCAAAAGCCACTGCCGCCGAAAAGGGGTTGCCGGACAAGCATAAAAATACCGTCCCCTCCCGCAGGGCGCACAGGGTTGGCATCCCCGGCTTCATGGCGATGCCGTGAAACAGCAGCTCCGCGCCCAGATGCCGCAGTACGGTTTCCAAAAAATCCTTCTGTCCCACGGACACGCCGCCGGTGGTCACTACCAGGTCTGCTTCCCGGCCCAGACGGGTCAACGCCGCGGCCAGTGCCGCCTCATCATCTCCCACGGCCTCCGCCCGGCAGTCCACCCCCAACTGGTCCAGCCGGGCGGTGAGATAGGCGGTATTGGCGTCGTGGATTTTTCCCGGCGTCAATGGCTGCCCCGGCGGGCATACCTCGTCTCCGGTGGCCAGCACCGCCGCCCGGGGCCGCCGCCGCACTGGCAGCGCCGTGAGGCCGGCGCCAGCGGCCACCGCCGCGGCGGCGGGGTCCACCCTCTGCCCGGCGGCCAGCAGACAGTCGCCAGGACCGTATTCCTCGCCCCGGCGGATGCAGTTGGCCCCAGAGGGAAGGGCTTTGAAAATCTGCACCTGTATTGTTCCCCGGTCTGTGTCCTCCTGTCGGATGACGCAGTCTGCTCCTGCGGGCAGCATGGCCCCGGTCATGAGCCGCACCGCCTGGCCGGGTGACACGGGTACCCGGCTCTCGTCCCCGGCAAAGAGGGTGTCTGTTACCGTCAAGACAGCGGGATGCTCCGCGCTGGCACCGGCCAGGTCCGCCGCCCGGACGGCATAGCCGTCCAAAGGGGAGCGGTCAAAGGGCGGCTGGGCAAGAGGAGCCGATACAGGGCGGGTGAGGATGCGGCCCACGGCCTGGCGGACAGGAACAAGCTCTCCGTCCAGGGGGGACAGCCGCTCCAAAAGCCGCTGTTGGGCCTGTTCAATGGTGATGGGCAATGGGACCATCCTTTCCATGCCGCCGGGCAGCCATCCAGGCTGCCAGAGGCTCCGGGTCGTTGAGGGGGAATGCGGGGCAGGCGCACACCATGGGCGTGTCCGTCACCAGGGCGGCACAAGCTGTCAGGTCCGCCGCCGGAGGCTGGCCCGCGCCCTGGCGGTACAGGACAATTTTGGGCCAAGGACTGTCCCTGAAGCCCTCCACCAGCACGATGTCCGCCGGAGGCAGGCGGCGCAGCACTGCCTCCAGCGTCAACGGCGCGGGCTCCACCAGGAGACATTCTCCGCCGGACACCACCGCCACGGTGTCGGTTCCCGCCTCCGCCAGACGGCGGGAGTCCTTTCCCGGTACATCCAGGGAAAGGCCGTGGACATCGTGCTTTACCGCCGCCACCCGCAGCCCCTTGGCCTTCAGACAGGGAATGAGCCCTGTGAGATACGTGGTTTTCCCGGTGCCGGAATAAGCGGCGAACACGTACACATCCGGTGCTTGCCGCTTCATACTGCTTTCACCTCCACCAGGTTGGTGTGCTGGCCGTTGCCCCGGGCATAGGGCGTGGGCCGCAGGGAGGTCAGCACGTTGATACAGCCGCCCCGGTCCGTGCCGTCCGGGTCCGGGTCGTACCAGGCCCCCTGGGAAAGGGCCACCACACCGGCCATGACCCGGTCTGTCAGCTTCACGGGGATCCGCATCCGGCCCCGGTCGTTCCAGACCAGCACCTCCTGCCCGTCCGCAATGATCCGCTTGGCCGCGTCATCGGGATGCATCCACAGGCACTGGGGGTCCAGCTTGTGCATCCCCGGATTGTTGTCGTGGATGCTGTGGCAGCGGCGCTTCGTGTGCCAGCCGATGAGCTGGAGAGGGTATTTTTCCGTCAGGGGGTCGTTGGGCCCCTCCGGCGGGTCCACATACCGGGGGGTGGCAGGCATAAAGTCCCGGAACGCAGTCCGGTAGATCTTTTCCGAGAAGATCTCCACCTTGCCGCTGGGGGTGGGGAAGGGGTTCTTGTCCGGGTCCCGGCGCTGCTTCTGGAAGGCGATGACGTCCGGGTTATTCTGGTAGCGGTAAATACCCGCCTCCTTGAAGACGGTGTACTCCGGCAGCTCCGGCTCTTTTTTCCGCAGGTCGTTGTAGCAGTACTCCAGCCACTGGCCCAGGGTACGTCCCTCCGTAAACTGGGGGCCTAGGCCGATCTTCTCCGCCACTTCACTGAGCCAGTCATATTCGAAGCGGCCCTCATACAGCGGCTCAATGACCTGGTTGGTAAAGCCCAGGAAGTCGCCGTACTGCCAGGGGACCACGATGTTTTCCCCTTCAAAGAAGGAGACGCCCGGCAGCAGGATATCGGCGAATTTGGCGCTGGCGGTCATAAAGAGGTCGCTGCACAGAATGAATTCGCACTTGGAGGTGTCCGATAGAATTTCCTTGGTGCGGTTGATGTCTCCGTGCTGGTTGATGAGGCAGTTGCCGGCCAGGTTCACCATCATTTTGATGTCGCTTTGCAGCTGCTCACCTCCGGTGACGCCGTCCAGAGCCGTCAGTTCATGGCCCCGGAGGATGGCCTCTGTCCACAGGTAAGAGGGGATGGACATGCTGTAAGGGTTGGGCACGTTGGGCATGCCGGGGAAAGCATGGCGGGTGCAGCGGCCGCTGCCGCAGGCCCAGCCGCCGCTGACGCCCACGTTGCCCGTCATGCAGGCCAGCAGGATGCCGCCCCGGGCGCTTTGCTCTCCGTAGGCGTGGCGCTGGGCGCCGAAGCCCTGGATGAGGGCCGCCGGTTTGGCGGTGGCGTAGCGGATGGCCAGGGAGCGAATGGCTTCCGCGCTGACGCCGGTGATGGGTGCGGCCCACTCCGGCGTTTTCGGGATTCCGTCTTTTTCTCCCGTGAGGTAGGAGAGGTAACACTCAGACGGGTCCACCCCCGCCGGCATGTGGGCCTTGTCGAAGCCCACGCAGCAGCGGTCCAGGAAGTCCTGGTCCTGGAGGCCCTGCTCCACGATCACATAGGCCATGGCGTCCATGAGTGCCGCGTCTGTGGCGGGCTTCAGGGGGACCCACTCCGCCCCCAGGGCCAAAGCCGTATCGTTCCGCCGTGGGTCTACCACGATGATGGGGATGCCCTTGTCTCTGGCCTTGCGGAGGTAGTACATGGTCTCACAGTCAAACTTCGTCTCCACCGGGTTGTGGCCCCAGAGAATGATGAGGTTGCTGTTGAGCCAGTCCGCCAGGTTATTGCCGGTCTCGGCGGTGCCGTACATGAGGTTGGTGGACTGGGTGATGCAGGCGGTAGAGTAGCTGTTGTAATAGTCCAGATATCCGCCGTCCAGCTTCAAAAGCCGCTTGGCAAGGCCGCCGCCGCTGATCATAGCGCTGATGCCGGTGGCGTAGTTGACGTAGCGGGAGCCGACGCCGTAAGTGTCCCGGATGCGGACCCACTCCCGGGCAATGGTGTCCGTGGCCTCCTCCCAGGTGATGCGTTCGAATTTCCCCTCGCCCCGCTGGCCGACCCGCTTCATGGGGTAGCGGAGCCGGTCCCTTCCCAGAAAGGTCTTGTGGTAATTCATGCCCCGGACACAGGCGGTCAGGGGCACGCAGTCCCCCGCCGCCTCCCGGGAATCCGTGGTGAGCTTTTCGATTTTTCCATCCCGCACGTGGGCGTGAATGATGCAGCGTCCGCCGCAGTTGTTCCGGCCCATGGTGTGGATCACCCGGCAGCCGTTTGCTTCTTCCATATGGGTCACCGCCTTGTCAGCTTTCTTTCATATGCTAGTGTATCAGGTGTTTTTTTGTTCAGCAAGCACTTTGTCAAACAATGCCGGACTTGCCGTCGGCGGCACGGACTTTTGTGGTTTCAGCCGAAGACCTCGTCCGCCACGCGGCACAGCAGGTCCGGATGGTTGGAGATGATGCAGTCCACGCCCCGGGCCATCATGTCCCGCATGTTCGCCTCGTCGTTCACCGTCCAGGTGTTCACCTTCATGCCCCGGCCGTGGAACAGGTCCATTAGCTCCGGCTGGTATTGCAGGAGCATGTAACGGGGATGCATGTTGTCCGCGTTGGACCGCTGGACATAGTGCTCCATATCCAGGAAGGGCTTGTCATACAGCAATCCGGTCTCGATGTCCGGGCACAGCCCCTTGAACTGCTGCATGGAGATGTGGTTGAAGGAGGACACGAACACCTGGTCCTGCATCTGGCGGATGCAGATCTCGTCGATGACCCGCTGCTCCAGACCTTCGTAGAAGACCTCGTAGTTTTTCAGTTCCATGTTCAGCAGCATTTTCGTCTCCTTGCAGAAGTCCAGCAGCTGGCCAAAGGTCCAGATATGCTGCCCTGCGAACTCCGGGGACTTCCACGCGCCGATATCCAGGGCCAGCAGCTCGTCATAAGTCATATCCTTGAGAAAGCCGGTGCCGTTGGAGGTACGCTCCACGGAGGCGTCGTGGAAGATCACCAGCTTGCCGTCCTTGGTGATGTGGACATCGCTCTCGATACCGTCAGCGGCGGTCTTTTCCACTGCCATCTGGAAAGCCAGGGGGCTATTCTCTGGATAGTTCCCGGAAAACCCGCGGTGTGCGAACAGAAGGGGCCGTTTCATAAAATCTCTCCTTTTTACAGCTTTCATCAGAAAGAGCGCATGGCAATGCCGCCATGCGCTCTTCTCAAATACCCTGCTCTTATTATAGGTTTCCGTACTGGAAAATGCAAGCGCAAAACAAACGATTCATTTATTTTGCGCCTGCGCCGATTCAGAGAAATTTTTCGCAGGGACCGGGCTTCCGGTTGGACGCTTACCGGAAAGAGAGCCGCCGCACTGCGGGGCCGGGAGGATGCCGAATTTCACACCGCACCGCCCGAACTGCCGGTTGATCTGCCTCTCGTGGCGGATCAAATCCTTCATCTCGGTCTCGGTGGCAGCGCCGCGCGGGCACCGTTGCCATGCTTTTTGATGCCTCATTTATAGATGGAAAGGCGTTTTTATACGTTTCTCCGGATGAGGCGGTAGTTTCATATACGGAGGCAATCACAATTGCGAAAGCCCGGGCAAAGAGGAAACCTGGCATTACCGCGGCAGCGTGACCAACACAGACAGGACGTTTTCCGCAGGGCTGTCAGCCCGGATTTTTCCCCTGTGGACGGCCACAATGCTTTGAGCAATGGACATCCCCAAGCCATAGCCGCCGGTGGAGGAGCTGCGGGACTGGTCCAGACGGTAAAACCGGTCAAACAGGAGGTGCAGCTTGTCCTGCTCCATGGGCTGCGCCGTGGTGTTGGAAACGGCCAGCTTCAGGAAGCGGCCTTCCTTTTCCAGCCTGACGGAGACCGTCCCACCCTCCGGTGAATACTTGACGGCGTTGTCCAGCAGAATGGAGACCAACTGCCGGATGGCTTTTTCATCTCCGGTAAAGGACAGCAGCGGCTGAATGTCCATGCGCAGCGTTTTCCCCTGCGCTTTGGCGAGCCCCTGGAAGGACTGGACGATCTCTTCCGTCACATCGGAAAGGGGAAATTCGATGCGCTGGAGCTGCGGCCGCTCCTCGTCCATCCGGGAGAGATAGACAAGATCGTTGGTCAGGCCCGTCAGCCGCGTGACCTGGCGTTTGATGTCCGAGAGCCATTCGCTCCCCCCGTGCTCCAGCTCCAGCAGGTCCGCGTCGGCTCCAATAATGGTGAGAGGGGTCTTGAGCTCGTGGCCCGCGTCGGTGATGAACCGCCGCTGCTTTTCATAGCTTTCCGCCGCGGGCGTGACGATCCGGCCGGATAAGAGGATCAGCAGCACCAGTACGGCCAGGAGCCCCAGCAGGGAGATGGAGATGCTGGCCAGCAGGACTGCGTGAAAGCTGGAAAGACTTCTCCCACAGTCCAGAAAGATGACGCGGATGCCGCCGGCTTCTGCGCTACGGATAAAGCGGTAATCCCCCAAAAAACCGCTGCTTTGCCCGGAACTCCACACTTTTTGCGCGTATTCCGCCGCGGTGGCCTGGTCCACCGCGGCGATTTTGCCGGTGTCGGTGCTGAGCACCTGCCCCGCTTCATCCAGCAAAACGGAGAAAAAGCGGGACTCATAGGGCGTTTCATCCGAAAAGCCGCGCTTGCGGAAGACGCCGTCCTCCATGGAGCTGTTTCCCGGGGCTTCCTTCCGGGAGACGCCGTCCTCTGCCGGAGCCATCCTTTGGGGGAACATCCCTTGATTCGACGCCAGAAGGGATAAAATGGCGTCGGCGTCGGACACGGTCTTCCGGTAGCTCATGGCGTTAATGCCGCCCAGGATCACCAGCAGGACCAGAGCCAGGGACAGCATGGATGCGGCGATAAACTTGACGCGCAGCTTTTTGATCATTTCAATTCCTCCAGGGAATAGCCCGTGTTGCGGGTGGCCTTGATCTGAATGTTCGCGTGCAGAGCCGCCAGCTTTTTCCGCAGGTAAGAGATATATACCCAGACCACATTGACCTCCACATCGCTGTCGTATCCCCAGATCTTTTCCAGAAACCGCTCCGTAGGGACTACCTGTCCGGGATTGCGCATCAGCAGCTCGATCATCTGGTATTCCCGGTTGGCCAGCCGGAAGCAGCCATCAGGGGAGGAGAACTCAAAGGTGGCCTGGTCCAGGGTGACATTTCCGAAGGAGAGGCGGCTGTCAGCCTGAGCAGCATGATTCCTGGTCATGGCCCGGATGCGGGCCAGCAGCTCCACCGTGGCAAAGGGCTTGGTCAGATAGTCGTTGGCGCCGGTGTCCAGCCCCCGTACCTTGTCCGCCACCTCGGCTTTGGCCGTGAGCAGCAGCACCGGGATACGGCTGCCGCCTTCCCGCAGCTTTCGCAGCACCGTCAGTCCGTCTATTTTGGGCATCATGATATCCAGGATCACCGCGTCGTAGTTTTCGGCGGCAAGATATTCCAGTGCCTCCGCGCCGTCATAAACAGCGTCGGCGGAATAGTTGTTTTTCTCCAGCAGAGCGATCACCGCCCGGGAAAGAGATCGCTCATCCTCCGCAAGCAAGATCCGCATCACCGCACCTCCATCAGTCGTTGTTTCGACACCAGTATAGGGGAGATACCTTAATCATTATTAAAAAGATACCATGCTCCCGGCCTGATGTCAGCGGCTCTCCACGAATTTTTTGAGAGCTTTTAAGTCCAGTTAGGGTTTGGACGTTACACTGACTTTACAATCCGGAAAGGAAAGGAGCATCGCCGTGGGAAATCAGATGGTGTTCGAGCGGTATGAGATGAAGTACCTGATGGACCGCCGCCAGAGGGATGCTGTCTTGCGGGCGATAGAGCCCTATATGTCCGTGGATGAGTACGGACACAGCTCCATCCGCAACATTTATTACGACACGCCGAATTTCCGGCTGATCCGGGAGAGCCTGGAAAAGCCGGTGTACAAGGAGAAGCTCCGGGTTCGCGGCTACGGACCTGCTGCCGCGGGAGCCCCGGTGTTTGTGGAACTGAAAAAAAAGTACCGGGATGTGGTCTACAAGCGGCGCATTTCTCTGCCCCAGGCCCAGGCGGAGGCCTGCCTGGATGGAAGAATGCACCTGCCGGACAGCCAGATCGGACGGGAGATCGCTTACGTGCTGGAGTTCTACCGGGAGCTGGAACCGACGGTGTTTTTATCCTATGAGCGGGAGGCGTTTTTCCAGCGGGACGGCGGTGACTTTCGGGTGACCTTCGACGAAAATATCCGCTACCGCCAGGTGGAGCTGACGCTGGACTCCGATACCTGGGGCGCACCGCTTCTGAAGCCGGATCAGGTGCTGATGGAGCTAAAGACCTCCGGCGGGCTGCCCCTGTGGATAGTCCGCGCCCTCTCCCAGCAAAAAATCTATAAAACCTCGTTTTCCAAATACGGGGCCGCCTATCAGAATATTCTTCTGACAGAACAAAAAGGAGTACGTCAATATGCTTGATTCACTGTTTAAAGGGGTATTTGATACCGAACTGACCGTTGTCATTGCTCCCGCCGATTTCCTGCTGTGCGTGGGGGCATCGCTGCTCATTGGCCTGCTGCTTTGCGCCATGACCATGTGGCGGACCAAAAGCAGCGGGAGCTTCGCCGTCACCCTGGCGCTTTTGCCCGCCGTGGTCTGCGTAGTCATCATGATGGTCAACGGCAATGTGGGGGCCGGCGTGGCGGTGGCCGGCGCCTTCAGCCTGGTGCGGTTCCGGTCGGCGCCCGGATCCGCCCGGGAGATCGGGGCTATTTTTATCGCCATGGGCGCGGGCCTCGTCGCCGGCATGGGATATCTGGGCTACGCGGCACTGTTTTCCCTGCTCCTGGGCGGCGTTACTATGCTCTATACCGCGCTCCGCCTGGGGGAGGGCGGCCGGCACAAGACCCTGCACATCACCATCCCGGAGGCCCTGGACTACACCGGCGTCTTCGACCCGGTGCTGAAAGAATACGCCGCGGACTATGTTCTCAAACAGGTAAAGACCGCCAATATGGGCAGCCTCTTTAAGCTGACCTACGACCTGACTCTGCGGGACCCCGCGAAAGAAAAGCTGCTGATCGATGAGCTGCGCCGCCGGAACGGGAACCTGGAGATCTCCATGTCGTATCAGGAGACCAACCCGGCGGGCCTTTGAGCAGAGGAGCGAGAATGAAATGAAAAAACGTATGAAACAGACCATTCTGCCGGCCATGCTCTGTGGGGCCATGCTGCTGTCCGGCTGCAACAGCGGAGAGACTGTGCCAGCCGCCGCTGCTTCCGGTGAAACGGACAGCACCGCCGGGATCGTTGCCCAGACCATCGACACCAGCACCCGGTTCAGCGACCGGGACTTGGACCTCAGCTATGACGAAGCCGCTGCCGTGGCTGTCCGGCTCGGCGGAGATACCGCCGTCTGCTCCTCGGACGCCGTGGCCATTGACGGCGGCAGGGTCACCCTGTTGGATGAAGGCGTTTATCTCCTTTCCGGCACCCTCACCGACGGACAAATCGTCGTGAATGCGGACAGCGCCGATAAGGTGCAGATCGTGCTCAGCGGCGCGGACATCACCAGCGCTTCCTCCGCCGCCATTTACTGCCTGGAAGCGGATAAGGTGTTCGTCACCCTGGCGGCGGGCACGGAGAACGCCCTGGCCAGTGAAAAGACCCGCGGCAGCGGCAAGGAGGCCGGAGGCGAGATGCGGCCCGCCCGGCAAAATCCCGAGCCAAATGCCTCAGCCTGACCGCTGCCGGGCAAACACGGAGCGATTTTCCATCCGAAACGGCCATAAGAACAGCGCAGCCTGAAAAGCGGACTGCGCGGCGGCTGCTGTGGTCAAACACCCGCTTTCTGCTATGAACTGCCATGGCGGAAGCGGGTGCTTTTTGTGCCAAAATACCTTGATTCGAGAAAATGATTCGGGAACCAAAAAGAGTATGTACTCGTAATGTGAGGTGGTGACCCCGTGAAAGTGACCATCAAAGAGATCGCCGATATGGCGGGCGTGCACCGGGCGTCAGCGATGAGGTCCGCCAGCAGATCAAGGAGATCATCCGGGAGGTGGGCTGCACGCCTAATCCCGCCGGACGGGCCCTGCAAAAGCAAAGGAAGATCTATCGCTTTGCCGCAATCCTTTGCGACGTGGACGCCACGCCTTTCCTCAGTCAGGGGGATTCGCCGGGGGCTCCGTCAGTACGACAACTTCAACATTGAGCTCAGATACCGCACTTACCGCTTTCCATGATGCAGCCCGCCAAAGCAAGCTGATCGACCAGGCGGTGCGGGACGGCGTGGACCTGATGGCGCGTCCGGGAACGGTGCATGTCATCTGCGGAGAAAACGGCGCGGGCAAATCCACATTGATGGAGATCATCAACGGTACTTACGTCGCCGATGAAGGCGACATGTATTACAAGGGTGAGAAGATCGGTTCCCACACAGCCACGATGTCCGCTGGTGGAAGGAGTTCCTGTCCGTCCTGAGCATGGAGGGCTATCCCGTACCTCGTGAGACGGGGGGAGGAAACGATCCGCAAAACGAATGAGCACAAGGAAAACCCTGCGCTCGCGGAAAGCGGTGTCCATTCGTGAGACTTTGATGCGTTTCTCGTTGTACCATGATCCGGCAGGCGTGTAAACTGGTTCAGAGAAGCGCCAATCGAGGCTTCCCGCTTTGTATTACCAGGCTTTGATTTTTTAAGATCAATCAAAAACCGAAAGCACTTCCTGCCGAATAAAGGCTTTTAAAAGCATACCGGAAAAGTTTCCTTTCCCGGTATGCTTCATCATTCAGTTGGAGTCCTTGGCTCAGCCGGGCAGGCTGGCAGCAGCCATGGACTGGCCCACGTGGCGGAACTTCTCGTCGGGCAGGGTCAGCTTGAATTTTGCGGCCGCGTCGGGATACTCGTCGTTCAGGACCTTCTGGCAGGTGGCCAGCAGCAGGTCGCCGCCCTTGCCGCTCATGACGCGGCCCAGCAGCACATAGCGGAAGCCGTACTTCTCATCGTAGTACGCCAAGGTGTGGCCCAGATAGATGCCGATGGACTCGTACACCTTCGCGGCGCGCTCGTCGCCCTCCTCCATCAGCTTCTGGACGACCTTCAGCTTTTCGGCGGGGGAGAGGGACTCGTCCAGCTCAATACCGGCCCGGGGCGCCAGCTTGATGACGCCGTCCTGGCAGAAGTACTTTACACCGCAGCCGATGTCGCCGGACCACTCGTCCCGTATGGCGTCGGGGTTGGCGTCCACGGGGACGAAGGCCAGCTCGTTGAGCCAGCCGGTGATGCAGCCCTCTTCATTCACGTATCCCACGGCCTCACTGGTGCCCATGGCGATGCCTTCGTAGTGGTAATCGGGGTCCGCCGTGATCTTGGGGAACCAGACCACCTCCTCGGAGAAAACGGTCTCGCCGTCGATGACGGCGGAGACCTTCCGGTCGGAGCCGCCGGCGTCGAAGCCTATGGGCAGCCGTCCAGATGGCCGCCCATGGGCTTGGCGATGTCCATGCTCGGACGGAGGCCCCGGTACCGCTGGATGTTGGACAGTTTGTCATAAATCATGATACGCCGCTCCTTCATATATTCAACAGCGGAAAGCCCGCTGCTATCCGCTTCGGCAGGCGGATCGCCCCGCTCTTGCGGACGGTGGAAAACTGTGCTATCCTCAAAAGAGATTCTCAGTTGGGGAGGAAAGTTATGCTCCGCAGTATTTTCAATCCTGAAAACGGCTTTTTTCGCTTTACCGACCGGGTATTGGATCTTGTGGTATTGAGCCTTTTGTGGCTGCCCTGCTGCCTGCCGGTGGTGACCATCGGTCCGGCGTCGGCGGCGCTGTATTACAGCTGTGCCAAATGCCTGCGGTACAAAGAATCCGGCCCTTACCGGAGCTTTCTGTCCGCCTTTCGCCAGAATCTGCGGACCGGCGCCGCCACCGTGGCCTTTTTGCTGCTGGCCCTGGTACTGGCCGCCGGCTATGCGGTGCTGGAGCGGCTGGCCCCGGATGTGTTCCGGGTCATGCACCTGGTGCTCATGCTGATCCCCGCCGCCGTGGTCTCCTGCGCGTTCCCACTGCTGTCCCGGTTCACCTACACCGTAGGCAGCCTTCTGTCCAACAGCCTGCGGCTGACCTTCCGCCACCTGCCCAGGATACTGGCAACGGGCATTTTGAACACGGCGGGCGTGGTGCTGACCCTGTCTTTTTGGTACTGCGGTGTCATGCTGCTGACCCCCGCCCTGTGCGCATTTTTATCCACCTTTCTGCTGGAGCCCGTCCTTCGGAAATATACGCCGGAGGAGGCTCTGGAGGAGGGACAGGAGCCCCCCTGGTACCTGCGCTGAATACTTTTGAAAAAAACTCCTCCCCACGGGGGAGTTTTTTGTTTTCAGGTCAGCTCCCGCACCAGCGGAGCAAGCGCCGCAGCCAGCCTTGCGTGGCTGGCCCGGGTCCCCAGCAGTCCACGGTCATGGCCTTGCGGACCAGGCGCTCCATGCCAAGGCCGATGCAGGCGGCGTTGGCGCCCAAGCGCTCCTTGGTGTCGTTGGTGCCCAACATGATGATGAGCAGGCTCACCGGCTCGTGGCTTTTCAGACAGGGATACAGGTAAGGAAGAGCCGGCATGGCCTCGTGGAGCGGGGCCTCAAAGACCGTGGTGCGGCCGGAGAGCCCCTCTTCAATGACCAGGTACTCCTCCCCCAGTTCCCGCTGGAGCAGGCAGGTCCACCGCTCGTCCTCATTGAAACAGGCCAGGGCGGGGTCGGCACAATCGGCGGGGTCGGCACAGTAGCCATGTGTATTGGAATCGCCCAGACAAACAATATGTTTTTTCATCCTGTCCTCCAATCACCGGATCGTCCGGAGAGTAATGATCCTATCACCCTCAGGCTATCAGTTTTTTCATTTTGTCAAGAGTTTGAAAACTTTCTCCAAAATTTCTTGACGGTTTGCACAAAAGGAAATATGATTGGCTTATCAATTGAAAGGATGGTGCCCCAAAATGGACAACGCAAAACTGCAATCCTACGGGACTGGATGCAAAATGAGCTGAATGTCTGCGTCAACTTCTGGCTGAAAACGGAATGGACCGGGAGCACGGCGGCGTATACACCCGTCTGGACCGTAAGGGCGAGATCTACTCCACGGATAAAAGCGTGTGGATGCAGGGCCGCTGCGGCTGGATCTTCGCGTATTTGTGCCATACATATGGTGTGAAGGACGAGTGGCTGGCAGCCAGCAAGAGCTGCCTGGACTTCATGGAAAAATACTGCATCAACCGCAAGGCCGGCGGTCGGATGTACTTCACCGTTACCGAGGACGGCCGGCCGCTGCGCTAGCGCCGCTACTACTTCTCCAAGGCGTTCTATGCGCTGGCCAACGCCGAGTATTACGGCGTCACCGGCGAGAAGGAAAATTTGGAGAGGGCCCGTCGGGCTTACGACCGGTATTGGGATCTGGCCCATGGAATGCCCGACCCCGTGGGTATGGGCCCCAAGACCATTCCGGAGACCCGCTCTGGCCGGGCCTTCGGCATCCCCGTGATCATCCTGAACGTTACCGGCGTCCTGTTGCGAGTGGACGGCGAGCGGAAGGCCCTGTACGAGGAGCGGGCTCAGGCCTGTGTGGATGAAATTTTCAAGTACCATGTCCACCCTGAACTGAAGTGCGTGCTGGAGAGCGTGGATGTGGACGGCACCCCCCGGCTGTACTACACCGAGGGCCGTACTGTCAATCCCGGCCACGATATTGAGGGCGTGTGGTTCCTGCTGGAGCACACCCAGCGCACCAGCGACAAGGAACTGGTGAAGAAGGCCGCCGAAATTTTTGACTGGGCCATCGAAGCCGGCTGGGACAACGAGTACGGCGGACTGCTGTACTTCACCGACTGCCTGAAAAAGCCCCCCGAGGCCTATGAGCATGACATGAAGCTGTGGTGGCCCCACAACGAGATCCTGATCGCCTCGTTGATGCTGTACCGGGATACTGGCGATGAAAAGTACCTGAACTGGTTCGACAAACCTCTGGCCTATTGCAAGGAGCACTTCTCGGACCCCGAATTCGGCGAGTGGTACGGCTATCTCCGCCGGGACGGTCTGCCTACCATGCCCTCTACCAAGGGCTCCACCTTCAAGGGTCCCTTCCATCTGCCCCGCTGCCTCATCATGTGCGACACCATGCTGGGCCAGCTGCTGGAACGCTGAGCTTTTCAAATTCACACCGAAAGGAGGCCTCCTCCGGATGCCCGAAGAAAACGTCTTTAACCTCATTACCCGGAAGTATTACCAGCTGACCGCTTCCGAAAAGAAGCTGGCCACCTTCGTGGTGGCCAACGGCCAGCGCTCCCAGAGCATGTCCATTTCCGAACTGGCGGCCGCCTGCGGTGTGGCGGAAGCCACGATCTCCCGTTTCTGCCGCCGGATGGGCTACCGCGGATACAGCGCCTTCCGGCTGGCCATCGCCGCCGCCACCGCTACCCGGCCGGATGCCGATCCCCTCTCCGGGGAGATCCATGCCAATGATACGGTGCCGGACCTAAGCGCCAAGCTGGCCTGCGTGGATATTGACGCTATCCGGGAGACCCAGTCTCTGATCCGGTCGGAGTCCATCACCGCCGCGGCCGATGCTCTGATAGAGGCGGACACGGTGCTGTGCATGGGTCAAGGCGGCTCCATGCTGCTGGCGGAAGAGGCTGCCCGTCTGTTCACCACGGCGTTCTCCGGCTTCTTCCCTGTATCTGACTCCCATATGCAGGTCATCGCCGCGACAAACCTGACGGAGAAGGATGTTATTCTGTTCTTCTCCTATTCCGGCTCCACCAAGGAGCTGATGGATGTGCTGCACATCGCGCAGAAGCAGCACACCCGGATCATCCTGATCACCCGCTATCCCGGCTCCCCCGGCGCGGGGCTGGCGGACATTGTGCTCCAGTGCGGCTCCACCGAAGGGCCGCTGCAGTTGGGTTCCGTGGCTGCCCGTATTGCTCAGTTGTATCTGGTGGACGTACTGTTCTCCGAAATGTGCCGCCGGGATCTGGAAGCCTGCCGGCACCGCCGGGAACTGGTGGCCGACGCGTTGTCGGAAAAACACGTGTGACGGGGCGGCGTACAGGGAAGAATCGACAACTTCGTTCAAAATTTTTTCATATTTTGACGGTTTTGAAAATTTTTTCGCCGACTGCTTGACAAGCCTCCTTCGTGATTGTACAATTTGCACATAGGGGGGGTAAACCCTGGGGTTGCATTTTTATCATTTTTTAGGAGGAATGGAAATGAAGAAATTTCTTCGCAAATCCTCGTGTCATCGGCGTGAAGAACTCCTCCATGCCCACCCAGGACATCCAGATGTGGAAGGACGAGGGTGGTCCCGACTTTGTGGTGATGAACGATCCTGATGAGCAGTTCATCTCCGGCCTGGCCATGGGCGCCACCGGCGGCATCGGCGGTACCTATGCGGTCATGCCTGAGCTGTTCCAGAAGGTCTACGACCTGTATCGGAACGGAGAGATGAAGCTGGCCGCTGAGATCCAGAATGAGATCTGCCGCGCCATCTACAAGCTGTGCTCCGCCCACGGCAACCTGTACGCCGTGATGAAGGCTATTCTGAAGAAGCACGGAATGGATATCGGTTCTGTCCGCAAGCCCATGCCCGCTCTTATTGACAGCGATCTGGCTGTGGTGGACGAGGCTTCCGCCATGATCGGCGCCGCCATTGCAAAATATTGATGAACTGTTCGTAACGAACAAAGGAGATACAAGCTATGCGAATCTATCAAGAGGCGGACTATGAGGCCATGAGCCGCCGTGCCGCCAACCTTATTTCCGCCGAGGTCATCCGTAACCCCGCCTGTGTGCTGGGCCTGGCCACCGGCTCCACCCCCATCGGCACCTACAAGCAGCTGGCCGTCTGGAACCAGCGGGGCGACTTCAGCTTCAAGGAAGTCCAGACCGTGAACCTGGACGAGTATAAGGGCCTTGCCCCCACTCACGACCAGAGCTACCGTTATTTCATGCAGACCAATTTCTTTGACCACATCGACATCGACGTGGCCCGAACCCATGTGCCTGACGGCCTGACCGCGGACCCGGCCGCCGAGTGTGCCCGGTACGATGAGCTGATTCGCTCCCTGGGCTATGCCGACCTGCAGCTGCTGGGCCTTGGCCGCAACGGTCACATCGGTTTCAACGAACCCTGCGACTGCTTTGTGAAGGAAACCCATGTGGTGGACCTGACCCAGAGCACCATTGACGCCAACGCCCGTTTCTTCGCCTCTGCCGACGATGTGCCCCGCCAGGCCCTGACCATGGGCATCGGCTGCATCATGGCCGCCCGCCGGGTGCTGCTGATCGCCAGCGGCGCCGACAAGGCCGACGCCGTGTACAAGGCCTTCTGCGGCCCCATTGATCCCCGCTGCCCCGCCTCCATCCTCCAGCTCCATAGCGATGTGGTGCTGGTGGGTGACAAGGCAGCCCTGAGCAAGCTGACCGCCGCGGGGGTGCCCGTATGCGAGTGACCGGCGGTCAGGTCTTTGACCTGGAAAAAGGCTTTGTGGAGCGGGATATCTGCACCGACGATGCCCTGATTGCCCCTGCCAGCGGCGATGGGCAGGTGCTGGACGTGTCCGGCTGCTACGTGATCCCCGGCCTGGTGGATGTGCACTTCCATGGCTGCGTGGGAGAGGATTTCAGCGATGCCACGCCGGAAGGCTTACAGCGCATCGCGGACTACGAGCTGAGCCAGGGCGTCACTTACGTCTGCCCCGCCGGCATGACGCTGCCGGAAGACCAGCTGACGGCCATTTGCGAAAACGTTGCCGCCCACCGGGCCAAAAATGCCGGCGGCGCGGAGGTGGTGGGCGCCCACCTGGAGGGGCCCTTCCTCTCCACCGCAAAGAAAGGCGCCCAGAACGGTGATTTCCTCCACGATCCCGACGTTCCCATGCTGGAGCGGCTTCAGAAAGCGGCCCAGGGCTGCGTAAAGCTGGTGACCGTGGCTCCCGAGCAGCCCGGCGCCATGGACTTCATCCGGGTCGCTGCCGATATGGGCATCACGGTTTCCGTGGGCCACACCGTGGCGGATTACGACACTGCCAAGGCGGCCTTCGAGGCCGGTGCTACCCACGCCACCCATCTCTATAACGGAATGCCCCCTATCCACCACCGGGCGCCCGGCGTCATCGGCGCCGCCTTTGACACCCCAGGCGTCCAGGCGGAGCTGATCTGCGACGGCGTTCACATCCACGGCGCCATGATCCGCCTGACCTTCCAACTGTTCGGCAAGGAGCGGGTCATCCTGATCTCTGACTCCCTGCGGGCCACGGGTATGCCCGACGGCCAGTATCCCTTCGGTGGGCAGGAGATCGAGGTCCACGGCAACCGGGCCACCATCGTGGGTCATCCCGAGACGCTGGCCGGCTCTGTCACCAGCCTCATGGGCTGCCTGCGGCAGGCGGTCGGATTCGGAATCCCCCTGGCTGACGCGGTGCGGGCCTGCACCTACAACCCCGCCCAGTCCATCGGCATCGACAACCGGGCAGGTACCCTGGACACCGGCAAGGAGGCCAGCTTTGTTTTGCTGAACAAGGAAGACCTGTCCGTCCGGACCATCGTATTCAAGGGCAATTTGGTATAATCAGCGTTCCCCCATTTTTTCAATCAGGCGGCCGCCGCTACTCCATTCTCATAGTGTCCGGTCAGCCATAAAAAAGGAGGAGATCCCATCCGCCGGCCGGCGGTGCGGCAGTGTGGAGACCTGCCGTAACGCGATAGAGGTTTTGCTCTTCTATCGTGAGGGAGCTCTCGCGGATGCGGAGCTCTTACGGTCACACATATGGCAACTGTTTCTCTGAAGGGTATCAAGAAGATCTACGACAACAAGGTCACCGCCGTCCACGACTTCAATCTGGAAATTGCGGACAAGGAGTTCATCGTTCTGGTCGGTCCTTCCGGCTGCGGCAAATCCACCACTTTGCGGATGGTGGCCGGTCTGGAGGAGATCTCCGAGGGCGATCTGCTCATCGACGGCAAGCGCATGAACGATGTGGAGCCCAAGGATCGGGATATCGCCATGGTGTTCCAGAACTACGCGCTGTATCCCCACATGACCGTGTATGAGAACATGGCCTTCGCCCTGAAGCTGCGCAAGCTCCCCAAGGAGGAGATCGACCGCCGCGTTCGCGAGGCCGCTGAGATCCTGGACATTACCCAGTACCTGGAGCGCAAGCCCAA
>CAKTOO010000025.1 GCA_934590165.1 uncultured Dysosmobacter sp. | reverse complement strand
GCCCGCCCGCGGCCCAGGAGAAGGCCATCGCCGAGGCGAAGGCTCTGGCCGAGAAGGAGTAAGCATATCGTGAGATCAATACGGGGAGCTGAAATGCTCCCCGTATTTTTTGAAAACAGAACTGTAAAAAGTCTGTGAATTGTTGCATAAGCAACTAGATTATATTAGCAACTCCTGTTATACTCATAACATCCTAAAGGATACATTGTAAGTAGGAAATTAAGAATCAAATGATTTTGAATTTTAAGGAGGATTACATTATGAAAAAGTGGGTTTGCCAGGTTTGCGGCTATGTTTGGGAAGGCGAGACTCCTCCCGAGAAGTGCCCCCAGTGCGGTGTCCCCGCCTCCAAGTTCACTGAGCAGAAGGGCGAGATGAGCTGGGCTGCAGAGCACGTTGTGGGTGTTGCCCAGGGCGCTCCCGAGGAAATCATCGAGGGCCTGCGCGCCAACTTCGCCGGTGAGTGCTCCGAGGTCGGTATGTATCTGGCCATGGCCCGTGTGGCCCATCGCGAGGGCTATCCCGAGATCGGCCTGTACTGGGAGAAGGCCGCTTATGAGGAGGCTGAGCACGCCGCCAAGTTTGCAGAGCTGCTGGGCGAGGTCGTGACCGACTCCACCAAAAAGAACCTGGAGATGCGCGTTGAGGCTGAGAACGGCGCTACCGCCGGCAAGTTTGAGCTGGCCAAGAAGGCCAAGGCCCTGAACCTGGACGCTATCCATGACACCGTCCACGAGATGGCTCGCGACGAGGCCCGTCATGGCAAGGCGTTCAAGGGCCTGCTGGAGCGCTATTTCAAGTAAGCGGAGGGATACAAATGGAGAAGTATGTCTGCCCTTGCGGCTATGTCTACGATCCTGCTGTAGGTGATCCTGAAAACGGTGTTGCCCCCGGAACCCCCTGGGAGCAGGTGCCCGAGAGCTGGGTCTGCCCGGTCTGCGGAATGGGCAAGGATGTTTTTGAAAAGGAATAAATGCCTTTCAAAGGGCGGAGCGGTAGCTCCGCCCTTTTTTCGCGCCTTTTCCGCCGGAGAAGGCGCGATGCCTCTTGCAAGCGGAGGCATTCTCATGTTAAACTACGAAAAATACGCTTTGACGTGAGGAAATGACATGAAAAAATCTACCCTTGCCACCCTGGCAGGCCTACTGGGGTACAGCATTTTCGGCTTCAGCTTCTTATTTTCCAAGATCGCCCTGGGGCTGACCTCGCCCTTCGTGCTGCTGTCCGTCCGGTTTTTGACGGCGTTTCTCGTGATGAACCTGCTGGTATTCACCGGGAAGATGCGGCTCTCGCTGGGGGGAAAGCCCGTCCGGATGCTGCTTTTGCTGGGGCTGGTGCAGCCGGTGGTGTATTTTATCTGCGAAAACTACGGCATCGCCCTGACCTCAACCTCCTTTTCCGGCATCATGCTGGGCATCATTCCCATCGCGGGACTGGTGCTGGGGCGGCTGTTTTTGAAGGAGCCCTGCTCGCCCTTTCAGGTGGCCTGCGCCCTGCTGTCCATCGTGGGCGTGGCGATGACCAGTGTGGGCGGCGAGGTCCACTTTTCGTTTCTGGGCACGGTGCTGCTGGCGGGCGCCGCCGTTTCCGCCGCGCTGTTTAATGTCATCAGCCGGGGCACGGCCGCCTATTTCTCCGCCTTCGAGCGGACGTATGTGATGTTTGCCCTGGGCAGCGCGGTGTTCACGGTCCTGGCCCTGGCGGAGAACCGGCGGGACCTGGCGGCGCTGGGGGTGCCCCTGTCGGAGCCCTGGTTCTGGGTGGCGGTGCTGTATTTGACGGTGGTGTCCTCCGTATGCGCCTTTTTGCTCATCAATTTTTCTGTGAATTACATCAGCGTGGCGAAGGCCTCCCTCTTTTCCAACTTTACAACGGTCATTTCCGTGCTGGCGGGCATTTTCATCATGAAGGACAGCTTCTCGCCCGTTCAGCTGGCAGGCATCGTTATCATCACGCTCAGCATCTTCGGCGTCTCCTTCCGGCGGGAGGACGAGGCCGGGGCGTTTTCCCGGTAAGGAGTCTCCCATGAAAAAAGCACTTTGTTACGGCATTCTGGCCTCTTTGTTTTTCGCGTTTACGTTTTTGTTCAACCACAGCATGAACCTCTCCGGCGGCTACTGGATGTGGAGCGCCTGCCTGCGCTATTTTCTCATGCTGCCCATTCTGGCGCTGCTCCTTTGGCGGCTGCCGGGGGACCGCTTCCGCCCGGTGCTGGCCGCCATTCGTGCCCGGCCGGCGGCGTGGCTGGTGTGGAGCACCGTGGGCTTTGGCCTGTTTTACCTGCCGCTGACCCTGGGCTCCGTGTTTGGGGAATCCTGGCTGGTGGCCGCCTCCTGGCAGGTGACCATCGTGGCCGGCGTGCTGCTGACGCCGGTGTTCGGCAAGCCCATCCCGGTGAAAAACCTGCTTTTGTCCCTGGCTATCCTGGCGGGCATTGCCCTGCTGCAGCTGCCGCACCTCCGGGGAAACGACGTCCGGGGCAACTGCCTGGCCCTGGTGCCCATCCTGGTGGCAGCCTTTTCCTATCCTCTTGGCAACCGGAAAATGATGGAGGTCTGCCCGCCGGAGGTGGACACGGTGCAGCGGGTGTTCGGCATGACGCTGTGCAGTATGCCCTTCTGGCTGGCGGTGGCCTGCGTGGCCTTTGCCCGGGCCGGAGCGCCCAGCGGCGGACAACTGGTGCAGTCCGGCGTGGTGGCCCTGTTCTCCGGCGTCATTGCCACCATTTTGTTTTTCCGGGCCACCGACCTGGTGCGCAATGACCCCCGGCAGCTGGCCCTCATCGAGGCCACCCAGTGCGGCGAGGTCATCTTCACCCTTCTGGGCGGCATCCTGGTGCTGGGGGACAGCGTGCCCGGCCCCGCCGGCATGGCGGGCCTGACCCTCATCCTGCTGGGCATGGTGCTGAACAGCCTGGTGACGGCGAAATAAGGCAAAGGGGATCGGATGGCGGTCCCCTTTGTATATTTCTGAAGCAATTCTACGTTCCGCAGAGCAATTTCCGCCGCCGGGGATGGGCATTCCGGCGGCGGACTGCTATACTGAACGCAAAGAAGAAAGGAGCGTGGAGCCATGGACGCGGCAAAGACCGGCGGATATCTTGCCATGCTGCGCAAGACAAAAGGCATGACCCAGCAGGAGGCGGCGGAGCGGCTGGGCGTGTCCAACAAGACCGTCAGCAAGTGGGAGTCCGGCGGCGGGTTCCCGGACATCACGGTGCTGCCCGCTCTGGCGGAGCTGTACGGCGTCACTGCCGACGATATCCTGGCGGGAGAGACCCTGGGGGAGCGGAGGAGCTTTTTGAAAGAGAAGACCCAGGCCCAAAAAAAGCGGCTGCTCATGCGGCTGCGGACCCGGTTCGATGTGTGCTTCGTCCTCTCCCTGGCACTGGCGGCGGTGGTGTTTTTCAGTATCCCATATGTCTCCCCGGTATCGCTGCCCCTGTCCCTGGCGGCAGTGTGGGTGGGCTATATCCTGGTGGCGCACCCCATCCGCTGCGGCGTTGCGGAAGCGGATACGGCGCTGTGGCAGAATCTTTTTCGCAAGCTGCTGACGGCGTCCCTGGTTCAGTGGTGGGCGCTGCTGCGGATACTTCGCTTTGGGGAACAGGAGGTGGACTGGGAGGCCATGACCGTCCGGGGCACCTATGACAGCTGGAAACCGGCTGTGTTCTGCGTGGGCGTGCTGTTTCTGCTGGCGGCTCTGGCGTGGGGACTGCGGCGGGCCGCCGGGACGGAGGCCCGGCTGCTGCCGAAGGGCTGGGGGCAGGCGGTGCCGTGGCTGATCTGGGGCGCCTTGTTTTTGAGCCTCTGGTATGCGGCGGACAGCCGGTACAATGAAGCGCTGGTCCCCTGGGTGGAGCGGTACGGCAAGGGCGTCCTGACCGACAGTCGCTTTGACGAGTTGTGGCCCAAGCTGAAAGCAAAGCGGGACGCGGAGCTTCTGCCCTGGCTCCGGGCCCGGTGGGCGGTGGCCGCGGCGGGCGGACTCAGCGGCCTGGGCTTGTTGGCGTTCCAGCTCCGGAACCGGCTCCTGCGCAAAAAACAGCGGAATGGGCTTGCGGAGCCGCGGGAATGATGATAAAATCTCTCCCGAACAGATAGGAGAGATGGTATGTATCGGTATATTTTCTTCGATTTGGACGGGACACTGACCGATTCCAAGGAGGGCATCCTCAACTGCCTGCGGTACGCCTTTGAAAAACTGGGAGAGCCGGTGCCGCCGGAGAGCACCCTCATCAAATTCATCGGTCCGCCGTTACAGGATTCCTTCATGCGCTACTGCGGCTTTGACAGGGCCAAGGCCATCCGGGGCATCGAGACCTTCCGGGAACGGTATGCCCCCATCGGAAAATTTGAAAACGCCGCCGCGCCGGGCATGGCGGAGCTGTGCCGCCGCCTGAAGGAGCAGGGCTATGTCCTGGCTCTGGCTTCCTCCAAGCCGGAGGAGATGTGCGTGCCCATCTGCGAAAAATTCGGCTTCGCGCCCTCCATGGAGACCATTACCGGCAGCCCTCCCGTGGGCGACTGGGAAAAGGAGGATGTCATCCGGGAAACCATGCGCCGCCTGGGATTGACGGAGGCGGATAAGCCCGCCATCCTCATGGTGGGAGACCGGAAATTCGACGTGCTGGGGGCCAAGGCCTGCGGCATTGACTGTGTGGGTGTGGAGTTTTTCGGCTACGCCGCCCCCGGGGAGCTGGCGGAGGCCGGCGCCGTGGCGGTGGTATCCACCGCCGAAGAACTGGAGCGGTTCATCCTGACCCACTGAAATGCAATAAAAAAGCACGCTGTTTAGAAAACAGCGTGCTTTTTTGTCATTCATATTGCTTCATGATATCCCGGACCTGCTTGATGGTCCAGCCCTCGCCGGTCAGGTCGGCGGAGAGCACCGGATCGATGGGCACGGCCAGATACATGTTGTTGCCGTAAGTAAAGGCGCCGGAGGTGACGCCGATGACCTGGCCGTAAGCGTTCAGCAGGGCGCCGCCGCTGCTGCCCTGGGAAATGTCCGCGGTGTCCATGAGACAGGGCAAGTCATACCGGGCCACTGCCCGGGCGGTGTCACTGACGACGCCGGAGCTGACGGCCAGCCCCAGGCCCAAGGGGTTGCTGATGGTATACACCGTGTCGCCCACCCGCACATCCTTCGTGCCGGAGGGGGCAATGTCCAGATAGGCAAAGGCGGAGGTCTTCTGGTGGCTGGTGGAGGTGCGGGAGACCTGGATGACGGCGATGTCGATGCCGGCATCGTAATACAGCACCCGCTCCACCGGGAAGGTCTCGCCGGTGACCAGCTCCGCCGTGGCGGCCACGGCTCCCTCAATGGAGTGATAGTTGGTGACGGCGATGCCGTCGGCGGAGATGAAGAAGCCGCTGGCGTGGGCGTCGGACTCGCCGGCCTCGGCGGCCTTCTGGGTGCGGTAGTTGTCCAGACGGAACACGGCGGAGAGGTAGCGGTCCGCCACCTGTCGGGCGGAAAGCTCCGTGGTCAGCAGCCCCAGGGCGTTGGCAGTGGCCCGGGAGACCTTTCCCTGTTCCAGCAGGTGGTCCAGAACGGTGCCGCTGCCGTCCTTGTAGGGGAAGGTCAGGGCGTCCCGGATGGAGAGGAACAGGTCGCCCCGGGTCATGAGGCCGTCATAGGAGATGGAGGCCAGCCCGATGCGGCGGGCGAAGATGGCGGCGTAGTCCAGGGTGAAGTCCCCGTCCTGGTCGCTGTATCCCAGCATCCGCAGCAAGGAGGCGTACCAATCACCAGCGTCGATCTGGCCGTTGGGGTTGTATTTCACCTGCGTGGCGCCGGAGACCCAGCCCTGGTGGGCGGCATAGTTGATGAAGTCCGCCGCCCAGGCGGGAAGGTCCAGATAGCCGGCGATCCAGATATCGGCACGGGCATCTTCCTGGGCGCCGGCCAGGCGCACCAGCATCACCGCCGCCTGGGCCCGGGTGGCAGGGGCGTCCAGGTCGTACTCGCCGGCGGCATTGCCCTGGACCAGGCCGAGGGTGGCCAGGATGTCCGCCGAACGCTCCGCCTCACCCTCCAAAGCGGAGGCGGCGGGAACTGCGCTCACCAGAAGGGCCAGAGCGCAGAGGAGGGCAAAAAATTTGGTTTTCATGGTGTTCCTCCAAAATCTCGAAGTGTAGCTATTGTAGCACCCCTCCGGTGGAATGGCAAGGGCTGCTGCTGGACAGCGGCGGGGAAAGCTGATATAATACATACGTTACAAAAACACCGCGCCGGAGCCGGCGACATCATAATGATAAAGGAGAATCCTCAAATGGAACTGAAAGACATTTTGAGCAAGTGCGACCACACACTCCTGGCCCAGACGGCTACCTGGGACGAGATCCGCGCCATTTGTGACGACGGCATGAAGTATGGCTGCGCCAGTGTCTGCATCCCCGCAAGCTATGTCAAGCAGGCGGCGGAGTATGTGGCGGGCAAGCTGCCCATCTGCACGGTCATCGGCTTCCCCAACGGCTACGACACCACCGCCGCCAAGTGCTTTATGGCCTCCGATGCCGTGGAAAACGGCGCCGAGGAGGTGGATATGGTCATCAACATCGGCTGGGTGAAGGACAAGAAGTGGGAAGACCTCCTCTCCGAGATCAAGGCCGTGAAGGAGGCCTGCCATGGCAAGCTCCTGAAGGTCATCATCGAGACCTGCTTCCTCACCGACGAGGAGAAGGTGAAAATGTGCGAGATCGTCACCGCCTCCGGCGCCGATTATATCAAGACCTCCACCGGCTTCGGCGGAGGCGGCGCCACCCGGGAGGATGTGGCCCTGTTCGCCCGGCACATCGGCCCCAACGTGAAGATCAAGGCCGCCGGCGGCATCGCGAACCTCCAGGACGCGGAGGACTTTATCAACCTGGGCGCCTCCCGCCTGGGCACCAGCCGCATCGTCAAGGCCGTAAAGGCCATGGAGGGCTGATATGGGAACGCCTCATAATGAAGCTGTCAGCGGCGCCTTTGCCAAAACGGTCCTGATGCCCGGCGACCCCCTGCGGGCCAAATTCATCGCGGAAAACTTTCTGGAGGACGCGAAGCTGGTGAACAACGTCCGTGGCATCCAGGGCTATACCGGCACCTATCACGGCACGCCGGTGTCCGTCATGGCCTCCGGTATGGGCGTGCCCTCCATCGGCATCTACTCCCATGAGCTGTTCCACTTCTATGATGTGGACAACATCATCCGGGTGGGCACCGCCGGCGGTATCTCTCCCAAGCTGAAGCTGCGGGATGTGGTCATGGCCCAGGGCGCCTGTACGGATTCCAACTATGCCCATCAGTTTAACCTGCCGGGCACCTTTGCTCCCATCGCCGATTTCGCCCTGCTGGAGACCGCCGTGGCAGTGGCCCGCCGCATGGGCGTGGAGCCTCCGGTGGGCAACCTGTTCTCCTCCGATGTGTTTTACAACAAGGCCGGCAACACCCTGGACTGGGGCAAAATGGGCGTGCTGGCCATCGAGATGGAGACCGCGGCCCTGTACTGCAACGCCGCCGAGGCCGGCAAGCGTGCTCTGACCATCTGCACCATTTCCGACAGTCTGGTCACCGGCGAGGAACTTCCTCCCGCGGAGCGCCAGACCTCCTTTACCCAGATGATGTCCATCGCGCTGGAGACGGCGGTGGAGATGGCGAAAAAGGGATAAGAAAAAGAAGCCCTGTGAATGAAGCTTTACACAGAGAGACACTGTGATTGCCGTATGCAAAAACAGTGTCTCTTTTTTTCACTGGAATTGTGATAAAACGGAAAACATTGCGAAATTTTATTGCAATCCATGTGAAGGGTTGATATAATGAGACCCGACCCGAAAGGGTCTGTCTCCGCTTGCGGAGGAAATATTTTTGAAGGAAGGTAGATTCCAATGAAGAAGTTTCTTGCAATGATTCTTGCATTGGTCATGTCCCTGTCCCTGGTCGCCTGCGGCGGTTCCAAGGAAGAGGCGAAGCCCGCCGAGCAGCCCGCTGAGGAGCAGGGTGCTGATTTCAGCGTGGCCATGATCACCGACTACGGCGACATCACTGACCAGTCTTTCAACCAGACCACCTATGAGGCCTGCAAGGCCTACTGCGATGCCAACGGCGTGCAGTTCAACTACTACAAGCCCGCCGGTGACTCCACCGCCGAGCGTGTGGCCATGGTCGAAAAGGCCGTGGACGAGGGCTACACTGTCATCGTCATGCCCGGCTTCGCCTTTGGCGAGACCATTACTGAGGTGGCCGATGAGTATCCCGACATCACCTTCATCGCTCTGGACGTCAGCGAGGGTGACCTGGGCGATTACACCCTGCCCAGCAATGTCTACTGCGCTGTGTATCAGGAAGAGCTGTGCGGCTACATGGCCGGTTACGCCGCTGTGAAGCTGGGCTACACCCACCTGGGCTTCCTGGGCGGCATGGCCGTCCCCGCTGTGGTCCGCTTCGGCTATGGCTACGTGCAGGGCATTGACGCCGCTGCTACTGAGCTGGGCGTGGACGCCACCGTGGAATATGCTTACGGCAACCAGTTCTTCGGCGATCCCGACATCACCGCTTACGCCGACAACTGGTATCAGACTCTGGGCGTGGAAGTGGTCTTCGCCTGCGGCGGCGGTATCTGCACCTCCGTCGGTGAGGCTGCCGCCAAGGTCGACGGCGCCAAGGTCATCGGCGTCGATGTGGACCAGTCCGCCAATCTGGACGCCGCTTACGGCGACGGCATCACCCTGACCTCCGCCATGAAGGGCCTGACTCCCACCGTCCAGCACATGCTCTCTGAGATCGCTGCCGGCAACTGGGACAACTACGGCGGCAAGGTGGAGACCCTGGGCCTGGTGTCCGGTGACGATCCCGAGGCCAACTACGTCCAGATCCCCATGGACACCACGCAGTTCGGCGACGGCTTCACTCAGGACGATTACAAGGCTCTGGTGAAGGATATGTTCGACGGCAAGATTTCCGTGTCTGATGACATCACCGCTGAGCCCGCTGTCAGCAGCATCACTGTCAACTATCTGGGCAACGTGAAGTAAAACTTCCCATACATCTGTAAAAAGAGGACGGAAATTGACTTCCGTCCTCTTTTTTTGCATTTCTGCCGTTTTCTGTAGTTTTCTTTTGAAATACACAGCAGGATATAGTACAATAAGATATCAAACATTTTGCCGACAGGCAAACAGGGGGAGGTCGTGAACATTGGAACAGACCTATGCCATTGAAATGCTGAACATCACCAAGCGGTTTCCCGGCATCGTGGCCAATGACAATATCACGCTGCAGCTGAAAAAGGGCGAGATCCATGCCTTGCTGGGCGAGAACGGCGCCGGCAAATCCACGCTGATGAGCGTGCTGTTCGGCCTGTACCAGCCGGAGGAGGGTGTCATCAAAAAGGACGGCCAGGAAGTCCAGATCCGGGACCCTAACGACGCCAATGCCCTGGGGATCGGCATGGTCCACCAGCATTTCAAGCTGGTGGAGTGCTTCTCCGTTCTGGACAACATTATCATGGGCGTGGAGCCCTGCAAGCACGGCTTCCTCCAGAAGGGAGAGGCCCGGGAGAAGGTGATCGCTCTTTCGGAGAAATATGGCCTTCACGTGGATCCGGACGCCCTGGTGGAGGATATCACCGTGGGTATGCAGCAGCGCACCGAGATTTTGAAGATGCTGTACCGGGACAATGAGATCCTGATTTTTGACGAGCCCACCGCCGTTCTGACGCCTCAGGAGATCGAAGAGCTTATGCAGATCATGCGGAATCTGGCGGCGGAGGGAAAGTCCATCCTGTTCATCTCCCACAAGCTCAATGAGATCATGGCGGTGGCGGACCGCTGCACTGTTTTGCGCAAGGGCAAGTATATCGGCACCGTCAGCATTCAGGACACCAATCAGAAAGAACTGTCCCGCATGATGGTGGGCCGGGACGTGGAATTCGTGGTCCACAAGGAGCCTGCCAAGCCCGGCAAGACCATCCTGGAGGTGGAGGGCATGACCGTGGCCTCCAAGGCCCACAGCAACAACGCCGTGAAGAACGTCAGCTTCACCGTCCGGGCGGGGGAGATCGTCTGCATCGCCGGTATCGACGGCAACGGCCAGACGGAGCTGGTCTACGGCCTCACGGGCCTGGAACCCCTGAAGGGCGGAAAAATCACGCTGGAGGGGCAGGACATCACCGGTGCCTCCATCCGCAAGCGCTCCACCATGGGCATGAGCCACATCCCCGAGGACCGGCACAAGCACGGCTTGGTGCTGGACTACACTCTGGAGGACAATATGGTGCTCCAGCGGTATTTTGAGCCGGAGTTCGTCAGCAAGGCGGGCTTTTTGAAGCGCAAGGCCATCCGGGACTATGCCACCCGCCTCATTGACCAGTACGATGTCCGTTCCGGACAGGGCCCCGTCACCGTGGCCCGCAGCATGTCCGGCGGCAACCAGCAAAAGGCCATCGTGGCCCGGGAGATCGATAAGGACCCGGAGCTGCTCGTCGCCGTTCAGCCTACCCGCGGCCTGGACGTGGGCGCCATCGAGTACATCCACAAGCAGATCGTGGCCCAGCGGGACGCCGGCAAGGGCGTGCTGCTGGTGAGCCTGGAGCTGGACGAGGTCATGGGCCTGTCGGACCGGATCCTCGTCATGTACGAGGGGGAGATCGTGGGCCAGCTGGACCCCAAGGCCACCACCGTGGAAGAATTGGGCCTGTATATGGCGGGCGCGAAAAGGGAGGGAGCATAAGCCATGAAACAACAAAAATCTTCCCTGCTGCGGAACAACGCGGTGCAGACGCTGCTGGCGTCGCTGCTGTGCATCCTGCTGGGCCTGCTCATCGGCTATGTCGCCCTGCTGCTCATCAACCCCGCCGGCGCCAGCGAGGCCATCACCACCATCATCAAGAACTTCATGACCTATTCCAAACCGGCTACCCAGCTGAAAAACCTGGGCAATACCCTGGTGAAGACGGCGCCGCTGCTGATGTGCAGCCTGTCCGTCCTCTTTGCTTACAAGGTGGGCCTGTTCAACATCGGCGCCGCCGGCCAGTACGTGGTGGGTGCCGGCGCCAGTTTGTACTTTGCGCTGGCCTGGGGAATGCCCTGGTACGTGTGCCTGCTGGCCGCCATCCTGGCCGGTGCGGCCCTGGGTGCTATCTCCGGTCTGCTGAAGGCTTACTGCAACGTCAACGAGGTCATTTCCTGCATCATGCTCAACTGGATCAGCCTGTACGCTGTGAACACCCTCTTGAACCTGGTGAAAGAGGAGACCAGCCCTTACACCCTGAATCTGATCAATACCAGCCCCGGAAGCGTTCTGCCCTCCCTGGGCCTGGGCACGCTGTTCAGCGGCAATAAGTATGTCACCATTGCCATCCCCCTGTCCGTTCTGGTGGCGCTGGCCGTGTGGGTGCTGCTGGAAAAGACCAAGCTGGGCTACGAGCTGAAAGCCACCGGCTGCAACAAGTTTGCCGCCAAATACTGCGGTATGCGGGAGAAGAAAAACACCATTTTGACCATGGCCATTGCCGGCGGCCTGGCCGGTATGGGCGCGGCCATGCTGTTCCTCACCGGGTTCGAGCAGTGGCAGTGCACCCAGTCCTCCGTGCCCAGCATGGGCTTCAACGGCATCGCCGCCGCCTTCCTGGGCGGTTTGAATCCCCTGGGAACCATTCTTTCCTCCTACTTTATCCAGCACATTACCAACGGCGGCGCTTACGTGGACAAGACCATGTATTCCGCCCAGATCTCCGACTTTATCTCCGCACTCATCATCTACCTGTGCGGCTTTGTGCTGTTCTTTAAATTCGCCCTGAACCGCTGGCTGGACCGCCGGGATGAAAAGCGGGCCAAGTCAGCGCAGGCTGATCCTCAGAAAGGAGGGATGGCGGAATGATCCTCCTGCTGCAATACATGCTCATTTTCGCGTCTGTGCTGATGCTGGTGGCCCTGGGCGGCTGCTTCTCGGAGCACTCCGGCGTCATCAACATCGGATTGGAGGGCATCATGGTCATGGGCGCCCTGGGCGGCGCGCTGATGATGAAGTTCCTGCCTGCCGGTGCGCCTGCCGCCGTCATCATTTTGCTGGTGGTGCTGGCCTCCATCCTGCTTGGAATGCTCTATTCCCTGCTGCTGGCGGTGGCCGCCATCAACTTCAAGGCGGACCAGACCCTGGTGGGCACCGCCATGAACCTGCTGGGCACCGCGGCCGCCACTGTGTTCGTCAAGGCCATGAACACCGCCGAGGATGTGGACAACGTGTCCTCCATCATCCAGTACATTGGCCCCAAGAAGGCCTTTTTGGTGAACATCGGCGGTTTTGAGTTCAACTGGTTCATGCTGCTGGCCCTTATTGCCCTGGTGGTATCCTATGTGACACTGTACAAGACCCGCTTTGGCCTGCGGCTTATGGCCTGCGGCGAGCATCCCCAGGCGGCGGACAGCGTGGGCATCAACGTGTACAAGATGCGCTACGCCGGTGTGCTGATCTCCGGTATGCTGGGCGGCCTGGGCGGCATCGTGTATATCACCGCCGGCGTCAGCGAGTGGAAGTTTGAAAACGGCGTGGCGGGTTTCGGCTTTTTGGCCCTGGCTGTCATGATCTTCGGCCAGTGGAAGCCCACCCGCATCGCCCTGGCGGCGCTGCTGTTCGGTTTCTTCCGGGCTCTGGGCAACGTGTATACCGGCTTCGACCTCCTGAAGGCCATGAACCTTCCCGCCGCCGTGTACAATATGCTGCCCTATATCATCTCCCTGGTGGTGCTGGCCTTTACCTCCAAGAAGTCCAGGGCCCCCAAGGCGGAAGGTATCCCCTATGACAAGGGACAGCGGTAAATTGATTTCAAAATGTAGAAACAAAGAGAAATTATACGTTTTGTTTTAGAAAATGACGCTTCCGGCGAAGCGGTACGGGTTGGCCGTGCCGCTTCGCCCTGTTTTTTGCGGGAACCGGTTCCTGGCCGAAGCGATAACGGGCAGATGGGGATGCGAAATTGACTTCATATGTTTTCCGGGAGTATGATATAAATTGGAAGGAGATCCCAACCACTTGAAACACAAAGGAGGGATGAGGGGAACTGCCGCGCCGCGTCCGGAGTGGGCCGGACGCGAACTGATCGTCTTGTATTGAGAGGGGTAAGTATCATGAAAAAACTGTTTGGCAGCTTGCCGTTCCGCCTGCTTTTGGGCATTGCGGTGGGCATTTTCTGCGGTTTGGTCTTTTCTGAGAGCGTTATGAAGGTGATCGTCACCCTGCAATATATCATGGGCCAGCTGATCACCTTCTGCGTGCCGCTCATTATCATCGGCTTTATCGCACCGTCCATCACCAAGCTGGGTACCAACGCCTCCCGCCTGCTGGGCGTGGCGGTGGTCATCGCCTATGTGTCCTCCATCTGCGCCGCGTTCATGTCCATGGGCGCCGGCTATGCCCTGATCCCCCACCTGTCCATCGACACCAGTGTGGCGGGCCTGCGGAAGCTGCCGGAGGTGGTGTTTGAGCTGAACATCCCCCAGATCATGAGCGTCATGAGCGCCCTGGTGCTGTCCATCCTCATCGGCCTGGCCGCCACCTGGACCAAGTCCCAGGGCTTCATCAACCTGCTGGCGGAGTTCCAGAACATCGTGCTGGACATCGTCAAAAAGGTCATCATCCCCATCCTGCCGTTCTATATTGCCGCCACCTTCTGCAACCTGAGTTATGAGGGTATGATCACCCGGCAGCTGCCGGCCTTCCTCCAGATCATCATTATTGTCATGCTGGGCCACTATATCTGGCTGGCGGTGCTGTATCTGTTGGCGGGCGCCTACTCCGGCAAGAACCCCTGGGAGGTGCTGCGCCACTACGGCCCCGCGTATCTGACCGCCGTGGGCACCATGTCCTCCGCCGCCACGCTGGCCGTGGCTCTGGACTGCGCCCGGCAGAGCCGCGTCCTCCGTAAGGACATGGTCAGCTTCGGCATCCCCCTGTTTGCCAACATTCACCTGTGCGGCTCCGTGCTGACGGAGGTGTTTTTCGTCATGACCATCTCCAAGATCCTGTACGGCTCCGTGCCCTCCCTGGGCACCATGGTGCTGTTCTGCCTGCTGCTGGGCATCTTCGCCATCGGCGCCCCCGGTGTCCCCGGCGGCACGGTTATGGCCTCCCTGGGCCTCATCACCGGTATCCTGCTGTTTAAGGACGAGGGCACCGGACTGATGCTGGCCATCTTCGCTTTGCAGGACAGCTTCGGCACCGCCTGCAACGTCACCGGCGACGGCGCCCTGACGCTGATGCTCACCGGCTATGCCGAAAAACACGGTATTCAGGACGAAAATATTCACTCTCCCATTCTGTAACAGAACAACGCTCCGCTCCGGGGCCGCTGAAAGGCGGTCCCGGATTTTTTCATTTTTACTCAGACTTTACAAAGGAACGGTGACGGATTTTACGTGGGACTGCTTATACTATGACCGTAGCGTAAAGCAACAGACATATAATGAAAGGAAGTTCATTCTCATGAAAAAAGCATTTGCACTTTTGCTGACGCTGGCCCTGTCCGCGTCTGTGCTGGCCGGCTGCGGCTCCTCCAAGACCGAGCAGCCCGCTGAAAACAACGACACCCAGGCGGAGCAGCCTGCCGCGCTCAGCGGCAGCGTCGCCACCAACGGCTCCACCTCCATGGAAAAGGTCATCGGTGCCCTGAGCGAGCAGTTCATGGCGGACAACAGCGGTGTCACCGTCACCTATGACGCCACCGGCTCCGGCGCCGGCATCGAGGCCGTTTCCAACGGCAGCGCCGACATCGGCCTTTCCTCCCGCGCCCTGAAGGACGAGGAGACTGCCTCCGGTCTGGTGGGCACCACCGTGGCCCTGGACGGCATCGCCGTCATCGTGAACGCCGACAGCAAGGTAGCCGATTTGACTGTGGAGCAGATCGCCAAGATCTTTACCGGCGAGATCACCGACTGGAGTGAAGTGGGCGGCGACGCCGGCGCCATCTCCTGCATCGGCCGTGAGGCCGGCTCCGGTACCCGGGACGGCTTTGAGAGCATCACCGGCACCAAGGATACCTGTGTGCTGGCCCAGGAGCTGACCTCTACCGGCGCCGTCATTGAGGCTGTTGCCGGTAATCCCAACGCCATCGGCTATGCATCCCTGTCCGCCGTGGAGGGTAAGGACACCGTCAAAGCCGTCACCGTGGGCGGTGTGGCGTGCAGCGAGGAGACTGTCCTGGACGGCAGCTATGAGATCCAGCGTCCCTTCGTTCTGGTGACCAAGGACGGCGTGGCCCTCAGCGCCCAGGCTCAGGCCTTCTTCGACTTTGACACCTCCGCTGATGCCAACGACCTGATCCGCGCCGCCGGCGCCGTGCCTGTGGCGAAGTAAACAGACCATTCCCCCCCAGGGAACGCCTCCCCCTGCCGCATCAACAGGGCGGAGGCTGTTTCCCGTGATTGGAAGGAGTTCAACTATGGAAATGGAAAATGCTTTGTGGGCACCTCTCCGGGGCCAGGTGGTGGAAAAGAGCCGCGGCTCCAACGGCGGTCCTGCCTCCGGACGGAAACGAAGCGGCCGGGAGGCCATGGAGCTTTGCTTCCATCTGCTGTTTTTGCTGTGCGGCGTGGTGGCGGTGGCATTTGTGCTGTTCATCAGCATTTACCTAATCGTCGCCGGCCTGCCTGCCATCCGGGAGATCGGCCTGGTCAACTTCCTGTTTGGCAAGACCTGGGCTCCCACCGCCACCACGGTGGAACCCTCTTACGGCATTCTGCCCTTCATCCTCACCTCCATCTACGGCACCGCCGGGGCGGTGCTCATCGGCGTGCCCATCGGTCTCATGACGGCCATATTCCTGGCGAAGGTGGCGCCGCCCCGGGCCGCCCGGATCATCAAGACCGCCGTGGAGCTGCTGGCAGGCATCCCCTCGGTGGTGTACGGCCTGGTGGGCATGATCGTCCTGGTGCCCGCCATCCGAAAGGCGTTTGGCCTCAGCTCCGGCGCCTGCCTGCTGGCGGCCATCGTGGTGCTGGCCATTATGATCCTGCCTTCCATCATCAGCGTGTCGGAAACGGCCCTGCGGGCGGTGCCCCGGGAGTATGAGGAGGCGTCGTTGGCCCTGGGTGCCACGGAGATCGAAACGTATTTCCGGGTGTCCCTGCCCGCCGCCAGCAGCGGAGTGGCCACCGCCGTGGTGCTGGGCGTGGGCCGGGCCATCGGCGAGGCCATGGCCATCATCGTGGTGGCCGGAAACGTGGCCAACATGCCGGGACTGTTCACCTCCGTCCGCTTCCTGACCACGGCCATTGCCTCGGAGATGTCCTACGCCGCCTACGGCAGCCTCCAGCGCAACGCGCTGTACTCCATCGGCCTGGTGCTGTTTTTGTTCATCATGCTCATCAACGTGCTGCTGAATGTGTTCATCAAGAACCGGAAGGAGGACTGACCCGTGGACCAGAAACTTTCTCCCCGCCGCAGATTTTATGACAGGGGGCTGCGGGCGCTGCTGTGGCTGTGCGCCGGGATCACCTGTGCCCTGCTGATGTTCCTCATCGGCTATATCTTCTACCGGGGCCTGGGAAACATCACCTGGGAGCTGTTGACCAGCCAGACCAGCTATATTAAGGACACTATTGGAATATTGCCCAATATATTAAATACTTTATATATTATATTGGTTGCCATGGTGATCGTTTTGCCTCTTGGCGTAGGGGCTGCCATCTATTTGACGGAGTATGCCTCAAACCGCAGGATAGTGGAACTCATCGAGTTTGCCACCGAGACCCTGACGGGTATCCCCTCCATCATCTTCGGCCTGGTGGGTATGCTGTTTTTCGTACAGAAGATGGGCCTGGCGCCGGGTATCCTGGCCGGTGGATTGACCCTGGTTATTATGATTCTGCCCACCATCGTCCGCACCACCCAGGAAAGCCTCAAGACCGTTCCCCAGGCCTACCGGGAGGGAGCGCTGGGCCTGGGTGCTGGCAAGTGGCACATGGTCCGCACCGTGGTGCTGCCCGGCGCCGTGGACGGCATCGTCACCGGCTGCATTTTGGCGGTGGGCCGCATCGTGGGAGAAAGCGCGGCACTGCTGTTCACCGCCGGCTTCGGCCTGGTACTCAATGGCTTTGTCAAGGCCCTTCAGTCCTCATCTGCCACGCTGACGATGGCCCTGTATGTCTACGCCAACGAGCGGGGGGAGACCGGCGTGGCCTTTGCCATCGCGGCGATTTTGATGGTGCTGACCTTTCTTATCAACCTGGCCGCCAATTACGCGGGCAGGAAATTGAAAAAATAGCGGGAGTACACTATGGATACGATTTTGCAGGCAAAGGACCTGAACCTGTGGTACGGACAGAACCATGCCCTCCACAGCGTGAGTATCGACATTCCAGAGCATGAGATCACGGCCTTCATCGGCCCCTCCGGCTGCGGCAAGTCCACCTTTCTGCGGACGCTGAACCGCATGAACGACCTCATCCCCTCTGTCCGCATCACCGGCGAGGTGGATTACCGGGGCCAGAACATCTACGATGACGGCGTAGACCCCACGTGGCTGCGCAAGCAGGTGGGCATGGTGTTCCAAAAGGCAAATCCCTTTCCCATGAGCATTTACGACAATGTGGCCTACGGCCCTCGGACCCATGGCATCCGCTCCCGGGTGAAGTTGGACGAGATCGTGGAAAACTCCCTGCGGGCGGCGGCCATCTGGGACGAGGTGAAGGACCGGCTGAAAAAAAGCGCCCTGGGCCTCTCCGGCGGTCAGCAGCAGCGGCTGTGCATCGCCCGCGCCCTGGCGGTGGAGCCGGAGGTGCTGCTGATGGACGAGTCCACCAGCGCCCTGGACCCAATCTCCACTTCCAAGATCGAAGACCTTGCAGTGGAGCTGAAAAGCAAGTATACTGTCATTATGGTGACGCACAATATGCAGCAGGCTGCCCGGGTCTCCGACAGCACCGCCTTCTTCCTGCTGGGAGAGCTGGTGGAATTCGGCAGGACGGAGCAGCTGTTCTCCACGCCGGAGGACAAGCGCACGGAAGATTACATCACCGGACGGTTTGGCTGAGGAGGTGCGTCATGCGGAACAAATTTGACGAGCAGCTGGAAAAGCTGCATGTGGAGCTTATCCAGATGGGCGCTGCCTGCGAGGACGCCATCTCCGCCGCGGCGGAAGCCCTGCTGAAGGGGGACACGGCCCTGGCGGACGTGGCCGAGGAAACGGAAAAGGACATCGACCAGCGGGAGCGGGAAGTGGAGAACCTGTGCCTGAAGCTGCTTTTGCAGCAGCAGCCGGTGGCCCGGGATCTGCGGGTGATCTCTGCGGCGCTGAAAATGATCTCCGATCTGGAGCGCATCGGCGACCAGGCGGCGGACATCGCGGAGCTGACCCGCTATATCCATCTGACAGACGGACTGAGCCGCCTCCACATCGGCGACATGGCCCGGGCGGTCATTGCCATGGTGACGGACAGCGTGGATTCCTTCGTGAAGGGGGACCTGGACCTTGCCAGGGCTGTGCGGGCCGCCGATGACCGGGTGGACGCCCTGTTTGAGCAGGTGAAGCGGGAGCTCATCGACCTCATTGCCGCCGATGCCGCCGCCGGTGAGGTGGGGCTGGACATTTTGATGGTGGCCAAGTATCTGGAGCGTATCGGCGACCACGCCACCAACGTGGCGGAGTGGGTGGAGTATTCCCTGACGGGCATCCATCCCTCTGATGATTGAAGCGGGGGAAGGCACCGCCTTCCCGGTGAAAAGGGGAAGGAACGGAACGATGCTGACCTTTGAAGATGTAAAAAACAACGAAACGATCCGCACGTATATCCAGCGGGCGGACGAATCCCTCATTGCTCTGGGTTACACAGAGCACAGCTTTGCCCATGTGACCCAGGTGGCGGAGACCGCCGGGTATATCCTGGAGACGCTGGGCTATCCGGCGCGGACGGTGGAGCTGGTGAAGATCGCGGGATACCTCCATGATATCGGCAACCTGGTCAACCGGGTGGACCACTCCCAGTCCGGCGCCGTCATGGCTTTTCGAATTTTGGACAATCTCAACTGTGACCCGGAGGAGATCGCCACCATCGTCACCGCCATCGGCAACCATGACGAGGGCACCGGCCAGCCGGTGAACGCTGTGGCGGCGGCTCTCATCCTGGCGGACAAGTCCGATGTCCGCCGCAGCCGTGTCCGCAATATGGACATGGCCTCTTTTGATATCCACGACCGGGTGAACTACTCGGTGAAAAAGTCGAAACTGAAGATTAACGAGGAGCACACTCTCATCAAGCTGAAGCTGTCCGTGGACACGGCTTACGGCTCCATCATGGACTATTTTGAGATCTTCATGCAGCGGATGATCCTCTGCCGGAAGGCGGCGGAGAAGCTGGGACTGCAATTCAAGCTCATGATCAACGAGCAGCAGCTCATCTGAGCGGGAACGCCGTTCCCGCCAAGACGGCTGTCAAGACCCCAACACATAGGAGGCCCTTATGATCTACTTACTGGAAGATGACAACAGCATCCGAGACCTGGTGATTTATACCCTGAACAGCCAGGGCATGGAGACCCGGGGCTTTGCGCGGCCATCCCTTTTTTGGCAGGCTGTGCAGGAGGCGGTGCCGGACCTGGCGCTGCTGGACATTATGCTGCCGGAAGAGGACGGCATCTCCGTGCTGAAAAAACTCCGTGCCGCCGGGCGGACGGCCTGCCTGCCCATCATCATGCTGACAGCCAAGGGCACGGAATATGACAAGGTCACCGGTCTGGACGCCGGCGCCGACGATTACATCACCAAGCCCTTCGGCATGATGGAGCTGCTCTCCCGCATCCGGGCCCTGCTGCGGCGGACGGAGACGGAGGGGGCGGTCTACCGCTGCGGCGTATTGACGGTGGATCCCGGGCGGCACACCGTGGAGGTGTCCGGCCGGAGCGTGGCTCTGACCCTGAAGGAGTTTGAGGTGCTGTGCCTGCTGCTGAAGAACAGGGGCCAGGTGCTGTCCCGGGAGCAGCTTATCCAGCAGGTGTGGGGCTATGCCTTCACCGGTGAGAGCCGCACCGTGGATGTCCATGTGCGGACCCTGCGGCAAAAGCTGGGAGAGGCCGGGGCCTATGTGGAAACGGTCCGGGGCTACGGCTATAAGATCGGGGAAGAGATCTGAGCCATGACGAAAAAGATCTTTCGCTCCATGGCCGCCGTGTCCCTGGCGGTGCTGGCGGCCAGCCTGGTGCTCATCGTGGGGGTGCTCCACGGCTATTTTCAGGACCGGGTCCTGGAGGAGCTGCAGCAAAAGACCGTCTACGCCGCCAAGGGCGTGGAGCAGGCGGGCATGGACTACCTGACGGGAGACCTGCCCCGAAGCAGCCGCGTTACCTGGGTGGCGGCGGACGGCACAGTGCTCTTTGACAACTGGGAGGCCCCGGCAAACATGGCCAGTCACGCTGACCGGGCGGAGATCCGGGAAGCCCTGCTGACAGGAAAGGGCAGCTCCGCCCGCTATTCCGACACACTGGCGGAAAAAACACTGTATTACGCCCTGCGGCTTTCCGACGGCAGCGTGCTGCGGGTGTCGGACACCCGGGATGCCGTGTGGCTGTTGGCGCTGGAGGCTGTGCAGCCGGTAGCCTTCGTGCTGTTGGCGGCTTTGGCGCTGGCCCTGTGGCTGTCCGGCCGTGTGGCACGGCAGCTGGTGGCGCCCATCAACGCCATAGACCTGGAGGACCCGGAGGGGGAGCCGCCCTATGAAGAGCTGGCACCGCTCCTGGGCCGCATCCGCAGCCAGAGCCGCCAGATCCAGCGGCAAATGCTGGACCTGCGGCAGCGCCAGGAGGAGTTCGGCGCCATTACGGAGAATATGAGCGAGGGCCTGCTGGTCATCGACCGGGAGACTCGGGTGCTGTCCTACAACACCGCCGCCCTCCGGCTGCTGCGGGCGGAGGAACCCCGGGCGGCTGTGAGCGTATACGCCCTGAACCGGGAGGCGGGCTTTCGCCGCTGTGTGGAAGGGGCCCTGGCCGGCCAACGGACGGAGCAGCTTCTGGAGCGGGAGGACAGCTGCCGCCAGGTGATCGCAAGCCCCGTTCAGCAGGCCGGCGCCGTGGGCGGCGCGGTGCTGGTGGTGCTGGACGTGACGGAGAAGGAGCAGCGGGAGCAGCTGCGGCGGGAGTTCACCGCCAATGTGTCCCACGAGCTGAAAACGCCTCTGACCTCCATCCTGGGCACGGCGGAAATTTTGGAAAACAGCTTGGTGCAGCCGGGGGACATCCCCCATTTTGCCGGGAATATCCACCGGGAGACACAGCGGCTCATCGGCCTGGTGAACGACATCATCAAGCTCTCCCGCCTGGACGAGGGCGAGAGTGGCGGCCAGTGGGAGACCGTGGAGCTCCACGCCCTGGCGGAGAGCGTGCTGGCCCAGCTGCGCCAGGCGGCGGAAACAAAGCAGGTCACTCTGCATTTGGAGGGAGGCAAGGCCCTTGCCCGGGGCGTGCCCCAGATCCTGGAGGAGATCCTCTACAACCTCTGCGACAACGCCGTGGCCTACAACCGTCCCGGCGGCTCTGTCACCGTTACCGTGGAGGACACGGACCGGGGCGCCCGTGCGGTGGTGGCGGACACCGGCGTCGGTATCCCTCCGGAGGCCCAGGAGCGGGTGTTCGAGCGGTTTTACCGCCTGGACAAGAGCCATTCCGGCACCGGTACCGGCTTGGGTCTCTCCATCGTGAAGCACGGCGCCGCCTACCTGGGGGCGAAGCTCAGCCTGGAGAGCCAGGTGGGCGTGGGCAGCACCTTTACCGTGGAATTTCCAAAGATTTGAAGAACCGGACGCTTTTGCGTCCGGTTCTTTTTCTGAAAACAAATCGTATATTGCAAATTGAATATTCCAAACTGTATTTTAAATGCGGAGGCTTTCGCATAGGGCCCAAGGCTCCCGCGCATACTACCCCCAGATATGGAGGTCGTATATGGAAGAGATCGCAGAAAAGTATCAGGACAATGTCCGCTGGTTTGACGAGACGCTGGGGGTGGGCCGCAGCTGCGACCTGGTGAGCCGGGACCTGCGCATCGGCGGCCACCGTGCCCGCATCTGGGTCATCGACGGCTTTGGCGGCGACGCGGTGCTGGAGCGGATGGGCTCCTTCTGGCTGGGGCTGGCGCCGGCGGATGTGGAGGGCCTGACGGAGATGCAGGCATTCATTGACCGCTTCGTCACCTTTATGGAGGCCAACGCCTCCACTGACCGGGAGAACATCGTCACCTCGGTGCTGCTGGGAAAGACGCTGCTGCTGGTGGAGGGCGTCCGGGGGGCGGCTCTCATCGACTGCAAGGAGTACCCCGGCCGCAGCGTCCAGGAGCCGCCGGACGGCAAGGTGCTCCGTGGCGCCCACGACGGATTTATCGAGGCGGTGGTGCCCAACATGGCCCTGCTGCGTCGCCGCATCCGGGACCCCCACCTGACCATGGAGGGGCTGAAGGCAGGCACCCGGTCCCACACGGATATCGTGCTGTGCTACCTGGACGACAAGGTGGACCGGGAGCTGCTGGCGGAGGTTCGGGAGAAACTGGCGGCCATTCAGGCAAAGGCCCTCTCCATGAGCCAGGAGAGCGTGGTGGAGGCCATCCGGCCCAAACAGTGGTACAACCCCTTTCCCAAGGTCCGCTACACAGAGCGGCCGGATACCGCCGCCGCCTCGGTGATGGAGGGCAGCATCGTGGTAATGGTGGACACCTCCCCGTCGGTGATGCTGCTGCCCACCACCTTTTTCGACTTTACCCAGGAGGCCAACGAGTTTTATTTTCCGCCTCTCATCGGCTCCTACCTGCGGTTGCTGCGCATCATTGTGTTCCTTATCTCCCTGCTCATCACCCCCGCCTGGTACCTGATGGTCTGCGAGCCGGGACGGCTGCCGGGTTGGCTGGATTTTTTGTCCTCGCCGGAGCCGGCTTCGCTGCCGCTTTTGTGGCAGCTGCTGGTGGTGGAGTTCCTCATCGACGTTTTAAAGCTGGCATCGCTGAATACACCGGATTCCCTGTCCAATTCCTTTTCCATGCTGGGAGCGCTCATTTTGGGCGATTTTGCCGTCCAGGCCGGGTGGCTGGGACCGGAGGTGCTGGTATATATGGCCTTCGTGTCCGTGGCGGGCTTTGCCCAGCCCAGCTATGAGATGGGCTACGCCTTTAAGCTGCTGCGTCTTGTGCTGCTGCTGGTGACGGCGGCCTTTGATGTGTGGGGCTTCGTTTTGGGGGTCCTGGGCATTCTGGTGCTGCTGGCCACCACAAAGCCCGCCGTGGGGAAGGGATACCTCTACCCCCTCATCCCTTTCAACGGCAAGGCGCTGCGGCGGCTTTTGCTGCGGGAGCCTATCAGCCGGGACAATACCTGACCGGAAAAGAGGAGAGGAGGAAATTCCTGGAATTTGCTTGCCTTTTTAAAAAAAGGGCGTATAATAAAACAACACATGCAAATTCCAGAGATTTCCGGAAACGGCGGGAGGTACTGTACATGGGCGCCAAATGCTGCTATACGGTGGATACGATGCGGGAGACACTTCACTGCCTGACACCGCTTTTTGATGTGGTCCGGCTGGTGGACCCCACAGACACGGCGGTGGTGACACTGAAGGAGGACGGCTCTCTCAGCCGGGAACCCTACACCTGCTTCCACGTGTGGAACCGGGAGTGCCGCTGCCGCAACTGCACCAGTATGCGGGCTGCTGCCGATAACTGCCAGCGGACCAAGTATGAGTTTATCCGGGAAAATGTGTTTTACGTGGTCTCCCAGCCGCTGACGCTCTTTGTGGGTGAGGAGCGGCTGGAGGTGGTGATGGAGATCGTCAGCCACGTGTCCAACCAGCTGCTGCTGGAGCCCCAGGAGGATGGCAAGACCATGCTGGATCGGCTGGAGGAAATTCAGGAAAAGCTGTACCGGGACGATTTGACCCGAGCCTTCAACCGCCGCTATCTCAATGAGTTCACCTTCCTCCACCGGGGACGGGAACGGCTCTCTCCCCGCATCGGCCTCATTTTACTGGACCTGCGGCAGTTCAAGGCTGTCAATGACACCCTGGGCCATTTAGCGGGGGACAAAATGCTCTCCCAGGTGGCGGATGTGCTGCAGGCCCATGTGCGCAGCCAGGACTCCGTCATCCGCTTCGGCGGCGACGAATTCGTGGTCATTCTGACGGACTGCGGCGAGGACATCGTCCTGCGGAAGATCCAGGAGCTTCGGACCGCTGTCACGGCGGTAGTGTCCGCGGATTTCGGCTATGCCTATACGGATCACTTCACACCGGACCAGGCCTGCCTTTCCGCCATGCTGGACCAGGCGGACCGGCGGATGTACGGCGAAAAGCGCTGTCAGGCGGAAACATAAGGAAAAAACGGTGCCCGCGCCTTTTGGCGCGGGCACCGTTTTTTGCCTCATTCCTCAATGCTGATGGCGCTGACGGGGCAGCCGTCCCGGGCCTCCTGGGCCTGGTCCAGCAGCTCCTCCGGCACCTCGCCGCCGTGGGCAAAGCCGTCATCCCCCATGGAAAAGACCTCCGGGCAGGTGCCGGCGCACAGGCCGCAGCCGATGCAATTTTCATTGACAGTGGCGTTCATGGGATTTCCTCCGATTCACTCGATGATATTTCCATCCCGGCCCAGTGTCACCACCTGCCAGGGGATGAACTTTCCGCTTTGCCGCAGAGCGGTCTCCACCGCCCGCTGGATGCCTCCGCAGCAGGGCACCTCCATGCGGACGACGGTGACCTCCCGAATGTCGTTGCGGCGGAGGATCTCCGTCAGCTTTTCGGTGTAATCGCCCTCGTCCAGCTTGGGGCAGCCGATGACAGTGACGCGGCCCGCCATGAAGCGCCGGTGGAAATCCGCCCGGGCATAGGCGGCGCAGTCCGCCGCCACCAGCAGCCTGGCGCTGTCAAAAAACGGCGCCTCCACCGGAACCAGCTTCAGCTGTACCGGCCACTGGCCGAGACAGGACACGGGGCCCTCCTCCGCTGCCAGTGCGCCGGCCGCGGGCCGTAGGGTCTGGATGGCGCTGCCGGCGCAGCCGGAGCGGGTCACAGGCGCGGAGCCCCGAAGCTTTGCGGCTTTTTTCGCCAGAACGGCGGCTTCGTCATAAGGCGCCGCCTCCCGCTCCACAAAGGTGATGGCCCCGGTGGGGCAGGTGGGCAGACAGTCACCCAGCCCATCACAGTAATCGTCCCGCAGCAAGACGGCCTTGCCGTCCCGCATGGCGATGGCGCCCTCGTGGCAGGCCGCGGCGCAGGCGCCGCAGCCGTTACATTTTTTCTGATCGATCTGAATGATCCGACGTACCATAATAGTATTTCTCCTTTTTCCCGTTTCAAACACGGGGCTTGCGTTGGTAAAGAAATTATCTTACAATATCTCTAAAAAGTCTGTTGCTTTTTCAACAAAAAGAACATCTTGGCGAAAAAAATTGCCGCTGATCGGGAGGGAGCGCCATGCTGCTGCGGGTGCCGGATTATTTTGAACAATTCCGTTGTTTGGCGGGGGCGTGTCCCCATACCTGCTGCGCCAAGTGGGAGGTGGTCATCGATGAGGAGACCGCCCAACGTTATCAGGAACTGCCCGGCCCGCTGGGAGAGAAGCTGCGCTCTGCTTTACAGTACGATGAGGATGGAGACGCCTGCTTTCCCCTGGACGGCGGCCGGTGCCCGTTTTTAGACGGAGAGGGCCTCTGTGAGATCCAGCGGAAGCTGGGGGAGGAGGCCACCAGCGTCACCTGCCGGGAGCATCCCCGGTTTGTGGAGGACTACGGCCTCTTCCGGGAGATCACCCTGTCCGCCAGTTGTCCGGCGGCCAATGCTCTGCTGCTGGGGAGCCGGGAGACGCTGACCTTCCGGGAGCGGGAGGACGGTGCACCGGCGGAGCCGGGCGACCTGTGGCTTTCCTGGCTGCTGCCCCTGCGGCAGCGGATGCTGGCCCTGGCGGAGGACCGGAGCCGCCCCCTGAAGCGGCGGCTATGGGAGGTGCTGTCCCTGGCATCTGCCGCGCAGCAGTGCCTGGAGGCGGAGCGGGAGGAAGATTTGCCAGACCTCATTGGCGGCTGGCAGCCGGAGTATGACGCCGAGCCCGCCACCGGGCCAGGATTGTTCCCGGAAGCCCTTTCGGCCCTTTTGAAGCTGGAGGTTCTGGAGCCGGACTGGCCTGTCCTGCTGAAGCAGGCGGAGACAGCGGAAGCGGCGGCGGTGGAGGAAACGCTGCTGGAGCGGACTGCGGTCTATTTTTTGTTCCGCTACATCCTGAAAACCGTCAATGACGGCGATGTGCTGGGCCGGGCGGAGCTTTGCGTACTGGCGGTGCTGACGGCGGAGCGCCTGGCGGCGGTGTGCGGCCTTCCCGAGGCGCTGCGGCGGTTCAGCTGTGAGATCGAACACAGTGAGGAAAATCTGGAGCGGCTGTTGGAGGCCTTCTGGCAGAGAAAAACGTTTTCCCTGGAACGCTTCCAAAATGAACTGTACGCAATATAAAGACAATTGTGCACAACGGCAAAAGGAAAACGATTTACATTGTGCAAATTGTAAAAAGTGAATAAAAATAGTTGACAAATGTGTACGGGCATTGTATATTATAGACACAGGAAAGGAGTGAGTCCCATGGGCTAGTAAGCTCAGAGATTCCAGAGAACCTGAACCGTTCGGCAATGAGGAATCCATCAAAACAGTGAAACTCCGGCGAACCCAAAGACGAAACATTTCTCACTATGATGAGCCACACGAGCAAGCTTTGGCAATGACCAGAGCAAATGACTGCGTGCACCCAATGTTTTAAGGATTGGCGAAACCCCTGAGTTCCCACTTTTCCCCCAGCATCGAACGGAATTTAAGAAAGCACGAGGTACCGGCCATTGGACGATCCAATCAATGAGTAAGCCCCCCATTCACCGTTGGAGTGGATGGGGGGAAATGTTATGCTGGGGAGAAATTTCAACAGGATTGTCCGCACGGCAGGGCCGCGCCGCCGCACAAGCGGCGCATAAGCATTTTTGCGGAGCAAAAATCTTGAAATGGGCGGGCTTTGCCTGCCCATTTGAGTTATATACGGGGGCCCCGGAAAAGCAGAGGTTTTGCGGGGAAACAATCCAATCAATGAGTAAGCCCCCATTCACCGTTGGAGTGGATGGGGGGGAAATGTTATGCTGGGGGCGTTGGGCAAACTTTCATGAAAAAATGCATCCGCCCGGGTTTTGCCCGGGCGGATGCATCACTGTAAAACAACGATCCTGTGGAGTGGATCACTTGTTGTCAACGGAGCACATATAGGCGATCAGTTCCACCATCTTGTTGGAGTAGCCGCACTCGTTGTCGTACCAAGACACGACCTTCACGAAGGTGTCGGTCAGGGCAATGCCGGCCTCGGCATCGAAGATGGAGGTGCGGGGGTCGCCCAGGAAGTCAGAGGAGACAACGGGCTCGTCGGTGTAGCCCAGAACGCCCTTCAGCTCACCCTCGGAGGCAGCCTTCATGGCCTTGCAGATCTCCTCGTAGGAAGCGGGCTTCGCCAGCTTGGCGGTCAGGTCCACCACGGAAACGTCCAGGGTGGGAACGCGCATGGACATGCCGGTCAGCTTGCCGTTCAGCTCGGGGATGACCTTGCCCACGGCCTTGGCGGCGCCGGTGGAGGAGGGGATGATGTTGCCGGTAGCGGCACGACCGCCGCGCCAATCCTTCAGGGAAGCGCCGTCCAGCAGCTTCTGGGTGGGAGTGACGGAGTGAACAGTGGTCATCAGGCCTTCCACGATGCCGAAGTTGTCGTTCAGGACCTTGGCGATGGGAGCCAGGCAGTTGGTGGTGCAGGAGGCGTTGGACACGAACTTCATGTCAGAGGTGTACTTGCTGTTGTTGACGCCCATGACGAACATGGGGGTGTCGTCCTTGGAGGGAGCGCCCATGACCACGTGCTTGGCGCCGGCGTCGATGTGGCCCTGGCACAGGTCCTTGGTCAGGTGCTTGCCGGTGCACTCGCAGATATACTCAGCGCCGACGGAAGCCCAGGGAATGTCCTTGACATCCATGGCGGTGAAGACGGGGTACTTCTTGCCGTTGACCACCAGAGCGCCGTCCTCAGCGGAGACCTCACCGGGGAACTTGCCGTGGGTGGAGTCATACTTCAGCATATAGGCCATATACTCGGGGTTCATGAAGGGATCGTTCAGGCCGACGACCTCAACGTCATCGTGGGTCAGGGCAGCGCGGAAGACGAGACGGCCGATCCGGCCGAAACCATTGATACCGATCTTGGCTTTCATAGTCAAAAAACTCCTTTCAAGTTTGACGGGACAGAGAACTGCCGTCAAAACGTTTGCGCAAACGTTTTGCTTAATCGATTTACACGAGTATACTATCACACGGAACCGCTTTTGGCAACTGTCATTTCGAATAACAATCTGTTTTTTAAATTGTAATTTTTGATAAGAAAAACGTGCTTTTAGACAAAGAAGCGGTGAAATATGGGGAAAAGTGCTTGACGAATGAAACAGGTGGCCTTATACTGAAGGAAAAAATGGATTACGTAAGGCGAAAACCGATTACGCAAGGGGAAAAGCCAATGAAAGTGACGATCAGTGATGTGGCCAAGCTGGCGGGGGTCTCCACCGCCACGGTGTCCCACACCATCAATAATACCCGCTATGTTTCCAGCGAGACAAAAGAAAAGGTATACCGGGCCATTTCGGAGCTGGGCTATACGCCGGACGCCTCTGCCCGCAGCTTCCGCACCGGCAAGAAAAAGACCGTGGGCTTCATCGTGCCCGATATTGCCAACAAGTTTTTCGCCACCATGATCGAGTCTGTGGAGACCTGCCTGGCGGCTCACGGCTACCATCTCATCATTGCCAACACCAAGGAGGACATGGGCCGGGAGGAGAACAACATCCGCCTGCTGTCCGCCGGCCTGGTGGACGGCCTGCTCATCGCCAGCACCATGGACGATTTCCAGCGGTTTGATTCCCTCATCCCCGCCGGCTTCCCGGTGGTGCTGGTGGACCGGACCTTTGATGTGAAAAAGTACTCTTCAATCTGCGTGTCCAACTTCCGGCCCATCTACCGCAGCGTCTGCCGCCTGGCTGGCAAGGGGGCCAAGCGCATCGGTATCATCGGCGGCCTGCCCCGCCTGTCCACCACCCGGGAGCGGATCTCCGCCTACCAGCAGGCTATTGCCGACTGCGGCCTGCCGGAGGATGACTCCCTTATCCGTTACGGCAACTCCATGGAGGACAGCGCCCACACCTGCCTGGACGAGCTGCTGCAGCAAAAGTGCGACGCCATTATCGTCTGCCAGGGCCTCATGGGCGGCGAGACCATCATCCACCTCCACAAGCGGGGCATCCGCCTGGGCCAGGACATCGACCTGGTGAGCTTTGTGGACTACGATTCCGGCATTTACCAGCTGTATGAAAACCAGATGGATTCCATCATCCAGCCGGTGGAGGAGTTGGGCCTGGCCGCGGGAGAGCAGATCCTCCGGCGCATCGAGGACCCGGATGCCCGGGTGTTTGAAAAGGTCCTGACCTCCACCTACAAGCCCTATAACGCATCCCCCTCCTGGAACCATTCCGACCGTTGACAGAGAAAAAACCGGACGCATCCTTTTGGATGCGTCCGGTTTTTTTACCCCCAGTGAACAAAGGGCAACAGGCTTTTCGGGCATCTTCGATGGTTGACTGCGCGGCGCCCGCCGGGGACGATGGCGCCGCCAGCACTGATTTTAGCTGCTGGCAGGCGTGTTGTCCCTTGGAGATTCAGTGGATGAAATTGGTGCGGACGGGAGGCTCCTGCTCCGGCAGGGGAATGGTTTTTCCGGCCGTTTCCAGCACCCGCAGCAGCCAGGCCATGTTCCGACCCAGCTCCCGCATGTTCCGCATACCCTCGCTGTCCCGGACCACTTCCTCCTTGTTCATGCCGTGGACCATGTTCCAATAACAGGAGGGAACCTGGATCATGCCGCTGATGCCCAGGTACTTGTTCAGCTGGTCGTAGGTGGCGGTGGCACCGCCCCGGCGGGCGGAGCAGACCACGCAGGCGGGCTTGCAGCGGAAGCAGTTCCCGGCGTAGAATACCCGGTCCAGCAGGGAGATGAGCGCGCCGTTGGCGGAGGCGTAATACACCGGCGAGCCGATGACCAGGCCGTCAGCGCGCTCCATTTTCTCCAGTACCCGGTTCACCAGATCGTCATCAAACGCGCAGCGGCCGGGGACCTCCTTGCACCGGCGGCAGGCGGTACAGCCCCGGATAGGCTGGCCCACCACGTGGAGGATCTCCGTCTCCACACCCTCGCACTCCAGGGTGGAGGCCACCTCCCGCAAAGCGGCGGCGGTGCAGCCGTCCGCGTGGGGGCTGCCATTGAGCAAAAGCACTTTCATGGATGAAAAAACCTCCTTATCATACGGCCATAGGCTGTGAAACAAACAAAGGGACTTAGGCCCGTTTCCGGGAAAGATGGACGGCGGTCAGGGCCAGCAGCAGGCCCAGGGCGCCGATGGCGGTGCACAGGCCCAGCATGGCGTTGACGCCGCCCAGGTCGATGACAAAGCCCGCGATGAGATTGCCCACCATGCCGCCCAGACCGTTGGAGGCCATCATCATGATGGCCTGGCCCCGGACCCGGTCGGCAGGGGAGACGTTTTCGTTGGCATAGTAGACGGAAGCGGGAGTAAAGAGGCCGTAGCCCAGCATCTGGATGGGCTGGACCAGCAGCACCCACACCAAAGACGGCGCCAGCAAAAACAGCAGAGGCTTCACTGCCATGAACGCCACCGACAGCACCATCATGCTCCGGCTGCCCAGGCGGCGCCACAGGTGGGGAAACAGCAGCGCGGCGGGCAGCTCCGAAGCGCCCATCAAAAACAGGGCCAGCCCCAGGTGGGAGGTGTCACCGCCCCGGTCCGTGACGATGTTCACCATGAAACTGACGATGGGCATCACGGCGGTCATGCCGCAGAACACCGCCGCCAGCATCAGGGAGAAGGACGGGTTGGACCGGAGGATCTGGGAGATGGAGTGAGACCGGACGCTTTGCCCCCGGGGCGGCAGGGCCTCCGCCGGAAAGGTGGGGTAGACGGTGATGATGACCGTCAGCAGCACCAGCAGGGCCATGTGGGTCAGCAGCACCGACTCCGTGCCAAAAGCAGCGGACTGGCGGCCCAGGAACACACAGGCGACCGCGTAGGAAAAGGACCCCAGGCCCCGGCCCAGGCTGTAATTGACATCCAGGCCGGCGTTGATGAACTGCACCGCCATGGAGTCCAGCAGGGGATAGATGTTCAGGTCCAGCACCCCCAGCGCCAGGAAAATGAGGGCGCTGCCCCAAAAGCCGGGGCGGGTGCAGTAAAACACCGCGTTCACCGCCAGCCCCAGCCCCAGACAGACGCAGAGGATGCGCTTCAGGGGCACTTGCGGGTGGCGGTCCGCCCACCCGCCCAGCAGCGGCTGGGCGATGATGCCGGCCAGGCACCGGATGGCGGCGAACACGCCGGCGTCGCCGCTGGAAAAACCACGGCCCAGCAGCAGGGCGGTCTGGTAGCCGGCAAAGGCGGCGAAGGCGGCCCAATAGGTCAGCTGCACCAGGGTGTATAGCACATTGACGCGGCGCAGGGAGGGCATGGAGGCGTTCATTTGTGCCACCCCGTCAAAAGACCCAGCAGCGGCTCAAAGTCCACGCCCTCCCGCAGGGGGAGGTCCTCGGCGGCGGTCCGCTCCGCGCAGGCGCGGATGAACTCCACAGCCTGTCCGGCGGCCTCCGTCAGGGAATGACCGTGGACCAGAGCGCCGGTGAGGACGCTGGCAAACACATCGCCGGTGCCGTGGAACTCCCGTTCCACCCGGCGGGTCTGCACGGCCTCCGTGCGGCTGGTGGCGGCGTCAAAGCACATGGCGCCAGTGAGATGGGGCGCGGTGGACGCGCCGGTGAGCACCACGGAACGGCGGCCCTCCAGGCTCAGCCGCTCCACGATCTCACGGCAGCCATCCTCGCCGGTGGGCAGGCTGCCGTAGGGGATGCCCAGCAGCAGGGCAGCCTCCGTCAGGTTGGGGGTGATGACGTCCGCCTGCTCCGCAAGGCGGGCCATGCCGGCGCACATGGCGGGGGTGTAGGTCTGATACACTTCGCCATGGTCGCCCATGACCGGGTCCACCACCACGGCGCACTCCGGCGTGCGGAAATCCCGGATGAAATCCTCCACAATGCCGATCTGCCGTTCGCTGCCCAGAAAGCCGCTGTAAACGGCCCGGAACCGGAGCCCCAGGGACTTCCAGTGGGCGGCGACCTTGGGCATCTCATCCGTCATATCCAAAAAGGTGAAGTTTTCAAACCCGCCGGTATGGGTGGAGAGGAACGCGGTGGGCAGGGGGCAGCACTGGACGCCCATGGTGGAGAGCACGGGAATGGCCACCGTCAGCGAGCAGCGGCCAAAGCCGGACATATCATGAATGGCGGCAACGCAGGGAGTCGTCATAAAAAGAAACCTCGATTCTCTGTTCTTCGAACCTACATTGTAGCGCAGAATTTTCTATTGTTCAAGGGCGGAGAATGTGGTATACTGCATTCATTCCCCCAGACATGCAGGAATGGGCAGACATGCGGGCTCTCGGCGCTATCGCCTTGGTGTAAGGCCTTTACCGATTCGTTCAGCGTCTGCTAACGCAAAAAGATGAAATACGCGCCTGTGATGGAATTGGTAGACATGCGAGATTTAGGTGATGTCACCTCAGTGAAGGATTTTCGCCCCATCATTCGCCGTGCTCATTCTTTGGTAAAAGCAGGTCCATCCTGTTTTATAGATGCGGATCAAGCGTTACGCTCCGCCTCGGTTCCCTCGCTGTGTAAAAACAGAGGAAAACAAAATAGCGGCAGATTTCCCTGCCGCTCATATATGCGGGTATGGCGGAATTGGCAGACGTGCAGGATTTAGGTTCCTGTGCCGAAAGGCGTGTGGGTTCGACCCCCACTACCCGTACCAGATAAAGGCCCATTTTCGAAGAATATCGAAAATGAGCCTTTATCAATGTATTCAGGATTGTTTTTCTTGCATTCGTGCGATATGCTAAACCAAGGAGGTGACACTAAATAATGATTAGATTAACTGATTTTGACAAAAAGACACCGGATCCCGTTGGAGTAGAATGCCTCACATCACCTTCCGGAGATATCCCTGTATATAAGATACATTCGTTCCATTCACTTACACAGTTTATAGGTTTTGGAAAGTATTTAAATAGAGAGGCCGGAAATGTGTATTTGCGGGGGCAAACATCACTTTATAGTGGAGCATTAACGCCATCTGCGTTGAGAGGAAATAGAAATCGTAAAACAGGAATTACGGAGCCACTTAATTGCGAAAAGCGTATTGGTGATTATAAACACCATATCGCACTAAGCCTTAAGAATACAAAAAATTTCTGTGATCGTGATCCAGATATCATGGAGCCTTTGTTACAACATTACGGTATAAAAACATATTGGTTGGATATTGTTGATAATGTATGGATTGCATTATGGTTTGCACTTCATAAAACAACCTCAACTATAATAGACAATCGCGAGTATATACATATTTATGAAAACGATGCAAACGAACATGCCTATATCCTTTTAATTGGTTGTGATGCAACGAAAGAATCTCAAGCGCAACCGGGTCTATACGAAGGCATATCTTCTGTCGTGGTCGATCTGAGAAAAGCCGTCCCCTCATATTTTTTGAGACCACATGCCCAACACGCACTCATGGTAAAAAAGAAAGGGGAGCATTCATTATTTACAGATTATTCAGATATGGTAATCGCTATCGCAAAGATTTCTGTTGCTGACGGGTTGAAGTGGATTGGACAAACTGGATTAATGTCAGTGCAAAGCCTGTTTCCGCCCCCATATTACGATACTGGTTATGCAAGTTTATTAAATGAATACAGAAACCAAGAGACATATGTAAATTTTATAAAGCAGTTTGGCTCCATACAAAATATATCTTATTGATCCCCTCTCTTAGTTAGTTCATTTGATTTTCTTAAACACTGAGCACAGTTTAATCGCGCCATTACAAGTTCATCTATCTCTTGTTCCAAATTCTGTGCTTTCTCCTGCAACTATAAAATGTGGGCGTCGAGGATTAGTTTCCTCAACGCCCACATTATTTGATTGCGATACCCCCTCCTGTGGCTTCTGCAAAATTTTTCACAGCTTCCCCCCAGCATCTCCTTTCAGATATTTTTCGATATACTTCCTTGAAAAAATTATAATTTGGTATATGATTATTATTGTATATGCTTCCAAGGAGTAATGAAAAATATGGCTAAGACTATGGCGGCGTTTTATGAACTCCCACCTTGGGTTGAAAAAATGAACCAACTTCAGCGGCAGCTGGATGCACTGACACGGCCTCTGTTGGAATTTCAGACAGATTGCGCCGCATTGACAAAAACAGTTGCCGCCGCGTTAGATTCGCCTGCAATTCGCGACCTTAACAGAATAAGCAGAGTTTTTGATAGTCAATCAATGACTGCTATGTATCGCACCCAAGAGATTGTGGCCAAAATGGATACTTCTGGAATAACTGCTGCTCTTCGACAGTACCAAACTGTCATGGACGCTATTGCTCTAACGGATTTACAGATACAACTCAACGAACGGCTTCAGGAATGGTCTCGTATCATGTCCAAGGCCACATGTCGAATCGAGCCCTTGACTGAGACGCGGATAGCCGAACTAACCCGCCTGTCATCGTTGGCAGAGGAGTATACCGCCACAGACGTTTCAGAAGAAGCCAGGGTTCTTTCTGAAGATGAACAAAAAATTGTGACAGAAGAAGTGGAAGAGATTCTGCTTTCGGGGAAAAACTGGGAACAACGTTTTGCTGAACGGATTAAAGAATTTTCTCAAACACACCCAGTAATAGCATGGGTACTCGAGAAAATCTTTTTTGCCATTTTGATTAGCGTTGCAGCCAATATCGTGTACTCGGCAGTCGGGCAAGCCTTGTCCTCTGCTAAAGTGTACGAAGATCCATCCCCCTCTTCACAGGTCATATATCACATGGAGCTGAACCAGAACGTCATTATCGTAGGGGAAGTACCATATTACTATGAAGTTGTAATAAATGATGAGGCTTCGGAAAACTGCTATACCGGCTATGTGAGTAAGCGGTCTATTTCTCTGATACAAAGCGAGGAAGAATCTACCGGACTTGAAAAGCAGTAGCTATTTTCTCCATCACAATCTTATCAATCTCCTGCTCCAGTTCCAGCACTTTCCCCTGTAACGACAAAATGTGGGCGTCGAGGATTGGTTTCCTCAACGCCCACATTTTTTGCATCTGTGCCAGTTTTTTCAGTTCCTCCGCACGGCTCTCACGAGCTGTGGAAACGAGCTCCCATACCCTCGCATCCAGCTTTTCCTCGTGGATTCGGTGGGAAGTACAAAAGGCTTTGCCATTCCGGTGATAGCCTTTGCAGACATACTCCACACGGCGGTTACCGTTCCAATAGCGGATCATCGGAACGAATGGGTTGCCGCACTCGGCGCAGGCCAAGAGCCCAGCATAACGATGATTGGCCTTGTTACCGTAAACCGAGTGATTCTTGGCATTCTGGCTCAGTAACTCTTGTACCCGTTCCCAATCCTCCCGCTGGATGATGACCGGATAGACGCCCTCGTGCCGAAACTGTTCCGTTTCTGGTACAGCATAGGTTTTTCCCTCACGCATTTGTTTGCGGTGGTTCATCAACACACCGACATAGCTCTCATCTGTCAGAATATTTTTCGCGCTGGTATATGTCCAAACATAGCTGCCGTCTTTGGCTTTGTGGATATCCTGACGCCGTTTTCCGTATCGTTCATACTGGAGCTGCGCCGGAGTCTTTCTACCTTGCTCAGTTAATCGCCGGGCAATTTCTTTCAGCCTTACATCATCCAAGTACAGAGAGTAGATCATTCGCACTGTTTCGGCAGCTTCTTCCACAATTTTGATCTCACCAGTGTTCTTGTCTTTCCAGTACCCAAAGGACGGGATAATGACGATACCCTCTTTTTGTTTTTGATGGTATCCAGCCCGAATCTTCCTGCCAATGTCTTTGGCATAATAATCGTTCATCAAGCCCCGAACACCGATGATCAGATCATCCTCGTCACGGAAGGTATCAACGCCTTCCGTAGCAAAAGTCACTCGTACTTGGCGTTCCCTCAGGTAGTCGATGAATAATGCTGTCTGGGTTCTATGACGGCCAAGCCGGGATAAGTCTTTTACGATGACAGCTTCAATCTTATCAGCGTCTACAGCCGCCGTGAGCTCATCCAGTCCACGGCGGTTAAATTTCATGCCGCTTACATTGTCATCAAAGGACTGACCCACGATGGTATATCCGTGCTGCTCGACAAATGCCTGGCAGATCTCCTGCTGATTCAGCAAAGAGTTCATCTCTTGGTCATCATCGTTTGATAGCCGCGCATAGAGCCATACCCGCATCTGTTATCACCTACCCCGCATAGTAATCGTCGTAGATCACCGTTCCCAACCTGTCATAGTCAAAATCTGCGGAGGGGAAGCAATCTGTCTGCGCCCCGTTTTCGAAGATGTCGAGATGGTCACGGAAGGGCGCTTTCAGCCGGATCTCCAAATCCAGCCTGCCATCCTCCTCATGAACGAGTATCTTCTC
>CAKTOO010000024.1 GCA_934590165.1 uncultured Dysosmobacter sp. | reverse complement strand
CGCGAAGTAACCGAATGGGAGGGCTTGATCATGCCGCTTCAAATCGTCAGAAATGACATCACAAAAATGAAGGTGGATGCTATCGTCAACGCTGCCAACGAGTCGCTGCTATGTGGCGGCGGTGTGGACGGCTGCATTCATCGTGCCGCTGGACCGGGGCTGCTGGCAGAATGTGAAATGCTCCACAGCTGCTTTGCGGAACAGGAATTATCTTGTACTTGAGAGCGATGTGTGGTACTATATGCTGGTATTGTTTACGATGGGAGAAATTATATGTTCTTTACGATGGATGAGGTAGCGCTAATTGACGGCCTTATTGCGACCTACTTCGTTTCGGATTCTGTATCAGAAGATGTGCGGGTCAGATATTATGAAACGCATCAACACCTCCAAGATAACCGAACCGGTTATGAGGATTTAAGGAACATAAAGGAGGCCCTTTTCTTTTTGGCTCCCCTATTTCATGGGAGTATCCAGTTTGAAAAGGATATTTGGTCAGTCATTGCAAAGACGCAGAAATTATTAAAAGAGAGCAGCCCAGTTGCAGAGTAAAATGCAACTGGGCTGTCTCTTTTTCTCCCTATTTTCCTGCATAGTCAATCGTAAGAATAATTTCATCTCGTTGGGGTGGTCAAAAGGCCCTCTTTTTCTACATTTATTCTGAAGAGCTCTTTAGTTTATGTAGAAGGAGGTCTACATGCTGAATTTGAAGTCTGGGAATATTCAGACACGGCATATGCAATGGAAAACGCACATAGAGTTAAGCATCAAACGCTCTGGAAAGGAGGGCAACAATGGAAGTATTTCTAATCTATCCCAAGTCAGAGCAAGCACAAAAGGAACTTGCCCATGAACTTGCAAAATTTCATGCAGAGCAGGCACTGAAGAACATCTTGAAGTTGCCCTGTTCCACGGAGCAAAAGTTAGAGCTGGTAGATGCAGTAGTGAAGCATTTGAAAGAACAAGCATAATAAATCCACAGGGTTCTCATGAACGCTGACCTGATAGAAAACCGAGCAGACTGATTATCAAGACCAGTCTGCTCGGTTATTCTGTATACGACAGTCACACAATACATTCCCATCGCAGTTAAGAGTGCTTACCCAAGTAACCCAGTAATTGTAGCGTTTACCCTCTATTTGAAGTACTTCTCCCAAGTGGATTTGAAAAGTTGTTTTCTGTTCTGCTCCCATTGTTTGAGGTTGCAAAGGCTGATGCCTAGCTTATCTGCATACTCTCTTTGCGTTAGGCCAAGTTTCATCCGAATTGCCTTGATCTGCTTACCCTGGCCGTTTCTCAGAAAGAGATTGTAGTCATCCAGAAGTCTTTCAACTGGGACCTCGAAAAGCTGCGCAATTCTCTCCATGTGCTTCGGAGAGTAAAAGTCCTTTCCATATTCTTCATAATGAATATAAGTACTTCGGTATATACCGGCGTAGTCAGCTACGTCTCTCTGCCGCAAGCCTTTCTGGTATCGAAGCCAGCGGAGCTTGTCCGCTGTTTCAGTGATTTCGGAGAAGTCCGAGAACTGCAGATTGAACTTTTCTGCATCCTGAAACTTGTGCGGCAGTATCACCGGAAATTGAAGAATTTGTAACGGGGCTACTTTTACTGAACCTGATATATTGGAAATCAGAATGTAGCAGCGGACTTCCACTTGCGCCAGCAGGCGCCATTTCGCACCAAAAGGTGCCTGTTTTGCTACTTCATCCTCCGATAGTTCCGCTATGTTAGGATAGTATTTTCAATGCACCTGGCGGCATAGGTGGCCAGGCGGGCGCCCTTGTTTGGGTCAAAACTGGAAATTCCCTTGATCAGACCGATGGTACCGATGGAGATCAAGTCCTCCTGGTCCCCGTTTTGCGTGTAGTACTTCTTGATGATGTGGGCCACCAGGCGGAGATTTCGTTGGATGAGGATATCCCGGGCCTCTTGGTCGCCCTGGGCATAGCGTTGAAGATACTCCCGCTCCTCGGCAGCGGAGAGCGGCTTCGGAAAGGAACCACCTCCGGAGAGGCGTAGGGAAAACAGCAGGGTATTGGCGAACAACAGCAGCGCGGCAGACAGCATGAACATCCCTCCCGCTCATTTTATGCGGGGCGGGGAAGTCCTCATGCAGGAAAGGCTTATCCGTTGTGGTCCTCCAACCAACGCAGAGCCGTGTAAGCGTACACCGCGCTTCCGCCGGCGAGAACGCTCTCGTCAAACTTTACCATGGGGTGGTGCTGGGGATACCCGTAGCCTTTTTCCGGCTGGCCGCTGGCCAGGGCCAGCATGATGGAGGGGACCTCCTGGCTGACATAGGCGAAATCCTCCGAACCGGCGGACTTGGAGGAGGAACCGCCACCGCTCATGGCGTTCAGTTCCGCCACGGAAAAGGCATTCCCCTTTCCAAGCAGCTCCTTAACGTATGTCTCGCAGCAGGCAGACAGGTCCCGGTCATTGACCAGGGTGGGACAGCCGCTGCCGAAGGCCACATCGGCCTCCGCCCGGAAGGCCTGGGCGATGCCGCCAGCAATCTCGGCCATGCGCTTTTTGAGCATGGTGCGGGTCTCCTCGTCAAAAGTACGGATGCTTCCGCCCATGGTGACGCTGTCTGGGATGACATTGGCGGCGGTACCGGCGTTCATGGTGCCGATCGTCAGCACAGCCCGGTCATCCATGGCAAGCTCTCTGGCCTGGAGCTCCTGCAAGCCGACGAGAATGTGCGCGGCGGCTGTCAGGGGGTCGATGCCGGTGTTGGGCATGGAGCCATGGCAGCCCTTGCCGCGGACTTTGATCTCAAAATAGTCCGCTGCCGGGGCGCTGACACCAGGGGCGGAGACGATGACCGTTCCGGCAGGAAAGGGCATTCCGGCCATCACATGGATCATCAGCGCCGCATCGACCTTGGGATTTTCCAGCAGCCCCGCTTCGATCATGTCGTGGGAGCCCTCAAAAATCTCCTCGGCTGGCTGGAACATCAGCTTGACCGTGCCGGGGATCTCCTCCTCGTGGGCCTTGAGCAGTCTCGCCGCGCCCAGCAGCATGGCCGTGTGCAGGTCATGGCCGCAGGCGTGCATGTTGCCGCTTTTGCAGGCAAAGTCCACGCCGGATTCCTCTTGAATGGGCAGGGCGTCCATATCCGCCCGCAGTAAAAACACCTTTCCCGGCTTTTTGCCGCCTGCCAGGGCAACGATGCCGGCCCTGCCACAGTCCACAGGCTGGTAGCCCATATCCGCCAGCTCCTGCTTGACAAATGCATGGGTCTTGGTCAGGCCGAAGCCGGTCTCCGCGTTTTCATGCAGCCAGCGGCGCTCGGCCAAAATTTGTTCACGAAGTGCCTCCGCCTCTTGAAGCAATTTTTCAGATGTCATACGAATAGCCTCCCGGTATTTGGCGGTCCTGTCCCAAGGAGGGAAAAACCGCAATTATTTGTAATTATTATACCATAATCGCTGCAATGCTACCATGATTCTGACATATAAAAAACTCGCCGCAAGCGATATGGCCTTGCGGCGGACTGAAAATGGCAACGCTTTCAAGACATGGATTTTCCGCATAACCCTGAAACCCGAACCGGAATCGAGCGAAGCGAATCGCGGTCGGAGAGGAGGAGCAAGGGAGCGGGCGGATGACGTTCTTTTGTTCCGCAGGAATAAAAACACGTGGTCGCAAAGTGAACTTTGCGACCACGTGTTAGGTGGCTTCATTCCGATATTTTCGTTTCCCAATCCGAACCGGAATCCAGCGCAGCGAATCCGGTTCGGAAGCGAGGCGCAGCGAAATGAGCGCACGATGAGTTTTTGATGCGGAGCATAAAAAACTCGTCGCAAGCGATATGACGCTTGCGACGAGCTGGCGGAGATGGAGGGATTTGAACCCCCGCGCGGTTTGACCCGCCTACCGCATTTCGAGTGCGGACCCTTCAGCCACTTGGGTACATCTCCGTATCAAGATATGCAAATTTTGTGGAGCTGGCTTCCCATCAAACGCGCTGCGGACGCTTCGACAACGTACCGCAAGTCATCTGCGGATTGTATTATGCCATATTTCCCGACTTCTTGCAAGTCCCAGGTTGCCATTTTCCCGGAAAGGGCATACAATACCCACAGGGCTTGATAAAGGAGGCGTACCATGGCGACAGTTATTTTGATTCCCGGGCGGAAAGAGTCCTTTGCCAACTATTCCGGTGCGGTGGAAGCGGTCGGCGGCCAGGTGGTATTTTCAGAGGAGCCGGCGCGTCTTCCAAGCTTTGACGGGCTGCTGCTGCCCGGCGGCGGGGATGTGGAGCCTTGGCGTTACGGTATGGAGAATACGGCCTCCCGGGACATGGATTCCCGGCGGGACGCATTGGAATTTGCCGTGTTGGAACGGTCTTTGACGGCTGGCGTACCAATCCTTGGCATTTGCCGGGGAGCACAGGTCATCAATGCTGCTCTGGGCGGGACGCTGCGGCAGGATTTGCCCGGTCACAGCCGTGCGGAAGGGGCGGACCGCCTTCACCATGCGTGGGGCGTCCCTTCTTTTTTGACAGAATTATATGGAAGTTCCGTGATCGTCAACAGCGCTCATCATCAGGCGGTGGAGCTTCCCGCTGACCAGCTGCGGCCGGTCCAGTGGGCGCCGGATGGAACAGTGGAGGCCATGGAACACGAGTGTTTGCCGGTATGGTGCGTCCAGTGGCACCCGGAGCGGCTGAGAGGCAGCTTTGCGAAAAGGGGGGCGGCTGACGGCGACCTGTTGTTTCAGGCTTTTCTGAAAAGATGCCAGTGTGCCACAAAAAAATGCAGGTAAATGGGTTGACATTCCGATACAGATATGTTAATATATCCAAGCTGACGATTTCCATGGAGGGCATACGCAGGTGTAGCACAATGGTCAGGGCACCAGCCTTCCAAGCTGGGGATGCGAGTTCGATTCTCGTCACCTGCTCCAACACATTCGCGCCAGTAGCTCAGCTGGATAGAGCAACTGCCTTCTAAGCAGTGGGCCAGGGGTTCGAGTCCCTTCTGGCGTACCAGCTCTTCTTTGGAGCGATAGTCAGTATTTCCCATGTTTATATGTGGTGGGTGTAGCTCAGTTGGTTAGAGCACCGGATTGTGGTTCCGGGTGTCGTGGGTTCGAGTCCCATCTCCCACCCCAGACAAAGTAGGGGATCGGGGTCACCCCGGTCCCCTATTTCCTTCCACATTGGGGCGTCGCCAAGTGGTAAGGCAAGGGACTTTGACTCCCTCATCCGCTGGTTCGAGTCCAGCCGTCCCAGCCAAACAATCCGCGCCGTGATTGCGGCGCTGCATAAGACCATGACCCGGTAGCTCAGTCGGCAGAGCAACTGCCTTTTAAGCAGTGGGTCCGGGGTTCGAATCCCCGCCGGGTCACCACGTCGGAGCAAGCTGCATATCGCTTGCTCCGACTTTTTTACAAAAGTCAGAGCGCACTCATTCCGCTGCTCCTCCTTTCCAACCGCGATTCGCTTCGCTGGATTCGCGGTTGGTTTTGGATATAGACTTGAAAGCTGGCGTCTCGAAAGTGTTCACGCTTTCCAACTCGTCGCAAGCGTCATATCGCTTGCGACGAGTTTTTTATGCTCCGCATCAAAAACTCATCGTGCGCTCATTCTGCTGCTCCTCGTTTCCGAACCGGATTCGCTTCGCTGGATTCCGGTTCGGGTTTGGATGCGGAACGGTGGCCTGTACCTCAGAAGTGTTCACGCTTTCCAACTCGCCGCAAGCGTCAGATTGCTTGCGGCGTTTTTTATGCACCGGACATCTGGAATGGCACTTTTGTTGGCAAGGAAAAACGCTTATGTAAACAACATAAAGAAACAGGACATGTGGACATGTAGAAATTTTTAAAAGATTTTTAGCGGGACTTTCCCAAAGTATTACGGGAATTTCGTGGAAAAACGCAGGATATTTGTTATAATGTTAATATTTCCATGTTATGTAAAGGGGGGGGGAGTCCATGCAGACGGAGGAAAAGCAGAGGGAACTGCTGAAAAAATTGTATCTGGAATATTATCACAGACTGTTTCTCTATGCTCGGTCCGTGCTGCAGGACCCGAGCCTGGCGGAGGAAGCGGTACAGGATGCCTTCTGCATCGCCTGCGTCAAGCAGGAGCAGCTGACCGCCTGCGGAAACCCCGCGGGATGGCTGGTGCAGACGCTGAAAAATGTTCTGCGCAATATGGAGCGCAGCCACAGCAGCCTGTATTCCTTTATGCGAGCCGCTGTTTTGTACGATGACACCGTGTTGAAGGAGAGCTGGGAGGACGCCAATGTGGACCTGCTGTATGGTGATTTGTTGCCGGAGGAGGATTTCCGCCTTTTGAAACGAATCGTGCTGGAGCGGTACAGCTATCTGGAGGCGGCGGAGGAACTGGGTATTTCCCTGGAAGCCTGCCGCAAGCGCGTTCAGCGCATCAAGCAGCGCCTGCGGGAGAAGCTGGGAGGGTGAATGTCCCGAATCTCAAAGCTGTGTACATAAATGAAGTGAGGAGGTGGTGGGATGAAAGCAAACGAGACGTTTGATGATGCGGCCATGTCCGACAAGGATCTGGAAGAGCTGCTCCGACTGGAGCTGGACAGAGAGGACCCGGCGCTGACCTTGCGGGTGTTGGAAAGCCTGTCCCGCCGCCAGCCGGAAAAGTCGGGAGAAGCAGAGGCGGCATGGCAGCGGTTTGAGACCCGCTATCTGCCTTTAGAGGCGCCGCTGTACAGCGGAGAAGCGGAATATCCTGTCAAAAAGCGGAAACGGATTTGGCTGCGGACAGTGTCTCTGGCCGCGGCATTGGCCCTGGCTGTGGGGCTGCTGGCGGTCCAGGCCGGAGGCTCCGACCCGGTGACCAGGTTTGCCCGCTGGACCACGGAGCGGTTCACGTTTGGACAGACGGACCTGCTGCCGGTAGAGGAGAAGGAGTCAGAAACGGCGAATCCGCCGCAAAATCTCCTATCGGAAAGCAGTGAACCCATTTCCTATGATTCTCTTGAGGACGCAGTGGAAGAATTGGGCCTGGAGGGGCATTTGATCCCCGCCTGGCTGCCGGAGGGCTATGCGCTGGAAAGCGCGGAGGTCCGGCACATGGCGGGATTTTCCGCCATGTATGTGTATTACACGATACCGGGGGAAGAGAGCTTTATCCGATTCCGCTATTGCCGGGATCACCCGGGCAGCAGCGGCGGTGTTTCCATCCACGAAAAGGATGACACACCGGTGGAAGTTTACGAGCGGGACGGGACGCTCTACTATTTCCTGTCCAACGAAGGGTTTGAATCAGTGACCTGGATGCTGGACGATATCACGGAGTGCAGCATCGGCGGAGAGCTTCCCCGGGAGGACCTGCGGAAGATCGTGGACTCCATGTATGATATGTAAATAAAGCACCGCTCCGTTGGGAACTCCCAAGGGGGCGGTGCTTTGTCAATATAGGAGGAGTCAGATGCTTTTGCCCAAATAGGCGGCAATAGTCTCCGTCAGGCAGCGGTGGTCATCCAGATGGGGAAGGCCGGACACAATGGCAGCACCCCGGAATTCTCCGTTTACCACGATGGGGAAGCCGCCGCCGCAAAAGGCGTAATGCTCCTCATCAGACTGCCAGTCCTCCTGGATGCCGGACAGCTCCCGTTCCGCGGCAGCCCGCAGGGAGGAGTGGTGGGTCCGCTTGACCGTGGCGTATTTCTTATCCATCCACCAGTTATTGTCCTTTCCGGTGCCGGGAAGGAAGCTCTGATAGACGATGAGGTCATCCAGCACAATGCGCACAGCGATGGGCTCCGGCTCTTGGGTGCCGGCTTCCCGCAGGCGGGTGCCCAGGGCATAGGCGCCTTCCAGGTCAAAGACGGGGAACTGGAGCGTTTCCTCCAGCTGCTGTAGGGTCTCCAAAAACGCGGGGGTATACATGGACAAAACTCCTTTCCGGTCCAGGGGGCGCCTGACCGCTTGTGTGTTGACGGTCTCTGGAAACAGCATAGCACAGGCTGTGGAGAATTTCCACAGCCGGCATCAGCGGAGCTGATAAAAATTATTTTGATTTTCTACTTCCACTTTGCCGCAACAGCGTGTAAAATTAAACAGTAAATACCAATGTGCACCCCCGCGGACACACGAGAAAGGACAGAAGAACTATGGTATCTGAAAAATGTTTGGAATTGGGGACCGCCCGCTCCTGCATCCGGGAGCTGTTTGAATATGGCCTGCGGCAGGCGGCTGTGGTGGGCAGCGAAAATGTGTATGACTATTCCCTGGGCAATCCCTCCATCCCCGCTCCCGCCAAGGTGAATGAGACCTTTATCTCCATCGTCCGGGACATGGACAGTCTGGCAGTCCACAGCTACACGCCGGCCACCGGCGGCATGGAGGCCCGAAAGGCCGTGGCGGAGGACCTGAACCGCCGCTTTGGCACGGCTATCCGGGGAGAGAACATTTTCTTCACCTGCGGCGCGGCTCCCGCCCTGCTGTCCGTGATCCGGGCGCTGACGGTGGAGGACGCCGAGATCCTGGCCATCGCGCCCTTCTTCCCGGAATACCGCCCCTTCGTGGAGGGCTGCGGCGCCACGTTCCGCATGGTCCCGGCGGATACAGAGACCTTCCAAATCTCTCTGGAGGCTTTGGAGGCGCAGCTGACGCCCCACACCCAAGCCATCATTGTCAACTCTCCCAATAACCCCTCTGGTATGGTGTACACCCGGGAAACACTGGAAAAGGTGGGGGCCCTGCTGACCAGGAAGGGCGCAGAGTACGGCCATCCCATTTACATTATCGCTGACGAGCCTTACCGGGAGCTGGTGTACGACGGCGTGGAGGTGCCCTTTATCCCCACGATTTATGCCAACACCATCGTCTGCTATTCCTATTCCAAGTCCCTGTCCCTGCCCGGTGAGCGCATTGGTTATGTGTGCGTGCCCGACCAGGTGGAGGACAGCCAGCAGGTGTTTGCCGCCGTGGCGGGCGCCGCCCGGGTTCTGGGCCATGTGTGCGCGCCCTCCTTGCAGCAGCGGGTGGTGGCCGCCTGCACGGACCTGCGGCCGGACCTGGAGGCCTATGACCGCAACCGGAACCTGCTGTATGACGCCCTGACCTCCTACGGCTACCATTGCCCCAAGCCCCAGGGTGCCTTCTATATGTTCGTCAAGGCACCGGGCGGTGATTCCCGGGCCTTTTCCCAGCGGGCCAAGGAGAAAAACCTCCTGCTGGTTCCCGGCGATGACTTTGGCTGTCCCGAGTTTTTCCGCATCTGCACCTGCGTTTCCTATGATATGATTCAGCGCAGTCTGCCGGTGTTCAAGGAACTGATCGAGACCCAGGCGTAAACGGCACGAAAACGATTGAAAGAAAACAGGAGCACACCGGCAAAAGCCGGTGTGCTCCTGTTAGTTTTTTGCAAGAGATCACCTAGAGTGAGACAGAGACTTCATGCGGATTACCGATTCCGCCCGAAGCCGGAACGCCGGGGCCATAGACATCTTGGACCGTTGCCATTAGATGGAGCCTCGATCGTGCTTTTTTTGCTCACCAGCGGACAGCATATAGCTGTAAAAGGCCTCCAAGCTGGAAAAACAGGGAAGCGTGCCAGGGGGATGGTCCAAAAACACATCTGGCAGCTGCTCCGGCGGCAGGCCGTCGGCGGCCCGCTCCAAATCGTGAACGGTCAGGATGTCATTGGTCAAATGGCCGCCGTCGATGTGGCGGGTCTCATGCTCCAAGGCCTTTCTGGCCAGCTCCAGAGACAGGCAGTCGTTGACAAAAACATCATAGCTCCCATCCTCCAGCATGACGCAGGCGGCCAGGATGGACGGTGGAAAGCTGATGGTGCGCAGGCGGTACGCGTTGCCGAGAGGCGTCAGAGGCACATCAATCGTCCTCCTTGATGCCATAAAAGGCTTTGATGATCTCTACAGCCTTTAAAATATCTTCGTTGGTGGCTTTTTTGGAAGCGTCAAACATGATCCGAAGCCCCGGCTTATCATGGATCAGCTGCAAAAGCTCCCGGTCCTCCGGTGCCAGTGCAGGGCGGCCAGGGGTCTCCGGGGATGCGGTATGCTCCGGTGCTTCTGATGCGGGGACAGGCTCCTGCCCGGTGAGCAGGTATTCCGCGGTGGTGCCAAGTGTCGCGGCGATCTGGGGAAGGCGCTTGTGGAAGGAGGCGGATTTTCTCCGCCGCCACTCGCTGACGATGGACGGTGTTACGCCGATGGCGCGGGCAAAGTCCCTCTGCTCCTTATACTGCTGGTCCACCAAGTCAAAGATCCGGTCGACAGTATCCATCGGGATCACCTCCAAAAACGTAAAAACAAGAATTATACAACTTGCACAAAAGAGAGAAATTCCAAATTTTACGATTGACAAACGTAAAAATCAGAATTAAACTAAATATATCAGGAAAGCACATAGCAAGCATAGCATATGCGATTTCCAAAATCAAGAGAGGAGGGCAGCGGTGAGATACGGAGAAGCGCGGCGAAAGAGTATGGATTCAAGCTAGGGGATGCGAAAGAGAAGCAGAGGATAGGATGCCTTTCTGACCCGGCGGAGGGCCGGGTACGGAGGGAAGTACAAAAGGGAGGGATACATTGATTCTTTTTGATAACTGGACGATTCGGATGCTTTCGGAAACGGAGCCGCTTGCCCAGCAGTATGATGACGGTTCCCGGCGTATCGATGTGGAGGGCGACCTGCCGGAGGGATATACTTGGCAGCTGCTGGTGCAGTGCAGGGACAATGCCGACACCATCCTGCTGACACCCACGCAGAAGGGCGTGGGCACCGTTTTGACAGCAGACAACCTCTCCCAGGCGGGGAATTATTATTTGCAGCTGCGGGGCACACTGGCAGCCGATACTGCCACGAAGCGGCACACCAACATTATCAGTGTCTATGTGCCTCAGAGCCTGACGGGCCTGGGGACCTGGCCGGAGGTGCCCACGGAGTTTGCCCAGGCGGAGGCGCGGATTCTGGAGCTGTACGGACACCCGCCCGTCCCCGGCAGCGGCGGCTGCTGGCTGGTGTGGGACGAGGGCCGTGGCGAGTATGTGGAAAGCCAGCTGGCCCTGCCGGATGTTTCCGTGGGTCCACCCGGCCCGGCAGGCTTTAGCCCAACAGTGAGCCTGACAGAGACAGAAGAAGGCGTGCGCATTGATGTCACCGACCGGGATGGTACCAGGAGCGCCGCGGTTTTGAACGGAAGGAATGGGCAGCCAGGCGCTGAAGGCGCACCCGGTCCCGCCGGAGCGGACGGGAAAAGCGCCTATCAATATGCCCGGGACGGCGGATATACTGGTACGGAGGGGGAGTTTGCGGAAAAGCTTGCAAAGGAGATCCCTGACGCCTATGTGCTGCCGGTGGCTGAGCCCGCTCATCTGGGCGGCGTGGCGCCGGCAGCCAAGACCGACACCATGACCCAGGAAGTCGGTGTTGACGATGCTGGCGGTCTATGGACGGCGCCGGGGGGCAATGCGGGGATGCCGCTGTTGTTTGAGGTCAATTTGGCGGAGGATGTACAACGTATCACGTTTCCGCTGGATACAGCCTACAGTGAGTTTCTTGTGGCGTGCTATCCTATATGCGCCGGAGATACGACATCAAGGTCGTATCTGCTTTATGGCGTTGGCACAAATCCTACGGCTTCTCTCAAAGATGCCATGCCGATAGCCGGTGAGCAGGGCCTTTTCGTCTGGCATATTATCCGGGTCGGCCAGAATGGAGATTATCCGTTTTTTCATGGCGTGTACTATGCGTATTCGGGTTCTAGCGTTTGTAGCGAGTTTCACGGTTCATCTACAGAAAAATTAACTAGCGGGCCATTTACAGTTGGAACAGTTCGTGGCCACTCACAACCTTTCGCAGCCGGAACGGTCCTGAAAGTATACGGGAGGGTATGACATGCGAGTTTATGATTGCGGCGTCTACCGTGACGCCACGCCTGAGGAGGTCGCTGCCTGGGAGCGTACGGCGGGACAGCTTAGCCTGGAGCCGACGCCTGAAGAGCGCATCGCCGCCCTGGAGGAGGAATTGAGAGCAACGAAGGCCCTGCTTGGACTGGAGAGCTGACCCGGGAGAGAAAACGGCGCGAAGCAAATGACAAGCCACGCCCTCTTGTACATTCAAGAGGGCGTGGCTTTTTCGCGGAGGGAAGTGCGGATTATCCCTTGTACTCCACGTACAGCTCCCGGACCGCGTTGGGGTCGGCAGGAGCTGCTTTTGGGGCTTCGGCGGGCTTGGATTCGGGAGCGGGCTCGTCATGAGGGCCGTCCCGCCAGGCCAGGAATTTGGGCGCCACCTGGGGGAACAGGGCAAGGGAGAGGACATCCTCATCGGTCTTGGCAATATCCTTGAACTCCTCCCGGTACTTTTCCACCTCCGGCTCCAGCAGGTCTGCTGGACGGCAGGTGATGACATCCTCCGGTTTGATGCCGGCCTTGGCCCGAACTTCTTCATTGACCTTGCCGGGCAGCTGGCCGTATTCACCCCGCAGCATGGCCTTGGACTCCTTGGTGAAGGTCTTGTACCGCTCTCCCATGATGACGTTCATCACCGACTGGGTGCCCACGATCTGGCTGGAGGGCGTCACCAGCGGGGGGTAGCCGTAGTCCGCCCGGACACGGGGAATCTCCGCCAGCACGTCGTAGTATTTGTCCTCTTTCCCAGCCTGCTTCAGCTGGGAGATGAGGTTGGAAAGCATACCGCCGGGTACCTGGTACAAAAGGGTGTTGGTGTCCACATTCAAAACCTTGGGGTCCAGGCTTCCCTGGTCCTTCAGCTTCTGGGCCACTTTTCGGAAATAGGCGGCGGCCTCGCTCATCTTGTTCAGGTCCAATCCAGTGTCCCGGGCGGAGCCCTGGAGCGTGGACACCAGGGACTCCGTGGCGGGCTGGGAGGTGCCGTTGGCAAGGGGAGAGAGGGCAGTGTCCACAATGTCCACACCGGCCATGGCGGCCATCAGGTACACCATGTCGCCGGTGCCAGTGGTGTTGTGGGTGTGCAGGTGAATGGGGACGGAGACCGTCTCCTTCAGACGCTTCACCAGGGAATAGGCGTCCATGGGCAGCAGGAGGTTTGCCATGTCCTTGACGCAGATGACGTCAGCGCCCATCTGCTCCAGCTCCTTGGCCAGCTTCACAAAGTACTCCTCGTTATGAATGGGGGAGATGGTGTAGCTCATAGCGGCCTCCACCATACCGCCGTATTTCTTGGTGGACTTGATGGCCTGCTCCAGGTTACGGACATCGTTCAAGGCGTCGAAAATACGGATGATATCAATGCCGTTTTCGATGGACTTGCGGCAGAAGGCGTCCACCACGTCATCGGCGTAGTGCTTGTAGCCCAGGATGTTCTGGCCCCGGAACAGCATCTGGAGCTTCGTGTGGGGCAGGGCCTTGCGGAGCTTGCGCAGGCGCTCCCAGGGGTCTTCATTGAGGAAGCGCATACAGGCGTCGAAGGTGGCGCCGCCCCAGCACTCCAAAGACCAGTAGCCGATGGAGTCCAGTACCTCGCAGGCGGGGAGCATATCCTCCACCCGCATCCGGGTGGCCGCCTGGGACTGGTGGGCGTCACGGAGAATGGTATCCGTGATATACAGAGGCTTGTTAGACAAAAATTCCATAGATGATGACCTCCCTTAACCGAATAGAGAGATGAGAACGCCGGCCGCGATGGCGGAGCCGATGACACCGGCCACGTTGGGACCCATGGCGTGCATCAGCAGGAAGTTGCCGGGGTTGGCCTCCTGGCCCACCTTCTGGGATACCCGGGCCGCCATAGGTACGGCGGATACGCCGGCGGAACCGATGAGGGGATTGATCTTCTCCTTCAGGAACAGGTTCATGAACTTGGCAAGCAGCACGCCGCCGGCAGTACCGCAGCCGAAGGCCACGATGCCCATGACCATGATCTTGATGGTCTGGAGGGACAGGAAGGTGGCGCCGGTGGCGGTGGCGCCCACGGAGACACCCAGGAAGATGGTGACGATGTTGATAAGCTCGTTCTGCACGGTCTTGCTGAGACGCTCCGTGACGCCGCACTCCCGGAACAAGTTGCCCAGCATCAGGCAGGCAATGAGGGGACCGGCGGAGGGCACCAGCAGTGCCACAAAAATGGTCACCACGATGGGGAAGATGATCTTTTCCTTCTTAGAGACCTGCCGCAGGGGCTTCATGACGATCTGCCGTTCCTTTTCAGTGGTCAGCAGCTTCATGATGGGCGGCTGGATCACAGGCACCAGGGCCATGTAGGAGTAAGCTGCCACAGCGATAGGGCCCAGCAGGGCCGGAGCCAGCATGGCGGTGACGAAGATGGCGGTGGGGCCGTCGGCACCGCCGATGATGCCGATGGAACTGGCCTCCGCACCGGTAAAGCCCATGAGGCGGCAGCCGGCGTAGGTCAGGAAAATGCCCACCTGGGCGGCGGCGCCCAGCAGCAGGCTCTTGGGGTTGGCGATGAGGGGACCGAAGTCGGTCATAGCGCCCACGCCCATAAAGATGAGGCAGGGATAAATACCCAGCTTTACGCCTAAGTACAAAATGTCGATAAGGCCGGTGCTGACAGTGACATTGGACAGCTCCACACCGTAATAAGCGGCGGCCTGCTCCGCCTGGACCAGCGCCTGGAGCTGCACCTCAAAGGCACTCAGGGTACCACTGGCGGCGGCGGAGATCTCCGACATCACGCTTTCCATGATTTCCGGCGAGAAGGCGGATTGTGCCGCGGCCATCAACTGTTCCACATATGGGGCAAGGACATTTTGCGATACCCCCAGCTCCTGCATCTCCGCCAGGAATTCCGCGGTGACGGGGCTTCCGCCCATCAGGTCCCAGTGGATGTGGCCGCCGGCAAAGAAAATTTCGTGGAACATGCCGGCGCCTGGCAGATTGGTCACCAGCATACCGAAGGCGATGGTGCACATCAGCAGAGGTTCAAACTTTTTGCTGATGCCCAGGTACAGCAGGAAGCAGGCAATGGCCAACATCACCAGGTTTTTCCAGCCGCCATCCTGGAAAAATAGGACGAAGCCGGTATCGTTGATAAAATTCAGGATAGCTTCCATATGCGCCTCCAGTCTGTCACTGGATGACGCACAGCAGCGTACCGGACTCCACGGAGGAGCCCTTGGAGGTGTTGACGGAGACAATTTTACCGTCGCGGGGGCACATGATCTCATTTTCCATCTTCATGGCCTCCAGGATCATCAGTACCTGGCCCCGCTTCACAGTATCCCCCACGGCGACATTGACGGCCAGAATGGTGCCGGGCATGGGGGAGGTCACTTGCTCGCCTTCAGTGGAAGCGGCAGCGGGGGCGGCGGGAGCAGCGGCAGCAGGAGCGGCGGGGGCAGCGGCAGCGGGGGCGGCCCCGGTCAGTTCCTCCAGTTCAATTTCATAAACAGTGCCGTTGACGGTCACTCTGTATTTTTTCATAGGTGTCTTCTCCTTATCCATTTACAGTTTTTTGATGGACAAAATGCGGATACCGGTGATATCGGTGCCCAGCTCCTCCGCAATGGCGGCAGAAACGGCGGCGATCAATTCCTGTTGGTCTACCGCCGTTGCTGCTTCCGGGACAGCGGCCGCCGGCGCGGCAGACGGATGGTCCCGCCCACAGACACGGCCCAGGAGCGTTGTCAATACGATCAGACAGACCAGACCGAAAAACACCGTTCCCATTCCCATCAGACAGACAAAAATGATGGAATAGTCCATTGTATCTCTCCTTGTTTCAGCGTTTCGTTGTTAGGGGCAATCAGAATATGTCTGAATGTCCGGCTTGCCCAAATGTCTGTGCGGCCTGGCTGCCCACGGTGCCTGGGGGGAACTGGGACGGCGCTGGCTTTGCCGGACTGTGCAGACTGATTCTCTGTATTTGCGGTGCTATCCATGTTTCACTCTCCCTTTTGCAGTTTCCGTTTTGCGCACCGCCGGCTCGCTCTTACCCGGTGAAACGTTCCCTGCGGCCGGCAACGCAGATCGCTTCTACCATTGTATCATAAAATTTTCCTTCTTGGCGACTAAAAAATGCTTTGTGCGTGTCCCTTTCGACGAAGTCTGACGTGTGTTGCGCTGTTATGTCGAATATGATACAATAATGCGCACCAACATGGTGTGGGAGGCGGAAGGCGTGAAAAAGCTGGTCAAACTGATCGTGGAGAACAAGAGCTGTATTCCGGAGTATACCGCGCAGCTGTACAGCGTGTTTGGGGACGCGGTCACGGTCCGGGCCTTTACCATTGACGACCCCGCTGCCTATGCTGACCAGAGGGAGGATGCCATTTTGACCTCCGCCAGCTCCGCCGCGGATTTTTCAGAGATCAAAAAGGTGCATTTCCGTGGAAAAAAGTGGATACCCATCAATCTCAGCCTCCAGCGAAAGAGCCTTTTGCAGCTGAACGCCTATCCAAAAGGGACGCAGGCGCTGCTGGTGAACCTGTCCAAAATGATGGCGGAGGAGACCATCTTCCAGCTGTACCAGGCCGGATACAGCTATATCACCTTCCAACCCTGCTACCCCGATTATACAGGTCCGAAGCTCCCGCTGGCGGTGACCCCGGGCGAGACTGACTCCGTGCCGGACTGGGTGACGGAGTGCATCGACCTTGGCCCCCGCTGCATTGATATCGTGACCATGGTGGAGTTGGCGGAGGAGTTGCAATGCGAATACGTTTTGAAGACCCGCCGCTTTTTCAGCTATTTTGAAAAGCAGCACAACACCTCCGCGGGCGTTTCCATCCTGGTGGAGGAAAACCAGACGCTGGAGCGGCGCTTGGGCGCCTTGGTGCAGCTGTCGGATGAGGGCCTGCTGGGCATCAATGCCGACGGAGAAATTTTGGAGTGTAATTTTCAGGCAGCCGATATTTTGAAAAAGCCGCGGGGCCAGCTGCTGCGCTCCCGGTTGCCGGAGCTGCTGCCGCTGGAGCTGGCGGAACACTGCCGCACACAGCAAACACCCATTTCCCGAGTCATTTCCTTTCCCGGCGGCACCTATACGGTCCGTATGACGCCGATCACCCAGGGGACCCAGTATCTGGGCGCCTACGTCCTGTTTTCCCTGCCGGAACCGGATAGCCCGCCGCGGGCCAAGCCCGCCTCCGGCAAGGGGCATGTAGCGAAATACCGGTTTTCTGATATTTGCGGCGGCAGCGCCCGGATCAGGCTGACGGTGGAGCTGGCCCGGAAAATGGCACGGACAGAGTCCTCCATTCTCATCACAGGGGAGAGCGGCACCGGAAAAGAGCTGTTTGCCCACGCCATCCACAACAGCTCTCCCCGGGCGGCGGCGCCGTTTGTGGCCATCAACTGCGCCGCCCTGCCGGACAGCCTGTTGGAGAGCGAGCTGTTCGGCTATGAAGACGGCGCCTTCACCGGCGCCAGAAAAGGCGGCAAGGCGGGCCTTTTTGAGCTGGCCAGTTCCGGCTCCATATTTCTGGACGAGATCGAGGGCATGGCCCCCAGCACGCAGCTGAAGCTGCTGCGGGTCATCCAGGAGCGGGAGATGATGCGGGTGGGCGGCGACCGGGTCATCCCCATTGATGTGCGGATCATCAGTGCCTCCAATCAGGACCTGACCGCCATGATGGAGGAGGGACGGTTTCGCAGCGACCTGTTTTACCGGGTCAGCACCCTGCCGCTGGACCTGCCGCCCCTGCGCCGCCGCCGGGAGGATATCCTCACGCTGATTGAGGAATTCAAAAGTACCCTTCGGCTCACCTTCGTGCTGACAGAGGAGACGAAGGCCCTTCTGCTGCGGTACAGCTGGCCGGGGAATATCCGGGAGCTGCGCAACTGCGTGGAGTATTTGGGATGTCAGAACCTACCGGTCATCGAACCGGAAAACCTGCCCTACACCATTCACCGCGCCGCCTCCGCCCACGGACCGGATGAGAGCGGCTCCCAGCGCTTGCAGAACGCGCTGCTGCGTGCTTTGGCGGAAGAAAATTGCGGACGCAAACAGCTGCAGCATATCCTCGCCAAGCGGGGCCTCTCCGTTTCCGAGAGTCAGCTGCGCAGAGAATTGGAACAGATGAAGGCCCGGGGATGGATCACTTCCGGTACAGGCCGGGGAGGCTCCCGCCTGACAGATATGGGCTTGCAGGAGTACAAAAACAGGTCAAAATAGGCAGACGCCTATTTTGACCTGTTTTTGCTTGAGGGAACTTGTTTTGAAAAACATTAAGAATTGGGAGCTTTTCACAAGAAAAATGGTTGGCATGGTTCTTGCTTTTATTATTTTTGCATCATACAGATTGCGGCAGATTTTGATTGGAGGAGTATACAATGAGCAAGATTGATCTGAATACGGTTGGCTTTGACACGCAGAGCATCCATGCCGGCTATCACAGGGATTCCGACTTCGGCGCTCTGGCAACTCCCATTTACCAGACCTCCACCTTTACCTTTACCAGCGCTGACCATGCCATGGGCGTATTCAGCGGGGAGATCCCCGGCTATGATTACACCCGCGCCGGGAACCCCACCGTGCGGGTATTCGAGGAGAAGATCGCCCAGCTGGAGGGCGGCGAGGACGCTGTGGCGGCATCCTCCGGCATGGGTGCCATCAGCTCCGTCCTGCTGGGCCTGCTTCAGACGGGAGACCATATTGTCTGCGGCAACACGGTCTATGGCTGCACCGATGTGGTCATGCGTGAGATCCTGCCCACGCTGGGCATCACGGCCACCTTTGTGGATTCCGCTGACGCCTCCGCTGTGGAGGCTGCTATTCAGGGCAACACCAAAATGATCTATTTTGAGACCCCGGCCAACCCCACGCTGCATGTCACCGACATTGCCGCGCTGGCCGCGCTGAAGGCGAGACACCCCGGCATCCGCATCGTGGTGGACAATACCTTCGCGCCGCCTCCGGTGCAGTATCCCCTGAAGCTGGGCGCCGATGTGGTGGTCCACTCCGTTACAAAGTACATCAACGGCCATGGCGATGTGATTGGCGGCGTCGTGGTGGGAAGCAAGGAGGATATCGCCGTCATCCGTGGGCGCGCCATGGGCAAGATCACCGGCACACCGCTGACGCCCTTCTGCGCCTATCTCATCATTCGCGGCATGAAGACGCTGGGAATGCGGGTCCGGCAGCACTGCGCCAACGCCATGGCCATTGCCCAGTACCTGGAAAAGTCTCCCTACATTGAAAAGGTGTATTACCCTGGCCTGGAGTCCATGGGGAAGGACCATGAGGTGGCGAAAAAGCAGATGAACGGCCTGTACGGCGCCATGATCTCCTTTGTCCTGAAGGACGGCATCAAGGGCATGTCCGCCTTTGACGCCAGTAAAAAACTGATGGACAACCTGAAAATTCCCGCCATCGCCGTCTCCTTGGGCGATCCCGACACGCTGATCCAGCATCCTGCCTCCATGACCCATGTGCGGGTTCCCAAGGAGGTCCGGGAGGAGGTCGGCATTACAGACGGTATGCTGCGCTTCTCTGTGGGCCTTGAAAATGTGGAAGATCTCATTGCCGACTTTGACCAGGCGTTTGCCGTCCTGTGAGAGAAAAGCGGGCAGCCTGCCTTGTGATGTATGCCAATGGCGGATACATTGTGCTATTTCACCATAATAACGATTGATAAGGAAGGCTGTTTCGTATAAAATATGACATATGATATCAGATATCGACTGCTGAAATCCACGATACAGACGGCGGCTGCGCCAAAGCGTGGATGGAAAGGGTAAGTGAGGAGGTGCGCTGTATTGCGGGTATTCCTTTCCTATTTGCTGGGGGACGGAGATGTCGTTTGGCCGGGGGAGCCCACTGTTCACATCGAACCATTCACCACCATCGAGCGGGACGGGTACAATTCCTGCAAGACCATCCTGCCCAACCACCACGGAACGCACTGCGACGGACCCGACCATTTCAATCCCAACGGTCCAAAGCTGAACGACCTGCCCATTTCCTATTTCTGGTTTGACCGTGTGGCGGCGGTGGATATCCCCAAAAAAGGGGGGAAGCCGTGTTGCCCGATGATCTGCGGCCCTATGAGGCAGCCATCCAGAACGCGGACCTTTTGCTTTTAAAGACCGGATTTTGTATGCTCCGCAGTACACAGCCCCGGGTCTATGAAAGCGAAGGACCGTATCTTTCGCCGGAGGTCTGCCGCTACCTTGTGGAAACCTTTCCTGACTTGAAATGTATCGGCCTGGATTTTCTCTCAGTGGGCACACCGGCCAACAGCCTTTCCAGACAGGCGCACCAGATCCTGTTTGGATGTCACAACGGAAAGTTTATCCCCGCCATAGAGGACATGGACCTCAGACCGCTGTTTCAAACAGACAGGAAACTGAAAACAGTTGTGGCCGCCCCGCTGCGGCTGGCCGGTGTGGACAGCAGTCAGGTCACGGTCATGGGAGAATTTGAGGGCTGACCCGCGGAACGCGGGACCGATTTTGCGTGGGGCAGAGGATCACACTTGTCAGCAAATACCCGGAGTATATATAGAAAGAAGGAGAAATGCATGGAAACCAAGAAAGTAAATGGCTGGACCCTGATCCCCTTCATCGTAATGATGGCCTTGTTCCTGTGCGGCTTCCCCATGGTGACGGCGTGCTTGTGCGCGGTTGCCCTGACCTTTGCCTTTGCAAAGGGAAAAATGAGCGAGCGATTCTCTGCCTTTGCGAAAGGCGCTGGTGACGAGGGTGTTTTGATCATGCTGATGATCTTCTCCCTGTCCGGCGCATTCTCCTCCGTGGCCAAGGCCATGGGCGGCCGTGACGCCGTCGTGAACCTGGGCCTGTCTCTGGTCCCCACCCAGTTCCTGCTGGGCGGCGTGTTCATCATCGCCATGCTGATGTCCACCGCCTGCGGCACCTCCATGGGCACCATCGCTGCCATCACTCCCATCGCCGTCGGCGTTGCGGAAAAGGCCAACTTGAACATGGTCATGCTGCTGGGCGCTGTGGTCGGCGGTGCCATGTTCGGCGATAACCTGTCCTTCATCTCTGATACCACTATCGCCGCCGCCCGTGGCCAGAACGTGGAAATGAAGGATAAGTTCCGTCTGAACTTCCTGATCGCATTGCCTGCCGCCATCATCACACTGGTGCTGCTGTGCATCCTCGGCCGTCCGGATACCGCGCTGGATATGGGCGAGCTGTCTTACAGCCTTGTCAAAGTCATTCCCTATGTGGTCGTTTTGGCATTGGCCCTCATCGGCATGGACGTGATGCTCGTGATGGCGCTGGGCATTGCCTCCGCCGCCCTGGTGGGCGTCGCCACCGGCTCCATCACCATCATTGAGTTCGCCGAGGCGGTCTGGGTCGGCGTCATCGACATGGACCAGAGCTTCTACCTGGCCCTTCTGATCGGCGGTATGACCGCGATCATCAAAGATCAGGGCGGCTTGGAATGGCTGGTGCAGAAGCTGCAGAAGGTCATGAAGAGCAACAAGTCCGCGCAGTTCGGTATTGCCGGTCTGGTGGGCGTGCTGGATGCCGCCACCACCAACAATACGGTGGCCATCATCATTGCCAACCCCATCGCCAATGATGTGAGCCGGGACTACAATATTGACCCCCGCCGTACCGCTTCTTTACTGGACCTGTGGTCCTGCGTGGTGCAGGGCATTCTGCCCCACGGAGGCCAGACGCTGCTGGCCTGCACTCTGGCCGCCACGTATGGCCTGAGCATCACGCCCGTGGATATCATTCCCTATCTGTGGTATCCCGTGCTGCTGGGCGTGTTCGCGGTCATCTCCGTGTTCGTCCCCTTCGCCGACAGTGCATGCCGCAAGGATCCCTGGAACTGGGAGCATGATTGCCCCGAGTCCAAGGTAGCGGAAAAGAAGGCCAGCATTGCTGCGGCTGAAAAGTAAGCTCCATATTATTCGTTTTTGCTGTGAACAGGGCCGGCTGAAAGCCGGCCCTGTTTTACTGTATTACACAAAAAACGGCAGGGGGGCACCTTTAGGTGCTTTCCCTGCCGTTTCTGATTGAAAAAATTCTGCGGCTTTTGCCCAATTCAAATTAAGTCGCCTTCCGCGTGGTCCCGCAGTGTCAGCTCCTGGAAAATGGCTGCTTCGATGGCCTCGTATTCCCCGGGGCTTTTGAACCGCCGCAGCTTTTTATTTAGCCGCTCCGCGTCCTCGAACAGGTGGATGAGGTAGAACCAGACCTCCCGCATCCGTTGGGCGGCGGTGCCCACCTGACCGTAAAAGGACTGATACTCCCGGTACAGCTCCTGCATGAAGGACTGCAATTCCTCACGGGTGGCAGCGCTTCCGCCCCGCAGCTTCCGGGGCAGCGCTGGGTCCGCCACAGCGCCCCGGCCGATCATGACGGATTCCACTGCCGAGAAGCGGGCCTCCAGAGCCCGGACTTCCTCCACCGTCCGCAGGTCTCCGTTGTAGCAGACGGGGTTCCGGCTCCGCGCCAGAGCCCGGGCAAATTCCTCCAGGTGCACCTGCCCCCGGTACTTCTCTTTCTGCACCCGGGGATGGATGGTGAGACAAGTGATGGGGTAGCGGTCATAGATGTCCATCAGCGGCTCAAATTCCGCCGGGTCGGCAATGCCCAGCCGGGTCTTGACAGACACCGGCAGCGTTACCCGGGAAAACACCTGGTCAAAAAAGCGGTCCAGCTCCTCTGGCTTTGCCAGAAAGCCGGAGCCCTTGCCCTTGGCGGTGACAGTGCCGGAGGGGCAGCCCAGGTTCAGGTTGACCTCGGAATAGCCCATGTCCGCCACCAGCTCCGCCGCCCACAGGAAGTCCTCTGCCCGGCAGGTCATCACCTGGGGGACAGCGGGAAGACCGGCGTTGTTTTCCGGCCCTATCTCCCGGCGGTCTCGGTTTGTCAGAATGTGCTGGTCCGTGGGGGAGAAGAAGGGGATGAAGTATCGGTCCACTCCGCCGAAATACTTGTGCCACACCCTGCGGTATACCGCCCGGGTAATGCCGTCCAGCGGCGCGAAATCAATGCGCTGGATCATTTCAGGGCTTCTTCCCACTCTGCCTGGCGGAAGCCCGCCAGCACGAAGCCGTCCCCCACCAGAATGGGCCGCTTCACCAGCATCCCATCGGTGGCCAGCAAGCTCAGCTGCTCCTCCTCGCTCATGGCGGACAGCTTGTCCTTCAGCCCCAGAGCCTTGTACTGGAGGCCGCTGGTGTTGAAAAATCGCTTTAGGGGCAGACCGCTGGCCTGCCACCACTGACGAAGCTCCTCGGTGGTGGGATTGTCCAGCTTGATGTCCCGCGGAGTATAGGGAATGCCCCGGCTGTCCAGCCAGGCCTCCGCCTTCTGGCAGGTGGTGCATTTAGGGCAGCAAAGAAATAGCATGATGGCGCCTCCTTACATTATGTAAACAAATTCATCTGGCGGTCCTCCAGGGTGGAGAGATATGCCATGGCCGCCTCCGGCTCGCAGATGACGTTGCGCTTTTTACATTCCTCCTGCAAAATGGCGGAAAGCTCTTTTGCCCGGGGGCTTGGACACTGGTAGGCATCTCCAAAGGTGCGGATGTACCGCTGCCGCATACCGGGGAAATGGCGGCCCAACTGCCGGTAAAAATACTGCCGGTCCCCGTCCCGCAAGGTGACGCCCATGCCGAAGTTCACGATGACCTCCACGCCCGCGTCAAAGCAGTACCCCAGCAGTCCCCGGAGGTTTTCCTCCGTGTCGTTCAGAAACGGGAGAATGGGGCAGAGCCATACGCCGGTGTGGATACCGTGGGCGCGCATGGTCCGCAGCATCTCAAACCGCCGCCGGGTGGTGCAGACGTTGGGCTCCAGAATGCGGCACAACGCTTCGTCGTAGGTGGTGAGGGTGGTGCATACCACCGCTTTGGCCTGAGTATTGATGGCCGCCAGCAGCCCTATATCCTGGAGAATGAGGTTGGATTTGGTCAGCACGGACACACCGCAGCCCTGTCGGTAAATGGCCTCCAAGCACCGCCTGGTCAGCCGGGTCTCCGCCTCCAGTGGCAGATAAGGGTCGCACATGGAGCCGGTGCCTACCATGCAGGGGCGCCGCTTCCGGCGCAGGGCATCCTCCAGCAGTTCCGCCGCGTTGACCTTCACCGCCACATCTTCAAAGGCATGGTCCATTTGGTAGCAGGTGCTGCGGGAGTCACAATAGATGCAGCCGTGGGTGCAGCCCCGGTACACGTTGATGCCGTTGCGGGAGGAGAGAATGCTTTTTGCCAGAATTTCGTGCACAGACCTCGCCTCCCGCCGTTCAGATGCAACCAGTATAACAGGATTCCCCACCGGTGAAAAGCCCCAAACGTGGCGCAGACGCGGAAAACGCCCCGGAACGCAATGCGCGTTCCGGGGCACCGGCTTAATGGCCCTTGTGTTTTTCCCGCCGTTTTTCCTGGCGCAGGGCAAACTGCCGGTCCGACTCTGCCTCCCGGCCCTCCCGTGAGCGGCGTGAGCGGGCGGCTTTGTCCTGCTCCCGCTGAAGCTGCAATGCCTGCTGGGCTTTCGTGCCAATGCCTGTGTTTTGCAGCGACCGCTGGATCTGCCGCTGCATCCGCTTGGGATTGATCCGCCGTTCCTCCGGCACCGCACCTTCCATGGAGGGACTGAATGGCAGCTGCCGCCAGTGTTCCAACAGGAAGGCGTACACCTCGTGATCCTTCGGCTCGGCGCCGAAGGTGATCTTGCAGACCTGGTAGGTCCCGGACCCTCCCCGCTCGTAAAGACCCACCCAAAAGGGGTCCTCAAACAAGACGGTCAATACCGCATATCCCTTTTCCATGTGCGTATCCTCCTTAAAATCGGGCTATTCGGAGAAGGGACAACCAAGGAGGCAGGTTACTGATCCTATAAGGGGACGCCCGGACTACCAACCGGACTGTGTTTTTATCTCCGTACCTTCAGAATAGCGGCATCTGCTGCCGGCGTCAAGCGGGAAGACGGCAAAATATCCCCCCGGACAAGCCGGGGGGATGCGCTTAATACATGCTGATATCCAGGCTTTCGTCATCCGTTCCTTTTTCGATGGCCCGGATCACCACGAAATATTTCAGGGTGGGATTCACTTCCACCTGGACCCGGTCGCCCACCTTGCGGCCCATGAGGGCTTTGCCCACCGGAGATTCCTTGCTGATAAGACCTTTCAGGGCGTCCTGGCGCAGCGTGGTGACGATGCGGATGTCCATCTCCTTTTTCACCATTTCGTTGTAGATCGTCACCTTGTCAAACAGGCCCACAGCGTCCTCCTGGGGCTTTACTTGGATGACCTTGGCGGTGCGGATCATCCGCTCCAGATAGCGGATGCGGCTTTCATTGCGGTTTTTGGCCTGCTTGGCGCATTTATACTCGTAGTTCTCACTGAGGTCGCCAAAAGCCCTGGCTGTCTGGACTTCCTCAATCAACTGGGGACGCAGCACCCGTACCCGGTGGTCGATCTCCTCCTGCATTTTTTTAATATCTACCTCTGTCAGCTCGTCGTACATAATCTTGTGCCTCCTATGCCCGATCCTGCCGCGGCGGCAGGCTGCTTTTGAACCAAGTATACCACGCATCCCTCCGCAATGGAACAGGGGAAATACCGGCCTTGCGCTTGGGGAGCGGTTTCCCTGATATAAAAAGCCATGCAGCGGCGGGACCGCCAATCAAGCAGTCAAGGTGCCGGAGCAACGCTCCGACACCTTGATCTTTATTCGCTGTATTTTCCGTTCAGATAATCCATGGCGATCGATGCAAAAGCAGCCGATCCTTTTTCGATCACGGTTTCATCCAAATAAAAGTAAGGATTGTGAGCAGGGAATTGGGTACGCGGGGTACCGTCGGAAGACCCAACGATCATGAAAACGGAAGGTACCTTTTCACTGATAAAGCAGTAGTCCTCGCCGCCGATCTTCATGGATTCATCCGAGAAAAAGCCCTTGGCGAAGATAGGGCAAATGGTCCCAGTGGAGATAGAGGAAGAGCTGCCGGAGGAGCTTCCGGCGGTGCCGGACGGAAATCCGGAGACCCCGGGTGAGACTCCGGAAACTCCGGGCGAGGACCCGGCAGACCACATGTCGATATTCTTGTGGATAGTGAAGATATGGAGGCCTTAGCCAACTGCAACGTCAGTTCGCAATAAACCCGAAACGGATGTCTCTGAACACAAAAAACAGGCATCACCGATCCATGCGGAACTTTCATTCGGAATTTGGGGCCATTGAACTGTAATGGAGGATTACCTCCATTGGTGTTGGAGTATATGGATATTCCACTGCGCCATATGCGGAACGCTTCGAAAAAATGCACCAGCACGCTGTGGCAATCCTTAGCCCGGCACCGGTGAACTTTTCCTGTATGATGAAGAATTAACCATGATAGCAGGGGCAGGAATGTTGAAACATTGTAAAAAACCGGCGGAATCCCTAAAAAGGGATTCCGCCGGTCTCTTGTAATATGCGCAGGCATTGGCCGCCGCAGATCTATGGCCCCCCGGGAGCGTCAAGCGATGATCATTGCCCGGCTGCCGTCGGACAGCGCTTTCTTCACCACGATCTGCTTGTCAATCTTCTCTTTCAGCTCCGCCACATGGGAGATGATGCCCACAAGGCGGTTGCCCTCCGTTAGGCCCGCCAGGGTCAGATAGGCCTTGCTCAATGCTTCGGAATCCAGGGAGCCGAAGCCCTCGTCCACGAACAGGGTGTCCAGATGAATGCCGGTGGACATCTGCACCTCATCGGAAAGACCCAGGGCCAGGGCCAGAGAGGCCAGGAAAGCCTCGCCGCCGGAGAGGGTGTTGACGCTGCGCTCCGTGGTGTTGATGTGGTCGATGATGTCCAGCTCCAATCCGCTCTGGCTGCGTTGATTGCTGGCTTTTCCACGGCGTTTCAGGTCATACTGCCCGCCGGACATCTTCCGCAGGCGGATATTGGCCCGCTCCAGAATACGGTCAAAGTAGGTGGTTTGAATATAGGTCTCCAGCATGATCTTGTCCTTGCCGGTGACATTGCCGTTGGCGGTGTCAGAGAGGGCTTTCATCCAGGCGTACCGGGATTCCAGATCCCCCATTTCCTTCGCCTTAGAGGTGATGTTCCTTTGGGCGGAGGAGTTGGCGGTGATGCGGGCGTGGAGGTCCTTCTGAGCTTCGGTAATCTTACTTTTTCGGGCGGTGAGGTCCACTTTCTGCACTTCCAAAGCCTCCGTGTCCACCTCCGGTTCCGCGGTCAGCTGTTCCCGCAGCTGCTCCATGGCGGCACGAATACCCGTCAGCTCCTCTTTGCAGGCATTGTGGGCGGTCTCCGCGGCGGTCAGCGCGGCTTTTAGTTCGTTCCGCTTCTTTTCCAGAGCGGCTTTCTCCGCCAGAGCGGCAGCCTTGTCCGCAAAGGGAAGCTTGCAGCGCAGAGCGCTGATCTGGGCGTCCAGCTCCGCAAGGGAGGCGGTGAAGCCGGCAATTTGGGCCTTGGCGTCGGTGAGGGTCTGCTGCGACGATGCCAGAGCAGCTTCCTTTTGGGGAATGAGGCCATCCAGTTGGGCTTTTCGGGAAATCTTCTCGTTCAGAACTGTGATTTGCCGGCTTGTTTCTGTGATCTCCTCAGTTAGAACGGTCTCTTGCGCTTTGGCGGCAGCTTGCGCGTCCTCCAAGGGCGTTTCGCCCAGCAGAGGTGGGATGGCCTTTCGGATGGCGTCCTCGGCGGAATTTGCGATACCCCGTTGGGTGCTGGCCTTTCCGCTGGCCTGTTCCGTTTCCTTCTGCGCTTTTTCCCAGGCGGCCTTAGCGGCTTTCACCTCGGCTTCCGTAGGGGCAATCTCTGAGAGAACCGCCAGATGGGGGTGCTCCGTGGAGCCGCAGACCGGGCAGGGGAGACCGGGGGACAGGGAGGAGGCAATGATACCGGCCTGCTCATCCAGAAACGACTTGTTTTTGGCGTCGTAGGCCTGCCTCAATTGGGAGGACTTGGACTCCGCTGCCAGATACGCCTTTTGCAGCTGTTCCAGCTGCGCTTTCTGGGCATTCAGTGCGTCCATGTCTGCCGCCAGTACCCGGAACTTTTCCCTGCAATCCAGGAGGGTTTGCTTTTGGCCCTGGAGTTTTTCCTTTTCGGCACTGACGAATTCCAGCCCTGCTCGTTCCTCCTTCAGCGCGGCAACCTCAGCGGTCAGTGCAGCGCTGCGCTGCTGGGCGGTATCCTGGGCCGCTGCCGCGTTCGACAGAGCCGTTTCCTTTTTCACCCGCTCACCCGTCTTGGTGTTCAATTCGTCATAGGACGGAAGCAGAAGCTCTATGGAAGTGATCTGCTTGGAAAGAGATTCTTGCTCAGGTGCTGTGCGCTGGGCAGCAGACAGCACAGCTGTCAGATGTTCTAAAGATGCTGCCTTCTCTGTCTCTTGGGCGGTTTTTTCGGCCAGGGACCGCTTCGCAGACTGATACGCCGCGGCTTTCGTAAGCTGCGCCACCACTGTTTCCAGCTGCCTGTCCAGTTCGGAGAGCTGCTCGCTCAGGGTCTCCTGGGCGGCACTGTCTTCTTTTAAAAGCTGCTCCAGAAGGTCCTGAATCTCTCCGATGGGCAGGCCTCTCTCCTTGGATTTTTTCACATCAGCGGCCAGAATGGAGTCCTCATGGCAGGCGATGCCCTCCACATACTGTCGAATGCTGAGGTCCGCCTGCTCCCGCTGGGCTTTCAGCTCCGCGGCCCGGGCTTTCAGTTGCTCCTGCAAGGTCACGTATAGCCCCGTGCCGAAGATGTCCCGGAAGATATTCTGCCGCTCCTTGGTGTCCGCCTGCAGCAGCTTGCGGAAGTCCCCCTGGGAGATCATGGCCACCTGGGAAAACTGCTCCCGGGTCAGCCCGATGATGTCCCGGACCGCCTGATCTACCTCTTTCGTTTTGGTGACGGAATGGCCATCCGGATAGGTGAGCTGGGCACTGGCCAGCTGTTTGGTGGTGCCGGTGCCTTTTGTCTTGGCACGCTCGTATTCGGGGTTCCGGCGGACGGTGTACTCCTTGCCGCCGTAAGCAAAGGTCAGCTCCACAAATGTGGGGTCCGCGTCTTTGGTGTATTTGGAGCGCAGCATATCCGTGCTGCGGTCACCGCCGCTGGCCTCTCCGAACAGGGCGAAGGTGATGGCGTCGAAAATGGTGGTCTTTCCGGCACCGGTATCGCCGGTGATGAGATACAGGCCGCTGCGCCCCAGCAATTCAAAATCCAGCTCCTGCGTTCCCGCGTAGGGGCCGAAGCCGGCAATGGTCAGTTTCAGCGGTCTCATACGTTCCCCTCCTGAATGGACTCAATCAACTCCCGGGTAAAGGCTTTCTGCACCTCGCTCATGGGCTGGTTGTTCTGCAGCGCGTAAAGTTCCTCAAACAGCTCCAGAGGCGACTTGTTCTTCACATTTTCCGCTCCGTCCACCACTCGGTCAACGCGGGTGCGGGTGTTGTCGTAGCTGAGCTTCATAAGGTTTGGATAGATCGCCCGCAGCCGTCCCACGGCCTCCGCCACATCCTCCTCGTCGGTGAGGATGATGTGGAGATAATCCTCTGTATTGATGGCAGAATAGAAGGCCTTGTCCGTCAGCTCCGCGAAGGTGCCCCGAATCTCCCACAGGTCGTGCCGGGGCGTCAGGGGGGCGGTGTGCAGCCGCAGGTCACCCTTCTCTCCCAGCTCCACTACCGTCACGCTCTTGTAGTGGGCGGCTTCGGAGAAAGAGTATTTCAAAGGCGTGCCGCAGTAGCGGACGCGGTTGGAGCCGATGTTCTGGGGACCGTGAATGTGGCCCAGGGCCACATAGTCGAACCCCTCAAACACGGAGGCGTCCACATTGTCGCTGCCGCCCACACTGATCTCCTCGGACTCGCAGGTGGCGGCGCCGGTGACGAACTGGTGGGTCACCAGCACGTTCCGGCCGGTGAAGTCTGCTCCCATGTGCGCAATGGCTGCCCGGACGGCATCGGTGTAGCTTTCAATACCCGCGTCGGGGAAATACCGCTTCACATGGATGGGCTTCACAAAGGGCAGCAGCCAGAAGCGGACGTCCCCGTACTGGTCGGAGAGGGTGACCGGTTTCACCTTGCCGTCATAGACAGGGGAGAGGTGAATGCCCGCCCCCTCCATGAGCCGCCCCCCGAAGGCCAGCCGCTCCGGAGAGTCGTGGTTGCCGCTGATGATGAGAACAGGAAGGCTGCGCTTTGCCAGGCGGCAGAGGAACTCGTCAAACAGCGTTACCGCCTCAGCGGGAGGAACGGACTTGTCGTAGACATCGCCGGCGATGACCACCGCATTGGGCTGTTCCTCCTCAATGATGCGGATGATCTGGGTCAGAATGTAAGCCTGATCGTCCAGCATGGAGATTTCATTGACCCGCTTGCCGATGTGCAGGTCGGATAGATGGATAAACTTCATGGGCCACCTCTGAAGTGATTTTCATACCTCTATTATAATGTTTTTTGAGAAAAGGGCAACAGGCCCCCTGCCATTCTGTAATTCAGACTTAAGCCGATAAAACCATTCAGTTAAGTCAAAAGCGCAGCCATTGCAGCCATTGAGGAATAGAGAAAACTCTATTCCTCAATGGCTGCGCTATATTTACGCAATGATGTTGAGCTGTTATGGAATGACTTTTGTCAGACGTACCTGCGGCGGAGCGCCCATAATACTGCGAATGTGGTCCGTATCGGCGCGAATTTCCTGAATTCCACATGGAAAGTCTAACGGTAGTATCCAATATACAGATTCAGATTATTATGCTTCACAGAGCCTTTAACTGGGCAGCAAAGCTACTCGAATCGGAATTGATGCCCATAGCTGTCAAAGCCCTTGGTACACAAAAAATCCGGTCCGGCAGTATTGCCGGGCCGGACGCTGTTCTATGATAATGACTACTGAACAATGGCCCATTTTTCCTGGAGTGAGAAAATAGCCCGCAAATACGCAAGCAGTTGGAAAACGGTGCACTGAATCTTACGGAGATTCAGCACCAGAACAGACATGGCAATCAACCATTCGGCCGCTTTGAGTCCGCACAAATAGGAAAGAAAGAGCGCAGACAAACAGCCGCCTTTCTTGTAGAATTAGTTTGAGGGGAATGCACACTACAACGCACGGTGATGTGAGTCGTAGATTGTATCAAGAACTCAAAACAGTATGGCAATCAGTGCTGGAATCGCCTTTTCAAGCACAAATAAGTGGCGCTCGGAGCCCGCACGCTAAGGATTGTTTTAACATCTGTTAATTGCTTGGCGGTTCAGTCACTGCATTCTCCTCGCTATTTTTACAGAGGAGGTTTTGCTGTGAACATCAAAGATGGAACACTGAAATATTACAAGTGCCCGGTAGAATCCCGAAAATGGATTCCACCGGGCACTTTCTGGTAATAGGCCTCTTTACGATTCAAGTCATCATCTTAGCCTTGAAATTTCTACTTGACTTTTGTTACGACTGAAATAAGGAGAGTAGACCTATAAACTGGGATGGAAATAAGATTCACAGCTTACCTGTGCCTGCTGCAAGGCGTCTTCGGCACCGATGACGCCCAGAAGCGTTTTCTGTACGCAAGAAGCAATGATGTTTTCCAACTGAAGTTCACTGAAATTGCTGTAATAGCTGCTGTTCCCGCGGCGATGAGCGCGGGGGAAGCTACGGCGTGCCGTCGAGAGCCAGGGATACCGCTCGTTGATATCCCGGTTCCCGTAGGCAGAGCGGCAGGGAGAGAGACCGCCAAGAGTAGTGAAGACAGGAGCCACCAAGTCTGAATACAGCCATGATAGGAAAGCACAGGCGGTCTCCGGGTGCGCGCAGTCCCGGGTGATGCCCACCACACCACCGCCCAGAAGGGGAATGCCGCCGGGGACCGGCGCAAATCCCAGTTTTCCGGTGATGCTGGACATCTTGGAGTTCAGAATGTGGGAGGCATAGTTGATGAAGACCACAGTCATGGCGGCGGAACCGTCGGCAAAACCCTCCAGCACGTTTTTCCAGACATCATGGATGGTGCGGTCCGAACAGGCGTAGGTCTGCTGATAGTTTTTCAGTGCGGACAGAGCTTCCGGTGCGTTGATAGTGATGCGTCCGCGACTGTCCAGCAGATCACCGCCGGCTTCAAACAGGCGGGGCATAAATTCACTGGGGCTTGTGACCACATTGCCCACCGCAACAGCCGAACCGTACTGCACAGGGGAGCCCGGGTTTTGGCTGCGGGTAAAAAACGCGGCAATGCGGTTGTATTCCTCGAAGGTTTGGGGCACTTCCAGTTCTTTGCGGAAGGTCTCGAAGTACATGCGCTTATAGGTGGGATCGGTAAACAAGTCCCGGCGGTAGAACATTAGCTGCGTACTGGGGTCGTAGGGGACACAGTACCGTGTACCGCGGGAGGTCGTATAGTTCTCGCCCAACTCCGGGATTACCTTCGACAGCAGGCTGTCCCAGTTAAAGGGAATCTGATCCAACGGACGGAACAGCCGCTCCGCCAGCTCATCCATCCAGGCGACGTCCATCCGGATCAGGTCATACCGGCTGCGGGCGGGTGTCTGGAGCACATCATAGACATCCCGCAGAGACGGAAGGACCGTCAGCTCCAAATGGATACCCGTGCTTTTTTCCAGATGAGGCAGCAGATAAGACAGGGCTGCTGTGGAAGGAGAGGCCATAGTCAGCATCCGCAGACACTGCTCAGACAGCGCCGGGGTAGAAACGGGGGTACGGAAACCGTTGTTTTCCATATGGAGCTGCGGAGGAAGAGACGCTTTCTCATCTAAGCGGTTGCAAAGGGTCTTGACGATCCGGTGTGCTAGCCGCTTATAGTCCAGCTCGTAGACCAGCGCGTTGGGGTCTGTCACAGCGGAGCGGATGGATTGGGTAATAAAGCGGGGGCAGGCCTGACGGCTGGCGTAGGCGGATGCTGCCCGCAGAGCGGCTTCCCGCCGGGAGTCTGTGCAGATGATATAGTCGTATGCGGTGTCCGGATCAAAGAACTCAAAAGCCCGCAGGTCGATTTGGTGGTTTGGGCAGCCTATGACAGTGACGGACAGGTCATCAGCAGGATAGACAGCCTGAAAGCCCTGGAGAAACAGGGATGCGTCCGTCATAGAGGATGTTTCCGTAAAAAGACCGATCCTGCCGGCACGGTGCTGCCGAAGGTACTGACCGATTTCCTGTCCCGCCCGCTCCGGGTCAAAATCGGCATACATCACATCCGTATATGCGGGCCCGGACCGCTGAAGGAACACCAACGGAAGGTCTGCGGTCTCAGCCCGATACCGGTTGACGGCATCCGGCAGGCAGGAGCTGGTGATGACCGCACTGACCCGGGCGTTCAGCGCGTCAGACAGCATGGCCTGTTCCGTAGTCTCCATGGAGCGGGTGGAGTAGAGTTGCACGGAGTAGCCCCGCTGCACAAATTCGCTTTGAAAAACCTCGTACATGGCGGCATACCGGGCGTCCTCAATACCGGGCAGCAGGACAGCGATAGCCCGGTCCTTACCCTGGCGCAGGCTCTGGGCTTTTGTGTTTACTTTGTAGCCCAGCTTTTCTGCCGCCTGCCAGACCAACTGAATTTTTTCCACGCTGACATTCCCTCGGCCATTGATGACATTGGATACCGTGCCATGGGAGACGCCTGCTTCCCGGGCTATATCCTTGATGGTAGGCATCTGCATCCCTCCCACTGCAATTTTATTTTATTGTACTATGGTGGAAATAACTTGACAAGACAAAATTCATTTATTTTTTTATGTTTAAATTGTATAAAAATAGAAGAATAAAACAGACGATGTGTTAAAATATTGTGCGGCCTATGTAAAAAATCGAAAAATAAATTGACACGTACCAATTTTTGATTTACAGTGAAACCATAGAGGAACGGAACCCTCAAATATTTTGTTGATGAAAAGGAGTTGTGTCATATGAAGAAGCTTCTGAGCCTGATGCTGGCGCTGGCAATGGTCCTGTCCCTAGCAGCCTGCGGCGGTGGTAAGGAAGAACCCGCTCCCGAGAAAGAAACCGAGAAAACGGAACAGCCCGCCGAAGAGACCAAGACCGGCGGCAAGCTTGTGGTTTACTCCGCACTGAACGAAGACAATACCATTGCCATTGCCAAGCAATTCAAGCAGGATACCGGCATTGAGATCGAATACATCTCCCTGGGTGGCGGCGACGCCGTGGCCCGTGTGCAGGCGGAAATGGGCAGCCCTAAGGCGGACATTCTGGTGGGCGGCTCCGTGGACCTGTACGGCTCCCTGTCCGACGCAGGTGCTTTTGAGGCCTATGACTCCCCCAACAACGACGACCTGGACGAGCGATTCAATGACCCCAACCACCTCTGGCAGGGCTGGTACATGGGCGTTCTGAGCATCATCGTCAACGAGGAGCGTTTCGAGAAAGAGCTGGCGCCCAAGGGCGTGAAGATGCCCGAGACCTGGGACGACCTGCTGGACCCCGCCTATAAGGACGTGTTCGTTTGGGCCAATCCTACCACCGCGGGCGGCGCCTACATTGCCACCGCCTGCCAGATCTTCCGCCTGGGCGAGGATGGTGCCTGGGATTACCTGAAGGCTTTGGATAAGAACGTACATCATTACTACAAGGGCGCCGGAGACGTCATCAGCCCCGTTGCCACCGGTGAGTTCATTGCCTCCATCGCCTGGGGCCATGACAGCTTCAAGACCCAGCAGGAGGGCTATCCCCTGAAGCTCATCATCCCCAAACAGACTGCTTACGAGATCGGCGGCTCCGCCATCGTCAAGGGCGGCCCCAACACCGAAAACGCCAAGGTCTTTATCGACTGGTTGCTGACCAAGGAAGCCCAGGAGCTGAGCGTTGCCACCTCCTACCGCTATCCCGTCCGGGACGATGTGGCCGCCCCCAAGGGCTTGCCTGCTCTGAGCGAAGTGGATCTGGTGAACTATGACCGTGCCAAGGCATCCTCCATGAAGGAAGCTGTCCTGGAGAAGTTCGAGGCTGAGATCACCTCCAAACGATAATCCCGGCAATTTAAGCGCCTGCCTGCCGCAGCAGGCAGGCGCTTTCTCGACACCGAAAGGAGTGACCCCAAATGGTAGCACGAACTTCCGCCCGGGAAGCAGTCAAAGAGATGAAACGGCTGAAAAACGAGCCGCTGCTCCTGCTGGCGATCCTGGCCATCATTTTATTTGTCGGATTTTTTGTGGTATACCCGGTCATCCGCGTGATTATCTTCCCCGGCGCGGCGGACTACATGAAGCTGTTTACCAAGATTCGCTGGTTCAAGGCAATCAAAAACAGCTTGTTCATGACACTGATCTCCACCATTTCCTGCACTGCTGTGGCATTTCTCTTTGCCTATGTCATCGCACGTCTGGATGTGCCCTGCAAGGGCCTGTTCAAATTTGTGACGCTGCTCCCCATTGTCTCCCCACCGTTTATTGTAGCCCTCAGCTATATCCTACTGTTCGGCGTCCAGGGTATCGTGACCAAGCAGCTTCTGGGCCTGCATGTGGACATCTACGGCTGGTTCGGCCTTTGGATCGTGCAGACAGTTACTTTCTTTCCATATGCCTATTCTGTCATTTATGGCGTGATCCGCTCCATCTCCACGAATCTGGAATATGCGGCGTATAACATGGGCGCCACCCGCTGGCAGGTGTTCCGGGATGTGTTTTGGCCCCTGTGCCGGCCCGGTGTAGCCGGCGGCGCGCTGGTGGCGGCCTGCAACGTGCTGACCGACTTCGGTAATCCCCAGATGATCGGCGGCGATCTGGCACTGCTGCCCACGGAGGCGTACATGCAGATTTCCGGCTGGTACGATATGAAGACCGCCTCCGTTCTGGCAGTGGCCCTGCTGATCCCGGCGGTGATTTTGTTCATGGTGCAGCGTTTCTGGGTGGGGAGGCGTTCCTATGTTACCATCACCGGCAAAGAAATATCCCTGAACCCCTTCCCGGTGCCCAAGTGGGTGAAGTGGGGGCTGTTCACCTTGACCATGTTCATGTCCCTGTTTATCCTGCTGGTCTACGGCACACTGTTCTATGGCGCCTTTACCAAGACCTGGGGGTACGACTGGTCCCTGACGCTGGAGAATCTCCAGTATGTGTTCCTCAAGGGCAAGCAGATCTGGAACTCCATCCGCTATGCCTTCATGGCCTCTCTGGGCGCGGCGTTCCTGGCTATGGTGCTGGCCTACATCGTGCAGAAGAAGCAGGTGGGCATCAACAAGTTCCTGGACTTCCTGGGCATCCTGCCCGGCGCCATCCCTGGCATGTTCCTGGGCATCGGCTTTGTCATGGCCTTCAACACCAAGCCTCTGGAGCTGACCGGTACCTTCCTCATCATGGTCCTGGCACTGCTGTTCTGGAATATTCCAACCTGTTACAGCTCCGCCACAGCCGGCCTGCAGCAAATCGGTGCGTCGGTGGAGGACGCAGCGCTGAACCTGGGCGCCAACAGCTTCCGCTCCTTTAAGGATGTGATCATCCCCCTGCTGAAAGCCCCCTTCATGTCCAGCTTCGTGCTGTCTTTCCTGCGTTCCGTAACCTGTCTGAGCGTGGTGATCTTCCTGTATGCGCCGGAGACCACGGTGGGCACGATCTCCGTGATGGTGCTGGTGCAGAGCGGCCAGTACGGTGAAGCTGCCGCCTTTACCATTGTCCTGATCACCATCGCCTTTACTGTGCTGAAGCTGGCGCAGTGGGTCCTTGGTAAGCAGGGCATCAAACTGGAATTGTAACGAGGAGGGAAGCAATATGGCTGCTTATATTGAATTTAAGAACGTCGTCAAGCGGTTTGGCGACTTTACAGCCCTGGACCATGTCTCTTTGGAGATCCCCAAGGGTTCCTTCGTGACGCTGCTGGGGCCCTCTGGCTGCGGAAAAACCACCCTGATGCGCCAGCTGGCGGGCTTCTCCGAACCGGAGGAGGGCGACGTGCTGGTGGGCGGCAAGCGGATGAATGGTCTGCCGCCCTTTAAGCGCAATACGCCACTGGTGTTCCAGGAATACGCCCTGTTTCCCCACATGACCGTGTATGAGAACATCGCATACGGACTGAAGTTGACCAAGACACCAAAGGAGGAGATGGACCGCCGGGTGGCGGAGATGCTGGAAATGTTTAACCTGACGGGGCTGGAAAAGCGGTTCCCCAAGGAGATGTCCGGCGGACAGCAACAGCGGGTGGCCTTTGCCCGGGCGTTGGTCATGGGACAGGAGATTCTGCTGCTGGACGAGCCGTTGTCCAACCTGGATGCCAAGCTCCGTGTGGATGTGCGCACGGAACTGCGGCAGATTCAGAGGAAATTAGGTATCACGGCTATCTATGTGACCCATGACCAGGACGAGGCCCTGTCCATGTCCGATATCATCGCGGTCATGCGTAAGGGCCGTGTGGAGCAAGTCGGTACGCCGTGGGAGATTTACTTCCGCCCAGCAAACCGCTTTGTTGCGGACTTTGTAGGCACGGTCAACTTCCTGGATTCCAGGGTTCTGGAGACCGACGGAAATGCGTTGACCGTGGAGCACTGCGGCATGACGCTGCGGGTCCCCACGGAAGTCCCGGCCTCCGCCGGAGAGGAGATTACCCTGGTGGTCCGCCCGGAGTGCATCCATCTGGCTTCTGAAGGGGAGCCCCTTCCCGAAGGTGCGGTGCTGGACGGCGTCATCGAGAATTACAGTTTCCTGGGCCGGATGATCCGCTATTGGGTGCGGGTTGGTCAGGAGACCTTTGTCATCGACGACGCCAATGTGGACCTGACCGGCGCCCGTTCTGGACATGTGAAACTGTGCTTGGATACGCATAAGCTCCACATTTTGAAGGACGGTGGTACCGATGCTGACTCTTGATTTTATCAATGTCGGTTATGGAGATGCCATTTTGATTCGGGACACCGGTGCGGCGTTTTCCATGCTGGTGGACTGCGGAGACATCACCGTAGGCGACGGTGGCCCGGAGTCCAAGCGTATCTCCGCGGCGGAATTTCTCCGGCGGGAGGGCATTCATACCTTGGATCTGCTGGTGCTGACCCATTTGCACCGGGATCACAGTGGAGGACTGACGGAATTGCTGAGGACCGTCAATGTCCGGGAGTTCTGGTGCAGCTATCTGCCGCCGCATGAACACTGGGGCGGCCGTGTGAGGGTGGAGAAAGGCTTTTCCGCCGGTTCGCGGTGTCTGTTGGAATCTCTGAATATCTACCTGTTGGCATTGAAGACCTTGGAAGCGCAAAATACGGCAATCCGCCTGATTGAACAGTCCCTTCCGTCGGCTGGTTTAACAGCTTCCCTTGGCACAGAGGTCTACCTGGAGGACCGGGAGCTGTTCCGGCGTCAGTCGGAGATCTGGCAAAGCGTGTTGGAGGGAAACCCCAGTGACAAGGAGCTGGATGAGCTGGACCATTTCATCAACAACACCAGCATCCGGATGCGCCTGAATTGTGGGGATACCTCTGTGGAGCTGCCGGGAGATGTTTATGCGGCCTGCTGGGAGAAACATGACCTCTCGCCTTGCACCATCATGAAGCTGCCCCACCATGGTCATAAGGATTCCATTACACCAAAACTGCTGGATATGCTGGCTCCGCAGCACGCGGTGATCTCTGTGTCCAATACACGTACGGATGACTGCCCCTCCTCCATTGCGATAGAGGCAATTCGGGCCAGAAAATGTGCACTCTATGTGACGGATGCTGTGAAAAAGGATAGCGTTTGCGTACCCAATCACCCCTCTGTGCATTTTGTTTTGAAGGAGTAAAATGGGATTATTAGAAAGGGAGGGTTATAATGAAGCGAGTATGCTCTTTCGTACTTACCCTTATTGTGTGCATGATGTGCTTGATACCTGCTGCTGTAAGCGATGAGATTCCAACGGCGATGCCCTCTGAGCAATATCGTGATTTGGCAGAACATTGGGCTCCCACCATTTATCAAGATGTGAACGAAACATATCTAACTCGCGCAGATATCCCCACGGCATTTAATTATGACGGAGACTGGCGTGGAGATAACAACTGGGAAAACCTTGAGAACTAGCTATTGAGGTCAGAAAATATCAGGAATCGAGTTCCATGATTTTGCCACACTTTCGCAACGTTATCTCTGAAGAACGGCGTAGATGTCTGAACGCTATCGGGCGCCCCAGGGCACTACTCAGCAGGATTTACCCTTAGTACCTACACCCATGTCACGGCGGAGATGAAGCGGGATGCAGCGGACACCATCGGGAACGTCATCAGCCAGGCGATGTGAGATGTGCCCAAAAATCAACCGAAACTTGTACATCCGAAAAACACAAAAAAACCGCAAAAATCAGTACCGGGCAGGGGAAATCCTGTCCGGTACTGTCTAATCCTTTCCACTCGTTTCCGCTTATGGGTCATGGTTTGGGTCGGAGACTCAAGTATCGCAGAGACGCGGCTGGTCCCCTTGTTTTATGCCTCCAGCGCCCGGATGAGATTGACCATCTCAATGGCGCCCTGGGCGCAGTCCGCACCCTTGTTGCCGGCCTTGGTGCCTGCCCGCTCGATGGCCTGCTCAATGGTGTCGGTGGTCAGGACGCCGAACATGACAGGGATGTCGCTGTTCAGCGCCACATTGGCGACACCTTTGGACACCTCGCTGCACACATAGTCGTAGTGGCTGGTGGAGCCGCGGATGACGGCTCCCAGAGCGATGACGGCGTCATACTTACCGCTTTTTGCCATCTTAGAGGCAATGAGAGGAATCTCAAAAGCGCCAGGGACCCAAGCTACAGCGATGTCATCCGGTTGAACGCCGTGACGCAGAAGGACGTCCTCGCAGCCGCTCAGCAGCTTGGAGACAATGAATTCGTTGAACCGGGCGCAGACGATGCCCACCTTGATGCCTTCGGATACCAGTTGTCCTTCAAATATTTTCATAACGATTTCCTCCTGTAAATTAATTTTAGATTCAGATTAGTAATCCAGCAGATGGCCCATCCGCTGCTGCTTGGTCCGCAGGTAGAACAGATCCTCCGCGGTGGCGGCCATCTGGATAGGCACCCGCTCCACGATCTCCAGACCAAAGTCGGAGAGCTGGTAGACCTTGTCCGGGTTGTTGGTCAAAAGCCGCATGGTCCGCACCCCCAGGTCCCGGAGGATCTGAGCGCCGGTCCAGTACTCCCGCAGGTCCGGGGCGAAGCCCAGCTGCACATTGGCGTCCACGGTGTCCAGCCCCTGCTCCTGCAGAGCGTAGGCCTTCAGCTTGTTGATGAGGCCGATCCCCCGGCCCTCCTGCCGCATGTAGAGCAGGATGCCCCGGCCTTCCCGCTCAATCTGCCGCATGGCGGCGGCCAGCTGGTCGCCGCAGTCGCAGCGGCGGGAGCCGAACACGTCGCCGGTGAGACACTCGGAGTGGACCCGGCAGAGAACCTCCCGGCCATCGCCGATGTCGCCCTTTACCAGCGCCACATGGTGCTCGCCGGTCAGGTCGTTGACGTAGCCGTAAATCTGGAAGTCGCCGAAGCGGGTGGGCATTTTGGCTGAGGCTTCCCGCACCACATGCTTGTCGTGGCGGCGACAGTAGTCCTGAAGGGCCTTGATGGTGATGACTTTCAGCCCCCATTCCTGCGCCTTTTCCAGCAGCTCGGTGGTGCGCATCATAGTTCCGTCCTCCCGCAAGATCTCGCAGCACAATCCGCACTGGTGCAGTCCTGCCAGACGGCACAGGTCCACCGTGGCCTCGGTGTGGCCGTTGCGGGTCAGTACACCGCCCCGCCGTGCAACCAATGGGAACACATGGCCGGGACGCCGCAGGTTTTCCGGTTTGGTAGCCGGGTCCACGCACTTGCGGCAGGTGTAGCCCCGCTCGGCGGCAGAGATGCCGGTGGTAGTGTCTACATGGTCGATGGATACGGTGAAGGCGGTGCAGTGGTTGTCGGTGTTGACCTTCACCATCTGCTCCAGACCCAGACGGGCGGCAACCTCCTCGCTCATGGGGGTGCAGATAAGACCCTTGGCGTGGGTGGCCATGAAGTTCACGTTCTCCGTGGTGGCGAACTGGGCGGCGCAGATCAGGTCGCCCTCATTCTCCCGGTCTGGGTCGTCGATGGTGATGATGATGCGGCCCGCCCGCAGTTCCTCCAGTGCTTCCTCCACGGTGCAATAAGTCTGTTCCATGTTGCTTCCTCCTTAAAATCCGTTGCTCGCCAGAAATTCCAGGGAGATGCCGCCGGACCTGGGCTGTTCCTCCCGGGGCTGCAGCAGCTTCTCCACATATTTGCCGATGATGTCCGTCTCCAGGTTTACGATATCTCTTGCCCGCTTTTGGCCCAGGATGGTGACCGCAGCGGTATGGGGGATGATAGAAACGGAAAAGCGGTCCGGCTCCACAGACGCCACCGTCAGGCTGATGCCGTCGATGGTGATGGAGCCTTTCTCCACGATGTACCGCAGCAGGGAAGGGGCTGCCTGAATGGTGTACCAGACAGCGTTGTCGTCCTTCCGCAGGGCCGCGATGGTTCCGGTGCCGTCGATGTGGCCGGAGACGATATGACCGCCGAACCGGCCGTCCGCCGCCATGGCCCGCTCCAGATTCACCCGGCTCCCCGGCACCAGAGCGCCCAGGGAGGAGCGGTTCAATGTCTCATGCATGATGTCGGCGGTAAAGCCGCCGCTGTCCTTGCCGGTGGCGGTCAGGCACACGCCGTTCACCGCCACGCTGTCGCCGATTTTCAAATCCGATAACACCAGCTCGGCGCCGATGGACAGCACTGCCGAGTGGGCGCCCCGCCGAATGGAGCGGATGGTGCCCATCTCCTCAACGATTCCCGTGAACATCCGTATCCACCTCGCCTTCCAGTAAAAAGTCCTCCCCAATCTGGGTGACGGTGATGTTTTTCAGCCCCACCGCCTGGTCTGGAAGCTCCACGCCCAGTCCCGCTACCGGGGACTTCGCCGCCGCACCGCCGAACAGCTTGGGGGCAATGTAGGCCTGGACCCGTTGGACAAGGCTGCTTTCCAGCACCGCCCAGTTCAGTGTGCCGCCGCCTTCCAGCAGCACACTGTCAATTTCCGCGGCGCCCAGCCGCCCCATCAGGGCGGAGAGGTCCACATGACCGTCCTTTTCCGGCAGGGTCCAGACCTGACAGCCCGCGTCCCGATAAGGCGCGGCTCGGTCAGAGGAAGCTTCCCCCGCCGCCAGAATTGTGGGGACCTCCCGGGCGGTGCGGACGATTTGGCTGTCCAGCGGCGTCCGCAGGTGGGTGTCGCAGATGACCCGGACGGGGTTTCTGCCGCCCTCCATCCGGCAGGTCAACAGTGGGTCGTCGGCCATCACAGTCCCTACGCCCGCCATGATGGCGGTGTAGCGGTGGCGGTCCCGGTGAACCTGCCGCCGGGCGGCTTCGCCAGTGATCCACTGGGAAGCTCCGGTGCGGGTGGCGATTTTGCCGTCTAATGTCATGGCGTATTTCATCACCACATAGGGTCGCTTCGTGCGGATGTAGTGAAAAAAGACGTCATTCAGGGCGTCACATTCCGCCTGCAGGACCCCGGTCTCCACCGTGATGCCATGCGAGCGCAGAATGTCCAGCCCTTTGCCCGCCACAAGAGGATTGGGGTCCCCGGAACCAACCACCACGCGGGAGATACCAGCCTCCAGAATAGCCTCCGTGCAGGGCGGCTGCCTGCCGTGGTGGCAGCAGGGCTCCAGCGTCACATACAGGGTGGCTCCCGACGGGGATTCCGTGCAGGCGGCAAACGCCTCCCGCTCGGCATGGAGACCGCCGCAGCGGTGGTGATAGCCCTCACCGATGATAAGTCCGTTCTTGGCGATGACGGCTCCCACCATGGGATTTGGGCTTGTCCATCCCCGGCCCCGCTCTGCCAGTTCAAGGGCCAGGCGCATATAGTCCAAATCGTTCATATTTCACCTCCAAAGAAAAAGTGCCTTGAACAGACCGTTCAAGGCACCGCGGTACGGCAAGAGGCCCGCGCCCATGGAAAAACAAAAGCTCCGGAATGAAACACATTCCAGAGCAAAACCATGGGCACAGGTATGATACTCCCTGCGTTCACACGATCTTCTTCCATCCAGACTGTACTGTCGGCCTCGGAATTTCACCGAATCATGCCTTGCGGCTTGTGGGCTTTACCACCGGTGGGGAATCGCACCCCGCCCTGAAGATCCTGATTCAATTAAAACAAGTATACGCCGGAGATAGCAGAATGTCAATCCCTCTGGACAGCATAGCATTTTAATCAAATGAGTCCAGCTGGTTACAAAATAGCTTGTACGGCAATCAATTGATTTTGAGACTATGAAAATGTTTGTAAAAAGAAAATAAAAAGTTTAGATGTACATTTACGGCGTAATTTCTGCTTTTGTCATATTCATATATACAAAGAATAATAATCTTCATAACAAATGTGTTTCGCAATCTTATAAAAATGTATTTGATTACAAATTGCGAAAAAAGCCGTTGGGGATATGAGTGCTTTTCCAGGTATGGTCGGCGTTTCAGCGATTTTTGCTTTTTTAAAAATGAAAATGCGATCCGGTCAAAAATGAGATTCCATCGAAAGCTTTTACAGATTCGGATCAAGACTTAAAAAGAAAAAACAGAAAGTCCTGAAACCGAAACGGCTTCAGGACTTTAACTGGTCGGAGTGTTATTAAAGGATCTGAAGAAATCCAGTAAAATCAATGGTTTACAAGCAGCAGGCAAGAGGTTTTATCTTTTAAATCGTCCGTTCCCACACCTTCACTTTGGTGATTACATCGCGCAGACGATCTTCCCCAACCATGTACTCCAGAATTTCGTCGGCAGTATCACACCACTTCTCTGTACGAGTGTTAACTTCCACAGAGCCAGCCTGACAAATCACCATTTTGGGCGCTGTATCTGCTGTGGAGGAAATGCAGCCAAAGCAGCAGTACATCACGCCTTTCCACTCGAACTGGACTTCACCGCCACGCCGCATACACTGCTTAAAATCGCTGATCGTTTTAAACCGATTATCTTCAAAGCTGTTTGTGCCAACCCATGTTGCCATATTCTTATTCCTCCCGCACAAAATGCTTTTGGCAGTCTGTTCTTTGCCGAAGTGAAAGCCTGACTGGTCCCAAATGATGCTATGTTGGTGTGGAACTTCATGGTACTTGGGGAAACCGTGGTTTGTATGGTGAATTTCCATATATGCTTTTCCGTCAGAACCAATCAGCGTTTCAATAAGCTCTCCTTTTGCTGTATAAGAATATTTTGTTTCGCCCGGCTCTCCCCAAAATCGCTCATCCTCTGGTTTTGCCGGTTTGATTTCTCCGCCATAGGCGCTTTCACCGCCTTTTCCAATCAGGTACGGCTCTATTGTATCACAAGGTTTTTGATATGCGCCACCGATTTTGAATGCCTCCAAGTCATCCTTTTGAAAACTCCGCTCATAGTTCATGTACTTCCAGGAACTGCGCTCATAATCCACGTATATAATGTTGCCTTGCATTTCGGGAAATGGCGTGTTGTAGCAGATAATTCTCTCCGGTTCAATCCGCCGCAGCAGTTCATTGTAGCCGGTCATGAACCATTCTTTCTGGTCGCAGCGGTTATCATGCTCAGATGCCATATAGGTGGAGACAGCAACAACGCTGCCTTTTTCGATCCCCTCAAAGCAAAAATCAAACGTGGAGTCATCGCCCCAGTTTACCGTGGGAATAACGCGGATTCCCTTGGAGGCCCAGTAGGCGCCGCACCAGCGGTTGCGGAACACGTTGTATATTTGCATGACTGGAGCCATTTCCAGATACATACTGAAATCAGGGGAAAGTACGGCCCGGTAGCGAGACAGCTTCTCAATGTCGCTGTCCGGGCTTTTCCATACCCGCTCAAAGCGGTAGTCATACAGGAAGAAATGTACCATGCGGTTAAGGTGGTTTTGATCCTCCAGGTGAGTCTTATCAAACCCGATCAACAGGAGATCATCAAAGTCACCAGGCTTTTCCTGAAACTTTGGAATCATGGGGATTTGCAATTTCCCTTTACCGGGGAATTGATTACGGAGCAGGGTTTGACTAGTGCGATAATGATAGTTTTCTTCGGTCATATTGGAACCTTCCGTATATAGTAAGGAACAAGTCCTTCTATATGCAGGCCCCAAATCACAAAAGTTGCACGTTTCCGTGCAACAAAATTAAAAATAATTCAAAATCAGCGATTTATATAAAAAATCGGTGAGTCCTTTAAGGACTCACCGATGGTCGGAGTGTAATTATAGGATCTCAGAAAACACAGATATATCAAACGGCTTGCTGGTGTCAGCAGTAGTTACAGTAAATATGCCAAAAAGTAAATGACTATGGCAGCAGCACCGGCGAGGAGCAGTATTGCCACAGGAAAGCAACCTGTGCGGCGAGTTTGTCGAGCAGCATCAGAGTGACCGGAAACAGTTGGCATGGCTACGGGTTTCGCACGTTGCGCCGATTTTTTGACGGCGAGATGGTCTTCTTGGTATCTGCGAAGCTGCGTGAGCGGGTCGCACCCAAATATAATGTCGTCATAAAAGCTGCTTGTGTCCTGAATGTCACGTTCTCCACAGAGTTGCAATTGTTCTGAATCGTGTGCGAGTTGATTGCGCACCCACCGAAGGTGTTTTAGCGTCCTGTATGCCTGCTCCCACGAAGGAATTGCAAGCCGTCCCTGATAAGACACCCGCTCCATATCCTCAATGTACTGGCTGACTCCATTCCGGCAGCCGTATATATCCGAGCAAAGGCGGTCTAAACGTTTATAGGCTTCAAAGAATTCGTTGTCTATCGCCTGCATAAAAACACCTCTCTTTGTGCCTATGTGGATATAAAAATAGAGTATCCATGACTGACTGTGACATGAATACTCTATTTTGGTCCGAGTGGCGAGACTTGAACTCACGACCCCTTGACCCCCAGTCACAAAAAAATGATTGAATATCAGTCGA
>CAKTOO010000023.1 GCA_934590165.1 uncultured Dysosmobacter sp. | reverse complement strand
GACCTGCTGATTACGAATCAGCTGCTCTACCGACTGAGCTACACTAGCATTCTTATTTTTGACAGCGACCATAATACCATATTTTTATCCCAGCGTCAACACCCTTTTCAGTTTTCTCCAGCAAAGCTTCTCCCCCTGTTTTTGTATATTACATTTTGTATTATTGCAAGTTTTCCTGCAAAATAAATGCTGGCACTTTTTTATTTCGAACTCCACAATGACTGCCATTGGCGGAAAAACCGAAAAAAATTGTCGCTGTATTTCGGCAATTTTTATCTGATCCTCTGTAATTTTTGGTAGTTTTTTCTTGTTCCTATTTTATTTTTATTTTACATAACGATAATTATAAACTATCTCTACCACGAGTTATTCACATTCTCCACACAGTTTTCCACATTCATTTTTTCTTTTATTTTCAATGTTTATAGCTGTTATTGGGTTTTTTTAACAGTTTCTGTATTTTAATTTTCAACACCTTCTATCTTTTGCGTTCAATTTACATAACTTTTTTATTTTCTTCATTTTCTCCACTTCCCATTTTATTTTTTACTGGACAAGGAGTTTTTTGCAAACATTTTCTCAAGTGCTTTCAAAAAAAGCAAGCTCAAAGCCTTTGCATTCATTTTTTAAGAGGTAATATGCAAAAAGCGGCTGCCTGAGCAGCCGCTTTTTGTCAGTCTGAGATATCCATTGTGGCGTAGGCATTGAGGTCCATTCCCGCCGTATGTCCTGCCAGATACTCGTAATATCCCTGGGCGCCGATCATGGCAGCGTTGTCGCCGCATAGCTTCAGCGGCGGCAGGTACAGCCGGCAGCCCTGCTTTTCACAGGCGCGCTCCAAATCCGCCCGGATAATGGAGTTGGCCGCCACACCGCCGGCAGCAGCAATAACGGTGCGGCCCGCCAGAGCCGCCGCCTTCATGGCCCGGGGCACCAGTTCATCACTGACCGCCTGGGCAAAATCCCTGGCCAGCGCCCCCCGGTCCAGTTCCTCCCCCACCTGCTGGGCATGGTGGCCCAGGTTGACCACCGCTGTTTTCAGGCCGGAAAAACTCATATCCAGCTCCGCGCCGTCCACTTGGGCGTGGGGCAGCTTGTACGCACCGCCCCGGCTCCCCTGTGCCAGCTTGTCCATGGGGGCGCCGCCGGGGTATGGCAGGCCCAGCACCCGGGCCGCCTTGTCGAAGCACTCTCCAGCCGCGTCATCCCGGGTGGCACCCAGAATACGCAGGTCCGTGTAATCCCGCACATCCACGATGAGGGTATTGCCGCCGGAGATGGCCAGGGCCAGAAACGGAGGCTCCAGCTCCGGAAAGGCCAGGTAATTGGCGGCGATGTGGCCACGCACATGATGGACGGGGATCAGCGGCACCCGGAGGGCATAGGCCACGGACTTTGCAAAGCTGAGGCCCACCAGCACCGCGCCGATGAGGCCGGGGGCATAGGTAGCCGCCACAGCATCGATGTCCCGCCGGGTACAGCCGGCCTCCCGCAAAGCCTGCTCCGTCAAAGCTGCGATAACCTCCACATGTTTCCGGGAGGCGATCTCCGGCACCACGCCGCCGTACAGGGCATGGATATCCACCTGGGAGGCGATGGCGTTGGACAAAATGCGCCGTCCATCCTCCACCACTGCCACGGCAGTCTCGTCGCAGGAGGATTCAAAAGCCAGTATCTTCATGGATCTGTCACTTCTTTCTCATTGGTCCCAGGCCACCTGTTCCCCAGGCGCCTTGGCCGGGTCGTAGGGGATGTGGACATATTTTGCATACTTTTCCGGTGTGAAACTGCTGCGGTAGACGAAATCATGCTCCGTCATCAGTGCCGCATCCTCCACTTTGTGGTCCGCCAGATACAGCGTTTTGTAGTGGACGCCGAACACCTCCGTGTCATAACCGGCGGTTTGCAGGCCATTTCGGGCGTAAAAGCCCAGGCGCCGCTCTGCCATGGCTGGGTCTGGAGCGTGCTCCGGGGCCTCCGCCTCGCCGAAGACTACCGTGCCTGGCTCCACTTCCCGGAGCTTCGCCAGAATGAGGGCACCAAGGCCGGCGTTGCGGGCCCGGCGGGACACGCACAAATAGTCCAGCAACGCCCAGCCGGGATGGCCCAGCCATAAAAAGCACTCACCCACGATATCGTCTCCGTCAAAAAGGCAGTAGGGCTTGTACCGCTCCTCCCGCCACATCCGCTGTATGGCACTCAGGGGCTTCAGCTCCGCCGCCGGAAAGGCGGACTTCATGGCGCTGTCATAAACGGTTTGCAGCTGCTCAAGCGTTGGGATCCGCAGTTCCATCCTCCGTAAACTCCTTTGTCATGATGATGGCATCCTCCTTGGGATGTTCGTAGTAGTTTTTCCGCCGGCCCACGCTGCGGAAACCGCGGCTTCCATACAGGGCAATGGCGTCGTAGTTGGACGCCCGGACCTCCAGCGTCAAAAACGCCAGATGGTTGGCCTGTCCAAAGTCCAGGAACACCTGCAAAAGCTTTCCCGCAATACCGTTGCGGCGGCACTCGGGCCGAACGGCCACATTGGTGATGTAGCCCTCGTCCAGGATGACCTGGAGTCCGGCGTAGCCCACTACCTTACCCGTATCATCCTCTGCCACCAGGAAGGCGGAGCAGGCGTTATCCAACTCCTCCGCCAGCATGTTCCGAGACCAGGGTGTGGAAAAGCAGATGCGCTCCAGCTCCGCCACCTCATCCAGATGGTCGGCATTCATGGGAACGATGCGCACATGCATCCGGTTTTCTTCCATATGTTTCTTCCTTTCCAAGCGTTCTATTCCGCCGCTGATCCGCCAGCCACCAGTCCGGGCTGGCGCCGAAGCAGTCATACAGTGGCTGGTCCAGCGAGGCCTCCGCCTGCTCCGCCAGGCACCTGCAATGCTCCATGAAGGCCCGCACCGTCTCCTCGTTTTCCCGGCAGATCTGCTCCCGGTACAGCGGGCAGCAGAACTTCATACCCGGCAGGGCAATGGTGGCGCTCTGCCAAAAGTGCGCCGGCGGCGCGGAATCAAAGGTGACCGTCAACCGGTGTCCGCAGGGCGTCCTCCGAACCATTCCAAAGCAGCTCCCAGCCTGGTGCCGGTAGCGGTAACATGCCTTTGGAAACACGGACAGCGCCAGCTTCTTTCCGGAAAAGCCAGGCTTTTCGCCCTTGGCGTATCTCTCGAGCTGCCGCAGGCGCTCCGCCCACTCCGCCGGGGCGCCTGTCCGTTCCCGGAACGGCGGCAGCGACCGCTTCACTTCCTCCAGCAAGGGCGCCAGGGCTTCGTTGGCGGCCGCGATCACAGCCGCCTCCTCCAATGACCACAGGCAGTAGCTGTTTTCCCGCCGCACCTTGGGAAGCCGCTCTTTCAGCGCGGCAACAACGGCGCTCTCGTCCCGGATGACCCGCAATGATCACGCCTCCCCCTTTTCCACACGCGCTTCGCTTCTGGTATACAGCACGACACCCAAAATGACAGTCCCACCGCCCAGCACCGCCCGGGCCGTGGGAAGCTCCGAAAACAGCAGCGCGCCCCAGACAGCGGAAAACACGCAGTCCATCAGCCGGGCGGTGGAGACAAAGGAAGGCGGAAAATATTTCAGCGCCCAACTGAACACGCTGTGGCCCAGCAGGGTGCAGAACACCGCCATGGCCAGGGCGGTGGCCACATTTTCCGCCCCATAGCCCGCCAGCGGCGTCCCGCTGGCCAGAGCCAGGGCCAGAAGAGTCCCCAGAGCCGCCGTGTACACCAAACAGGTATAGGCGGTGGTGCTCATGGTCCTGCGGCACACGGAGCCGACCAACGTGTAGATGCCAATGAGCATGGCGGACAGCACCGCCAGCAAGTCACCGCTCAGGGCATTGTTTCCTCCACCGGAGTCCGCCAGGGCCATGACCACCGCGCCGCCAAAAGCCAGAGCCATGGCAAGCCACGCCGCCAAAGGCAGCTTCCTGTGGAATACCGCCACCGTGGCCAGGGCCACGAACAGCACCTCCATGTCCACCAATACCGCGGCAGCCGCGATAGAGGTGGTTTTCACCGCCTGAAAAAATGTGGCAAAATGCAGTCCCAGAGCTGCGCCGCTTACCAGGCACAGCAGCCGCGCCCGTCCTGAAAGCGCCGCCAGTTCCTTTCTGCGGCGCCAGGCCACCGGGGCAAGCAGCGCCACGGAAAAGGCCATACGGTACAGCGCCAGCACCAACGACGGCGCCGTGGACCACCGGACGAACACGGCGGACAGCGATCCGCACAAAACACCCAGCAGCAGTATCGGCAGCCTCATCCCTTGGCCTCCAGCCAGTTTTTGCCCCAGTGGGCCTCTGCGGTCAGAGGAACGGACAGCTCCACCACGTGCTCCATCTCCTCCTCCAGCAGCCGGGCGGCAGCTTCTGCCTGAGTCTCCGGGCACTCCACGATGAGCTCATCGTGGACCTGGAGCACCAGCCGGGCCTCCGGCAGCTCCGCCTTCAGCCGTTTGTGGGCCGCCACCATGGCCAGCTTCATAATATCCGCCGCCGTGCCCTGAATGGGCATGTTCAGCGCCACCCGCTCACCGAAGGCGCGGAGGTTGTGGTTGGAGGAGGTCAACTCCGGCAGGTCCCGGCGCCGGTGGAAAATAGTCTCCACAAAGCCCGTCTCCCTGGCCTTTTCCACCACGGCGTCCATATAGCTGCGCACGCCGGGGAATGTGGCGAAATACGCCTCCATATACGCCTTGGCCTCCGCCACGGTGACGCCGATATCCTGGCTGAGTGAAAAGGCGGAGATGCCGTATACGATGCCGAAATTCACTGCCTTGGCGCTGCGGCGCATCTCCGGCGTCACGTCCGCCGGGGCCACATGGAACACCTGGGCCGCCGTGGCGGTGTGGATATCGCCGCCGGAGCGGAAAGCCGCCCGCATGGCCTCGTCCCCGGAGATGTGGGCCAGGAGCCGCAGCTCGATTTGGGAGTAGTCCGCGTCCACCAGGACACAGCCCTCGTCCGGCACGAACATCCGCCGGATCTCGCTGCCAAGGTCCGTGCGGGTAGGGATATTCTGCAAGTTCGGCTCCGTGGAAGAAAGGCGGCCCGTGGCCGTCACTGTCATCTGGAAGCGGGTGCGGATACGGCCGTCGGGGTCAATGGTCTTCAAAAGCCCATCAGCGTAGGTTGATTTCAGCTTGGCATACTGGCGGTATTCCAGCACGGCGTCCACGATGGGTGCCTCGTAGCGAAGCTTTTCCAGCACATCGGCGTTGGTGGACCAGCCGGTCTTGGTCTTTTTGCCGTGGGGCAGGCCCAGCTTGCCGAACAGGATCTCCCCCAGCTGCTTGGGGGAGTTGATGTTGAAGGTCTCCCCTGCCATGGCGTAAATAGCTTCTTCCTTTTCCCGGATACGCTCCGTCAGGGCGTTGCCAAAATCCGTCAGGGCCCGGGCGTCCACCCGGCAGCCCGCCAGTTCCATCTCCGCCAGCACCCGGCAAAGGGGCAGCTCCGCCGTGGCGAACAGTTCCAAAAGGTGCTTTTCCTCCAGTCTGGGCAGCAGCGTATGGTACAGGCAGTCCACCGCTGCGGCATAGCTGTCGAAAGCGGCTTCCGCCGCAGCGCTGTCACCCAGCAAAGAGAACGCATCCGGCTCCAAGTGAACAGGCTTTGGCAGCTCCGTATTGTAATAAGTCACGAACAGCCGCCCCAGGTCGTAGCTGCCCGCTGTGGCGTCCAGCAAATAAGCGGCCAGAGCCGTGTCAAAGATAAAGCCCTCCGCCCGGAGGCCACTCTCCAGCAGCCGCCGGGTCAGGTCCTTCACATTGTGGGACACCTTGGGGATATCCGTGGAGAACAACGCATTCAAAAGGCCGTTCCAGTCTCCCTGATACTTTTCAAAAAACAGCTCCGCTGTAAGGGTAGCTCCCTCGCTGTCGCAGACCGCCACCACACCGGTGAGGTCCGGCAGGGCCAGGACGGTCACATGATCCGCCTTTCGCCACTTTTCCAGCAGTTCCGCCGCCCGGGCGGGGGCCGTCACCTGCTCCACGGTGACGGCCGTTTCCGCTGGAGCCGCGGGAGCCGGCGCTTCACCGGGAGTCAGGCCGAACTTGTCGATGAGCTTCGTGAATTCCAGCTTCAAAAACACACCGTAGGCCTCCGGGCCTGGGGCACGCACCAGATTGTCCTCCGGCCGGAAATCCAGGGGCGCGTCGGTGACAATGGTGGCCAGCCAGTAGGACTGGCGAGCGCTGGCCTCCCCCTCCTGGAGCTTCCGCAGGGCGGCGGGCTTAGCCTCCACATCCGGCATTTTCGCGTAAAGGGCATCGATGCTGCCGTACTTCTGCACCAGGGCCATGGCGGTCTTTTCGCCGATGCCGGGGACACCAGGGATATTGTCGGAGGTATCGCCCATAAGGGCTTTCAGATCAATCATGTGGATGGGAGCAAAGCCGTACTGCTCCTGAAAGGCAGCCTCGTCCATATCCTTCGTAGTGGTCTGGCCCATGCGGGTGGACACCAGCTTCACCTTCGTATGGTCCGTAATGAGTTGGAGGGAATCCTTGTCCCCCGTCACCACCACGCACTCCCATCCAGCGGATTCGCACTTGCGTGAGATGGTACCGATGAGATCGTCGGCCTCCCAGCCCGCCAGTTCATACCGGGGAATATTCAGGCTGTCCAGCACCTCTTTCAAAACCGGCATCTGCATCCGCAGCTCCTCCGGCATTCCCTTTCGAGTGGCCTTATAGGCCTCTGACGCCTCGTGGCGGAAAGTGGGGGCGTGCACATCGAAGGTGACACACAGGGCGTCCGGCTCCTCCTCGCTTTTCAGCCGCAGCAGCGTGGTGAGAAAGCCGAACACGGCGTGGGTATACAGCCCGTCCCGGGTGGTAAGGGGTCGGATGCCGTAGTAGGCCCGGTTCACGATGGAATTGCCGTCAATGACCATGAGCTTCATGGGTTGTTCCTCCTGGCGGGGTGAGATTTACATAGTTAAAATAGTATACTCCAAATTTACACATTCCGCAAGATTTGGATGAACCGGGTCCCTTTGCCCTTTGTTTTGCCCTTTGCGTTGTTGAAAAACTCTCCGGTGATTTTCCGACCGCCTCTGCCGGGGCTGCTCCGCGGCATGGTATGACGCGCACATAAAGCCGGGACGCAACAGCCGGTTGCTTGCCTGCCGGTCCGGTTTCTGCTATCATGGCGGTATCAACGATTTTGGGGGATGCGGATATGGAGACTTGCGAGGTTTTGAAGTCCCTGCGGGATAAGCACGGTTTGACGCAGGAGGCACTGGCGGAACGCCTGTTCGTCACCCGGCAGGCTGTTTCCCGCTGGGAAAACGGCGAAACAATGCCTAACACCGATACACTGCGGCGAATGTCTTCACTGTTCGGTGTTTCCATCAATACGCTGTTGGGCAGCCCCCGGCAGTTGGTCTGCCAGTGCTGCGGAATGCCCCTCACTGACGACGGCCAACTCAGCCGGGAGACAGACGGCAGCTTCAACGAGGAGTACTGCAAGTGGTGCTACGCCGACGGGAAATTCACCTACGGGAACATGGAGCAGCTGCTGGAATTTCTAGTGGGCCACATGTCCGGTGAGCATTTCCCGCCGGAGCAGGCCCGGGCCTACTTTACCGCCGTCCTGCCGAAGCTGAAGCACTGGAGCAAATGACGAAAACGGCAGGAGGGGCCCCCTTCTGCCGTTTCATCTTTTTTCCAGCCCGGCATATGCCTGGGCCGCTGCCCGGGCGGCGGTCCAGCCCAGAAACGCCCCCAACAGCGCCCCGCCCAGTACGTCGCTGGGCCAGTGAACGTACAGGTACAGCCGGGAGAAGGCGATCAGGACGGCCACCGCCAGAGCGGGCTTCCACAATTGGCTGCCGCTTCCCCGCAGGGCAAACACCGCCGCGAAGGACGCCGCCGTATGACCGGAGGGAAAAGAGGCGTCCAGCGGCGGCGGGATGAGCAGCTCCACCGCCGGGTTCACGGCAAAGGGCCGGACACGGCCGATGAGGGGCTTTAAAAGCAGATTGCAGCAGATCAGGTCCAGCACCAGAGCCAATGCCACGGTCCACCCCTGCCGGCGGCTGCTTTTCCGCAGAACCAGGACGAGCGCCAGCAAGATCCAGATCTCGCCGTGGTTGGCAGTCCAGCTGATGATGGGCAATACCGCGTCCAGAAAGCCGCAGCGCAGATGTGTCTGGATCCAGTCCAGAATGAACAGTTCCATCGTTTGCATCACTCACTTTTTGTTGTTATGTCAATTGCTTATCAAGCCGGTATCATTACTATATCATAAACGATTCCTCTTTACCCGGAAACCTTCTCTGCGATTTACACAAAAATTGCCGTTTCTCCGGGAAATGCGGTTGACAGTGTCCACCGGGAGTGATAGGATGTCCTCAAAATTGAATCGCTGAGATAGAGGCGCGGGGTTCATCAGTACCGCTCCGGCAAGGGCAGGCAGCCGCCGGAGAGAGAAAGGGAGCACCGCCGAAGTATGGGAACGCGGCCTGGCTGTTCCATGCTGGGCCGGCAGAAAACATCTGCCGGACTGTCACAGAGTTTTTTGTGAAGCGCTATCAATGGCTGTTCGGAATGCCCCTTGCGGGCCCTTTTCCGTATGTTCCATGGACCGCTTGACAAAGCGGTCCAATTTTTGTCCCGGCGGTGCGGGACTGTACGCGCCGTGAAAACAAAAAGTTGGAAAGGTGAATATCATGAAGAAGTTTTTGTCTCTGCTCATGGCTCTGGCCATGACCCTCTCCCTGGCCGCCTGCGGCTCCAAGGAGGAGGCGCCCGCCCAAAGCGAGGCCCCTGCCGCGTCCGAGACCCGCACTCTGCGGGTGGCTATGGAGTGTGCTTACGCCCCCTATAACTGGACCCAGTCCGATGACTCCAACGGCGCTGTGCCCATCTCCGGCTCCTCTGACTATGCTTACGGCTACGATGTGATGATGGCCAAGTATATTTGCGAGCAGCTGGGCTGGAACCTGGAGATCGTCAAGAGTGACTGGGAGTCCATCATTCCCGCCATCCAGTCCGGCACCGTGGACGCCGGCATCTGCGGCCAGTCCATCACCTCCGACCGTCTGGAAATGGTTGATTTCTCCGATCCTTACTATTATGCCACCATCGTCACCGTGGTGGCTGAGGATGGTGCCTATGCCGATGCCGCCTCTGTGGCCGACCTGGCCGGCGGCACCTGCACCAGCCAGCTGAACACCATCTGGTATGACAACTGCCTGCCCCAGATCCCCGACGCCAACATTCTGCCCGGTCAGGAGTCCGCTCCCGCTATGATCGTGGCTCTGACCTCCGGCCGTGTGGATTACATCGTCACCGACCAGCCCACCGGCCTGGCCGCCGTGGCCGCCAACCCCGGTCTGAAGCTGCTGGACTTCACCGGCACTGACGGTGCCTTTGAGGTCTCCGACGAGGATATCAACATCGGCATCTCCGTTCAGAAGGGCAACACCGAGCTGTTGGACGCCATTAACGGCGTGCTGGCCACCCTCACTGAGGAGGACTACACCAACATGATGAACGAGGCCATCTCCGTTCAGCCCCTCAGCGAGTAAACTTGATTTCGCATCCTCTCTCACCGCGAGGGACGGCTCTGCCGTCCTTCGCGGTCATCCCATATTTTAAGAAAAGGAGCTGAGCCTCTATGTGGGCATCCGTCCAAGACGCCATTACCCAGCTTGTGGGCACCTCCGTGGGCAGCATGTCTTTCTGGGAGCGTATCCTTTACCTGATCGGCAAGTACGGCCCCTCCTACCTGGAGGGTGCTGGCAACACTCTACTGATCGCCATCATCTCCACCGCCGTCGGCTGCGTCATTGGCTTGGGCGCAGGCATCGTGCAGACCATCCCCGTCTCCAAAAAGGACAATCCCGCAAAGCGCTTCGTGATACGGTTTTTCCAGGCCCTTCTGCGGATCTATGTGGAGGTCTTCCGCGGCACCCCCATGATGATCCAGGCCGTGTTCATCTACTACGGTGCTGCCCAGATGTTCAACATCTACATGGGCACCATGTTCGCCGCCTTCTTCATCGTCTCCATCAACACCGGCGCCTACATGGCGGAGACCGTCCGGGGCGGTATCCTGTCCGTGGACCCCGGCCAGACCGAGGGTGCCAAGGCCATCGGTATGACCCACGTGCAAACCATGATGTCCGTCATCCTGCCCCAGACCCTGCGAAACATCATGCCCCAGATCGGCAACAACCTGATTATCAACATTAAGGACACCTGCGTGCTGTCCGTCATCAGTGTGGTGGAGTTGTTCTTCGTCCACAAGGGCGTGGCCGGCGCACTGTACACCTACTTTGAGTCTGCCACCATCACCATGGTCATCTATTTGACCATGACGTTGGTTTGTGCCAAGCTGCTGCGCTGGTGGGAGAAGAAGATGGATGGCTCCGACAGCTATGACCTGGCCACCACCGACACCCTGGCCCACACCACCGGCATGTACAACTACCCCGGCCAAGGCAGCCCCTACGATGAGCGAAGCCTGGAACACAATGTGAAGGGAGGTATGGACCATGTCTGAGACCATCCTGCAAATCAATCACCTGTCCAAGGCCTTCGGCAGCCATGAGGTCCTGCGGGACATCGATTTCACCGTGGCCAAGGGCGACGTGACCAGCATCATCGGCGCCTCTGGTTCCGGCAAGTCCACCCTGCTGCGGTGCATCAACCTGCTGGAAACGCCCTCCTCCGGTGAGATCCTGTACCACGGAACGGAAATCACCGGCCCCAAGGTCAACGCCGCCGCCTACCGCTCCCATGTAGGCATGGTGTTCCAGTCCTTCAACCTGTTCAACAACATGACCGTACTGGAAAACTGCATGGTGGGTCAGATCAAGGTCCTGAAAAAGGGAAAGGAAGAAGCCCGGACTCACGCCATGGAATATCTGCAAAAGGTGGGCATGGCCCCCTACATCAACGCCAAGCCCCGGCAGATCTCCGGCGGTCAGAAGCAGCGTGTGGCCATTGCCCGCGCCCTGGCCATGGACCCAGAGGTGCTGCTGTTTGACGAACCCACCTCCGCTCTGGATCCCGAAATGGTGGGCGAGGTACTGACCGTCATGCGGGCGCTGGCCCGCGAGGGCATGACCATGCTGGTGGTGACCCACGAGATGGCCTTTGCCCGGGATGTGAGCAACCATGTGGTGTACATGAATCAGGGCGTCATCTGTGAGGAGGGCAGCCCCGCCGAGGTCTTCGGCAATCCCCAGCGGCAAGAGACGAAGGATTTTCTCTCCCGCTTCCGCCAGAACTGAAGATACCGTATTCCCGCTTTTACATAAAAAGAGCAGCCCGGAACACCAGGCTGCTCTTTTTGTTTTATTCCGCCGGGCTGGCCACGATAAACAGCATATCGTTGCCGCCTTCGCTCTCAGGGAAAGCATCATACATCGTGAAGTTGTACATCAGCCGCTCCGCCGGATAGACGCCGTAGCCGTCCTGATTGTGGTCGGTGGTATCATAGGGGTCCGCTACCAGGAACACATCGTCGTTTTCCGCCTCCGTGCCCATGGTATCGTAGCCCACGATGACCTGCCAGTGGCCGCCCCAGTCGTTCCAGCAGATCATGACCGGCTTGCCCTCTGCCAGCCAGCCCTGAATGTCATCCATCCAGATGCCGTCCGGGCGGTCATGGGTGGTGACCATATCGAAACCGCCTACACCGTTGAAAATGTCCATGGCCTGGTCCAGCGTGGTCCCGGGATAACCCTCCAGTTCCGTGCCGTCCAGAGAATGGCGCAAAGCCGCCAGGGTCTCCTCGTTCCAGTCGCCGAGCTTGCCATACCACTCCAGCACCATCAGAGCCGAGGTGACGCCGCAGGCCCATTCACTGGTCTGCTGCTGGGTCTTGAAATTGTGGAGGACTGTCAGCGTGTCCGTGGATTCCAGATTATAAACATCCGGATGGGCAAAGTAGGGAGAGTTCTCATGGTCTCCTGTCCGCTCCACGGAATCCGCTCCGTCCTCCGGAGAGAGGTCGGTGGCGTAGGGGATTTTCATCTCATCGCTGAAATTTTCAGCATCCGTGATAGGATCCGTGTTTTCCGCTTTCTCGGCATTGTGAGCCGGTGTGTCATTGGCGCAGGCGGACATCAGTCCAAGCACCAGCAAAATGGTGAGCGCCAGGGTGACTGTTTTTTTCATTGTCGATCTCCTTTTCGGGGGTCCTCCCCCCTGTCCGATTTTCCATGGTCTCATGGAATGATGATATTATACGGGAGCACCGCGATTGATGGCAATGCATGATTTCCCCTGTTTTTCCCAGATTATTTGGTCAAAAATCGTTTAATCCGCAAAAGGTACACCTTTTGTGCGGCGGAATCTTTCCCAAGAAGGGGCTGCCTCTCTGTTTATTTCTCGTCGCCCCCTTGTTCTTGTGGTCTCATTGCGCTATAATAACAATATCTTGTGATTTGGAGATGAGCCCATGTACCTTTGCGGACTGCAAAAGTTATCCATGGTGGACTACCCCGGCAAGCTGGCCGCCACGGTGTTCACCGGCGGATGCAACCTGCGGTGCCCCTTCTGCCACAACGCCCTGCTGGTGACGCGCCTGAACGAAACGCCGGAGCTGCCGGAGGCGGAGGTGCTGGCGTTTTTGGAGCGGCGGCGGAGACTTCTGGACGGCGTGGTGCTCTCCGGCGGAGAGCCGCTGCTGCAGCCGGATGCGGCGGACTTCCTGCGGAAGGTCCGGGACATGGGCTTTTCCGTGAAGCTGGACACCAATGGCTGCTTCCCGGACCGGCTGGCCGGCATTCTGGAAGCAGGACTGGCAGACTATGTGGCCATGGACATCAAAAACAGTCGGGAAAAATATCCGCAGACCATCGGCATCCCCGGTTTTGACATCGCGCCGGTGGAGGAGAGCGTCCGCCTGCTGGCAAAAAGCGGCGTGGACCATGAGTTTCGCACCACCTTTGTCCGGGAGCTGCACACCGCCGCCGATGTGGAGGCCATGGGCCAGTGGCTCCATGGTGCGCCCCGGTACTTCCTGCAAAACTTCGCGGATTCCGGAAATTTGATCCAGGATGGCTGGCATGGCTTCACAGCCTTAGAGCTGCAAGCCTTTGCCGATATTGCCCGTCCTTTTTTCAGTCGGGTGGAGCTGCGGGGGAATTGACTAAATATTGCGCAAGTTCGGCATTCTTTACAAAAAAAGCACAATATATAGTGTTTCTATCTAATTGACTTCTTTGTACCGCATGGTACAATGATAGTCGTGGGGCGCCACCGGCGCCCATTTCTTTCGGAGCAAAAGTAACAACTTTGATTTTAAATAGAAAGCAGGTCATCATTATGTATCAAGTGGTAAAACGGGACGGGAGCGTCACAGACTTCAACCTGTCCAAGATCAGCGTTGCCATCACCAAGGCGTTCGAGGCCACCCATATGGAATACAATCCGGACATCATCGACCTGCTGGCACTGAAAGTCACTGCCGACTATCAGAAGAAAATCAAGGACGGACTCGTCACCGTGGAGGATATCCAGGACAGCGTGGAAAACGTCCTCAGCAAGGCCGGCTATGCCGATGTTGCAAAAGCCTATATCCTTTACCGCAAACAGCGGGAAAAGGTCCGCAATCTGAAATCTACCGTGCTGGACTACAAAGACCTGGTAGACAACTATTTGCAGATCAGCGATTGGCGGGTAAAGGAGAACTCCACCGTCACCTATTCCGTGGGCGGCCTGATTTTGTCCAACTCCGGCGCCATCACCGCCAACTACTGGCTCAGTGAGATCTACGACCCGGAGATCGCCGCTGCCCACAAGAGCGGTGACATCCACCTCCACGACCTCTCCATGCTCACCGGCTACTGCGCCGGCTGGAGCTTAAAGCAGCTCATCCAGCAGGGCCTCGGCATCCCCGGCAAGATCAACTCCACGCCTGCCAGCCACTTGAGCACCCTGTGCAACCAGATGGTGAACTTCCTGGGCATCATGCAGAACGAGTGGGCCGGTGCCCAGGCCTTCAGCTCCTTTGACACGTATCTGGCCCCCTTTGTCAAGGTGGACAACCTTTCCCAGAAAGAGGTCAAGCAGTGCATCCAGTCCTTTGTGTTCGGCGTGAACACTCCCTCCCGCTGGGGCACGCAGGCCCCCTTCTCCAACATCACCCTGGACTGGACCGTGCCCAAGGACCTGGAAAACCTGCCGGCCATCGTGGGCGGCAAGGAACAGGACTTCACCTACGGCGACTGTAAAAAGGAAATGGACATGGTGAACAAGGCGTTCATCGAGATCATGACCGAGGGCGACGCCAACGGCCGGGGCTTCCAGTATCCCATCCCCACCTACTCCATCACCAAGGATTTCGACTGGAGCGACACGGAGAACAACCGGCTTCTGTTCGAGATGACCGCCAAGTACGGCACCCCCTATTTCTCCAACTACATCAACTCCGATATGGAGCCCTCTGATGTGCGCTCCATGTGCTGCCGGCTGCGGCTGGACCTGCGGGAGCTGCGGAAGAAGTCCGGCGGCTACTTCGGCTCCGGCGAGTCCACCGGCTCCGTGGGTGTGGTCACCATCAACCTGCCCCGCATCGCATATCTCAGCCAGACGCCGGAGGAGTTTTATGAGCGGCTGGACCATATCATGGATATCGCCGCCCGCAGCCTCAAGACCAAGCGCACCGTCATCACCCGCCTCATGGACGCGGGGCTGTATCCGTATACCAAGTATTACCTGGGTACCTTTGACAATCACTTCTCCACCATCGGCCTCATCGGCATGAACGAAGTGGGTCTCAACGCCAAGTGGCTGCGCAAGGACCTGACCCACCCGGAGACCCAGGCCTTCGCCAAGGACGTTTTGAACCATATGCGTGAACGCCTTTCCGATTACCAGGAGCAGTACGGAGACCTGTACAACCTGGAGGCCACCCCCGCCGAGTCCACCACCTACCGTCTGGCCAAGCACGATGTGGAGAAGTATCCCGACATCATCACCGCCGCCAAGCACCCCGGTGACACCCCGTACTATACCAACTCCTCCCACCTGCCCGTGGGCTATACGGAGGATATTTTCGAGGCCTTGTCCATCCAGGACGAGCTCCAGACCCTGTACACCTCCGGCACCGTGTTCCACGCCTTTTTGGGTGAGAAGCTGCCGGACTGGAAGGCGGCCGCCGGCCTGGTTCGGAAGATCGCTGAAAACTTCAAGCTGCCCTACTACACCATGTCCCCCACCTACTCCATCTGCCAGGACCACGGCTACATCTCCGGCGAGCACGCCACCTGTCCCACCTGCGGCAAGCCCTGCGAGGTGTGGAGCCGCATCACCGGTTATTACCGCCCCGTCCAGAACTGGAACGACGGCAAGGTCCAGGAATATAAGGACCGCCGGGAATATGAAGTGGAAAACTCCCGCCTGGAGGGCCGCCGTCTCTGCGACCGGGCACAGACCGCCGCAGACACCGGCGACGCCAGCGTGACCGGCAGCGGCGCCGCCCAGGAGGATGGACTGTTCCTGTTCACCACCAAGACCTGTCCCAACTGCAAGATTGCAAAGCACGAGCTGGAAAAGGCGGGATTGGCCTATACCACCATGGATGTCAGCGAGCATCTGGACCTGGTGAGCCAGTATGGCATCCAGCAGGCGCCCACTCTCATCGTCCGCCATGGCGGCCAAGTGGAAAAGCTGGTGAATGCCTCTGTCATCAAAAAATACGCATCCACTGCCCATTAACAACTGCAAAAGGAGGGACCCGGTCCCTCCTTTTGCAATGTAAGGAGATGTATCAGCATGCAAATCGCTTTTTTTGGTCTGGGTAACATGGGCTTTCCCATTGCCGCCAATCTGCTGAAGGCCGGCCACAGCGTCACCACCGCCGTCCACCGGGCCCCCTCCCCCGCCTTGCGGCTCCAGGAACTGGGCGGAACCACCGCCGCCTCTCCGGCGGAGGCCCTGCGCGGCGCGGAGCTGGTCTTCACCATCGTCCCCAATGATAACGCCCTGCTGGGCCTGTTTGACGAGACCTTTTTGTCCGCTCTGCCCGCCGGCAGCGTGGTGGTGGAGATGACCTCCGCCTCCGCGGCGGCCGCGGAGAAAGCCGCCGCCCTCTGCGCGGCCCATGGCGTTTCCCTGCTGGACGCACCGGTGTCCGGCGGCGTCAAGGGTGCCGCCAGCGGCACCATGTCCATGCTGTGCGCCGGAGATCGGGCGGTATTCGACCGGGTGGCGCCGGTGCTGGGGGACATTGCCGGCAAGCTGTGCTATGTGGGAGACAAGCCTGGTCAGGGCAAGATCATCAAGTCTCTGAATAACCTTCTGAGCGCCATCAACAAGACCGCCGTGGGCGAGGCCTGGCGGATGGCGGAAGCCCACGGCGTGGATCCGGACGCCTTCTTTGATGCCGTGTCCGCCTCCAGCGGCGATTCCGCCGCCCTGCGGGCCTCCTTCCCCAAGATCCGCTCCGGGGATTATGCCCCCGGCTTTACCGTGGCCCTTATGCGGAAGGACCTGGAGCTGGCCATGTCGCTGGCGGACGGCATGACCCTGCCTTTGGGCGAAGCCGTGCTGGACTACTATCGCCGTGCCCGGGAATTTGACAGCGAGGACAGCACCGCCGTGGCCAAGGTCCGCTATCCCGACCGGAAATAAAGGTGCTGTGATGGAGCATTTTGACATTCTCATCGTGGGCGGCGGCCCCGCGGGTCTTACCGCCGCCATCTATGCCCGGCGGGCGGGTAAATCCGTGCTGTTGCTGGAAAAGGTGGGCTTCGGCGGGCAGATCGCCTCCTCTCCCCGGGTGGAGAACTTCCCGGGTCTCATGTCCGTTTCCGGTGCGGAGTTGGCGGACCGGCTGTATAATCAGGCGGAAGCCCTGGGGGTCCGGCTGGAGCTGGAGGAAGTCCTGGAGGTCCGGGACGGCCCCCGCAAGACTGTAATCACGGATTACGGCACCTACACCTGCTCCGCCCTCATCCTGGCCACCGGCATGAAGCACCGCACCCTGGGGCTTCCCGGCGAGGACGCCATGGCGGGCATTTCCTTCTGCGCCGTGTGTGACGGTTCCTTTTATCAAGGTAAAGATGTGGCGGTGTGCGGCGGCGGCAACACCGCTTTGCAGGACGCTTTATTCCTCTCAGACCTGTGCCGCCAGGTGACCGTCATCCACCGCCGGAGCACCTTCCGGGGCGACCCCGTTTTGGTGCAGGCCCTCCAAAAGCGCACCAACGTGTCCTTTGCCATGGACACGGTTGTAACCGCGCTTCTGGGCGGCGACGCTTTGACAGGGGTGTCCCTGCGAAATGTGGTGACCGGTGTGGAGACCTCCCTAGCGGTCTCCGGACTGTTCGAGGCCGTGGGACAGCAGCCGGAGACATCAGTATCCGCCGCTCTGACACCGGTGGATGCGGGCGGCTTTATCCCCTGCGGTGAGAACTGCGTCACCTCCGCTGCCGGCGTGTTTGCCGCCGGTGACTGCCGGGCCAAAGAAGTCCGGCAATTGACCACCGCCTGCGCCGACGGTGCCGTGGCTGCCTTGGCAGCCTGCAAATATTGTGAACGCACGTAAAAAAGGGCCTCCTGCCGGCGCAGGAGGTCCTTTTTTATCAATATCACAGCTTGATGTCCACAGTCCTCAGCATTTGCTGTACCTGCCGGGCGGTGTCATCGGCGCCGTCCCGGCTGGCCACAATGAGGTCAGCATATTTGGCGTACAAAGGCTCCCGCTGCTCATAAATCTGGCGGATGGTCATACCTGCCGGAGCCGCGATGCCACGGTCGATGAGATCCGCCGGCATTCGCTCCACGATCTGGCTGAGGGGCGTTTCCAGCCAAACGATGACACTGTTTTCCTTCAAATGCTCCATGGCGTCCTCGTAGAGGACCATGCTGCCGCCGGTGGACACCACCGTGTTCGCCCGGTCCAGCTCCATGCCGACCTTTTCCTCGATCTTGAAAAATTTCTCCAGACCATCTTCCCGCAGGATCTCCGGCAGGGTCTTACCCGTGGCCTCCACGATCAGGTCATCCATATCTACAAAGGTGTAGTCCAGCCGCTGCGCCAGGGCGCGGCCCACCACGCTTTTGCCCGTGCCGGGCATTCCGATCAGTACGATGTTCTTCATAGCTTCATTCCAATCCGTTTACAATATTATCCGGCCTGTGGCCGTCGGCGATCCGCTCCGCGTTCCGCCACATGTGCAGGTGGCTGCGGCGGAAGCTGGCCTCCGTGATGCCGCCTAAGTGAGGTGCCAGCACCACCCGGTCGCAGGCGGGGGCCGGCATGGTCACCAGAGGGTTATCCACCGTCACCGGCTCCGGTGCCAGAGTATCCAGGCCTGCGCCGGCCAGTTTCCCCTCCATCAGCGCCTTCCGCAAGGCCAGGTTGTCCACAAGCTCGCCCCGGGCGGTGTTCACCAGATACGCCGTGGGCTTCATCCGGGCCAGGAAAGCCTCATCCACCATGTTCCGGGTCTCCTCCGTCACGGCGCAGTGGAGACTGATAATATCACAGGAGGCCGCCAGCTCCTCCAGGGTGGTATAGGTGACACCGCAGCGTTCTTCCTCCTCCCGGTCCCGGCGGTGCTTTGTATAGTAGTAGAGCTCGCAGCCAAAGGGCGCCAGCCGCACCGCCGTGGCCTTGGCGATATCGCCGAAGCCCACCAGGCCGATCCGGCAATCCGACAGCTCCCGAATGCCCTCAGTCATGCTGCGCTCCTTCATCTCCATCTGCCGCCCCTCACGGACGGCCCTGTCGCCGGGAATCTCCTGGCGCAGGAGCATGAGCATCAGCATGATGGCCTGCTCCGCCACAGCACCGGCGTTGCAGCCTTTATTGTTGCAGACGTATACGCCCTGCTCTCTGGCAGTCGCCAGGTCGATTTTGTCATAGGCTACACCTTCGGAATGAACCAGCTTCAGCCGGGGCATCCCGGTGATCAGTTCCGCCGGCACCGGCGTGATGGCGTCCACGAACAGAATGTCCGCATCCGCATCGTGGGCAAGGAGTTGCTCCACCGGGGTCTCCTTGTCCCGAAACACCAGCTCCTGCTGGCGGATAAAGGGCAGCCGCGGCAGGTATTTTTCATATCTGGCCTGGGCGCCCAAAATCAAAATTTTCATTTGTCATCGCTTCCTTGGCACAGTATTAATAACGGTATTATAGCAGGATGCGGACAAATGTCCACGGTCAAATCACACGAAAAAGCGCACGATTCCGATGCTGTGGCTGTCATCGGTGGCCTCCACAAGGGTCTTTGCGAAATCCGCTGCGCAAACTGTCGAATTTGTCAATTGCGTGTCCCATGCAAATTCGATACAATAGGTATGACCTTTCAATGGTAGTACCATTTTGATATTGTGATGAGGTGAATCGTATGAGCACTCAGCCCACCCAGTCCAAAACCATTCGTGCCCAGCTCCTCTCTGACATGAAGGACGGCGCCTACGCGGACTGCGAGCGTCTTCCCCGGGAAAGCGTTCTGGCGGAGAAGTTGGGCATCAGCCGCACGCAGCTGCGGGACATTCTGGCCTCCCTGGAGCGGGAGGGCTTCATTACCCGCCGCCACGGCGTGGGCACCATCATCAACCGCCATGTGCTGAATGTCCAGACCCGCATGGACATTGAGGAGGAGTTTCTGGACATGATCCGCGAGAGCGGCTTCGAGCCCGCCGTGGCCTATGTCCGCGTGACCGAGGGCACCGCTGACGAGGCCATCGCCTCCCGCCTGCACATTGAGGAGGGCACTTCCATCATCCGGGTATCCCGCCTGTGCACTGCCGACGGCCGCCCAGCCATTTACTGCGAGGACGTAATGGAAAAGGCACTGGCCAAGGGAAACTACACCCTCAAGGACCTGAAGCTCCCCATTTTCCACTTCCTCCAGCAGTTCTGCGGCATTAACCCCTACCTGGACCTGACGGACCTGCGCCCCGCGGCGGCGGATGCCGCCTTGGCGGAGATCTTCCAGGTTCCTGTCGGCACGCCGCTGCTGAACATGGACGAGGTGGACTTCGATATCGACGGCAAGCCCGTGTTCTGCTCCAACGAGTATTTTGCGGACGGTATTTTCCGCCTCACCGTTATGCGGAAAAAACTCTGACGAAAGTTTTACGGAAAGAAGGAGAACAAAGCAATGAAAAAAGTCGCTGTTATCATGGGCTCTGATTCCGATTGGCCTGTGGTCAAGGGGGCCTGCACCCAACTGGACGCCTTTGGCATCCCCTATGAGGCCCACATTCTCAGCGCCCACCGCACCCCTGCCGCCGCCGCGGAGTTTGCCAAAAACGCCCGCAAAAACGGCTTTGGCGTGCTGATCTGCGCCGCCGGCATGGCGGCCCACCTGGCCGGCGCTTTCGCCGGAAACTCCACCCTCCCCGTCATCGGCATCCCCATGAAGGGCGGCGCCATGGACGGGCTGGACGCATTGCTGGCTACGGTGCAGATGCCCAGCGGCATTCCTGTGGCTACCGTGGCCATCAACGGTGCCAAAAACGCCGCTGTCCTGGCGGCACAGATCCTGGCTGTCAGCGATGACACCCTGGCCGTCAGGCTGGACCAGGCCCGGGAGGACATGGCGCGGCAGATTGCCGATAAGGAAGCAACGCTTCAGGCGGAACTGAACAAGTGAACTCCAGTCCCCGATCTTTCCGGAGACACGCAGACAACATACATTTTAATTTGACATAGGAGGACAAACACCATGCAGAAGTTAGCGCAGATTTACGAAGGCAAGGCCAAGAAGGTCTACGCCACCGACGACCCCAACCTGGTCATCGTGGACTACAAGGACGATGCCACTGCCCTGGACGGCCTGAAGAAGGGCACCATCGTGGGCAAGGGCGTCATCAACAACCAGATGACCAACCGTCTGATGGTAAAGATGGAAAAGGCCGGCATCCCCACCCACTTCGTTCAGGAACTGAGTGAGCGGGAGACTTTGGTGAAGAAGGTCTCCATCGTACCCCTGGAGGTCATCATCCGCAACATCTCCGCCGGCCACTTTGCCTCCCGCTACGGAGTGGATGAGGGCATCGTGTTCGAGCAGCCCACCATTGAGTTCTCCTATAAAAACGATGATCTCCACGACCCCCTGCTGAATGAGTATCACGCCCTGGCCCTGAAGCTGGCTACCCGGGAGGAGATTGACCTCATCAAGAAGTATTCCTTCGCCGTCAACGATGTGCTCAAGGCCTTCTGGGCGGAGTGCGGCGTCACCCTGGTGGACTTCAAGCTGGAGTTCGGCAAAACTTCCGACGGGACCATCGTCCTGGCCGACGAAATCAGCCCCGACACCTGCCGCCTGTGGGATTCCAAGACCCATGAGAAGCTGGACAAGGACCGTTTCCGCCGGGACATGGGCGGTGTGGAAGACGCCTACGCCGAGATCATGAAGAGACTGCTGGCCCATGATGCAGACTGATCTGACCGCGCTCACCGAGCGCCACATCCACGAAGAATGCGGTGTCTTCGGCATTTATTCCAAAGCCACCGCCGACGTGGCCTCCATGGCCTATTACGCCCTGTACGCCCTTCAGCACCGGGGCCAGGAGAGCGCCGGCATCGTGGTAAACGACGACGGCCTGTTCACCTCCTACCGGGACGTGGGCCTTGTCAGCGAGGTGTTCCCCCAGGAGCGGCTCAAGTCCCTGGGCACCGGCAACATCGCCGTGGGTCACGTGCGCTACGGAACCACCGGCTCCGACAACAAACGCAACGTCCAGCCCATCCTGGTGAACCACTATAAGGGCCGCATGGCCCTGGCCCACAATGGGAACCTCACCAACTCCCATGAGCTGCGCCAGGAGCTGGAGAGCAAGGGTTCCATCTTCCACACCACCACCGATTCGGAGGTCATCTCCTACATCATCGTCCAGGAGCGGCTCCACGCCCCCTCCATCGAGGCCGCTGTCGCCGCCGCCATGGATAAGCTCGTGGGTGCCTATTCCCTGGTCATCTCCTCCCCCTCCAAGCTCATCGCCGTCCGGGACCCCCACGGCTTCCGTCCCCTGTGCATGGGCACACTCAAGGACGGCTCTGCGGTGTTCGCCTCTGAGTCCTGCGCCCTGGACGCCATCGGCGCCCAGTTCGAGCGGGACATTCTGCCCGGCGAGATCATGGTGGTGGACAAGAACGGCATCAAGTCCGACACCAGCCACTGCGGCAAGGCCCCCAAGAAGCTGTGCGTGTTTGAGTTCATCTACTTTGCCCGTCCCGACTCCGTCATTGACGGCTCCAGCGTCCACATCGCCCGCCAGCGGGCCGGCGCTTTCCTGGCTCTGGAGCACCCGGTCCAGGCGGATATCGTCATCGGTGTGCCTGACTCCGGCCTGGACGCCGCTCTGGGCTATTCCCGCCAGTCCGGCATTCCTTACGGCATGGGCTTTATCAAAAACAAGTATATCGGCCGCACTTTCATCTCTCCCACCCAGGCCATGCGGGAAAACGAGGTCAATATCAAGCTCAACCCCATCCGCTCCGTGGTGGAGGGCAAGCGGGTAGTCCTCATCGATGACTCCATCGTCCGGGGTACCACCTGCCGCCGGACCATCGACCTGCTGCGCAAGGCCGGCGCCCGGGAGATCCATATGCGGGTCAGCGCGCCGCCCTTTGTCTCCGAGTGCTACTACGGCACGGACATTGATGACAAGAACAAGCTCATCGCCAACCACCACACTGTGGAGGAGATCGCCGAGATCATCGGCGTGGACTCCCTGGGTTATCTCAGTCTGGACGATGTGGTGAAGCTGGCGGACAACACCGAATGCGGCTTTTGCACCGCGTGCTTCGGCGGCGGCTATCCCACCTCCATCCCCCAGGCTGGCGGCAAGGACCGCTTTGAGTGCAAGATCAGTGAAAGGACGAAAGCGTAATGCGTAGTTTTTCTGACAGCTATCGTGAGGCCGGCGTCAACATTGAGGCCGGCTATGAGGGCGTGAAGCTCATGAAAAAGCATGTGGAGCGCACCCTCATTTCCGGCGTCGTGTCCGATATCGGCGGCTTCGGCGGCCTGTTCGCCCCCAACCTGAGCGGCATGGCCGAGCCCGTCCTGGTCTCCGGCACCGACGGCGTGGGCACCAAGCTCCGCATCGCCCAGCTGCTGGACAAGCACGACACCGTGGGCATCGACTGCGTGGCCATGTGCGTCAACGACATCATCTGCTGCGGCGCCAAGCCCATCTTCTTCTTGGACTACATTGCCATCGGCAAAAATGAGCCGGAAAAGGTGGCCGCCATCGTCTCCGGCGTGGCGGAGGGCTGCGTCCAGTCCGGCTGCGCCCTCATCGGCGGCGAGACTGCCGAGCACCCCGGCATGATGGCCGCCGACGACTATGATCTGGCCGGCTTCTCCGTAGGGCTGGTGGACAAGGCCAAGGTGGTGGACCACTCCGCCATGAAGGCCGGCGATGTCATCATCGCCCTGCCCTCCTCCGGCATCCACTCCAACGGCTACTCCCTGGTGCGCAAGGTGTTTAACGTGGAGCACGCCAATCTGAACATGTACTCCGACGAACTGGGCCGCACCCTGGGTGAGGCACTGCTGGAGCCCACCCGCATCTATGTCAAACCCGTCCTGCGCTGCATGGAATCCGCCGCCGTCCGCGGCGTCAGTCACATCACCGGCGGCGGCTTCTTCGAGAACATCCCCCGCTGCCTGCCCGATGGCCTCACCGCCAAGATCGACAAGGCCGCCATCCAAACGCCCCCCATCTTCCACATGCTCCAGCATATGGGCGGCATTTCCGAGCACGATATGTTCAACACCTACAATATGGGTGTGGGCATGACCGTCATCGTGCCCAAGGAGGATGCGGATCGGGCCGTGGCCGCGCTGGACTGCGGGGCCTATGTCATCGGTGAAATCGTGGAAAGCGACGAGCGGGTGACCCTATGCTGAAAAAAGCCAATATCGCCGTGCTGGTCTCCGGCGGCGGCACCAACCTGGAAGCCCTGCTGAAGGCCCAGGAGGAGGGCCGCATCCCCCACGGGCAGATCGTTCTGGTCTGCGCCAGCAACGAAACGGCATACGCGCTGACCCGGGCCGCCAATCATGGCGTGCCCGGTGTCGCCATCCCCAGAAAGCAGATGAGTCAGGAGGCCTTTGAGGCCACTCTTTCCTTGAAACTGGCGGAATACAAGATCGATGTCATCATTCTGGCGGGCTTCCTCTCTATTTTGTCCGAGGGCTTTGTCCGCCAATGGCCGGACCGCATCCTCAATGTGCACCCCTCCCTCATCCCCTCCTTCTGCGGCAAGGGGATGTACGGCCTGAAGGTTCACGAGGCAGCCCTTCGTAAGGGCGTGAAGGTCACCGGCGCCACCGTGCATCTGGTGAACGAGATCCCTGACGGCGGCCGTATCCTGCTGCAAAAGGCCGTGGACATTCTTCCCGGCGACACGGATGAGATTCTCCAGCGCCGGGTCATGGAACAGGCGGAGTGGGTGCTGCTGCCCCAGGCCGCCGAAATGTTATGTAAACAAATTTCAGAAAGCTGAGGAACGTTTTCATGAACGAACTGGAACTGAAATATGGCTGCAACCCCAATCAAAAGCCCTCCCGTATCTTTATGAAGGATGGCTCCGACTTGCCCATCACGGTCCTGAACGGCAAGCCCGGATATATCAACTTCCTGGACGCTTTTAACTCCTGGCAGCTGGTCAAGGAGCTGAAGGCCGCCACCGGCCTGCCCTCCGCCGCCTCCTTCAAGCACGTTTCCCCCGCCGGTGCAGCCGTGGGCCTGCCTCTGAGCGACACTGACCGTAAAATTTACTTCGTGGAGGACGGCGCGGAGCTCTCCCCCATCGCCTGCGCCTATATCCGGGCCCGGGGTGCTGACCGGCTGTGCTCCTACGGTGACTGGGCGGCCCTCAGCGATGTGTGCGACGCCGCCACTGCCAATTATTTAAAAGCCGAGGTGTCCGACGGCGTCATTGCTCCCGGCTACACCGACGAGGCCCTGGAAATTCTAAAAACCAAGAAGAAAGGCAACTATAACGTGGTGCAGATCGACCCGGACTATATGCCCGCTCCCCAGGAGTACAAGGATGTGTTCGGCATCACCTTCCAGCAGGGCCGCAACAATTTCAAAATTGACGAGGAACTGTTGGGCAACATCGTCACAGAAAATCACGACCTGCCCCAGCAGGCAAAGATCGACATGATCGTCTCCCTCATCACCCTGAAGTACACCCAGTCCAACTCCGTGTGCTACGTAAAGGACGGTCAGGCCATCGGCGTGGGCGCCGGCCAGCAAAGCCGCATCCACTGCACGCGCCTGGCAGGCCAAAAGGCGGACAACTGGTACCTCCGCCAGCATCCCAAGGTCCTGGGGCTCCAGTTTGTGGATAACATCCGCCGCCCTGACCGGGACAATGCCATCGACATCTATACCTCTGATGAATATGAGGACATCCTTGCCGACGGCGTGTGGCAGAACACCTTCAAGGTGCGCCCCGAGGTCCTGACCGCCGAGGAGAAAAAGGCCTGGATCGCCACACAGTCCGGTGTGACCGTGGGCAGCGACGCTTTCTTCCCCTTCGGCGACAATGTGGAGCGTGCCCGCAAGTCCGGCGTGCAGTACATCGCCGAGCCCGGCGGTTCTATCCGGGATGACCATGTCATCGCCACCGCCAACAAGTACGGCATCACCATGTGCTTCACCGGCATGCGCCTTTTCCATCATTAAAGAACGGAGGCAGCTTCATGAATCTTCTGGTCGTCGGCGGCGGTGGCCGCGAGCACGCCATTATCAAAAAATTAAAAGAAAATCCCAACGTGGAGACCATCTATGCTCTGCCGGGCAACGGCGGCATTGCCCAGGACGCGGTGTGCGTCCCGTCGATTGACGCCAAGGGCATCCCCGCCATCGTGGACTTTGCCAAGTCCCACGCCATCGGCTTCGCCGTGGTGGCGCCGGACGATCCCCTGGCTCTGGGCTGCGTGGACCGGCTCCATGAAGCCGGCATCCCCTGCTTTGGCCCTGACGCCAAAGCCGCCCGCATTGAGGCCAGCAAGGTCTTTTCCAAGAACCTCATGAAAAAATACGGCATCCCCACCGCCGCCTACGAGGTGTTTGATGATCCCGCCAAGGCGCTGGAATACCTGCGCAGCGCCTCCTTCCCCATCGTCATCAAGGCCGACGGCCTGGCCCTGGGCAAGGGCGTGCTCATTCCCCGGAATCTGGAAGAAGCGGAGGCCGCTGTCAAGACCATCATGGAGGACAAGGCCTTCGGCGACTCCGGAAACGAGATCGTCATCGAGGAGTTCCTCACCGGCCCGGAGGTCAGCGTGCTGGCCTTCACTGACGGCACCGCCATCGCCCCCATGGTGTCCTCCATGGACCACAAGCGGGCCGGGGACAACGACACCGGCCTCAACACCGGCGGCATGGGCACCGTAGCGCCCAACCCCTACTATACCGCCGATGTGGCCCAGGTGTGCATGGACACCATTTTCCTGCCTACCCTGGCGGCCATGCGGGCGGAGGGCTGCCCCTTCAAGGGCTGTTTGTATTTCGGCCTCATGCTGACCCCCAACGGTCCCAAGGTCATTGAATACAACTGCCGTTTCGGCGACCCGGAGACCCAGGTGGTGCTGCCCCTGCTGAAAACAGACCTGCTGACAGTCATGCAGGCGGTGGAAAACGAGACCCTGGCGGACCTGGATGTGGAGTGGCACAGCGGTGCCGCCGCCTGCGTCATTCTGGCCTCCGGCGGCTATCCCAGCCACTACGAAAAGGGCAAGGTCATGACCTTCCCCGAGAGCCTGTCCGCCAATGTCACCCTCTATCACGCCGGCGACAAGCTGGCGGAGGATGGCCGGCTGGTCACCAGCGGCGGCCGGGTCCTGGGCGTCACCGCCACGGCCCCCACGCTGCAAAAGGCACTGGCGGACGCTTACGCCGCCGCGGAAACGGTGGCGTTTGACGGCAAATATATGCGCCATGACATCGGCCGACGGGCGCTGGCCGCAATGGAGGGATAAACACATGGTACGACGCATTTATGTGGAAAAAAAGCCAGCTCTCCGGCAGGAGGCCGCCGGCCTTTTGAATGAGCTGCGATCCCTGCTGGGTATCCCCTCCCTGACAGGGCTGCGGCTGCTGAACCGCTATGACGTGGAGGGCCTGGATGAGGAGACCTTCCAGCGAGCTGTGCAGACGGTATTTTCCGAGCCCCAGGTGGATGACGCCACCGCCGCCCTGCCCGCCGAGGATGACATCGCCTTTGCTGTGGAGTACCTCCCCGGCCAGTTCGACCAGCGGGCGGACTCCGCCAGCCAATGCATCCAGCTGATGACCCAGGGAGACCGCCCCGCGGTCCGCACCGCCAAGGTCTATCTGCTCTCCGGCGACCTGACCCCCACTGATGTGGACAAAATCAAGCACTATGTCATCAACCCCGTGGAGGCCCGGGAGGCGGGCTTGGAGACGGTGGACACCCTGCAAATGGAGTACGCCGTTCCCACCTCCGTGGAGACTGTGGAGGGCTTTACCGCCATGGACGAGACGGCGCTGACAGCCCTGCTGGACAATCTGGGCCTGGCCATGGACTTGGATGACCTGAAGTTCCTGCAGGCCCACTTCCGGGACGACGAGCACCGGGACCCCACCATCACCGAGATCCGCGTGGTGGACACCTACTGGTCCGATCACTGCCGCCACACCACCTTCTCCACCCACATCGACTCCGTGGAGATCCTGGACAAGGAGACCAAGGCTGCCTACGAGCGGTATCTGGCCGCTCGGGAGGAGGTCTACGGCAAGGAAAAGGCCGGTCTCCGGCCCCAGACTCTCATGGACATGGCCACCATTGGCGCCAAGACCCTGAAAAAGCGGGGCCTGCTTCAGAACCTGGACCAAAGCGAGGAGATCAACGCCTGCTCCATTCACGTCGCCGCCACGGTGGATGGTGAGGAACAGGACTGGCTGCTGATGTTCAAAAACGAGACCCACAACCATCCCACGGAGATCGAGCCCTTCGGCGGCGCCGCCACCTGCATCGGCGGCTGCATCCGGGACCCCCTGTCCGGCCGCGCCTATGTGTATCAGGCCATGCGCGTCACCGGCTGCGGCGACCCCCGCACGCCCGTGGCGGACACCATCCCCGGCAAGCTGCCCCAGCGGAAGCTGGCCCAGACGGCAGCCGCCGGCTACTCCTCCTACGGCAACCAGATCGGCCTTGCCACCGGTCAGGTCAGTGAAGTCTACCACTCCGGGTACGTTGCCAAGCACCTGGAAGTGGGCGCCGTGGTGGGCGCCGCTCCGGCGGAGAACGTGGTGCGGGAGCGCCCCGCCCCCGGCGACGTGGTCATTCTGCTGGGCGGCCGCACCGGCCGGGACGGCATCGGCGGCGCCACCGGCTCCTCCAAGAGCCATAACCGCAAGTCCCTGACCACCATGGCCTCCGAGGTCCAGAAGGGCAACGCCCCCGAGGAGCGGAAGATCCAGCGGCTGTTCCGGGACGGCAATGTCACCCGCCTCATCAAGCGCTGCAACGATTTCGGCGCCGGCGGCGTGTCTGTCGCCATCGGCGAGCTGGCCGACGGGCTGGAGATCGACCTGGACAAGGTCCGCAAGAAGTATGAGGGCCTGGACGGCACGGAGCTGGCCATCTCCGAGTCTCAGGAGCGCATGGCCGTGGTGGTAGCCGCCGAGGATGCCGCTTCCTTCATTGCCGCCGCGGAAAAGGAGAATCTGGAGGCCTATCAGGTGGCCGTGGTCACCGAAAGCCCGCGCATGGTCATGAAGTGGAACGGCGTCACCATTGTGGACCTGAGCCGTGCCTTCCTGGACACCAACGGCGCTGACAAGCACACTACCGTGTCTGTGGAGCAGAAGGACCGCTCCGCCCTGGGCGAGAGCGGCGTCACCTCCCTGCGGGAGACGGCTTCCAGCCTGAAATGCGCCTCCCGCCGGGGCCTTTCCGAGCGCTTCGACTCCACCATCGGCGCCGGCTCCGTGCTGATGCCCTTCGGCGGAAAGACACAGCGCACTCCCGCCCAGGCCATGGCCGCCCTGCTGCCGGTGCTGCCGGGCCAGGAGACGGAGGACTGCTCTGTCATGGCCTGGGGCTTTGACCCGGAGCAGATGTGCGTGGACCCCTATGTGGGTGCCTACCGCTCTGTCATCACCTCCGTTGCCAAACTGGTGGCCGCCGGCTGCGACTACCACGCCGCTTATCTCACCTTCCAGGAATACTTTGAAAAGCTCCGGGAGGAGCCTGACCGCTGGGGCAAGCCCTTCGCCGCCCTGCTGGGCGCCCTGGACGCCCAGCTGGACCTGGGCGTGGCCGCCATCGGCGGCAAGGACTCCATGTCCGGCTCCTTCCTGGACATGGATGTGCCCCCCACCCTCATCTCCTTCGCCATCGCCCCCTCCAAGGCCGGAAAAGTTCTGTCCCCTGAGTTCAAGGCGGCCGGCCATGGCGTATACGTCTTCCTGTGCGACGGCACCGCCGACGGCCAGCAGGCCGTGTGGGAATCCTTCCACGCCCTCAGCGAGGCCGGAAAGGTGTGCGCCGCCTGGGCCGTGGACAACAACCTGGCGGAGGCCGTTCTGAACATGTCCTTTGGCAACAACATCGGCTTTGCCGCCGACCGCGTGGGCGACATCTGGTACTCCAGCGCCATGCCCGGCGCCATCGTGGCGGAACTGACAGAGGAGATCTCCAGCGAATACGCCGTCCTCCTGGGTGCCACCACCCAGGAGCCCACCGTGGTCATCGGCGATGACCGCGCCTCCATCGAAGAATTGCTGGCTCTTAACGAAGGCGTGCTGGAGGATGTGTATCCCAACCGCACCTCCGCAGACAGCAGCCCCGTTCCCGTGCTGGAGGCTCCGGCCTTTACCCGTGCTGCTCCGAAGGTAGGCATTGCAAAGCCCAAGGTCCTCATTCCCGTGTTCCCCGGCACCAACTGCGAGTACGACAGTGCCCGGGCCGTGCTGCGGGCAGGCCTCACGCCGGAAATTCTGGTGGTGAACAACCAGTCCGCTCAGGGCGTGGCCGATTCCACCGCCCGCTTCGCGGAAGCCGCCCGCCAGAGCCAGATCATTTTCATTCCCGGCGGCTTCTCCGGGGGCGACGAACCGGACGGCTCCGGCAAGTTCATCACAGCCTTCTTCCGCAACCCCGCGGTCAAAGACGCTGCTCATGAACTTCTGAACAGCCGCGATGGCTTGATGCTGGGCATCTGCAACGGCTTCCAGGCTCTTATCAAGCTGGGTCTGGTGCCCTACGGCGAGATCATCGACACCAATGAGAACTGTCCCACCCTGAGCTATAATGTCATCGGCCGCCACCAGTCCAAGATCGTCCGCGCCCGGGTGGCTGCCAACCGCTCTCCGTGGCTGGCGAAGATGCAGGTAGGCGATATTGTGAACGTCCCCATCTCCCACGGCGAGGGCCGCTTCCTCTGCCAGGAGGAGCTGCTCCGCAAGCTGGCGGAAAACGGTCAGATCGCCACCCAGTATGTGGACCTGAACGGTGCTCCCACCATGGATGTGGATTTCAACCCCAACGGCTCCGCCTGGGCCATCGAAGGCATTACTTCTCCCGATGGCCGCATCCTCGGCAAGATGGGTCACGCGGAGCGGGTAGGCCCTGGCCTGTACCGCAATGTTCCCGGTGACTATGACCTGCACCTGTTTGAGGCCGCCAAGGATTATTTTGCGATTTAAGTTGCTTTTCCGCATATTTGTGGTAACATAGTAAAAATACTTTTCAGAATATTTTGAAATGAGGTGGCCCCAATGGCTTATTTTTTCAAGGAACCTTCTCATACCTTTAGTGAATATCTGCTGGTTCCCGGTTACTCCTCCTCTGAGTGCATCCCCGCCAACGTCTCTCTCAAGACCCCGGTGGTGAAGTTCAAAAAGGGCGAGGAGTGCCCCCTGACCATGAACGTTCCCATGGTCTCTGCCGTCATGCAGTCCGTTTCCGGCGAGAAAATGGGCATCGCTCTGGCCAAGGAGGGCGGCATCGCTTTCATCTATGTTTCCCAGCCCATCGACCAGCAGGCCGAAATGGTCCGCAAGGTCAAAAACTATAAGGCCGGCTTCGTGTTCAGTGACTCCAACCTGCGCCTGGGCGACACCCTGGCGGATGTGCTGGCTTTGAAGGAGCGCACCGGCCACTCCACCATGGCCGTCACCGATGACGGCACCGGTATCGGCAAGCTGCTGGGCCTGGTCACCAGCCGGGACTACCGGGTCAGCCGCATGGACCCCTCCACCCCCGTCAGCCAGTTTATGACCCCTGTGGAGAAGATCATCTCCGCCCCCGAGGGCACCAGCCTGAAGGTGGCCAACGACATCATCTGGGACCATAAGCTCAATGCTCTGCCCATCGTCTCCGCCGACGGCCATCTGGTGAGCTTTGTGTTCCGCAAGGACTATGATTCTCACAAGGGCAACCCCCTGGAGCTGCTGGATTCTCAGAAGCGCTACGTGGTGGGCGCCGGTATCAACACCCGGGACTATGCCGAGCGGGTCCCCGCTTTGGTGGAGGCCGGCGTGGATGTGCTGGTCATTGACTCCTCCGAGGGCTATTCCGAGTGGCAGGCCCGTACCCTGAAGTGGATCCGGGACCACTACGGCGACACCGTGAAGGTGGGCGCCGGCAACGTGGTGGACGGTGAGGGCTTCCGCTTCTTGGCGGACGCCGGCGCCGACTTTGTGAAGATCGGTATCGGCGGCGGCTCCATCTGCATCACCCGGGAGACCAAGGGCATTGGCCGCGGCCAGGCCACCGCCGTCATCGACGTGGCCCAAGAGCGGGACAAATACTTTGAGGAGACCGGCGTATATGTGCCCATCTGCGCTGACGGCGGCATCGTCCAGGATTACCACATCACCCTGGCCTTGGCCATGGGCGCGGACTTCTGCATGCTGGGCCGCTACTTCTCCCGGTTTGACGAGTCCCCCACCAGCAAGGTCCTTATTGGCGGCAGCTACATGAAGGAATACTGGGGCGAGGGCAGCGCCCGTGCCCGAAACTGGCAGCGCTACGATCTGGGCGGCGCCGCAAAGCTGAGCTTTGAAGAGGGCGTGGATTCCTACGTTCCTTACGCCGGCGCCCTGGCCGACGGCATGGCCACCACCCTGGCCAAGGTCCGCTCCACCATGTGCAACTGCGGCGCTCTGACCATCCCCGAGCTGCGGGAGAAGGCCAAGCTGACCCTGGTGTCCTCTGTCTCCATCGTGGAAGGCGGCGCACACGATGTGTTGCTGAAGGATACCACTAACTCCGGCAACCGCAGCTGAAAACACCTCTCCTCATTCGGAGCAGTCCTTCCGGACTGCTCCGAATTTTTATTATTGAGTCGGGCAGGCAAAAGGCTTTTCGTGAAAGAATACAGCCAATGTTGACCGTTGTCAGGTGGTAGCCGCCGTCCCGGAGCCATGATGTTCTCTGGCCCCAGGCAAATTTTCTCTCTGTATTTTTGTTTATTTAATCGTTTTTCTTTTAATTTTTCCAAAAGGACTTGTATTTTTCCAGCAATGTCCTATAATGAAACTTATCCTACTCAAAACAGGAGTTAATGGACATCATGCGTCATACAAGACCTCGTATTTTAGTCGTCGGCAGCTTCGTTATGGACGTTATTGCCACTACGGAAAAAATTCCCGCTTCCGCCCAGACCGTATACGGAAAATCCTTTCATATGGCTCCCGGCGGCAAGGGTGCCAATCAAGCCCTCCAATGCGCCCGCCTGGGAGCGGACGTCACCATGATGGGCTGCGTGGGGGATGACCTGTTCGGTCAAACCCTGCTGGAAACGCCCCGTCAGGCCGGCGTGGATGTTAGCCATGTGCTGGTGCGCCAGGGCATCAGCTCCGGCGTGGGTCATGTGACCCTGGAGGTAACGGAGCACACCGCCCAAAACCGCATTGTGGTCATCCCCGGTGCCAATCGGACGCTGACCGTTTCAGAGGTGGACTGGATCCGGGAGGAGATCAGTTCCTACGACATGGTGCTGCTGCAGTTGGAAGTTCCCATTGAGGTAAACCGCGCCGTGGCCGGCTGGGCCAAGGCAGCCGGTGTGCCGGTGATGCTGAATCCCGCTCCCGCCACCGACCTGGATGACGAACTGCTGCGCCTTGTCACTTACCTGACCCCCAACGAGCAGGAGGCCTCCATGGAGACCGGCCTGCCCCTGCGGACAGAGGAAAGCGGCCTTTTGAAGGAGGCTGACCTCCAGGCCATTGCCAAGGCCCTGTGGGCCAAGGGGGTGGAGAACGTCATCATCACCCTGGGCGGACAGGGCTCTGCCGTGGTGGGCGCCGACTCCATTCAGTACATTCCCTGCGTCCACATGGACCATGTGGCGGACCCCACCGCTGCCGGCGATTCCTTTGTGGGCGCCCTGTCTGTGGGCCTGACCGTGGGACTCCCCCAGCGGGAGGCCCTGGCCTTCGCCAGCCACACGGCCGCCATCACCGTGTCCCGGATGGGCGCCATGCCCTCTTTGCCCACACTGGACGAGGTAGTGGCTCTGCTGCGGCAGCGGAATTACGACGGCTTCGACCTGTCCCTACTGGACACGCTGAACACATAAAACAGCCGCCGCGGTCATCTTCCGCGGCGGTTTCCCTTATAGACTCACTCTGGCGGCACCAATCAAATACTCATAGTTTTCTTTTTCAGTTTCCCAGCGCTTGGCAAAGAGCTGCTCGAGCCCTGCATTCTTTCTGATGCTTTGATCCTGTGAGACCGCTGCCGGAACTTCAATCCCGCAGATAGGAGGAAATTATCATGTCCCGGACCGTGCTCTGCTATGGAGATTCCAATACATATGGCTATGATCCCCGTTCCTTTTTGGGTGACCGCTACGCCAAGGACATCCGCTGGACCGGCATTTTGGACGGAACGTCGGACTGGTCCGTGACCTGCTGCGGCCAAAATGGCCGGGAGATCCCCACCCAGCCCCGCCAGTGGGAGCAGGTCCGGGAGCTTCTGCGGCAGGCGGACCCGGATGTGTGCGCAGTAATGCTGGGCAGCAATGACTTGCTCTGCCGTCCCGGCTTCACCGCCGAGCATGTGACCGCTCGGATGGAAGCGTTTCTCACCGCTTTGGCCCATCCCCGGACCTTACTCATCTCCCCGCCGGCCATGGTGCCGGGCTCTTGGGTAACAGAGGAGCGCCTGCTCACTGAGTCCGCCCGGCTTGCCGGCTGCTACGAGGCTCTGGCGCAAAAGCTGGGCTGTGCCTTTGCCGATGCTGAACGCTGGGAGATCGGTCTGACCTTTGACGGCGTCCATTTTTCAGAGGCCGGCCATAAGGCCTTTGCCCGGCACATTACCGAAACCCTGGACGTCCTTCTCCCCGCAAGTCCCGCCCATCTTCAACGCCCGTAAAAAAGGAGGCCGCCATGCATCCGATTGTCAGTATCATCGTTCCCGTATACAATGCGGAAAAGACCCTGGCCCGCTGTGTGGACAGCATTTTAAATCAGACCTATCAGGATTACGAGCTGCTGCTGGTCAACGACGGCAGCACGGACTCCTCCGGCGACCTGTGTGACAGTTACGCTGCCCAGGACTCCCGGGTGCGGGTGTTCCACAAGGAAAACGCCGGCGTCTCCAACGCCCGGAACCTGGCCCTTGCCCAAGCCAAGGGTAAATACCTCCAGTTTTTGGACAGCGATGACTGGATCACACCGGAGGCCACCCTCTCCCTGGTCCGGGCAGCGGAGGACCACCAGTGTGACCTGGTCATCTCGGATTTTTACCGGGTGGTGGGGGAACGGGTCTCCCACAAGGGGGACATCGACGAAGACTCCGTTCTTACCCGGGAGGAATACGCCGCTCATATGATGGAAAACCCTGCGGATTTTTACTATGGCGTTCTTTGGAACAAGCTCTACCGCCGGGAGATCGTGGAGGGCCGCAACCTGCGGATGGACCCGGAGATCAGCTGGTGCGAGGACTTCATGTTCAATTTGGAGTACATCCGCTATGCCCAGCGCTTTTATGCCCTCCAGGTCCCCATTTACTACTATGTAAAGACCAAGGGCTCCCTGGTGAACAGCCAGGGCCTCAGCATCTCCAAAACCGTCCGGATGAAGCTGACAGTCTTTGAGTATTACCAGCGGTTTTTCAAAACTGTCCTGGACGAGGAGGAGTATGAAAAAAGCCGCCTGAAGGTATATCGTTTCCTGGTGGACGCCGCCGGAGACGGTGCCGTGCCTCCCACCATTCTCCCCGGTTCCACCCGCCTTGGCAGCGAACGGCTTCAGGTCTCTCCGGATATTCTGGCGGGGGACAGTCCCCTTCACGACAGTTTCCGCCTGCGGAAGGTGCTGGACCGCCACCTGGAACTGGTGGCCTTGAAGCACGACCTGCCCCTGAAGGACACCCGGATTCTGCTGTACCTGTTCCATATGGGTCCCTCCATCTCCCGAAAGGACCTGGCAGACTTTGCAAACCAGTCCCGCAGCAGTGTCACACTTTCCTTGCAGCGGCTGTCTTCCCGGGAGCTGGTAAAGCTGGATGACCCCCGCAGGGAAGAACCCCGAAAGGAACCCACCCGGAAGGATGACCCGGAAAAAAAGCGTCTCTTCGTCACCTTCCTGCCGGCGGCAGATCCCATACTGGCAGATCTGGACGGTGCCTTGCAGGATGTACGGCAGGAGCTCCTGGCCGGTTTTACCAAAGAGGACGCAGAAGCCTGCCTTCAGTTTAACAGCCGGATTCAGGATAACATTCGAAAAGTGCTTTCATAAAATACCGCCGGGAAGCAGTTGCTTCCCGGCGGTATTTTATACAGGCTCATCCGTAAAGGATTCCTGTTTCACATGCTTGAAGGCGGAGCGGAACATCAGCACCACAAAGACGAGGAACACCACCATGGCCATGCCGGTGCCCTGCATGGCGCAGGCATCGTAAAAGCCGTGGAGCAGCACCGATGTGCCGTAGGCCCGCACCAGGCTCCACCGGCACCGCCGCCAGTCTCCCCAGGCCTCATACAGCTTAGCCCTGCCGTAAAACAAGCCCATAAACACCGCGAAGGACATGTGACCGGGAATGGCGAAAATGGCTCGGGGCAGCGCCACGGACAAGCCGTAATGCAGCACATACTGGATATTTTCAAACGCGGCAAAGCCCAGAGAGACAAACACCGCATACACAATGCCGTCAAAGCGGTAGTTGAAGTTGGGGTTCCGCCAGGTCCTGGCGTGCAGGAACAAAAATTTCGTTCCCTCCTCCACCAGGGCCACCACGAAAAAGGCAAACAAAACGGTATAAAGCGGGCTGCCGGGGTCTACCAGGCGGTACAGCACCGTCTCTCCCAGTCCCTCCAGCACACCGGAGCACAGTGCGGCGGCCACGCCCATCAGCAGCAGCGACGCCAGCAGCCCGGCGGGTTCCTTTTCCACCGCGTCGTGGCGGTAGATGTACCGCAGCAAGAACCAAGCCGGCAGAACCGCCGCCAGGATATAGACCGCCAGGATGTAAAACCCCGGCATGGCAAAAAAGAAGATGGGCATCTTCCCTCATTCCTCCTCTACATAGGTGAACCGTCGGGCCGTGACGCCGTCCCGGGTCACCTCTTCATTCCACATGGACGCCGGCCGCACCCAGATACCGTGGTCCCCGTACAGCGCCTGGTACACCACCATCGGCTCCCGGGTCTCCGAATGAGTGGCCGTGTACAGCACCCGGTACTCTTTTCCTTTGAAGTGGCGATAGCGGCCGGGCCGCACCGCGTCCTCTCCGCAGCGGCGGCTCATGGCGGCGTTGGTGTAGGTGCCATCCTGCGTGACCTCCCTGCCGAACCACTCCGGCGGCTGAAAGGCCAGCGCTTCCGCCTCTGTGGGGAACTCCACCTCCGCCATCACCAACGGGGCGAAGGGCGGCGCGAACACATCCAGCTCAATGATATAGGGACCGCAGGGGATACACCAGCGGTCCTTGGTGATGACCGTGCCGTCCGCCTTGGCCAGCAGGCGGCCGTAGGCCTCCGCTGTCAAGGGCATCTCCCGCTCCTCCCGGCTGAGGAGTCCAGGGCCCTTGCAGGTGAGCACATATTCCTCCCCGCTGCGGCGCACCCGCACCACAGGGTCCGTGGAAAGATACGCCTGTTGGATGCGCCGCCCGGGGTATTGCTCCAAATGCTCCGGCAGAGTTTCCACCAGGAATTTTCGTTCAATCTCCATGATGCTCCTCACTCCTCCACCCGAAGCCACGGGTTTTCCATTTCCGCGTCCTTCAGCACCCGAAAAAGGCTCCGGGCCACAGGGCCCAGTTTCTCCGCGAGTGCCTCCTGATTCGTCACCCGGAGGACCGTTTCCTCTCCCAGATCCGTCAGGCAGTCATACAGGGCGTCCAAGTTCCTGCCATACCACGCCGGCAAGGCCAGCTCCCGGGCCAGGGTATCGTGAAGCTCTTCCCGGGTGGAGATGGTGTCCCCATCCAACACCGCGATGCGCATGGTCATCCCTCCCCGTACAGCAGTTCAAAGGAGGCGTAGTGGTCCTCTGTATAATAAATAAGGCCGTCATTGGAGAACACGATACGCTTGGCGCCCCGGCTCTCCGCCCCCAATGTGTCGATGTCGCACTCCGTGTAGGTGCGGCCCTCCGCCTCCGGCAGCAGGCCCTCATAGTTTCCAAAACGGCTGCCGCCGATGCATTTGCCCGGCGCATAGGGCTCCAGGGAGCCGCCGGGCCACCCCAGCTTTTGTGCCTCTTTTTTCGTGATGAAGTTATCAGGCAAATGGCCGTACAGATGCAGGTACAGGGCCACATCCTCCTTGGTGGTGTAGGCTCCGTCCTCCGGCAGCGCCGCTTCCCCGTCTTCCTGGGACTCCGGCGGTTCCTCCGGTGCCTGCGTTTCCTCCGCCGGGGCTGTCTGCTCCGCCGGCTGTGCCGTTTCCTGCCCCGCCGGCTGCGGAGACCGGGGCGTTTGGGTGCCGCCGCAGGCGGTCAAGGTCAAAGCCAGCACCAGGGCCAGCAGTCCCACCAGCCAGTTCTTTTTAAAAAGCTGTTTCATGATGGTTCTCCTTCGTATTGGTATCTCCAGTATACCGCGCCCATCAGGCTCTGGCAACAAAAAAGCGCCCTGTTTCCCAGGGCGCTTTCCAAATTCAGCGTTTTGGGGGGCATACGCTGTCCGCCAGAGCCATGGCCGCCTGTTCCACCTCGGTCCGCCGGGGCTTTTCCGGTACGGCGTCCACCTTTTTCGCAGGGCCTGTCCCATGGCGGGACAAGGCGGCACAGCACACAAACGCCAGCAGGCACGTAGCGCCCACTCGCCACACCAGCTGCGTCCTGGTGTCATACCCCTGCCACACGGTGGGCAGCACCAAGTCCGCAAGGCCCAGCACCAGCGCCGCCGCCAGGATGAACACCACATTTCCCGGCCGCAGGATCCGCTTCAGCGGCAGGTCCGGCAGGGCTGCTTTCACGGAAACGGCAAACACCGCCAGCAGCACCAGAGAAAGGCACAGCCAGCTGAACAAGCGTTCCACCACAGGCGCCGCCCCTCCCCAAAGGAGAGACAGGGCCGACAGCAAGACCCAGCCAAGTGCCCACAGCGGCACACCCACCAGCAGCCGCACCGCCGCCGGCAGGCTCCAGATCCAGTTCTTCAGCCGGGAGGCCGGTATGCCCCGCCGGGTCTCCTCCGCACCAGCGCCATCCCCGTCGTCTGATAGGACCTCCACCACGGCGTCCGGTTCCGGCGCGTTCATCAACTCCGCCGGGGTATCAAACAGGGCGCCGGTGACCATGCCGGCCGCCGCAGCTGTGGTGACCGCCGCCACCGCCGCCTTTTTCCGCTTGTTCATGATACCGCCCCCTTTTTCCGCCATTGTACCGCCATTTTTCACAAAAGGCAAGATTTTCCCACGGTCTTCTCTTTTGGGGAAAACTGTGATATGATACCCACCAGTAATTAAAGGAGCTGATCCCATGGAGCAGGAGCACAAGCGCCGTGTCCGCTACAAAGGCACCCATCCCCGCAGCTATCAGGAAAAGTACAAGGAGCTGAACCCGGAAAAATACCAGGCGGATGTGGCAAAGATCGTCCAAAGCGGCAAGACCCCCGCCGGGACCCACATTCCCATTATGGTGGAGGAAATTTTGAGCTTTCTCCAGATCCAGCCGGGGCAAACCGGTTACGATGCCACCCTGGGCTACGGCGGCCACACCCGGCGGATGCTGGAGGCCCTTCAGGGCCAGGGGCACCTGTATGCCACCGATGTGGACCCCATCGAATCGGAAAAGACCCGGAAGCGGCTGGTGGACCTGGGCTACGGTCCCGACATTCTCACTATCCGCCGCATGAACTTTGCCCAGGCGGACCAGGTGGCCCCCGGCGTGAAATTCGATTTTGTGTTGGCAGACCTGGGCGTCTCCTCCATGCAGATCGATAACCCGGAGCGAGGCTTCACTTTTAAATTCGACGGTCCTCTGGACCTGCGGCTGGACCCCTCGTCAGGCGTCCCCGCCGCCCAGCGGCTGCGGGAGCTGGATATGGAAGAGCTGACCGCCTTGCTGGTGGAAAATGCCGACGAGCCTTATGCGGAGGCCATCGCCAAAGCCGTCATGAAAGTGTTCAAATCCGGCGGGACCATCGAAACCACAAAACAGCTGGCTGCCGTCATTGAAGGCGCCCTCTCCTTTCTGCCCCAGCCGGAGCGGAAGGATGCCATAAAAAAGTCCTGCCAGCGGACCTTCCAGGCCCTCCGCATCGACGTGAACAGCGAATTTGAGGTTTTGTACAGCTTTTTGGAAAAGCTGCCCGATATTTTAAAGAGCGGCGGCAGGGCGGCCGTGCTGACCTTCCACTCCGGGGAGGACCGGCTGGTGAAGCAGGCCTTCCGCCAGTACCTGCGGCAGGGGATCTTTTCCGAGGCGGCCCAAGAGGTCATCCGCCCCTCCGCCCAGGAGTGCTTCCAAAATCCCAGAGCCCGGTCCACAAAGCTGCGCTGGGCCATCCGCGCGTAAAGGAGGAACCTCATGCTGCGGGACGAGACCATTGCCCGGGTGGTAAAATTCCGGGATGAGCGCAATTGGCGCCAGTTTCACACCCCCAAGGACCTGGCCATCTCCATGAGCCTGGAGGCGGCAGAACTTTTGGAGCTGTTTCAGTGGAGCGGCACGGACCTGGAGTGCCGGGACAAGCTGCCCCAGCTCAGGGAGGAGCTGGCGGATGTGCTGAGCTACTGCATTTTACTGGCGGATGTGTGTGGCCTGGATTTGGACGAGATCATGAACGAAAAGGTCACGAAAAACGAAGCCAAATACCCGGTGGAAAAGGCCTGGGGCAGCGCCGCCAAGTATACGCAGTTTTCCAAGTGAAGCGGCTTTCCCGGCGGCCATGTTGAAAAATCCGCATTTGTCTGCTATACTGATGTACGCCGTTGATACAGCTATGGAGAAAGGGTGGAGGTTTTGTCTGATTCCAACATTACAAAGCGGTCGCTGGCTTTCGCCTTGAAGGAACTGATGGAGGAGATGCCCTTCGCCAAGATCACCGTGGCTGATATCTGTGAAAAGTGCGACATGAACCGCAAGAGCTTTTACTACCACTTCCGGGACAAGTACGACCTCATCAACTGGATCTACGACACGGAATTCATCTCCGTGGCCCGCAGCAGGCAGTATGCCTCCGGCTGGGACCGCATCGCGGACCTATGCGCCTATTTTTACGAAAACCGGTGCTTTTACTGCAAGGTACTGGCCATTCAGGGGCAAAACTCCTTTTCCGACCACTTCCGTGAGCTCATTGCGCCTGTACTGGAGGAGGTCCTGCGGGACATTCTGCCGGAAAAAGATGTATTGGATTTCCACATCAATTTTTTCTCCGACGCTTTCATCTGCGCGCTGGAGCGGTGGCTGCGCAGTAAAAACAGTGTGCCTCCGGAGGAATTTATCGCCTTGCTCCGCTCCTGCTTTCAGATCGCCGCTGAGCGGAGCAAGGATTTTTAAATCCAATGAAAACAGCCTGTGGGGAATGCTCCCACAGGCTGTTTTGTTCATCCGTTGGTTTTCCTGGGAAAACTCCGCTTCAGCAGGGCTGAAAATCCTAGTGCAAAGGCGTTCTCCTCCGTTCCCTCCAGAAAGCCCCGGCTGTCCAGGGTGACGGTGCAGGGTGCTCCCGAAAGGACGCTGTCCACCATCTGGCCGTCCCGGACCGTCTCCCAAGGGATGGTGCGGTATGTTTGCCGCCTCCGCTGGGAAAGCACGGAACCATAGACCTGCTCTTGCGCCTGCGCCGGACACTCCCTGTCCGGCAGCAGCAGCGTCAGGGGTGCGTGGCAGTTTTCCGCCCAGCTGTACCACTCGCCGCCGGCGATATCTTCCGCCTCCGCCGCCCCGTAACGAATGGACAACGCATATAAAAACCGTTTTTCCCGCAGCAGGGCGCAGGCTTCCTCCGCCTGTTCTCCATAAGGCGCAAACACCAAATTGTGAACACTCTCCGCTTCCTCCGCCAATGCCGCCGTCACAAGCTCCCCGCCGCAGGCCAGCAGGAAAAAGCAGTCCGGGAAAGCTGCCGCCAAGTCGATGATCTCCTGGGGTTTCCCGTCCGGCAGCAGCAAGCAGCCGTGAGTCCCCAAGGTCCGGGCCTCCCCCAGCAGTCTCCGGTAGGCCTCTTTTTGGCCGGGATAGGTGCCGCTGTCCATGTGCAACGTCAAAAACCAAGGCACGTTGCAGTCCCTCTCCGCCTCTGCCGCCCGGATGGTTTTAGCTCCCCGGACAAACCCCTGATAGCCCAACGCCATGCCAAAATCCAGCAGCCGCTCCTCGTCCACATGGGCCAGCAGGTCCCGCAGCAGCGGATAATAGGCGCTTTGTTCATTGCACAGCATCTCCTGGGCCACGGTGAAGAAATTGCGCTGATAGCGGCCGTCGGAAAAATACAGCGCCATATCCACCAAATTTCGGATACTCCGCTCCGGCGCGTCCTTCGCCTCCCGCAGCATTTTCCGGACAACGGTTCCGATCAGCACACGGGAAATATCTCGGGCCATACGTCCGCCCCCTTCCGAGTGTTTCTCACGTCTTTTACCAGTCTACCCGCATCCCCTTCCAGACGCAAGGGACAATTGTCCTCCAATGTCCCAAAAGGCTGTCAGCAAGCAGCAGCAAAATGGCGGCAGGTCCCAGACCTGCCGCCATTTATGATAGCAAGGCTTACCGCGGAGCTTCCCCGCCGATGACTACCTTTCTGCCGCCGTTTTCTTCGTACAGGCGGTGAGAGATGGAGAGGACCGTCCGGTGCAGAGATGCCGCCTTCAAGGCCGAAAGCACCTGTGTCTCAGTTTTGGAATCCAAGTTGGCGGTGATCTCGTCCAGCAGCAATAGCTTCGGCTCCAGGACAATGGCTCTGGCAATGGAGAGCAGCTGCAGCTGTCCCTGGGAGAACAGTCCCTCGCCGCAGGGGGTGTGGATACCCTCCGGCAGGCTTTGGACCGTATCCCAAAGGCCCACGGTGACGAGGGCCTTCCGTACCTGTTCCTCCGAGACCTGCGGGTCCTTCAGGGAGACCTGGTCGCCCACGGTGCCGGGGATCTGGCGGAATTGCTGCTCCACATAGCCGAACCAGCGCCGCTTTTCCGCCTCCGGGATGCCGGCGGGCGGCGTTCCGAACACCCGCACCTGCCCCGCCTCCGGTTCGTACAGGCCCAGGAGCAGCTTCACCAGGGTGCTCTTTCCGGCACCGGTACGCCCCGCCAAGAGGACGGACTCCCCCTCCTGTACAGTCAAATCAAAGTCCCGCAGGATCTCCCGTTCTCCCTTTCCATAGCTGAAGGAGACACCGGACAGTTGGACAGCTGGAACACCGGAAGGCACACGGTCCGGCGCCTTTGCGCTGTTTACCCGCTCCGGCCCCCGCAAAAATTCATTGATGCGGCGGACACCTGCTATGGCGGATTGGATATTCTGGATCTCCATGCCGACGCTTTCCAGAGGGTCGAAGAAACTGCCCACATAGGCGATGAGCGCAGCGGCGGTACCGGCGGACATTCCGAAAAACGACCGGACCGCGCCGCCCTGGGCGGAGGCCGCCATCACCACGCCAATGAGCAGCGCACTGACTGTGACGACGATGGGGGAATAGACGGCATCATAAAAATTGGATCGCTCCTGGGCGCGGTAGCCCTGCTCAATGGCGTCTCCGTAGCGCCGCTGCATATAGTCCTCCCGGTGGAATACCCGGATGGTGCGGATGTTTTTCAGGGTCTCCGGGATTTGCTGGTTCGTCCTGCCCACGGCTACGCGGCTTTCCAGCTGAGCCGCCAGCATCCGCTTTTGAAAGGCCCGGGTCATCCAGAACAGCAGCGGCGCCGCCGCCAGGAGCAGCAGCCCCAGGCCTTTGCTCCTGGTGAAAATGACCAACAGAATGCCGAGAAGCCTGCACACATCTGCCGCCATGCTGATGACTCCGGAGGCAAAGAGACTGTCCACGGTATTGACATCATTCACAAAGCGGGAGGCTGTCACACCAGGCTCTTTTTCGATGTAATAGGAAGCCGGAAGCCGCAGCAGCTTTGCACTCATGGCGGAGCGGATCCGGTGGGTCACCCGCTGGCCGAACACCGTGATGAGGCTCTCCTTGGCCGCGTCCAGCAGTCCGGAGGCCGCCACCAGCAAAAAGTATCCGGCGGCCAGGGAAACTGTCACCTGCCGCTGCTCCGCCAGGGCATCCACGATCCGCTCCAGGGCCAAAGGCGGCAGAAGCGCAAACAGCACGGAGCCAGCGATGGCCGCCAGCAGCAGCGCACTTAAAAGCTTGCTGCCACGGATGGTACCGCCGATGATCCGCGCCACGGAAGTTTCACTCCGCATTCGCCTTCGCCCCCTTTCTCTGGGATTCGTACAGCATCCGGTAACGTTCCTTCCCCTCCATCAGGCCATTGTGGGTGGAGACCTGGACGGTGCCGTGCTCCATCCAAAGCACCTGGTCCAGCTTCGGGAACAGGGTGAGCCGGTGGGAGATCAGCAAAATGACGCTGTCTCTTCCCCATTGACGCAGATTCTCATAAATCCGCGCCTCCGTCTCCATATCCACCGCGGAAAACGGGTCGTCCAGGACCATGACCGGCCGCTTGTGGTACAAGGTCCGGGCTAGGGCGATGCGGGCCTGCTGGCCACCGGAAAGGCGGACACCGCCACTGCCGATCCGGGTGCGGGGCCCATCCGGCAGCTCCGCCACTTCCCGGTCCATGCACACGGCCCGGAGGACTGGGGTGATATCTCCGGGCTTTCCCAGGCAGATGTTTTCTTCAACGGTACCGCTGAACAGCTCCGGCTGGTGACCCAAATAGCCCACCTGATTCCCCCAGTGCTCTCCTTCGAATGGAAACACCGTGTTTCCCAGGGCAATGCGCCCCTGATACGGCAGTTCCCCGGTGAACAGCCTGCCGAGCGTGGACTTTCCGCAGGCCACCTCTCCGGTGACACCCACGATCTGCCCCGGCTCCGCCTGGAAGGCCGCGTTCGTAAACAGGGGCTTCTGCCCGGGATACGCAAAGGAAAGTCCGGAGACCTCCAGCGGTGCCGGCGGAAGGAGAGGCTGCTCCACCTGTTCCGGCACGGAGGTCAGGTACGGCTGGATACGCCCCCAGGACACTCGGGCCTTCTGCACAGCGTTAAAGAGCTTCGCCGCCTTGGAGGATTTCACCGCCAGCTTTTTATAGCAGGAGAAAAACGTGGAAAACGCCGCCACATTCCAAACCGTCCAGCCGTTGCCCAGCACATTTTTACCGCCGAACCAGATGATCATCACCGTGCCCAGCATGGAGATCACCTGGTAGACCGGCTGCATGGCGTTTTCCCATACGTTGGCCATGACGGCCTTTCTTTCATAATCCGTCAAATGCGCTTCATAGGCGGCGTTCCGCGCCGCCTCTTGTCCGTACACCCGGTACGTCAGGCCGTTGGTGATCCGCTCCAGTGTGGCCGCGTTTAACCGCCCGCCGCTTTCCTTGCTGGCGGCGGCATTTCTGGTGACAATGCCCTTCAGCCGTTCCGCCAGGAAATACGCAATGGGCGGAAAGAGCATGGCAAGCAGCGTCAGCCGCCAATCGTAGGACAGCAGCATGACCAAATAAGCTATCATGACCACGCCGGTATCGAATACCTCCGTGGTGAATTTCCGCATTCCCTCCACGCAAGCATCCGCGTCGGCTATGAGCTTCGTCATCATGGCCCCGGCGCCCTCGTGCTCCGCCCGGTTCCCATACAGCAGGTTCCGGTACAGGGTCATTTTCATGTTTTTGCTGATGTTGTTGGCAAATTTCCGCACGTACAGCCGCTTGATGTAGCGCATGAACTGCACAAAGAGAATGGTCAGCACATAGCATATGGCCAGCCGCAGCATGGCGGCAGGAGTCCGGCGTCCCCCCAGAATGTCGCAGAGGTACTGCACCAGCTGCCCCTCAAACCAGGGGCCCGCCACCATACCGACGTTATAAAGGATACCTGTCACTGTCACCACCAGCAAAAGGGCCTTTTCCTTGCGAAAATAATAGCCGATCCGGCCAGTGTCCTCTTTTCCCGCCTTATGCACCTTCGCTCTCCCCCTCTTTTGCAAACAGCGCCGGCATATGGGGAAAACCGCTGCGACTCTCCTTCTTTGCCCGCAGGTACAGTGTGTTCAGCGTACCGGTAAAAGCCGCTTTCTCCTCCTCCGGCAGCTCCGCCAACAGCCACTCATAAAAGGTGGTCTCCACCGCCGCCTTAGAGGTCTTCAGCCGCTCCGCTTTCTCCGTGGCGTACAGCAGCTGACTTCGCCCATCCGCCGGGTTGCTCTCCCGCACCAGATACCCCTTCAGCTCCAGGTTGGCCGTCCGCCGGGCCACCGCGCCCTTGTCCATATTCAGTTGGAGGCACGCCTCCTTTTGGGAAATTCCCGGGTGATGCCGTACCAGGTGGATGAGGTCCATCTCGCCGGAGCCGATGCCGCTGTCCTTCATGGTCCGGACGACCAGTTTATTCACTTCCCGGGCAATTTTCGTGATCTGCCGTTTGGATGCGTCCATATGCGTTCTCCTTGCCTTTCAGATAAAGATGAAGCATCAACTATTTTTGATGATACTACAACTATATAGTCCTGTCAATGACTCCCCAGCTTCAAGTCCACCTCTCCTGTCACGGAAGTTTTCCACCTCCCGGAGAACTGCGGAAGTTTCGATTGAAACAAATGTATCCACGATGTATAATCAATAAGAAGAAACTTGTCTTTTGCTGTATTCTTCTACTGCTATTTGTTGAAAGTGGGTTCTGCCATGCCGACCAGCGACTTGAAAACATTTGCATATACCTCCATCAAGGAAAAGCTCCTTCACTGCGATTATGAGCCCGGCTCGGTCCTCAACGAGACTGCGCTGTGCGAGGAATTGAAGATCAGCCGCACGCCTATCCGCGAGGCACTGAACAGACTGTCTCAGGAAAGTCTCATTCAGGTACTTCCCAAAAAGGGCATTCTGGTCTCGAACATCACCATCACGGATGTCCGGGAAATGTACCAGGCGAGAAAGCTCCTGGAGCCCTTCATCGTGAAAGAAGCCGGCCCCCGGCTCACGAAAAAGCGCCTGTTGGAATTCAAAAAGCGCTGTGAAAAGCCCATCCCCCCTACCCAAGTCTTTTTGCTGGGCGAGTTGGATACTGACCTTCATATGTACCTGGCCGCCAGCGGCCGCTGTGCCCCCCGCAGGAACACCACATAAGCCCAAATCACCGCCGCTATGCCGGAGAAAATCACCATGTAGACCTTGCGCCGCTTTGTCAGGTCCGAAAGGAAGCCGATCCCCGCGGCGCCGATCGCGATACCCACTGTCATCCAAGCGGTGTAGCCGGACGCTTCCACCGTGTCAATGCATACACATCCCGGATATAGGCGGTCCCAAAGGAGCCCGTCAGTGTCGTGACGGTGACGCGCAGCGCCGCGCAGATCAAAAACGGAGGCCAGTTGGCCCAGTTGGCCAGCACTCCCGCCAGATTTTGCAAGAGTCTCTGCTTTTTTTCTTTTTTCTCCGTTCCGGCTGGTGCCGCTGGCGCCGCCACCGGCGGATACCCCTTCTCCTCCGGTGCGTTTCGGACGAACACAAACACCAGCGCCGCCATCACAACGGACAACACCGCGAAAAACGCAAAGGTCCCCCGCCATGTGAACTTTTCCACCAGCAGCCGCAGCGGCGTCTGCGCCAGAAGACTGCCCATATTGCCGATGAAAAACGTCAGCCCTGTGATCGTGGCAAACTCCTCCGCCCGAAACCACTTTGCCTGCACCTTCAACGTGGACAGGTAAGAGACCGAGATCCCGATCCCGATCAGAAAGCGGCTGGCATATGCCAGCCGCAGCGTATTTGCCATGGAGAACATCATTGACCCCGCCGCCGTTAAAAGGCAGCCTAAACTGTACCCAAGAAAATGGACACGAGATTTTGACCCATGGCCCCGTTCGGCGGACACGCATTTGACCCATAGG
>CAKTOO010000022.1 GCA_934590165.1 uncultured Dysosmobacter sp. | reverse complement strand
TAAACAGCGTCACATCCTGAATGATTTCCTGTCGGTAGATAGCGGCCAGCCCCTTTCTGGTTGGTTTTCTCTCAAGTCAATTTTACCAAAAAGGGGCTCCGCTTTCTATACCATATGAGTGATTTCCGGTTTCAGCCATGGCTGGAAACCATTGCAATTACTACTCTTTTGGAGTTTTGCTCATGGCTATGTTACATCCAAGGAGGAGGTGAGCCATACGGAGAAAAAGGGAATCAAGATCGCGGCCCAGAACCGCAAAGCCTTTCACGACTATTTTGTGGAGGATAAGTATGAGGCGGGCATTGAGCTTTTCGGCACGGAGGTCAAGTCCGTCCGGGCCGGTACGCTGAACCTGAAGGACGCCTACTGCACGGTCAAGGACGGCGAGTTGTTCGTCCAGGGCATGCACATCTCCCCCTATGAAAAGGGAAACATCTTCAACAAGGATCCTGTCCGCACCCGGCGGCTCCTGATGCACAAGCGGGAGATCCGCAAGCTTCACGCCCTCATCAAGCAGGACGGCTACACCCTGGTGCCCTTGAGTGTCTACTTCAAGGATGCCCGGGTCAAGCTGGAGGTGGGCCTGTGCAAGGGCAAAAAGAACTACGACAAGCGGGAGGCTTCCGCCAAGCGGGATGCCAAGCGTGAGATCGACAGAACGATGAAAGAAAGGAATCGATAACGATGTCTAATCCCATTGTCACCATCACCATGGAGGACGGCCGTGTCATGAAGGGTGAGTTGTACCCCGACAAGGCCCCTAACACCGTCAACAACTTCATCTCCCTGGCCAACAAGGGCTTTTACGACGGCCTGACCTTTCACCGGGTCATCCCCGGCTTCATGATCCAGGGCGGCTGCCCCCAGGGAACCGGCATGGGCGGCCCCGGCTATGAGATCAACGGTGAATTTTCCGCCAACGGCTTCCGCCAGAACGACCTGAAGCACACTTTGGGTGTGCTGTCCATGGCCCGTACCATGGCCCCCAACTCCGCCGGTAGCCAGTTCTTTGTCATGGTAGCTCCCGCGCCCCATCTGGATGGCCAGTACGCTGCCTTCGGCCAGATCACCGAGGGCACGGATGTGGCCGTGGATATCTCCCGGGTCCAGCGGAACATGATGAACGACAAGCCCAAAAAGCCCGTGGTCATGCAGTCCGTCCGGGTGGATACCCAGGGCGTGGAGTATCCTGCTCCTGAGACCCACTGAAGCTGAAAAGGAGGCGTTTCCATGAAGACCGCCATCATCACCGGCGCGTCCTCGGGACTGGGACGCGAGTTTGTCCGCCAGCTGGCGGATGTGTTTCCGAATATTGACTGCTACTGGCTCATTGCCCGCCGGCGGGACCGGCTGGAGGAAATGGCCGAGGGCTTTCCGGATAAGACGGTGGAGTGCCTGGGCCTGGACCTGTGCGACACCATGAGTTTTGTGGCGCTGCAGGAAAAGCTGACGGCGGAGCAGCCGGAGGTCACCATGCTCATCAACAACGCCGGCTGCGGTTACCTGGGCAACCTGGGGGAGGTGGAGACTTCCACCCAGACCCGGATGATCGACCTGAACCTCCGGGCCCTGACAGCCATCACCAACATGGTCATCCCCTTCATGCCGGCGGGAAGCCGCATCATCAATGTCTCCTCCATCGCCTCCTTCTGCCCCAACCCCCGCATGACGGTGTATTCCTCCACCAAGGCGTATGTGTCCTCCTTTACGGTGGGCCTCTCTGAGGAACTGCGGGACAAGGGTGTTACGGTCACCGCCGTGTGCCCCGGTCCCATGAAGACGGAATTCCTGGATGTTGGCAGGATTACCGGCAATTCCAAAATGTTTGCCACGCTGCCCTACTGCGACCAGGTCCGGGTGGTGGCCGGCACCCTGCGGGCGGCCAAGGCCGGCCGGACCATCTATACGCCGCGGCTGTTCTATAAGTTCTACCGCTGCCTGGCTAAGGTGACGCCGGTGAAACTGATGGTCAAGCTGGCAAAAACGTGAAAAATCAAAATGTCACGAAATCGTAACACATTTCGACGGTGAAATGTGTTACGATACGTGACAGCGATCCCAATTTCAGACGCACTCTCAAAATCGATTCACAAACCAGCAAAGCGTTTGTGAATCGAAGAGGAGGAGCAAGGGAGCGAACGCAGTTTTTGCGGCGAGCCGCAGGCTCACCGCAGAAACGAAGGTGAGCGGACTTTGCTCCGACAACGCGGGGGTGTACCGGTTTCGACGGGGGTATGGAGGCGGGACAAGCGGGCGGCGGCGCCTGACCGCCATAAAACGGGCAATTTATAAATTAAATAACAACAACACTGTTGCTGTTGCTGCCTAATTAAGGCAGCCGTCTGAACCGGAGAGGCCACAGGCCGGGGAAGGCGTCGTTGATGTGGCGTCCGTGAGGCGGGAAAGAGTTGACCCGCCCACGCATCATGACTCTCACCTGACCTGACGGCGTGGCGGTTTGCCGTCTGGAAGGGGAACAGGGAGGAAGACTCCCACAATAACCGCCTGCGCCCGGAGAAAGTCCCGTTAAAGTGCTTTCGGACGGGGGTTCAACTCCCCCCACCTCCACCACTCAGAAATTCCCTGTTTGGCACGAAGTCCCGCCTTACGGCGAGGCATCTTAGCCGGACAGGGAATTTCTTCGCTTTCGACTGCGATTCGCTTCGCTGGATTCGCAGTCGAGTGACGGGAAAATATCCAAATTGTCCATGCGTTACAAATGGGATGCCTACAGTATTTTAGACAGTCGTTTTCGGACTGGTCAAATACTGTAGGCATTTTCTTTTATCCTGCTGTCGAGTTATAAAACTCTTTTTCTTCTTGGCTTGGTGTCAGGAAGCCAAGACGTTGATGGGGACGATGCCCGGTCTGTCACCATAATCAAATTCGCCATCTGTCATTTGCAAAAGAGCATCCAGAATTGGCCACCGAATGGGATATCTCAAAAAACGACCGAGCCCCAGAAGAATATGCGGCTCACTCCAACAAAAAAGTCTGGTGGTGATGCAAATGTGGGCATACTTGGCAGGCAACTCCGGATGCCAGATCCCGCGGCAGCGGTTGTCCCATTTGTGCGAAAGAACACCAAAAGAAAAAACTGTTGATCCAGATCCGCCCATTCCACCGCGCTGATAGGAGCATCTGCTGTAAACTTTTCGCTTTTGGCTGCTGCTTTTGATAAGACGTTGATTTTAGCCGACTTTTTTCAAAAAGGCAGAGCACACGCATGGTGTCGCTTCTCCTTTCCAAATCGGATCTGCTTCGCTGGATTCACGGCTGAGGAACAAACGGCGAAAATACCGGAATTACCGGTATTTTCGCCGTTTTTCATGCATTATTTCGAGTTAATCGAATGCTCGGGTGAGGAAAAATTCAAAAGCAGTTCTGTTCGATCACCGACCGGCAAAGCCCACGATGCCGAAGCAGCCAGGGCCGCCGTGGCAGGTGATGACGCAGCCGGTCTTCATCCAGATGACCCTCTGAAAACCATGGGCGGCGGCGCACTCCTCAGCCACCTGCTTGCAGGCATCTTCCAGACCGGGAGACCAGATAAAATACAGCATTTTTTTCTCAAGCCGGTGCTTTTCCGAAAAGTCCCTAATCAGTTTGGGGATGAGTTTGATGAGTGCGCCCCGGTACTTCTTCTTGGCCAGCAGCTTTCCCCCGACAATCTCAATGCAGGGGTGCAGGTTCAGCAGGTTTCCCGTCAGCGCCACCACGTTGCTCACCCGGCCGCCGGCCCGCAGATAGTCCAGATTCCTCGGCACAAAGCACATCTGGACGCGGTCACAGAACTCCCGAACGGCGGCAGCGGCTTCCTCCACATCCAGCTCCGGGTGTTCCCGCAGCAGCTTGGCAGCCTCCAGTACCACCGCCGCCTGTCCCACAGACACGTGCTTGGTGTCAATATGGGTCACATAGTCCCGGCCCTCCGCCGCTAGGATGGCGTTTTGATAGGAGCAGGTGGTCGAGGCGGAATACGCCAGATGGAGGATGTGCTTGTCCGGCCACTGGCGATGAATGTCATCCAGCACCTTTGTGAAATCATCCGGCATACTGGCACTGGTCTGGGGAACTTTTCCCGTTGCGTCATAATAGGCACACACATCCTCCGGCGGGAAGGCTCCGTCATCCAGCGTTTGATCGCCCATGGAAACGTGCATAGGCACCAGGAAAATGCCGTATTCCTCCGCCAGCTCCGGTGTGATGTCTGAGCCTGTCTCGGCCACTAAAACGATTTTTTGTTCCATCTGAACGCTCTCCCTGCGGTTACCGGCTCAAGGCCAGTTTTCTTTGCTGATATTCAAAAAAATATGACAGGTTTTTTAAAAACCTCTGCAAACGAAACAATATCACGTTTTTAAAATCGCGTCAAGGGTTTTTAGAAATCCTATAACAGGGCTTTCTTGACATTATTATACCGCCGAACTATATTATGGTTATGGAAAAGAAGATTCAAGACGCATTGGCAGCGTCTGTTGGGATATTCCGAATGCCCCGCTATGCGGATCTGCCGGATGTGGGCCTCTATTTAGAGCAGACAACAAAATATGTCAACTATGTGTTCAAACCGCTGGCGTGTGATGAGATCACCGGCTCCATGATCCGAAATTACGTGAAAATGGGGCTGGTGGCGAATCCTGTCAAAAAGCAGTACGGCGCGAATCAGATCGCCCATCTGCTGTGCATCACCCTTTTGAAGCAGGTGATGTCACTGGACCATATCAGCCTGCTGTTTGCACGGCAGAAATCCGTCTATACCGACCCGATCGCCTATGACTATGTCTGCACGGAACTGGAGAATATCCTCTATTTCCGCTTTGGCCTGAAAGGCACTGTGGACAGCGTGGGCGTTACCTCCTCGGTCGAGGAGGACATGCTCCGCAGCGCCATTATTGCCGTGTCCCATATCATTTATTTGAATGCCCGTTTTGAGCATCTGGACCTCAGCGCCCAGGAAAATTGAAGTGACCGCAACAGCAGCCCCGATGCAATGAAGCGTCGGGGCTGCTGCCGTTTTTCAGTGCAGGCTGATGGAGGAATTTTGCTGCCTGTACCGGTATACGGTGGAAATGGTGTTTATGATACGATAGATGTTGACATCTCAACTTCTTGGAAGTATAATCCGGGATGTTGAACCTTCAACTTCTGCATGACGGAGGAATGTCTGTATGGTCGACAGATTTGAGCGGTTTTCTTTTGCGATTTCGGAAATTTCCCGGTATTGGCATAAGATCACCGCGGATGAAATGGAAAAACACGGACTCAAGGGGCCGCATTCGGTGTATTTGACGACGATGTACCGGTATCCGGATGGGGTCACCGCACCGCAGCTGTGCGAGCTTTGCGGAAAGGACAAGTCCGATGTATCTCGGACCATGTCCCTGATGGAACAGAAGGGACTTGTGCGAAAAGAGGGAATTTATCACAACCGCTACGGCGGCGTTTTCAAGCTCACAGAGAAAGGAATGTCCGCCGCCGGACAGGTGCGGCGGCGGGCGAGCCTTGCCGTTCAAATCGCCGGTGAGGACCTCAGCGACGAAAACAGGGCAGTCTTTTACGAGTCGTTGGAAAAAATCGCATCAAAATTGCGTGATATCAGCAAGGAGGGGCTTCCACAGGAATAAATATCGTATCCAAAGCTTTTTGCCGCGCTTTTCAAACTGTCTTTCATCTGGCGCTTCCCGTTTTACCGTACCGAACGCCGAAAATTTATGAAAATATCGCTGGGATCGGCCCGCTGCTCCGTGAGCAGGAGGTGGAATCTGTTCTGCTGATCACCGACTCTGTTTTGCGAGCCACCGGGATCACGGCGCCTCTGGAGACGCTCCTGCGGGAGCAGAACATCCGCTGTGCCGTTTACGACAAGACCTGTCCCAATCCCACGGTCCGCAACGTGGAAGAGGCCCGGAAAGTCTATGTGGATGAAAAGTGCCAATGCCTGATCGCCTTTGGCGGCGGCTCCTCCATGGACTGCGCGAAGGCTGTCGGTGCCCGTGCCGCCTATCCGAACCGCTCCCTGGACCAGCTGAAAGGACTGCTGCGGGTCTGGCGCAGGCTCCCGCTTCTGATCGCAATTCCCACCACCGCGGGCACGGGCAGCGAGGTCACAGTCACCGCCGTGATCACGGACGCCGAGAAAAAGCACAAATACACCATGAACAACTTTACTTTCATCCCGCCCTACGCGGTCCTGGACCCGGAGGTCACGTTCACGCTGCCGCCCTCCGTTACCGCGACCACTGGTATGGATGCCCTGACACATGCTGTGGAGGCTTACATCGGCAATTCCACAAGCCGGGAGACCCGTGCCCTGGCTTTGGAGACGGTGAAGCTGGTGTTTGGGAACATCGAAACGGCGTACCGGGATGGAACCAACCGCCCTGCCCGGGCCAATATGCTCTATGCCGCCCACAAGGCGGGTATTGCCTTTTCCAAGTCCTATGTGGGCTATATCCATGCGGTGGCCCATTCCCTTGGCGGCCAGTACAACATTCCCCACGGTCTTGCCAATTCGGTCCTGATGCCAATCGTACTGGAGGCGTATGGCGAGGCCGCCCATAAAAAGCTGCATGAGCTGGGCATTGCCGCCGGTGTTACCGACAGCGGGGATTCCCACCGGGAAGGTGCGGAAAAGTTTATTCAGGCCATCCGCGGCCTGAACCAGAGGCTGAACATTCCCACAACGCTTCCCGGCATCCGGAAAGAGGATATCCCCCAGATGGCACGCCACGCCGCCAAGGAGGCCAATCCTCTTTATCCGGTCCCGGTCCTGATGGACGCCGGAGAGCTGGAGCAGTTCTACTACAAAGTTGCAGATTGGAGTCAGAGTTATGGATCTGGATCGGCTTTTGCAAAATCAGCGTGAGTATTTCCACAGCGGAGCCACCCTGCCGGTGGACTTCCGCGTCGCCATGCTCAAAAAGCTGCGCGACGCCGTGGAACGCCATGAGGAGGAGATCGCCGCCGCCCTCAAAGCGGACTTGGGCAAAAGTGACTTTGAGGGCTTCATGTGTGAGACCGGCCTGGTCAAAAGCGAGCTCAGCTATATGATCCGCCATACCCGCCGCTTTGCGTCCCGGCGCCGTGTGCATACGCCGCTGGCGCAATTTGCGTCCTCCAGCTATCGAAAGCCGTCTCCTTACGGAAATGTGCTCATCATGAGCCCATGGAACTACCCCTTCCTTCTGACCATGGACCCGCTGGCCGACGCCATTGCCGCCGGCAACACCGCGGTGGTGAAGCCCAGTGCCTATTCTCCGGCCACCAGCGCCGTGATCGCCAAAATGATTGGGGAGTGCTTTCCGCCGGAGTATGTGGCAGTCGTGACAGGAGGCCGGAAGGAAAACGCCACATTGCTGGAAAAGAAGTTCGATTTGATATTCTTCACCGGCAGTCAGGCTGTTGGCCGAGAAGTCCTCCGCCATGCCGCCGGACACCTGACGCCTGCCGTTCTGGAGCTGGGGGGCAAGAGCCCCTGCATCGTTGACAGCACCGCGAAGCTGGAACTGGCCGCGAAGCGGATCGTATTCGGCAAATACCTGAACTGCGGGCAGACCTGCGTGGCGCCGGACTACATCCTCTGCCACCGCAGCGTGAAAGAGCGGCTGGTGGGTGAGCTCTGTCAGCAGGTCAGGCTCCAGTACGGAGAGGACCCACTGGCAAATCCCGATTACGGCAAGATCATCAATGAAAAGCACTTTGACCGCCTTTGCGGCCTGCTGGACCCGGAGAAGACCGTCCTGGGCGGCGCAGCGAACAGGGACACCCTGCAAATCGCCCCCACCGTTCTGGACAACGTCACCTGGGAAGACGCTGTGATGCAGGAGGAGATCTTCGGTCCCATCCTGCCGGTTTTGACCTTTGACAGCTTTGAGGAGGTATACGCGCTTTTGGCGGACAGGCCCAAGCCCCTGGCCCTGTACCTGTTTTCCCAGGACAGGGGCCAGATCCGGGAAGTCACCGAACGCTGTTCCTACGGCGGCGGCTGTGTCAACGACACCATCATCCACCTTGCCACCAGCGAAATGGGCTTTGGCGGCGTGGGGGAGAGCGGCATGGGCGCCTATCATGGCAAAACGGGCTTTGACGCCTTTTCTCACTCCAAGAGCATCGTGGATAAAAAGACCTGGATGGACCTTCCCATGCGCTACCAACCCTACCGGCGCGGCCTGTACGGAAAGCTGCTGCGGATGTTCCTGCGGTAAGGCAGGAAGCCGCCGCGGACCGGGGGCTGTGCGCTTTTCACGGACCGGATCGCCGCCGCATACACTGGCGGCGAGGTGATATGATGTACATTTGTCCAGCCTGCCCGGATGCCGTGGCGTGTATGCAGGGCGGCCCCGAGACCCCGTGCCTGTCCGGAGAGATCCAGTTTTATCAAAAGCGCGGCGCCGTTCTGGTGGCCGTCCATGTGTCCGGGCTGCCGCGGGAGAGTGAAACGGGCTTTTTCGCTCTCCATATCCATGAGGGAGGCAGCTGCTCCGGAGAGAATTTTTCAGACACGGGAGGGCACTACAACCCTAGCGGTGAAGCGCACCCCAGGCATGCGGGAGATCTGCCGCCACTGCTGCTTTGCGGCGGCGGGGCATACCTGGCGGTGCTGACCGACCGTTTTTCCGTATCGGATGTTATCGGACGGACTGTGGTCATCCACGGCGGAGCGGATGATTTCCATACCCAGCCCGCAGGTAATGCGGGCACAAAAATTGCCTGTGGAGTGATTCGGCGGGCGTAGAAACAAGCAGCGGTTTTCAGCTGAAAACCGCTGCTTTTGCATATCACTGTGGCGTTATCTTACCGGGCCCGCAGCTGCCAGAAGGCCACGGCGCTGGCCGCCGCCACGTTCAAAGAGTCCACCTGGTGGGCCATGGGGATGCGCACAGTATAGTCGCAGGCGGCGATGGTGTGGGGCGAGAGGCCGTCGCCCTCCGTGCCAAGCACGATGGCCAGCCGCTTCTCCGCCGCCAGGCGGGGGTCCTCAATGCTGACGGACGTGTCGCACAGGGCCATGGCGGCGGTGCGGAAGCCAAGGCTCCGCAGCCGTTCCATGCCCGGTCCAGGCCAGTCGGTGGGAGTGCTTCCGATGTACGTCCAAGGCACCTGAAACACCGTGCCCATGCTGACTCGCACCGACCGACGGTACAGAGGGTCGCAGCAGGTGGGCGTCACCAGCACGGCGTCCATATTCAGTGCGGCGGCGGAGCGGAAAATAGCGCCCACATTGGTGGGGTCCACAATGCTCTCCAGTACTGCGATCCGCCGCTTCCCGGTACAAAGAGCCTCCACACTGGGCAGCGGCGGGCGCCGCATGGCGCACAGCACGCCCCGGGTCAGGGGATAGCCGGTCAATGACGCCAGGACTTCCCGGTCGGCGGTGTAGATGGGAACGTCTCCGCAGCGGGCCACGATCTCCCGGGCCGGACCGTCCACCTGCCTGCGCTCCATCAGCAGGGAGACGGGCTCGTATCCGGCGTCCAGGGCCCGTTGGATCACCTTGGGACTCTCCGCGATGAAAAGGCCTTTTTCCGGCTCCAGCCGGCGGCGAAGCTGCCCCTCCGTCAGACGGGCAAAGGCATCCAGGGCGGGGGAGGAAAGGTCGGTGACCTCGATGATGTTCGGCATAGGCGGCTCCTTGCAAATGATCTTTTGAAGCCATTATAGCCTCCCGTCCGAAACGTGTCAAACAGCTCCTTCTCTTGAGAATTCATATTCAAAGGAGGCATTGGGGACCTCCAGCGCAAAGAGAGTGTTTTCACCGATTTGGAAGCGGTAAAAGGCCCTGCAGGCGGCATGCTCGTGAATGGTCCGTACCATGGCACCGCCGGAAGGTGCCCGAAGGGGCTGAGCCGATGGCTCCAGCAGCCTGGCTGTCGGGCGGGCACGGCCTTGCCGGATGGTAACAGCGCCGTTTTGGATATCAACGACCTTTGCGCCCAGATAGGTGGCAAGGCGGTACTGCTTCCCCTGCCAGAGGACGGCGGCGGCAACCCCGGTGAAATGGAGGCCGCCCCAGGGAATATCCGCCGCGGCCAGCATCAGCGCCCCGTCCTGAAGGGCGCATTGGGTCCAGACGTATCCCTTCGGGAATGAGCGGCCCCGGTCGCCCTCCGCGTATCCGGTGCCGTTTTGGAACACACGGGATACGCCGTTGATTTGCAGCGTCCCCGCCACGGTGTGGCGCATACTGAACACGCTGTGGCGGCACTCCAAAAAGGGCACATAGCGGAGAGGGCCCATGATATCGTAGTGAAGGGGCGTGAAGGGGCCAAACCGGAGCGTACCTGACGCAAAGAGGCCGGGAGCGCGGAGATGCAGATGCAGTCCCTGGGGGCCAAAGCGGTTTTCGCCGATGACTACCTGCCCGCCGTCCTCCCGGAAAGCGGAGCCGGGGAAAGGCACGCTCCAGGAGGCGGCGTCGGTGATGAGCTGGATGGAGCAGGTGGTTTTGCCGCCGGTCCGGTGAAGGGCGGGGATGACGGCCAAAGTTTCTCTTTCAGACTGGCACTTATAGTACCAGCCGCAAAAATAATCGTTCATGGATGAACCTCCCATAGCGGAGAAACAAGCGCCCAAACCATTCCCCTTTAAGGTCTTGGCAACCGGATGGAAGTCAGGTATACTGAGGAAGAAAGAAAGGAGCAGCTTATGTATTGGAACGATCTCAGCAGCCATTTAAAGGCGGCTTACGGCACAAAAGTGTACAAGCTCTCCCTGTCCTCCGGCTGCACCTGCCCCAACCGGGACGGAACACTGGGTAGCCGGGGCTGCATTTTCTGTGACGGCGCCGGGGCGTTCGCGGCGGCGGGAGACATCCGCCGGCAGCTGGCGGCGGCTCAGGAGCGGATAGCGGCAAAGGCGGGGCAAAATGCCCGCTATATTGCCTATTTTCAGTCCTTCACCAATACCTACGGTCCGGTGGACCGGCTGCGGCAGTTGTATGCGGCGGCTCTGGAGCCGGAGGAAGTCGCGGCACTGTCCATTGCCACCCGGCCGGATTGTCTGGGGCAGGAAGTGCTGAAACTGCTGGCGGAGCTGCGGGAAAAGAAGCCCGTGTGGGTGGAACTGGGGCTTCAGACCATCCATCCCGCCAGCGCCGCCTATATTCGCCGGGGCTACGGGCTGTCCGTGTTTGACCGGGCGGTGACGGACCTGCGTGCCATCGGCGTGACGGTGGTAGTCCACCAGATCCTGGGCCTCCCGGGGGAGGATCGGGAGATGATGATGGAGACTGCCCGGTACATCGGACACTCCGGGGCGGAGGGCGTCAAGTTTCATCTGCTTCACGTGCTGCGGGGCACGGACCTGGCTGCGGACTGGCAGGCGGGGCGGGTGGTGCTGCCGGACCTGGAGGGGTATATCGGCCTGCTGGAGGATTGTGTCCGCAGCGTTCCCCGGGAAATGGTCATCCACCGCCTCACCGGTGACGGCGCCAAGCGGGACCTGCTGGCGCCGCTGTGGAGCGGAGACAAAAAGCGAGTGCTGAATGCCATTCATGCGGCGTTCCTGCGGGATGATGTGGAGCAGGGCAGTGCTTTTTGGTAACCTTTCAGCGGCAGGAAGCGTCTTCAATATAGAACGATGAATAGGAGTACACTATGGAACAAAGACAGAAAACGGGCAGCAGCCCCTTTTTGAAAAAACCTTTCGGCGGTATGGATGCCATGACCCTTCGCCTGCTGGCCATCCTCTGCATGGTGCTGGACCATCTGTGGGCCACCTTGGTCCCGGGCAGTGACTGGATGACCTTTTTGGGTCGGTTGGCATTTCCTATCTTTGCCTTTCAGATTTCAGAGGGCTTTTTCCATACGGCGGATGTGAGGCGGTATGCCAAGCGGCTGCTGCTGTTCGCCATCATCTCGGAGATCCCCTTCGACCTGAACCAGGGCGGCACGGTCTTCTATCCCTTCCACCAGAACGTTCTGTTCACCCTGCTGCTGGGTCTGTGGGCCATTTCCGCGCTGGACAAGGCCCGGAAAAAGCGGACACCCGGAGCGGCGGTCAAAGGCGTGGCCGTGGCGGCGGTGGCCTGCCTCTTGGGCACTGTGGGCATGGTGGATTATGGGGCTAAGGGCGTTATGACCGTCATCGCCTTTTACCTGTTCCGGGATTTCCCAATGGCCTGGGCGGTTCAGCTGGCGGCCATGGTGGCGCTGAACGTGGTGTGGTTCAAGGGATGGTGTCTCCCGCTGACGGTGGCCGGCTATCCATTTGAATTCCCCGTCCAGGGCTTTGCAGTGCTGGCACTGGTGCCCATCTGGCTGTATAACGGGAAAAAAGGCCCCGGCGGCCGGTGGACCCAGTATGCGGCGTATGCTTTTTACCCACTCCACCTGCTGGTGCTGTACCTGTTGTTTTCGCTGCTTCGGTGAGCGGTCCGACGGAGCCGCCTCCTTTTGGGAGGCAGCTCCGTTTTTACTTATTGGGCGGCGGGCAGCTCGTCCAGGGAGGCGAAGGTGTAGCCCATGTCCTCCCATTTCGTCAGCAGATCATCCAGAATCTCGGCGTTGGTGCGAGAGGTGGAGTGCAGCAGCACGATGGCGCCGCTGTGGATGCGGGGCAGCAGCTTGGCATAGGCCTGCTCCGCCGTGGGCTGGTCATCCACATACCAGTCCACGTAGGCAAGGCTCCACAAAATGGTCCGGTAGCCCAGTTCTTTGGCCTGGCGCAGGTTTTCCGTGTTGTATTTTCCCTGGGGCGGGCGGTAGTACCGGGGCAGCTCCTCTCCGGTCGTCTCCTGGTACAGCGCCGCCAGAGAGTCCAGCTCCTTTTGGAAGGACGCCTGGTCGGCGATGCTGGACATATCCGGGTGGTGGTAGGTGTGGTTGCCCACAATATGACCATCCGCTGCCATGCGGCGGATGATGTCCGGTGCTGTTTCAATCATGTTGCCCACCACGAAGAAGGCAGCGGGGGCATTGTGCTTTTTCAGTGTGTCCAGAATGGATTCCGTGTAGCCGTTTTCATAGCCGCAGTCAAAGGTCAGGTAAATGATCTTTTGGCTGGTGTCACCCAGATACCAGGTGTCGTACTGGGCCAGATCCTCCACAGTGGCGTTGCCAACCGGCGATTGCCCCTCCACGGGAAAGGACAGTCCCCAGTTGTCAGTGGAGGCGGGGACAGCCGCGGGAGCCGAGGCGGAAAGAGAAACATCCAGGCCGGATACCTTCCAAACCAGCAGGGCGCAGACCAGCACAAGGGCTGCCGCGCCCAGTGCGCGGGATAAGCGAAGCATGGGCAGACCTCCTTTGAAAATCCTTGTGAATAGGTTGGCGGCATCTGAAAAAAATATGCGGCGCCGCGCTTTTTTCGGACGGGGACGCTTGCAATCCTGCTTTTCCTATGGCAAAATAGGAAATAAAAAAGGGGGAGCGGTGTATGAGAATTTCCACAAAAGGGCGCTATGCCCTGCGGCTGATGCTGGATGTGGCCGCCAGCGGCGGAACGGGATATGTGTCGCTGAAGGATGTGGCAGCCCGGCAGGAGATCTCCGTGAAATACCTGGAGCAAATCGCCGGCAGTCTCAGCAAGGCCGGTATGCTGCGCAGCAGCCGCGGCTCTCAGGGCGGATACCAGCTGACCAAGCCGCCGGAGGCGTATTCCCTGGGGGATATCCTGCGGCTGACGGAGGGGGACCTTGCGCCGGTGGCCTGTTTGGAGGGGCCGGAAAACCATTGCGAGCGGTGTGATGAATGTCCCACACTGGATTTCTGGTCCGGTCTGTACGCGGTGGTGAACGACTATATCGACCGTTTCACTCTGGCAGACCTGCTGGCGGAGCAGCAGCGCAAGCAGCACGGTCCGGCATCCGGCACCGTCGATGAGAAATGATATAAAAGGAGAGGCGGCGTAAGCCGCCTCTCCTTTACACCGGGGATGCGTTACAGGTTCTTTTCGTAGGACTCGATCATCTTTTTGACCATCTGGCCGCCGACAGAGCCGGCCTCGCGGGAGGTCAGGTCGCCGTTGTAGCCTTCCTTCAGGTTGACGCCCACCTCGGCGGCAGCTTCCATCTTGAACTTATCCATAGCGGCGCGGGCCTCGGGAACATTGATCTTGTTGGAATTCTTGCTAGACATAATCCGTTTCTCCTTTTCATCAATCATACTTGCTGGGTCACTGGGTATCGCGAGCATAGTTTGACTCGAAAGAGGGGGAATATGCTGTTTTTTTGTTGGAAATTTTCTCCGCAAATATGCGGCGTCAGAAAAAAGCGAAAAAGGAGTAAAAGAAATGCGGCTGAATACGCTGGGAGTGGTCCATGAATTTTTGCGGCACCATGTGAAAGAAGGGGCGCTGTGTATTGACGCCACGGCAGGTCGGGGCCGGGACACGGCGCTGCTGTGCCGCCTGGCGGGGGAGCGGGGCAGGGTGCTGGCCTTTGACATTCAGCAAAGTGCGGTGGATCAGACTCGGGCCCTGCTGGAGCAGGGGGGCCTTTCCGCCCAGGTGATCCTGGATAGCCATGCCCACATGGAGCAGTATGCCCGGGCGGGGACGGTAGACTGCGTAGTGTTCAATTTCGGCCGCTTGCCCGGCGGCGACCCTCGTATTTTTACTCGGGCGGAGTCTTCCGTGGCAGCCATCGGAGCGGGACTGCGGCTTCTGCGGCCTGGCGGCGTCATGGCCATTGCCCTGTACTATGGAAAGGAGAATGGCTACGAAGAACGGGATGCAGTTCTGGAGTATTTGAAGACCGTGGATGATAGGATGTACACAGTTCTTTGCTGCCAGTGGAGCAACCGGCGGGGAGAGCCGCCTCTGCCCATTTTTATCTGGAAGGAAGCCTGAAAAAGCCCCGGGAGCGCGAAACGAACGCACTCCCGGAGCTTTTTATTGCTGGAGCAAAAATTTTTATCACGCGGCCACACCGCACATTAAAGCCAAGGAGTTCCGCAAAATAAGGAACAGCAAGTGCTTTGGGAACAGGGGCTGTATCGCGGTACCCGCAGCCTTTATGTGTACGGTTTCGGAAATCCGGTCACACTTGGCCGGGGACTTTGGGGAGCTGGGCAAAACTCGCGGCCAGTTCCTCGTCCGTGGGGATGTAGTCGCTCATCTGGCCGTTGTGGAACTTCTCATAGGCCAGCATATCAAAATAGCCGGTACCGGTCAGGCCGAAGACAATAGTTTTCTCCTCGCCGGTCTCCTTGCATTTCAGAGCCTCGTCAATGGCCACCCGGATGGCGTGACTGGATTCGGGAGCGGGGAGAATGCCCTCTACCCGGGCAAACTGCTCCGCCGCCTCGAACACCTTCGTCTGCTCCACAGAGACGGCTTCCATGTAGCCGTCGTGGTACAGCTGGGAGAGAATGGAGCTCATTCCGTGATACCGCAGGCCGCCGGCGTGGTTGGGGGAGGGAATAAAGCCGCTACCCAGAGTGTACATTTTGGCCAGGGGACACACCATGCCGGTGTCGCAGAAATCGTAGGCGAACTTGCCCCGGGTGAAGCTGGGGCAGGAGGTGGGTTCCACGGCGATGATGCGGTAATCCTGCTCACCCCGCAGCTTTTCGCCCATAAAGGGGGAGATGAGGCCACCCAGGTTGCTGCCGCCGCCGGCGCAGCCGATGATGATATCGGGGACGATGCCGTACTTGTCCAGAGCCGTCTTGGTCTCCAGGCCAATGATGCTCTGGTGCAGCAGTACCTGATTCAGCACGCTGCCCAGTACGTAGCGGTAGCCGGGGGTGCTGGTGGCTGCTTCCACCGCTTCGGAAATGGCACAGCCCAGGGAGCCGGTGGTGCCGGGATGCTCCGCCAGGATCTTTTTGCCGATCTCTGTTTCCATGGAGGGGGAAGGAGTAACGGAGGCGCCGTAGGTCCGCATGACTTCCCGGCGGAAGGGCTTTTGCTCGTAGGAGCACTTCACCATGTACACTTTGCAGTCCAGACCCAGATAGCTGCACGCCATGGAGAGGGCGGTGCCCCACTGGCCGGCGCCGGTTTCGGTGGTGACACCTTTGAGACCCTGCTGCTTTGCGTAATAGGCTTGGGCGATGGCACTGTTGAGTTTGTGGGAGCCGGAGGTGTTGTTGCCCTCAAATTTGTAGTAGATCTTGGCTGGAGTCTGGAGCTTTTCCTCCAGGCAGTAGGCCCGTACCAAGGGGGAGGGACGGTACATTTTGTAAAAGTCCCGGATCTCCTGGGGAATGGGGATCTCCCGGGTGTCGTTGTCCAGCTCCTGACGGATGAGCTCGTCGCAGAACACAGGCCGCAGGTCCTCAAAACCCATGGGTGCTCCGGTGCCGGGATTCAGCAGCGGCGCGGGCTTCACTTTCATGTCCGCCCGGACATTGTACCAATTTTTGGGCATCTCGTCTTCAGACAGATAAATCTTGTAGGGAATTTTTTCGGTGGTCATAGTATTTGCTCCTTTCGCGTTCCGGGGGTCCGGCGGGGAAAGAGGCAAAGAAAAAAGACTTCCATCCCACAAGGACCCATTCCAATGGTTCCTTTGGGACAAAAGTCTGAAAACTTCTGCGGTGCCACCCAAATTGACGATCACTCGTCCGCTCGGCGACGTGCCAACACACGTCTTTCCTTGGTAACGGGGGAAAAGCCCGTCGGTACTTACTGGGGAAAAGACCCGTTCAGCCCGCCCTCCGCAGTCCATTCCGCAAAGGCCTCTCTGCCGCCATTCCACCATCGGCGGCTCTCTGAAAAAGATGCGTTCTGCCTACTCGTCTGCGTCATCGGTTTCGTTCTTTTGAACTTGGCGCAAGTGTACTCCGGCAAAATTCATTTGTCAATGCCTGAGAACCGAATTTTGCAGATGTGACAAATTTGTGGGAAAAATGTTCCGGGAAAATTGTAGATTATAGAAAGGCGGGAAGAAGCTGTCTTCTTCCCGCCGATGTGTTTACCGCTGATATTCGAATTCAAAATCGTACATGGACACGGTGTCGCCGTCCTGGATGCCCCGCTCCTCCAGCTGCTGGAACAGGCCGGATTCCCGCAGGGTCCGGTCGAAGTACATCCGGCTCTCGTAGTCGGAGAAGTTGACGTTGCCCATGAGGCGCTGCAGCCAGGGGCCTTCCACCAGCCAGGTGCCGTCGTCGGCCCGGCGGATGTCCAGCGGCGCGGAGGTGTCCACCACCTCGGGGCGGGGCACATACTCCGGCTCATACACGGTGACGGGAGGCAGGGTGGACAGCATTTCCGCCACCTTGCCCACCAGCTGCCGGGTGCCCTGATGGGCCGCCGCGGAGATCTCCAGCAGGGAATAGCCCTTGCCCTCCACGTGGGCACGGAGCCGCTCCAGATTTTCCGGGTCCTCCATAATGTCCACCTTGTTGGCACACACGATCTGGGGCCGCTCCGCCAGCTCCGGGCTGTACTGCTTCAGCTCCTCGCAGATGGCGTCAAAGTCCGCCGCGGGGTCCCGGCCCTCGCTGCCGGACACATCCACCACATGGACCAGCAGGCGGCAGCGGTCAATGTGCCGCAGAAAGTCGTGGCCCAGGCCGGCGCCCTCGCTGGCACCCTCAATGATGCCGGGAATGTCCGCCATGACAAAGGAGACGCCATCGTCCACCCACACCACGCCCAGATTGGGGAACAGGGTGGTGAAATGGTAGTTGGCGATCTTGGGCTGGGCCTTGGAGACCACGCTCAAAAGGGTGGACTTGCCCACGTTGGGGAAGCCGATGAGGCCCACATCCGCCAGCAGCTTCAGCTCCAGAATGACGTCATGGCTCTCGCCGGGCAGGCCCGCTTTTGCGAAGCGGGGCACCTGCCGGGTGGGGGTGGCGAAATGGATATTGCCCCAGCCGCCCCGGCCGCCTTTGCACAAAACGAAGGGCTCCGAGCCGCTCATGTCCTTGATGATCTCGTTGGTCTCGGCGTCCCGTACCAGGGTGCCCCGGGGCACACGGATGACGAGGTCGGCGCCGTCCTTGCCGGACTTGCGGGCGCTCTGGCCGTCCATGCCGTTGGGGGCCACGTACTTGCGCTTGTAGCGGAAGTCCATCAGGGTGGACAGGTTGTCGTCCACCTGCAAAATGATGGAACCGCCCCGGCCGCCGTCGCCGCCGTCGGGGCCGCCGGCCGCCACGTACTTTTCCCGGTGAAAGGCCACCACGCCGTTGCCGCCGTTGCCGGCCTTCACGGTGATGCGGGCCTTGTCGATGAAAGAAGTTGCCATAAAGAACACACCTCCAAAACTTTTTTCTAGTATACCCGTAGAGGCGCACACATCCCAAAACACGCTCATGGCATATGCTCGGATGCGGACGCCTTACCGGAAAAAGAGCCCCGAACAATGCTGTTCGGGGCTCTCCAGTGACTGATTACTCAGCGACGTAAACAGAAGCCTGCTTACGATCCTTACCCAGGCGCTCAAAACGGAGCACACCGTCAACCTTGGCGAACAGGGTATCGTCAGTGCCGATACCAACGTTCACACCGGGATGGATGTGGGTGCCGCGCTGGCGGACCAGGATGTTGCCGGCCTTGACAAACTGACCATCAGCGCGCTTGGGACCCAGGCGCTTGGACTCGGAGTCACGGCCGTTCTTGGTGGAGCCGCCGCCCTTCTTGTGGGCGAAGAACTGAAGACCAATACGAATCATGATACGGACCATCCTTTCTTTAGAATGATGGAGAGGAATCACTCTTCCTCCAAAACTTCAATGTTGTCGGGGAACTCGTCGTGGAGCTCGGTAAAGTAGACCATTAGCCCCGTCAGAAGCGCCTGACAGGTGCTCTCCGCTGTGGGAGCCAGGCCCCCGGGGAGACGCAGGGAGATAGATGTGTTACTTTCCCGGACCTTCACAGATGCCGCCAGACCCAGCACGTCGTTAATGGTGGCCTCCACCAGGCGGATGGCGCTGGTGATGCCCGCGCAGACGATGTCCGCGCCTTCCTCGGCGTAGCCGCTGTGGCCCTGAGAGTCAAAACCGGTGATCCGGTCGCCCTCCATGCGGAATGTGATGGTGGTCATGCTCAGACAGAGATCTTGCCGATCTCAACCTTGGTGTAAGGCTGACGATGGCCCTGACGCTTGCGGTAACCCTTCTTGGCGTTGTACTTGAAGATACGGATCTTCTTGCCCTTGCCGTTCTTGATGATCTTGGCCTCCACGGAAGCGCCCTCCACAACGGGAGTGCCGAAGGTGGCCTTGTCACCGTCCAGGATAGCCAGGACCTGGTCGAACTTGACGGTGTCGCCGGCTTCCTGGTCCAGCTTCTCGATGTAGACCACGTCGCCCTCAGCGACCTTGTACTGCTTGCCGCCGGTCACGATGATTGCGTTCATTGCTTGATTCAACTCCTTCATTTACGGGCTCGCTGTCGGGGGCGGCGCCTGGGCGCACTTGTAGACCCATTCAAAGCGGCTTATCAAGTATATCAATGCAAAAGGGATTTGTCAACGTCTTTTTAAAGAAAAATGCGGAAAAATCATATGTTTATCAGGAAAAAGGGGAGAGATAGGGGAGGCACTGGGTAGTGAGCCGGGTCAGGCTCGTCACGGTGATGGTAACAGTGCTGGTGTTTTCCCAGTCCTCCGGCAAAAGGTCCCCATGATATGCCACCGGCGGGAAGACATGAAACCCAAAGAAATTGCCGCTGTCTTTCAAACAGGACATCACGCTGTAATGGCTATGGGGAAGCTGGATGCCATGTATCGTGGTACGCATAGCGGCGGAACGTTCCAGGCTGTAAGACTGCTTATCTATCCGCTTGTCATAACAGCCGGAGACCAACTGCCCGCCGGACTGTGTACAGATGCCTTCTGCCTGAAAGGTGAGTGCATATCCGCTCAGACTGCTGGTGGCCTCTTCCAGGCTTTGTACCGTGATCCGGCAGCCGCTGTCATCCTCGTACAGGGCCTTACCCACGTTGCTATCCAGGTCTGTTAGGTCCAGCTCCAGGCTGTACGCGCTGGGGAGCTCCTCAAGGGTGACGGCGTAGTTCTGGTTCCAGAACTGATATCGCAGACCATACCGCAAGGTGCCGATGAAACCATAATTGTGTAGTATTATATAGATAATAGCTAATATAATGGCTGCTATACTGCCAATCATTGCCCATCGGTGCTTGATGCGCTTCAAGTCCCGGGTCTGGGACATGCCGTAAATAACCTCTGTCACCTCTGTGTCCAGGGTTGATGCGATGCGCTCCAGGGTGTCCACATCCGGCAGGGCCTTTTCTGTCTCCCAGGCGGACACCGCCTGCCGGGTGACGAACAGCCGCTCCGCCAGCTGCTCCGGGGTCATGTGTTTCGAGGTCCGCAGATGCTTAATGTGTTTGCCCACGGATGCCATGGGGCCAGCCTCCTTTTCTTGTTGGCCCCAGTGTACCACCGGACGGTGGAAAAGTCACGCAAACAGCCTTTGCGGGCGGTGGCTCAGGTGGCAAACCCGGCGTACTGCGTCATGTACAGCTCGTAATACTTTCCCTGCTTTTGCAGCAGTTCCCCGTGAGTCCCCTGCTCCACGATCTGCCCCTGGTCCATGACCACGATGAGGTCGGCGTCCCGGATGGTGGACAGCCGGTGGGCAATGATGATGCTGGTACGGTTTTTCATCACCAGGCGCATGGCGTCCTGGATGGTCTTCTCCGTCCTAGTATCCACGTTGGAGGCCGCTTCGTCCAAAATCAGGATGCGGGGGTCCGCGATGAATGCTCTGGCGATGGCCAGCAGCTGACGCTGGCCCTGGTTGATGCCGGTGCCGCCGGTCAGGACCGTGTCCCAGCCCTGGGGCAGCAGGCGCAGCAGATCCTGACAGCGGCTCATTTCCACGGCGGCGTCCAGCTGGGACTGGCTGGCGTTGGGATTTCCGTAGGCCAGATTGTTCCGGACGGTATCGGAAAACAAGACTGTATCCTGCAAAACGATGGCAATCTCCCTGCGCAGGCTGCCTCTGGCGGTGGCCCGGATGCTTTGCGTGCCGATTCGGATCTCGCCGCTGTCTGGGTCATAGAACCGCATCAGCAGATTGACCACGGTGGTTTTTCCGCTGCCGGGGGTTCGCCGCTCTTGTCCTCGTCGGCTTCATCCAGAAGGGTGAACACCCGCTCGGCACCGGCAATGGCGGTCTGCACCTGTCCGTAAATCTGGGCAATCTCGTTGATGGGGCGGCTGAATTGCTTGGCGTATACGATGAACGCGGAGATCACACCCACGGAGATCATGCCCCGGGCGGCGAACCAACCGTCGAACACGGCGATGATGACAAAGCCGATATTGCCGATGCAGTTCATGACGGGCCCCATGACGCCGCTGAAAATATCCGTCCGAATGCCTGCTTTTGTCAGCGCGTCCGAGGTGGCGCAGAATTCGTCTGAGGTCTGCGCCTGATGGTTATAGGCCACCACCGTCCGGTAACCGGAGACCATTTCCTCCACCGTGCCGTTCAGTGCTCCCAGAAGCTGCTGACGGCGGCGGGCAAATTTCCACACCTTTTGGGATAAAAATTTGGTGGCGCCAACGGTCAGCAGCACGGTGACGCAGCTCAACAGGGCCAGCTGCCAGCAGTACCAGAGCATCATGGAAACAGTGCCGCACACCATCAAAATGCCGGAGAACAGGGAGGGCAGGGATTGGGACACGGTGGTGGAGATGTTTTCGATGTCGTTGGTCATGCGGCTCATGATATCTCCGCGGGAGTGGGTGTCCAGATATCCCACAGGCAGCTCCACGATCTTGCCGAACAGCTCCTCCCGCATCCGTTTGACGATGCTCTGGCTCAGGCGGGCGCCGATCCGTCCCTGGACCAGCTGACTGGCGCTGTACAGGAAATAAGCTGCCAGCATCCACAAGAGGACAGGGGCCAGCGGCCCGTGCCGTTCCCCGGCGATGACATCAATGGCCCGGCTTTGCAGGCTGGGCGTGTAGACACCGCAGGCGGTGCCCAGCACCACGGCGGCCAGCATCCCGGCCACCAGTTTTTTCTCCCGGGAAAAATAAGACGATACCCGCCGCAGTGTATCCGCGGCGTTCTCCGCGTGTTGCACCTCTGCGAAACGGGTAGCCCGGTTGTTCATACCGGGAATATTGCGTTCCACCAGCTTGGTGTCAGCCATTGTCGGTCCCCTCCTCTCCAATCTGGGAGCAGTAGATATCCTGATACGTTTTGCAGGACTGGAGCAGCATGTCGTGTGTGCCGCAGGCTTCCACCTGCCCGTCCCGCAGGACAACGATGCGGTCTGCCTGCCGCACGGAGGCAATGCGCTGGGCCACGATGAGCTTTGTGGCCTCTGGCCTGGCCGCGTTCAGTGCCCCGTACAGGTTTGCCTCCGTTTTCAGGTCCAGGGCGCTGGTGGAATCGTCAAAAATGAGGATCTCAGCAGGCTTCAGCACGGCTCTGGCAATGGAGATGCGCTGCTTCTGCCCGCCGGAGAGGCTGTTGCCCTGTTCGGCCACCAGGGTGTCGTATCCCTCCGGCGCGGCGGAGATGAAGCCGTCCGCCTGGGCGGCCTTCGCCGCGGTTCGCAGCGCTTCCTCCGGCGTGCCGGGGGCTCCCCAGGAGATGTTCTCCCGGATGGAGCGGCTGAAGAACTCGCTTTTCTGCGCCGCCACGGCGACCCTGTCCCGCAGCGCCTTCTGACGCCACTTCCGCACATCCACGCCGTCCACCAGCACCGCACCCGCCGTCACATCGTAAAAGCGTGGGATCAGGCCCACCAGAGCGGATTTTCCGCAGCCGGTGGCCCCCATAATAGCCACGGTCTCCCCCGGCCGGATGGTGAGGTCGATGTGACGCAGCACGGTCCGCCCGGTGCCGGGAAAGCCAAAGGAGACATCTCGGAACTCGATGCTGCCACGGGGGTTCGCCGTTTCTCCCTCAAAGCTGCCGTCCGCCAGCTCCGGCTGGCTGTCCAGAACCTCCCGGACCCGTTTCCAGGAGGCGATGCCCTTGGAGATGGTCTGAAACAGCATGACCAGGTTCAAGATCCCGTTTAGCATTTGGGTGGTGTAGGTGATGGCCGCCATGATGGTGCCCGGCGTCGCGGTACCGGCCGCAACCTGATAGGAGCCAGACAGCACAAGCAGCGCCACCGCGATATACATCAGCGCGTTCATCACCGGATTCATATAGGCGAAAATCAACAGTACGTGAAGCTGCGTCCCCACCAGGGTGTCATTGGCTTTTCCGAAGCGCAGCTTTTCATAGCCCTCCCGCACACAGGCCTTGATGACCCGGATTCCGGACACATCCTCCTGCAACATGCTGTTGATGTGGTCCAGCTGTTCCTGAAGCCGCAGCAGCTGAGGCCCCGCTTTGTACAGACAAAAGGCCCATGCAGCCGGAAAGCAGGGGGAATGCGCATAAGAGCATCCATCCGAACTGCCGGTTCAGACGAAACATGCAAAAAATACTGCCGCCCATCAGCATGATGGTACGGATCATGCCCCGGACGAATTGAGCCACGAAGTTCTGTACCTGTGTAATGTCATTGGTGACCCGGGTGACCAATGAACCTGTTCCGAAGCGGTCCATCTGCGGGAAGGAAAAGGCCATGATCCGCCGAAAGCAGTCCTTCCGGATCTCATTGCCAATGTTCTGGCTGGCCAGATGTACAAACATATTGTTCAGGGCGCCGCATGTTCCGCCAAATAAAACCAACAGGATCATGATGAGCCCCAGTCTTACGATCAGTTCCAGCCCTCCCGTTCCGGAGGCATCCAGCTTCAGCACGCCGTCGTCCACGATCTGGCGCATCAGTCCCGGCTGGAGCAGGTCCATGGAGACCTCTCCCACCATGAACAAAGCGGCGGGAATGGCGAAGCACAGGTATTTTTTCACATAGTTCCACATATTGCATCTCCTGACTTTGAGATCAAAAAAAGACGTGTGGCACAACTGGATTTACGCAGTTCTGCCACACATCTTTTTTAGTGTATCACGCATTGCTCTAAATTTCAAAAATTTTTTGGAACTTTTCTGAGCTTGTTCCGCCGTCCTTTTTCCATAGTGACATTTCGACTTTCAAAACGGGACATTCCACAGTGGAGCTCCCAAGTGCTCTGCTGTTCACGCAAGGGAGCCATACCGCCGGGGGTGAGGCGAAACACGCCATCCCGGCTAGGGATGGCGTGTTTATTCCGGATATACTTGCAGAACGGAATCTGCAATACGGTCCATAAGGGACGGCGTGCAGACACCATTTGGCGCATAGACGATCCAGCTGCATGCCGGAGCGTGTTCCGAGCGAAAAGGAATCGGAACCAGGAGGTCCGTCCTGTGGACCACGAGTGCTGGCAGAAAGCCGATGCCGTATTTTTGCAAAATGGCCTGCTTGATGGCCTGCGCGCTGTCCAATTCCATGACGATCCTGGGAGAACGGCCATGCTTGGAAAACTCGTTCAGGAGGAGCTTTCGATAGCTGCATCCGTTTTCCGTCAGGATGAAGGCCTCGTCCCGGATGTCATCGAAAGAAACGATACCTTTTTTAGAAAGCGGGTGAAGGGGCGGTACGGCGATGACCATGGGCTCCCGGCGGATCCGCCTGACGGAAAAATCCCGATAGCGGCATTGCGTGTCGATGACAAACATGACGTCCAGCTGACCGCTTCGTAAGAGCGCGTATAAAAACTGCGGATTCCCATTCGTAAGATGGATGGTGATATCAGGGCAGGCGGCCTTCAGCTGCGAGATAGCCAACGGCAGATAGGTATCAGCCAGCGTGTTGGTGGCGCCGATGCGGATGACCCGCTTTTCCGGGGGGGGGCGATGTCCCGACAGGAGACTTCATACAGCTGCAAGATCTGTTCCGCGTAGCGCTGAAGCGCAAGGTCCTCTTCCGTGGGCACCATGCGGGCGCCCTGACGCCACAGCAGTTTCGTACCGTGATAGGCGCCCTCCAGCAGCTGCATGTGCTTTGTGACAGTGGACTGGGCATAATCCAGCTCGACAGCGGCTTGGGAATAGGTCCCTGTTTCCAGAACGGTCATAAAGGCTTTCAACAGGCGCAGGTCAATCATAGAGCACTCCTCAACTATCGAAAATCGTGATAGTTTCTTTCCAGATTATATACCACATGAACAAGCAAAACAAGGTATCATGGAGACAGCGAGAACAAAAAAGCATCATGTGGCCGCTTCGGCCGGGGGGCGGGCTCCGGGGAACTGTGCGGCGTCATCTCCGGCGCCATTATGGTGCTGGGAATGCTGACGCCTGTGGACACCAATGACCCTGTGAACAGCAAGCTCCGCGCCGTGGCGCAGGGGCGGGAATTCCTGCGGCGCTTTTCCCAGCGCTTCGGGGCGGTGCGCTGCGAGGTCCTGCTGCCCATGGAGCTGACGGCGGACGACAGGACGCCGGCGGCAAAGGAACTGGGCATCACGGACCACTGCTCCATTCTGGCTGCCACGGCGGCGGAGATCGTGGAGGAGATGCTCCGCGAGCGCCAGGGGTGAAGCGTGAAAAAGCCCGCCTCCGTGATCACGGAGGCGGGCTTTTCAGCGAAAAGATCAGCCCTTGACGATGGCGGCGGTGTCCATGGCGATCATGAGCTCCTCATTGGTGGGGATCAGCAGGACCTTCACCTTGGAGTCGGCGGCGGAGATAACGGTCTCCTTGCCGCGGACATTGTTGGCTTCAGCGTCCATCTTCACGCCCATGAATTCCAGACCGCTGGCAATGGCCAGACGCTGATTGGCGGAGTTCTCGCCCACGCCGGCGGTGAAGATGATGGCATCCACGCCGCCCATTGCAGCGGCATATGCGCCGATGAGCTTCTTAACACCGTAGTTGAACATATCCACGGCCAGGCCGGCACGCTCGTTGCCCTCCTTGTGGGCATTCTCCAGGTCACGGAAGTCGGAGCTGACGCCGGAAACACCCTGCACGCCGGACTTCTTGTTCAGCACGTTCAGCATCTCGTCGATGTTCATATTATACTTGTTCATGACATACTGCAAAATGCCGGCGTCCAGGTCGCCGGAGCGGGTGCCCATGGGCAGACCGGCCAGGGGAGTGAAGCCCATGGAGGTGTCCACGCTCTTGCCGCCGTCCACGGCGGTGACGGAGGAGCCGTTGCCCAGGTGGCAGGAGATGAGCTTCAGCTCCTCGGGCTTCTTGCCCAGCATGGCGGCGGCGCGGCCGGCCACGTACTTGTGAGAGGTGCCGTGGAAGCCATAGCGGCGGACCTTGTCATTCTCATAGTACTCATAGGGCAGAGCATACATGTAAGCCTTGGGGGGCATGGTCTGGTGGAAGGCGGTGTCGAACACGGCCACCATGGGCACGCCGGGCATGACCTGCTGGCAGGCGCGGATGCCGGTCAGGTTGGTGGGATTGTGGAGAGGAGCCAGGGGGATGCAATCCTCAATGGCCTTCATGACCTCGTCGGTGATGAGGACGGACTTGTTGAAAGCCTCGCCGCCGTGCACCACGCGGTGGCCCACAGCGTCGATCTCCTTCATGGAGCCGATGACGCCGTTCTTGGCGTCCACCAAGGCGTTCAGCACAGCCTGGATGGCCTCGGAATGGGTGGGCATGGCCACGTCAACGGCGTCCAGGACCTCTTTGCCCTCCACCTGAGGCTTATAGGTGAATTTGCCGTCGATGCCGATGCGCTCGCACAGGCCCTTGGCCAGCAGCACGCCGGTCTCGGGGTTGAGCAGCTGATACTTCAGGGAAGAACTGCCAGCGTTGATGACAAGAATGTTCATGATTCACGACTCCTCTTTTTTCTTCTTTTGGGGGAAGACCTTGCGGCTTCCCCATAATTGGTATAAAATGGACACAACAAAACTCCGCCAAAACCGGGCGGAATCCTACACATTACCTATTATAACAGAGTTCTTCCAGGTTACAACCACCATTTTTACCGAAATGTCACTTTTTTGTCATCGAATCGAGAGTGAAATCTATGCAAATTGCAGGTATCATTATAGAGTACAATCCTATGCACCGCGGACACCGCTACCTGCTGGAGGAGACCCGGGCACAGCTGGGATCGGATGCCGCCGTCATCGGTGTCATGAGCGGCAATTTCGTCCAGCGGGGAGATTTTGCCCTGGTGCGCAAGCACGCCCGGGCGCGGGCCGCCGTGGAAAGCGGCATGGACCTGGTGCTGGAGCTGCCTTTGCCATGGGCCGCGGCGTCGGCGGAGCGGTTCGCCGCCGGCGGTGTGCAGGTGCTGCTGGGGACGGGCCTTGTGACGGACCTGGCCTTTGGAAGCGAATGCGGGGACGCTGCGGCGCTTTGGCGCGCAGCGGCTGCCTTGCTGAACCCGAAAATAGACAGCCTTGTCCGGCGGGAGCTTCTCAAAGGCGATAGCTTTGCCGCCGCCCGCCAGCGGGCGGTATCGGCCCTGCTGCCGGCGGAGGATGCGGCACTGTTGGGTGAGCCCAACAATACGCTGGGCATTGAATACTGCAAGGCCCTGCTGCGCCGAGGGAGCGGCGTCCATCCCATGACCGTGAAGCGGAAAGGCATGCACCACAGCGGCCAGGGGCCCCAGGAGGGGTACGCTCCGGCCACCCGTATCCGGGAGGCTCTGCGCCGGGGCGACCGGGGATGGGCGCTGGCGGAAATGGCGCCCGCCATGAAAGTGGTTTACGAGGCCGAGGAGACTGCTGGCCGTGCACCGGTATTTTTGGAAAACTGCCAGCGTGCCGTGCTGGCGAAGCTCCGCTCCATGACGGAGGCGGAGTTCGCCGCGCTGGACGAGGGGCGGGAGGGACTGTACCACCGGCTGTATGAGACCAGCCGCACTGCCTGTTCCGTGGAGGCGCTGTGCCAGGCCGCCAAGACGAAGCGGTACGCGTACAGCCGCATTTCCCGGATGCTCCTGTGGGCCTATCTGGGACTGGCACCTGCCGACTTTCCGGAGCGGGTGCCCTACCTGCGGGTACTGGCTGCCAACGGAACCGGCCGTGCCCTGCTGGCGCGGATGCGGGACACCGCTGCACTGCCTGTTTTGACGAAGCCCGCCGATGTCCGGCTGCTGCCGGAACCGGCCCAGCGCCTCTTTGCGCTGGAGGCACGGGCCACGGATCTGTATACCCTGGCGTATCCCAACCTGACTGCTGCGCATGGCGGTGCGGAGTGGCGGGAGGGTCCCGTCATTTTGTAAAAGCCAAGAAAGGAGCTTGGATATGGGAGCAGTCATCGCGTTTTTGCTGGTGCTGAGCACATTGACCGCCTGTGCGGGCGGCACGATCACGGATGTGAAAAACGCCTTGCCGGCCATGGCGGCAATGCCGCCAGAGGAGACAGCTGTTACTTACAAAGTGGAGCTGACGGAGTATGCCGACACCATCTGTGATGAAGATGGCGCCCAGTTGGTGGCGTACAAGTATCAGGTGCCGGAGCTACGGGCCCTGCGGGGAGACGGCTCCCAGGTCCAGGAGGCCCAATCCCCCGCGGAGGAAGCCGCTCTGGCCACGGCGGAGGCTTTCAACAGCCGCTTTTCCGACTGGATGGAGGAAAGCCGTCTGGCGGAGATCGTGGGCTATGCCCGGGAGGACCGAGCCTGGCGGACGGAAAGCGGCGGAGAGTGGACGGAAGCCTGCTCCTATACAGAGAGTCTGACCTGTCAGGTCTATGAGACAGAGCACTTGGTCAGCATTGCCGCTGTGTGTGACAGCTATACCGGCGGTGCCCACCCCAACCAGGTGCTGCTGGGCTGGAACTTTGACCTGACCACCGGTGAATTTTTCTCACCGGAGGCTCTGGCGGCCGACGGTCAGGAGATCAGCGACCTGGTGGCGGAGGAGATCATCTGTCAGGCGGAAACACGGGCTGTGGAAAATGGCGTGGAGCCGGAGAGCTTTTTCTGGGAGAATTATCAGGAGATCGCCGCCGACTGGGGAAGTTATGCCCTGTCCTTTGATGAGACCGGAATGACTGTGGGCTATTCCCCCTATGAGATGGCCTGCTATGCCGCCGGCCCCCAAGTGTTTACACTGACGTATGAGCAGCTGCTTCCCGATCTCAGTGACCATGGACTTGAGGTCCTGGGATTGACAGTGGATGAATAAGGAAAGCCCCATCCCGCAGGCAGATCGCCTGCGGGATATTTTTGCAGCAAAAAAGGCCGGACCTGCATCAGCAGCAGGCCCGGCTTTTCCTTATACCGCGGCAGACTCTTTGGGGAGCTCCGCCGGCTTCTTTTTGGACTTTTTGCCAAAGCGGGTGGACAAATTATCCAGCACGGAGTAGTACACGGGGGTGAATACCAGCGTGACCACAGTGGAGATGACCATGCCGCTGATCATGGTGATGCCCATATCGCTCATCATCTCGTTGATGCCGCCGATACCGAGGGCCATGGGTACCATGGCCAGGACGGTGGTCAGAGTGGTCATCAGAATGGGGCGGACACGGAGGGGACAGGCGTGGAGGATGGCTTCCTCCCGGCTCTCGCCCATGCCGCGGCGGATCTTGATGTACTCAATCAGGATGATGGAGCTGTTGACCACGGTGCCGGCCAGCATGATGATGGCGACCAATGCCATGATAGACAGGTCCCGGCCGGTGATGGGCAGGGCGAACAGGGCGCCAGTGAAGGCCACAGGCAGGATCATCATGACCATGACGGGCATGACGAAGGACTCAAACTGTACCGCCAGCACGAAATACACCAGCAGCAGGGCTACCAGCAGGGCAAAGCCCAGGTCGCCGAAGCTCTCCATCATGTCCTCGTTGGCGCCGGCTGTTTCCATGGTGTACCCGTCGGGTACGGGATAATCTGACAGGATGGCGTTGATCTGTTTGGTCATCGCGGTGGTGTCGCCGCTGATGGTGTCGCCGGTGATGGTCACCTGGCGGTTTTGATTGTACCGGGTGATGGTCTGGGGCGCCTGCTCAATGACCACGTCCGCGACGGCGCTCAAGGGAATGGTGCCTCCGTAGTTGGAGGCGATGGGCATGGACCGCAGGGCGTCCAGGCTGGTGGAGGCGGAGCCGTCGCCCTTGACCACGACATCCAGCTCTTTGTTGTTGATGGTGACGGTGGTGGCCGTGGAGCCGGTCAGCTCCGCACGGACCGCGCCGCCGATGGCCGCTGCGGTCAGACCGTACTGGGCGGCTGCCTCACGGTTCAGCTTCACCCGGACCTCCGGCACCTGCTCGGACAGGGTGGTGTCCACATTCACAGCGTCGGGCAGCCGCGAGATCTGCGCCATCAAATCATTGGAGATCATCGTCAGGGTATCCATGTCATCGCCGGTGATCTCCACGCAGATATCACTGCCGCTGAGAGAGGAGGTCATGCTGGAGGCGGAGACAGTGATCTTGCAGCCGGCAATGTCCTGCAGAGCCTTGCGCAGGTCGTTCTCAATGTCGAAAGAGCTGCGCTTCCGTTCGCTTTTATCCACCAGGCTCAATCCCAGCGTTACAGATTCATCCTGGGCCAGATAATACATATCCTCCAGCTCCGGAACATCCCGCTCCGCAATGGCGGCGACCCGGTCGGCAATGACGGAGCTTTCGTTCAGACTGGAGCCGGTGGGCATTTCAATGCTGACGGAGACTTGGCCTTGGTCCATATCCGGAATCAAGACCATGGTCGTGCTTCCCAGCGTCAGACAAAAGACAACAATCAGTCCCAGGGAGACCAGCATGCCGGCTTTCAAATGGTAGACGAAATAGTGCAGCAGCCGCATATACAGGTCATTGAGCTTTTTGAAGCAGCCGGAGCACTTGGCCACCAGCGCGTTGGGCTTTTTACCGGAGGCTTTTTTGGCCTCCATCTTTGCCTGGTACTTTGCAACCTTTTCCTCGCTCAGCGTGAAGTAGCACAGCAGAGGTACCACCGTCAAAGAGACCACCAGGGAGGCGGCAATCAAAGAGGCGATGGTCAAGCTGAAGTCCCGGAACAAGTCGCCCACCATACCGCTGGCCATGCTCAGGGGGACGAACACCGCCTCGGTGGTCAGGGTGGAAGCGATAACGGAGGAGGTGACCTCCTTGGTGCCCTCCACACAGGCGCTCATGCGGTCGTGGCCTTCTGAGGAGAAACGGGTGATGTTTTCCAGGACCACAATGGAGTTATCCACGATCATACCGACGCCCATGGCGATGCCGCCCAGGGACAGCATGTTCATCGTCAGCCCCAGGGCGTTCATCAGAATGAACACGGTCAGAATACAAATGGGCATGGAGAGGCAGATGGTCAGCGTGGAACCGCCCCGGCGCAGGAACAGGAACACCACTATGGCAGCCAGGACGATGCCTTGGAAGATGTTCTGGAAGGCGTTGTTGACGGATTCGCTGATGTAGTCGCTGGCGGAGTAGGGGACTGCGTATGTGATATTGCCGTTTTCGGCGGCCAGCTCCTCCATCCGGCGCAGGACCGACTGGGCCACTTCCATTTCGTTGGAGTCAGACTGCTTGGAGATCTGCAAAATCACGCAGGGGGACTCGCCCACCTTGGCCATGCCTTCCAGGTCCTGGTCCTCCAGGGAGACATCGGCGATCTCCGACAAGCGGATGGTGCCGCCGGTGGGCAGGGAGATGAGCATGTTGGCCACGTCATCCACGGTCTGGAATTTCGCATCGGTGGAAACCGTGAGGGTCTTGTTGCCGTTGTCCATGTCGCCGCCGGGGTACACCAGGTTCTGCCCCGCCAGGAACTGGGCCACATAGCTGTTGGACAGGCCGAAGCCGGATACCTTGGCGGAATTCAGCTCCACGGAGATCTGCTGCTGCACGCCGCCCATGACCTCCACCTGCGCCACGCCGTCAATGCGTTCCAGGGTGGGGGAGACCACGTCCTCCGCCAGGGACTGAAGCTCTGCCAGGTCATCACCTGTCAGGGCGATCATAGCGGTGGGCATCATATCGCTCATGTTCATGTTGATAATGACGGGGTCATTGGCGTCATCCGGCAGCGACGCGAGGTCGAATTTTTCCCGCAGCTTGGTGGCGGCGGTATCCAGGTCCGTGCCGTCCACATATGTAATTTGAATCATGGAGACGCTGTCAGAGGAGGTGGACGTGATCTCATCCACGCCGGAGACCTGCATGACAGCGGATTCCAGCGGCTTTGTGACCAGCTCTTCAATGTCGCTGGGCGTGGCGCCGGCGTACACGCACATGACCACGGCCATGGGCATTTCAATATCCGGCATCAGGGCCATTTGCAGCTGAGAGCCGTACATGACACCGAAAATCGCCACCATGATAACAGCCAGAATCGTGGCGGCCCGGTGCTGGATACAAGCTTTCGCAGTATTCATCAGGCCTGCTCCTCCCCGGAGGCGGTATCCTCCTCCGCCTCATTGGCCGGAGCGGCGTCATCTGTGCCGCTGACAACGCGGACGGCGTCGCCGTCAGACAGGTAGGACTGGCCCACTGTCACCAGCTGCTCCCCAGCAGTGAGGCCGGAGGTGATCTGGGTGACGCCGCTGCCGGTGATGCCGGTGGTGACCTCCACGTACTTGGCGGTACCGTCCTCCACCACATAGACGTACTGGGTATCGCCGCTGGTGAGGATGGCCTCCGTGGGAATGACCACGGTGTTGTCGTTATAATCCGTGCGGAAGGTCACATCGGCGAACATACCGGAGAGGAGGCCGGTCACATCACCGGGCACGGTAACAGTGACGGTGTACAGCTTCGTCTGCATATTGGCCGCCTGGTCCACGGAGCGGATGGTGCCGGTGAAGGTCTTGCCCAGGGAGGACACGGACACATCCACCGGGGCGCCGATGAAGAGCTTTGGAACCAGGGCCTCGGACACCATGACGGTGACCTTCATCTGCGTGGGATCATCAATGACGGCCACGGGAGCGCTGGTGCTGGTGAAGCTGTTTTCCGTGACGTTCAGGCTGGCCAGCACACCGCTCATGGGCGCCACGACATTGCCGTTGCCGTCCACATGCTCCAGGGCGGTGTTCAGCTGCTCCAGGCTGGACTGGTAGCTCTCCATGCCGGCCTCCAGCTGGGCCAGAGTGGAGTTCCGGGTGGCAATGGCGGACTGCAATTGCAGCTGCGCCTGGTCGATCTCCACCTGGGAGGCGGCGCCGATCTCATACAGGGCCTTCAGATTGTTCAGGTTGTCCTGATACAAGCTGATCTGCTCGGCGAAGACCTTGGACTGGTCGGCGTAGCTCTGAGCGGCGGAGGCGTAGCTGATGCTGGCCGCGTTGTAGGAGGCCAGGGTGCTGGCAAGGTCCAGGGTGCAGAGAATGTCGCCGGCCTCCACGGTATCACCGGCGTGGAAATAGACGGCGGTGCACTTGGCGGAGGTGGCGATGAGGACCATCTGCTCGTTGTCCGAGGACACCTGGCCGGAGACGGTATTTTCCGTTCCGATGGCGGACATGGAGACCTCCTGGACCTGCACGGGGGTACCGGAGGCCTCCTCTTCCTGGGTTTCCTCCTTTTTGCCGCAGCCTGCCAGGGAAAGCAGCATCAGCCCGGCCAGCAGAAGGGATACAATGCGTTTACGATTCATAGTCGGTTGGTCCTCCATCAGTTCAAAATACCGTATTCAACGGCCCACAGATAGGTGTGGTAAGCGGAAAAGAGATTATGCTTGGCGGTGGCCACATCTGCCTCGGCGGAGGCCAGGGAATCCTGGGCCTCCAGCAGGGCGTTCTTGGAAATGGAGCCCTGCTGGTATTTCAGCTGAGAGGCCGCGTAGGCGTTTTTCTGGTAATCCAGCGCGGACTGGGAGGCTTTCAGCACCTGCTGGTAGTCCGCCACGGCGTCGTACATGGTGCGGAAGTTCATCTCAAAGGACTGGACCGTGGACTGATACGTATACTTGGCGGCCTCATAAGTATGGACGGCGGACTTGTAATGATAGTTGTTCTGTCCGTAGCCCTTGATGCTGTCCTTGTAAGTCTCCTGCGCGTCATCCAGTGTTCTTTGAGCGGCGAACAGGTCATAGCTCTTTTCCTTGGCGGCGGCCAGGGCGGTATCGTAATCCATCTCGGCCACCAGCTTGTCGGACACCTGGGGAGGTTCCGTCAGCGTCAGGCTGCCGGCCTGCTCCAGTCCCAGCATGACCTCCAACTGGCGGGTGTAATTGCGGATATTCATATCCAAAGTGGAGATGCCGCTGGACATCTGGGTGCGGCCATCCTTCACCTGCTGCAGCGTCAGGGCGGAGATCTGCCCCAGCTTGTAGCGCAGCTCCATCTCCTCCACGGTGCGGTCTAAAGCGTCAAGCTGCCGCTGGAGGCTGGAGCGGGTGTTCTGCATCTCCAAAATGGCCATGTACAGCGTCTCCGCGCCCATGACCACTTGATTCTCCGCGTTTTCCAGCTGCCGCTTGGCGGCGGCGTAATCGTCCTGGATCTTGCCGTCCTTCAGGTCGTCGAAAGTGTCTCGCAGAGAGTCGTAGGAGGCATCCAGACTGGAGAAAATGTACTCGGAGGAAAAAGAGCCGGACAGGCTGGTGTTGCCCATGGCGCTGTCCAGCTGTCCCAGCTGGAGCATTGCCCGCTGCGTTTTCGCAATGCTGTTCAGGGCGTCCTTTAAATCGTCATACATTTTTTCATAATCCACCACATCAATGGAGGCGATGGACTCCTCCAGCATCCGGACGGTCAGGTTATTTTCCCGGACTCTGGTCTCCAGATTGGCGAAAGAGACAGTGCCCTCCGGGTCTGCGGCATACAGCTCTTTTTGTGTCACAGTCTGCCCATCCTTGACACCGGCGGCGGCCATTGCGGCATCCGCGGTGCCGCTGGGCGTTTCCGCGGCCAGTGCCGTGGCGGACAGAAGCGAACCGCTCAGCGCTAGGCTCAGCGCTATGGCCGTGATTTGTTTTCGCATACGAACTCCTCCGTTTACTCTTATTCCCAACATGACTTCCTTACATTACGGTGGCAAGTTTAAGCCAAGATTGAAAACCGGCGTTAAAACTGAGAACAATTTAAAAATTCCGTTCCGGCAGCGTTACCCGGAAGCGGCTCCAATGGCCGTATTCACTTTCGGCGCTGATCTTTCCGCCGGAGGTCTCCACAGCGGCCCGGGCGATGGCCAGGCCCAGCCCGTAGCTGCCGTTACCGGTGCGGGCCTTGTCGCAGCGGTAGAATCGCTCAAAGATATGAGGCAGGTCCTCCGGGGCGATGCCATGGCCCGAGTTGTAAACCTCCAGCGTCAAATGACGGCCCTCCTGATGAAGCTGCAAAGAGACTTCACCGCCGGGGCTGCAATACTTGAAGGCATTGTCCAGCAGGATGCCCGCTACCTGACGGATACGCTCCGGATCGCCGCAGAAGGAACAGTCTTCCTGAATATCCGTTGTGTAGCGGATATTCTGCTCAAAGGCCAGACTTTCAAAGGGCAGCGTGGCCTGATAGACCACCTCGGACAAAGAGAAGAATTCCCTTCGCTCCACCGGCTCCGCGTCATCCAGACAGGCCACCTCCAGCAGCTGACGCACCAGAACATCCATCCGCTGGGTCTCATACTGGATGCAGTCCATGTACTTGTTGGGGCCAAGCTCCGAGGCCAGCACCGCCGCGTTTACCGTGATGGTGGAAAGCGGTGTTTTCAATTCGTGTCCGGCATCGGAGATGAACTGCTTTTGCCGTTTCAGGGCGGCCACAGCAGGGGAGATGGCGTAGCGGGACAAGAGGATGCTGATGCAAAACAGCAGAAACAGCACTGGAAGGCTGACACTGAGGCTCACCCGCAGCAGATGGCGGCCGATGTTTTGAGAAAACCCCAACCCGTTGTCCGCCAGGATCACAAAATAACCGTAGGGCTTTTCTACCTTATAGTAACGGAAACCTCCGGTGCTGCCGCTACCGACTTCCCGCTGGCTGACGGTGCGCAGCACCGGCTCCATATCGCTGGGATTCAAAGGGGTTTCGCTTCGCAGGTCTTCAAAGCAGAGAAGCGTGTCATCCGGTCCAAACTCCGCCACGTACAGGGGGGTGGCCAGAAGACTGAACAACTCCTCCTTCGTTACAGTCAGCTTGCCAAAGGCCAGGTCCTCCACAAACTGGCCTTGCTGAGAGCTCCGGAAGACCTCCTCATTTTCCGCCAGACTTTTTAAAATATGGTCTGTCATCTGTCCGCATACCCGCACAACGGCTACGTGGACCATCAGATTGCCTAAAAGCACGAGAAGTGCCAGGGTCAGCGTGGTAGTCAGGACGATCTTTCTTTGCAGCTTCCGGATCATGGCTGTACCTCCAGGTGATAGCCAGCGTTGCGGATGGACAGGATCTGCACGTTGGAGTGCAGGGCCCGCAGCTTTTTCCGCAGGAAGGAGATGTAGACCTCCACGTTATTGTACTCCGCCTCACTGAGCAGCCCCCAGACCTTCTCGCAAAGCAGCGGCCGGGGAACGATCTGGTTTTTGTTCATCAGCAGGCACTCCATCACCTGAAACTCCTTGGGCCCCAGGCGCAGCCGCTCGCTGCCCCGGCACAGCTCCAGCTTCCGCCGGTCCAGCCGGATGTCGCCGAAGGAGGGGGCGTCCTCCAGCGGCATTCCGTTGCGCCGGGTCAAGGCCCGGACACGGGCCAGAAACTCCCCGGTGTCAAAGGGCTTGGTCAAATAGTCATCGGCGCCGTGATCCAGTCCCTGGATGCGGTCCGGCACGCTGCTGCGGGCCGTCAGCATCATGACGGGGGTCTCGATGCCGCCCCGCCGCAGTTCCTCCAGCACGGAAAGACCGTTCCGCTTCGGCAACATGATGTCCAGAATAATGAGGTCGTACAGGCCGGTCAGGCCGTTGTCCAGCCCGCTGTCGCCGTCAAAGGCCAGGTCTGTAACATAACCCTGTTTTTCCAGCAGAGCCCGCAGTCCCTCCGCCATGCCCTGCTCGTCTTCCACAATTAAAAGACGCATATGGATGCCTCCTCCGGATTCCGGATTAAGGGATGATTCGTAACAATTTAATATATCAAATCATGGAGCACATTTCCATATAAAATATGTAAAAAAGCGGCGCCGGAGTGTTTTCCGGCGCCGCAAGAAATGCTTATTCCGTAAAATGCACGTGGTTGAAAATATGGTCCTGGCAGAAACAGTGGTATCCGGCGCAGCGAGAGCAGTAGCGGAATTCCAGTTCGGGATAGTCGGTGTCCGTGCGGCCGCAGACGCAGCACTTATGCCGGTAGCCCTGCTGGGATTCCTTTTTTTGCTGCTGCTTCACAGCGGACTTGAACTGAATGGTCTGGTGGGAATTCTGATGGCGGGCCATGCGCCGCCGGGAACCGAAGGCCTCCGCCAGGTCCGTCCAGAAGAATACCAGGAAGTTCAAAAGGGCAATGACGGGAATGAGGGCGCTGACAAAGTCCAGCCGCAGCAGGGCGCCGAGAATGTCCACGGCAAAGAGCACCGCGTCCAGAATGGCCAGCCACTTCATCTTGATGGGGATGATGAAGAACAGCAGCACCTGGGCGTCGGGGTACAAGGCGGCAAAGGCCAGGAACATAGACATGCTGACGTAATAGGTGCCGAAAATGGTGTAATTGACGTTGAAGGCGTAATAGCCAATGATGCCTACCAGAATCGTCAGCACCACGCCGGAGAGATAATAGAGGTTGAATTTCGGCGTGCCCCATTCCCGCTCCAGCAGATTGCCGATGAAGTAATAAAAGTATAGGTTGATGATGAGATAAAAGATATTACTGACATCCGGCACGAAAATAAAGCTGACCAGCCGCCATAGCTGTAAATGCAGGACCTGGCCCCAGTTGAAGCCCAGATAGCCGTACAGGGAATAATTGCTCAGCCGCAGCAGCAAAAATACGATCACATTGCCGGCCACGATGAATTTCATCAGGTTGGGGATGCCGAAATTGGGATGGCTGTATGCGAAGCGGTCCACGGCATCGTTCAGCTTTTTCAAAGTTAAGACCCTCCATTGTTTCACGGATATTGTGCATTATACCCTCTTATTGGAAAAAAGTCATGTATAATTTTTAAACGATGGAAAAAAGGGACCTTTTTGCTGGAATCGGGGGAAAAGCCCTCTTGACAAACCTATAAAACATGTTAGTATAATATATGAAAATTTGATATCCCTTATCAAGAGTGGCGGAGGGAACGGCCCTATGAAACCACGGCAACCTGCGTTGTAAGGTGCCAAATCCGGCGGATACCGACAGATGAGGAGCGAGAAGAAGTTTTTTCTGCGCGTTTCGTCGTCGAAACGCGCTTTTTTTCGCCTCTTGAAAGGGAAGAAGGAGAACAACTATGGCAAGACATTATTTATTTACCTCTGAGTCCGTGACCGAGGGACATCCCGACAAGATCTGCGACCAGATTTCCGACGCTGTTCTGGATGCCATCCTGGCTCAGGACCCCCAGGGCCGCGTGGCCTGCGAGACCACGGCCTGCACCGGCCTCATCCATGTCATGGGCGAGATCACCACCAGCTGCTATGTGGACATTGCCAAGATCGCCCGGGAAGTGGTCCGGGACATCGGCTATGACCGTGGCAAGTACGGCTTCGACTGCGACACCTGTGGTATCATCACCTCCATCGACGAGCAGTCCGCCGACATCGCCCTGGGTGTGGACAAGTCTTTGGAAAGCAAGAGCAGCGCCGACGCCGAACTGGGCGAGGGCGCCGGCGACCAGGGCATGATGTTTGGCTATGCCTGCGACGAGACCCCTGAGTTGATGCCTCTGCCCCTGTCCCTGGCCCAGAAGCTGTGCAAGCGCATGGCTGAGGTCCGCAAGAGCGGACTTCTGAACTACATGCGTCCCGACGGCAAGAGCCAGGTCACCGTGGAGTACGATGAGAACGACCGCCCCGTCCGGGTGGATGCCGTGGTCATCTCCACCCAGCACAACCCAAATGTCACCCTGGAGCAGATCCGCCAGGATATGATCGAGCAGGTGGCGAAGGTGGTCATCCCCGCCGATATGCTGGACGAGAATACAAAATATTATGTCAACCCCACCGGCCGCTTCGTCAAGGGCGGTCCCGCGGCGGACGCCGGCCTCACCGGCCGTAAGATCATCGTGGATACATACGGCGGCAGTGCCCCTCACGGCGGCGGCTGCTTCTCCGGCAAGGACCCCACCAAGGTAGACCGCTCCGCGGCCTACGCTGCCCGCTGGGTGGCCAAGAACATCGTGGCCGCCGGTCTGGCCCGCCGCTGCCAGGTGGAGCTGGCCTACGCCATCGGCGTGGCCCAGCCTGTCAGCATCCTGGTGGACACCTTCGGCACCGGAACCGTCAGTGATGACAAGCTGGAGACCGCTGTCCGCAAGGTGTTTGACCTGCGGCCCACCGCCATCATCCGCTGCCTGGACCTGCGCAAGCCCATTTACCGCCAGCTGGCCGCTTACGGCCACATGGGCCGGGAGGACCTGGGCGTGGCCTGGGAGAAGACCGACCGGGTGGATGCGCTGAAGGCCGCTGTGGCGGAGCTGTAAGCATTCAAAAATCAGAAAAACCGCTGCTGAAAGCAGCGGTTTTTCTTTTCCAGACATTGCACGGCGCGGCATTGTCGAAACCGGGCAGACTATGGCCGGAGGTGAGAAACATGGACCACGGATTTCCCGGCTATCTCTGCCTGACGGACCTTTTGGACCAGGATTTGTCCGCCTACGAGTTTTTCCAGACCCTGTCGCCGGAGGAACAGAGCGACCTGCGCCGGTATGACAGCGAAATCGCCACATTTTCAGAGCTCCAGGCCCGGGCGGCCCGCCTGCGGGCGGAGGGAGAACCTCTGTGGTAGCAAAAAACATCCCCGGAAAACTCCGGGGATGCTTTTTTATTTTCCAAAGTAAGCGGTCAGGACCTCCAGGGCCTCCTCCCGCAGGACGCCGCCGGTGACGGCGGGCTGGTGGCCGGAGCGGCTGAACACGATCTGGCAGCACTCGCTGCCCTCCTGCCCGAAGATGCGGCAAAGGTCGATGTCGCTGGCACCGTATACCAGGCGGCCCAGCTTTGTCCACACCATGGCGCCGCAGCACATGAAGCAGGGCTCGCAGCTGGAATAGAGGGTGTACTCCCGCAGGTCCGTGATGCCGGTTTCGTGGCAGAACCGCCGCAGCAGGCCCAGCTCCCCGTGGAAGGTGGGGTCGCTTTCGGTGAAGATCTGGTTTTCATTGGTGAATACGATCTGACCGTCCTTCACCAGCACGGCGCCGAAGGGCTCGTTTCCGTGTTCCACCGCCTGCTGGGAAAGGCGGATGGCCTCTTTCATAAACTGTTCGTCCTGTGTCATAGCGGGACCTCCCGTATCAGATTTTGAATAGAGTATATCACGCTTTCCGAAAGTCCACAAGCGGCGGGGAAGGGAGGAGGCTGGAGCAAAAAGAGGTACCAAAATGGGACTGCCTGACAAACTGGAAGTTGTCACCATGTTCATCACTTATTTATACACGTTTGTAAATAATGGGATCATCGTATCCAAAAGTCCGCTTTCCGTTAACTTCTATAATTTCAGATACTTCCAAACAACTATCAGAAAACTTTTCCCAAAGCTTAAATGTCATTACTGGTGAAAACTGACTTGTGCTGCCTCCCTCCCAGATGCCATCATTTTCATGATAAAGTGCCGGAGTAAACTTTTTAGATTTTTTCAGTTCACTATAATCAACATTTTTCATAGAATCATATGAGAATGTATTTTTGTCTTCTCCTTCCGGAATCTCATAGGAGGAAAGTAAAATTCCATCTTCATTTTCTGTAATAAGGAAAAGGTGCGGTGATGCATGACGGTTACCATTGGTCTCATAGTAACTTTCTTCAACAACAAATTTTCCATTGAAATCTTGAGGAATATTATTTATTTTGTCATTGCAGACTGTATTTACATGCTTAGCATAAGGATATATTTTTCCTGTTGCCTGCATCATATTAAACTGCTCTTTGTTATCAAAATGTCCCGTCATCATACCAATAAAATTATCAAGTTTCATCATTTTATTTTACCTCCATAAATTCCACTTTGTCGAATTCATCATATCATAATGCAGAACTGCCTGCAATAAAGCCGGTTAGTCAAATCGCCGAAGATAATTTTATCAACACTTAGGGTAAAAGAGAGCATATAAATCCCGTGTTGACCTTCCCTCTGGAATCGGGTACAATACTTTTGTTACAGAGGCGCGAAAACGTGCCCAAAGGAGTGGTAGTATGCCAAGTATTTCTGTGATCGTGCCCGTCTATCAGGCAAAAGATTTCCTGCAGGGCTGTGTGGACAGCGTGCGGGACCAGACTTTTGAGGACTGGGAACTGCTGCTGGTGGATGACGGCTGCACCGACGGTTCCTCGGAGCTGTGCGACCGCCTGGCGGCGGAGGAGGACCGCATCCGGGTGTTCCATGTCCGCAAAAATGCCGGCGTCAGCAAGGCCCGGAACCTGGGCCTGCGGGAGGCCAGCAGCGAGACCATCGCCTTTTTGGATGTGGATGACCGGTATGAGCCCCAGGCGCTGGAGACCATGTGGTGCCTGCGCCAGCAGACGGAAGCCGACACGGTGGGCTGTGCCCATCTGAATTTGTATCCCAGTGGAGAACAGGCACCGGAAAAGCTGCTTCCTGCCGGCGTTTATGACAAGCAGGGCATTCGGGAGGGCATCGTCTATCCCCTGCTGGGGGACCGCCTGAAAATGCCGGTGTTCAATGGCTACATCTGGCGCTATCTGTTCTCCGCCAGCATCATTCGCAAAGCGGGCATCACCTTCGAGGGTGCCTATCTGGAGGACGAGCTGTTTTTGATGGAGTACTTCTGCAACGCCCGTAAGTTGGCGGTGACGGAGCAGCCCCTGTACCGCTACCTGCTGAACCCCAATTCCGCCACCCACAAGTACATGAAAGACCTCATGAAGGTTTACGACCGCTTTATGGTGCGGAAGGAGGACCTGGTCAAACGGTATAATCTGGAGGAGGCCCGTCCCCAGTGGCGGGAGTATACCAACTGGGCGGGGCTGCTCATCGCCATCGGCAATGAGTATGCCAAGGGCAGCGCCAAGACCATCCGACAGCGGCAGCAGGCGGTGCAGGAGCTGTGCGCCCGGCCGGACATGGCCCGCGCCATCACCCAGGTGCAGCCGGAGGGCCTGAGCCCCAATAAGCAGATGGTGGCAAATTTCGTGCGGGGAGGCCACTTCTTCATGCTGACCCAGCTGTACCGACTGAAAAACCGGATCTGAGGAAAACCATTTTATGACACTTTTGAAAGAGAGCTTTATTTACCAGCTTTGGCTTTGGCTGCTGGCGGCTTATGAGGCGAGCACCGTCCACCGCTGCCTGATGGTCTGCGGCGCCTGGTGCAACCGGCAGATCGATGGCAGCGCAGTCCTTGGCGTTTTGTGCCGGGAGGGCGCCGCGGCCCGGGCTTGGCCGGATAGCTTGCTCTGCCGCGTCTTGACAGCGCTTGTGAATCTCCCGGCCCGCCTTCTGCATCTGCTGTATGGTGCCCTGTCCCGGACATTTGAGGACAGCTTTTTTGCCCGCCTGGCCTTCCGCTTGGGGGATGAGACCGCTATCGCCCAGTCCTGGCTCATCATGCTGCTGTGGGTCATCCCATTCAAGCGGTGGAACAACGCATACAGCCTGATGGGCTTTGCGCTGCTGCTGGTGCTGTTCCACGCCGGTGCCATGCATCGGGGAGAGGACTTCCGGCTGGACCTGCGGTCCGTGGGCTTTTATCCGCTGGTGCTCTTCGGCGCCATGTTCCTGGCGGTGGCGTTTTCCTATGCGCCGTCGCTGTCCCTGCGCTTTTTGATTTACCACATTTCCGCGGCCCTCTGCGTGCTGGTCACCGTCAGCGCCGTTCGCTCCGGTGAGGAACTGAAGCGCTTGGCCGCCGGCAGTTCTGTGTGTGTACTGGTGTCCTCGCTGTACGGTGTCTGGCAGCGCATTCAGGGCGTGGAGGTCAATGCCTCCTATGTGGATCTGGAGGTCAATGCCGGGATGCCGGGCCGCGTGGAGTCCTTTTTTGACAACCCCAATACCTTTGCCGAGGTGCTGATTCTGCTGCTGCCCCTGACGCTGGCGCTGTTCCTGTGCTCCAAACGGACCGTTTCCCGGCTGGCGGCCGGCGGTGTGTTCGTGGTGGGCGTGGTGGCCCTGGGCATGACCTATTCCCGGGCCAGCTGGGTGGGCATCGCGTGTGCCATGGTGGTGTTGGTGTTCTTGTGGCGGCCGAAGCTCATCCCGGCCTTCGCGGTGGTGTGTGTGCTGTGTGTACCGTGCATTCCCACCACCATCTGGAACCGCATTTTGACCATCGCCAACCCCAACGATACGTCCACAGCCAGCCGCGTGCCCCTGTACCAGGCGGCGCTGAACGTTATCAAGGAATCCCCCATCTCCGGAGCGGGCCTCGGTACCGCTGCAACCCAGGCGTTCATCAAGGATATGAACCTCTACCACGGCAAGGCCCCCTTTGTCCACGCCCATAACTTCTTCCTGGAGGTGTGGATCGAGGCTGGACTGCTTGGCATTGTGGGTTTCATCAGTTCCATGCTGTGGAACATCAAGCGGGCCGCCCATGCCGTCCGCCACTGCGGAGACTCCGCCGCCCGTACCATCACCTGTGCCGCCTGCGCGGCCATGTGTGGCGCTCTTGTGTGCGGGCTGGCCGATTATCTTTGGAATTATCCCCGGGTTATGTGTATGTTTTGGTTTGTGTTTGCCATGGCGTTGTCAGGCGTTAAGGTTTGCTGCTTGGAAGTGGGAAAGTGATACATGTCTGGGAAAGTGCTTGACTTTGCGGCATAAATCAGTAAAATAATATGGGTCAGGGAACTCCTGGCCCATATTCATTATGAGTAGCGCGGGTGGTTGGGAGCGATTTTCCGTCTATCCACGATGGGAACAGCCAAAGCCAGGAACCCCTTGCGACACAGTCGATTGCGGGATTTTTACGAGCAGCAAAACCGGGGCAAAAAACGGGTTTGACCACATAAATGACCACAGACAGAAAAAACTTTATTTTTACCCCTCGCCGTGGTATCATGGCAGGAAAGTGAATATCCGGGTATAGCGAAGTTGGTATCGCGCCTGGTTTGGGAGTGCCGTGGCGGTATCCGGGTCAGGTCATGGCAAAACGCCGCAAAGCCTTGCGACACCTGCATTTGCGGGATTTCCCCCGATTGCAGAAAACGGCACAAAAGCGGTTTTGACCACATAAATGACCACAGACAGAAAAATCTTTATTTTTACCCCTCGCCGTGGTATCATGGCAGAAATTGAATATCCGGGTATAGCGAAGTTGGTATCGCGCCTGGTTTGGGAGCGGGTTGCTCCCCCTTCAAGCCGGAAAATACCGGGACCGCAATCCCTTGATATGCCTACGATACAGGCATTTCCCCCGCAAGTCGAGGTGGTCAAAAAAACTACTTGACCACATGTTTGACCACATCTGGCGCAAAACTCAATAACCAAAATCCGGGATTAGCGCAGTTGGTAGCGCGCTTGCTTTGGGAGCAAGATGTCGGGAGTTCGAGTCTCCCATCTCGGACCACAGCCCCTGAAATCGAATGATTTCAGGGGCTGTTTTTCTTATTCTTTGTTTATTGCGGCGCAGGATTTGAATGCTATTGTAGATTCCCTTTAATATTTCCGCAAAGGTTTAACCCAAGCTCCAGTCCACAACTCCTGCAAATGCCCGTAGTGCAATTAGCGCACACTTTAGTCTGTTTCTCTCTAAATTTAGCAAAGCTCTCAGATTCCCAAGCTTCTTGTAATGAATGTTGTTTCAAATTAACAGAGAAGGTGTCGTCTCCAATCCCAAAAGAGCAAGGAAATGCGATGCATCTGGAATTGATATACATAGAAAATCTGGCCGCTTCACAGAATTCGATGGACTCTATTGCAACACCTGGAGCAAATTTGTATATTGCTGGAGATTGACAAGTATCAAATCCATATTTCCAGTTGCAATCTATTGATGTAACTAAACGTAGCAGTTCGAGGTAATCTGGGTCATCATAGCCTATGACATAATCTTGAGAGGCAAGTCCTACCGGTTTATACAGTAAAAACACAACCGCATTAATTCCCTTGGGGAATGCTCCATTTTTTACTCGATAAACGGCTTCTCTTATACTTTTCTTTGAAAGAACATAATGGATGTTGGTAATACACCCCGCCTTAACGAATCGTTCTATCGCCGTGATTGTCGGAGGGTTGTCCTCATTACCGTTTTTATCAATGTTTGAATAAAAAGAGACTGCTACAGCGCCACAATACTTTTTTGTTAATTCAATTTCACGATCTGTAAGATTGTAACCGCTTGTAGTGTAATTTGGAACAATCCTGTTTTCCCTGGTAGCACGTAGTATCTCAGCAAAAGACTCATGCTTATTAGGATCTCCTGCGCCACCTAACGCAATTTGAAAAGTTCTTCCCCTACATTGAGCAATTATTGAGCAATAATCATCTAAACTCATGTTTGTCTCATGAGACAGCATCCCAAGCTGATAGCAATCCACGCCAGCATTTCTGCAAAGGCCAGATTTACCCGCGTTACATGCTCCCATAATACCAATATCTATTAATTCTGGAAAAGAACGCATCAGTGGCAGCTGTTTTGTTTCAACACCGTGCTCCAGTACATTACTTCTAATGAGTGTTCCTGTCTCATCATTGAACAATTCGATAAAACTGAATCTATTATCTTTATAGTAAATCATTTACCAACCACAGTTCTTTCCGTCCATATAAAAATCTTTTTCATCAATTACAAAACTATCCATTGTCATAAAAGATGTTAGAAAATCGTCATCAGAACTGGTGTGACCAATGTAAGTATGATACCCTTTCTTTGACATCTTCTTATATTTCTCGGCGCTTTCCTCACCGAAAATCTTCAGAATGGTTTCATAATCGATTTGTTCAACCTCAAACCAACGGACTCCCGACTTAGTTGCACTCACGATATCATCAGCCAGGGAAAATGCAGCAGAACTTATGCCTGACCCCTTTTTAAAGCCAAGTTTTTCAAGCAAGTAACTGCTGCTTAGTTTTTCTTTACTAATAATCATGAAGTTCGTAGAAGAACTGTTGGTTACAAAGCCATCTCTAATTATCATCGTTATGCTCTCCCATATATTTTCGGAATGTACCCCTTATTGCCTCGTCCTCTAACAAATCAGTAACATGTCCGTCGGCTTCAAAATCAAGCGACTTATGGCATAGTAGAAAAGATTTTTTGTTTTCGATTTCGTCAGGAAAGAGGTTGTATTTTTTCTCTAAGAAGGATTCAAAGTCTGGAAATTCTGCTCGATAGTACCGAAAATACTCAAGATGCAGATTATTAGCGCCCCTACAATAATAATCGTAAATCCGTTCAACTATTGTCCCTGCATAGCTTTTTCTTTTTACTCCAAAGAAACGACACGCACCAATCAGAGTCATTCTCGGAGTTTTCTTGAAAAAGATATCATTACTCATAATATCCCTCCGATTTTAAAAGCTCCATTAACGCCTGAAGCGCATTTTGATCCGTCGGCCGCGGTGTCATCCGATCCTTAAGCTCACTCACAAGTAGTTTGATTGGATTGCAGAGGTCACTTTTCTGAATCTGTTTGAAAAAATCTTCGTCCAAAACAAAGTCATGGTATTCTTCGAGCGCAAACTCCATTGGATCATACGCAGCCAAGATTGTAACTATTATTTTCAAATTCTCAGATAGAGGCCCGTTATTTTTCTTGATAGCATCAAGCCACTCTTTCAGATTATCCACTCTGCGTTTCCTATTAGAATACGAATTATATTTTTTTGTGCTGTCGTTAAAAAAGTATTCCAAGATTTTCTCTGGAATTTCATCATTCTCACAACGCTGCAATACATCGACAGCCAAATGGATATTGGGCTTAAACCCAGAGTATTCGTTTCCCAATAAGAACCAAAAGATTTCCCAGTAATAACGACAGTCATTTTCCACACAATGAAGTATATAATCAATTTCAAACGAAGCAGTATTGTCACCTTCAGAAAAAATCAATGAAAAGCCAAAATTATTAAACGTTCTTTTTCTGTACATGCCTCGTTTTTCCCAATTCAAGATGCTCTGCACATCCGATTCACCAAATGCTTTTAAAAGCTTATCGCATAAGTCATCTCTTGCAGTCATCCTAAAATGGTGATATGCATATTTGACCATTCCTTCAACTGGTGACAACCTTTGCTCGAAGAGTTTTGTCACATTTGAAAAGAACGCTGTATATTCCGAGGAAGAATTATGCTCATCTAAAGTTAAGAGATATCTTGCCAAGCAAAAATCTCGCAACTCATCGAAAACAAAGTAAACATACTCTTCTTCGTGCTCAGTAATACCTGTTCCAGCATGAACAGAACGACTGATTATTAAATTGTTATCCAATAAATTTCTCAAAGAGTCCAGATCATCAGATGATAAGTGCAACTCTTCTATGGGAATTTTATCAAACTGAAATTCTGCAAACATATATCGAGCAATACTATTAACAATTGCGTTCAGATTAACCCCCTTATTTTCAGAAGCAATTTTCTCAAAATAGAGCTTATATATTTCTGCGTTTCGGAACTCCAGCATACATTCATCACGATTGCTGTTTACTTCAAAGAAAATACGGGTTAAGAACAAAGAGTTCTTTAGCTTCTCCTGTGTCTCAAAGGAAAACGGCCCACGGACATTAAAATGCTTCATGTATGCCTTTATCATCTTCATAGTTGCCCGCTCGTCATACTCCGCTTCCTGCAAATTAAAAATATAAGGTTCCTCCTCACCAGCAGAAAACAGGGTCTTATAACGCGAATCGAAATATTCGCGTCTACAGGTCAAAAGTACACGAATACGGCTATATTTTGAAAATGTTTCGAGCAGAGTTGAAATGCTATTTGTAAAAACCTCCCGGTCATTTTCATTAATTGCATCGACAAAAATATAGAAATACTTCCTTTGAAAAAAGAGCACCAGAGATATTAGTCTCAAGTAAAGCCGTGTCATGTTTTTGAGTTTGGGAAGGATTGGAATCTTCTTTGTGATATATTCTGTGCAATCTTCCTTGATGTCTCTCGAATTCACAAGAAGGCAGGGCATTTTGTTGGCAATTGCAACTTCAGACATTCGACATAAAAGACTGGTTTTACCATTCCCTGCGCTACCCACAAGGACTACATTCTTCTGCTGCATCATAACACATAAATCTTGCATTTTTTCAATTGCATAAACATGGTTGTATGTGTTGTTTGCAATCGCCCAGACAACCTGTCCATATTTTTCATATAGCTCTCTGCGCTCTTTTCTTACACTGTCAAGTTTATCATGCATAAGGGACAGCGTATCATTTAATTCTGAGATTGATGTAAAATATGAAAGCCTATATTTTGCTATAGGACCAAGCAGCTTCTTAAGTCGTTTCCCTTCATATCCATGAAACAGATGATTGTATTGCCTGATAATACGATGTTTCCATCTGTACGAAAATATGAAATAGCGCAGGTATTCCGTTGAATCATTTAATTCAATGTATGTCGCCGGAAGATATTTTCCTTCCCGTTGAAAGCGCTGAACTTGTGCCTTTGTTGACTTATTTACTCTATTGGTAAATGTAAAAACACAAAATACAAACGCAATTATTAAAGCACATGCAACAATGAGTCCCCAGGCAGTTTGTACAGCCCCAATACCATCTATAACATCTTTTAACTCAGTACAAACGCTAATAATCTTCTCTTTCATAAGCCGCACCTTCACTTAATGTAAATCATCCTAATTGACAAAAAACCGTATGGAAACTCCATACGGTTAATCCGACAACAACCATCTATGATTTATTATATATTAAAAAATGTGCCAATTCAACAGATAGCATTATCTTTCTCGAAATTTTAGTTGCACATAAGTTCACGCCATGGGTACCAATTACTCGGTACCCATGGCAGTAATTCTTTTTATTTACGCTTACGGTATTGCGTGAGATGTGAACATGACTGTTTCGGATGCGATGCTCTACCGGATCGGCAAAAGTGTTCCTCTGACGGCAGCTGATTTCCGGAACTTTGCCGCCCACAGAGTCATCAACGCAGCGGAAGCGGCGGAGATCTTGGGCTACTCCCGGCAGAACATCATCGACCTAACAAAACGTGGAAAGCTCCATTCGATCAAATCCTCGGAAAAGAGTACGCTGTACCTCAAAAGTGAGATTTTGAAGCGAAACTGGCAGTAAATATGAGTTATATCTCTTTATCATGCGTATAACCTCAAATATGGCTCTCATTTTCTCCCCAGCACTGCCGCTACCATCCCATAGTGCTTCTTCACGGTATTTCTCGCCAGTCCGGTTTGTTTGGCGATGGTCGAGAACTCCGTGACCTCCGGGTGGAGGCGCATATAGTCCCACAGCTTGCGCTGCTTTTTTGTCAGCTTTTCCGGCGGAGCGATGCCCGCAAGCCGCTCCTTGAGATTTTTGCGTTCCTCGTTCATCTCCGAGATCAGCGCCTTGAGTTTTTCCTCGCACTCCTCGCGGGTGTGGGCGTAGACGTTGCGGGAATGCTGTGTCCCGTCCGGCCACACGGGAGAATAGCGCCCCTCAAACAAGTGGTCATTGATCTCCGTGACGCATCCGGTGCCTGGTTTCCTTTTCTTCCCCACATAGGGCTGGAAGTCCACGATGCCTTTCCGCTCCGGCCCCGTTTCTTCCTGCGGTTCTGCCTTGCCAATGCTCCGGTCAATGCTGGCGGCAGCAGCGCGCTGCATATCACCGGTGATGTGGGTGTAGATGTCCAGCGTTGTCACCGCCGACACATGGCCCAGCATGGCGGAGAGGGTTTTCACATCCATGCCGTTTTCCAGCGCCAGCGTTGCGAAGGTGTGCCGCAGATCATGGAATCTGACACGCTTGCAGTCTGCCCGCTCCAGTATCGTCTGAAGCCGCCTGCGCGCCACGCCGGGCGTGATCGGTCGATCCGCCTTCACCGGGGACGGAAACATCCAGCGGGAATCCACCTTCCTTCGGTACTCCCGCAGCACGGCCAGCACCGCAGGCGGCAGCACCAGTTTTCGCACGGACGCCTTGGTTTTGGGCGGGAGGATCTGCAATTCGCCGTTTACCGTGTACGCCTGCTTGTTGACGGTCAGCACGCCAGTTTCAAAGTTCAGATCCTCCCATTGAAGCGCTATCAATTCACCCCGCCGCAGGCCGGTGCAGAGATCCAGCAGGAACAGTTCGTAGTACCCGTCCGCCTGCGCCTGAATGAGAAATTTCTGCAATTCCTCCCGATCCAGCACCTGCATTTCCTTTGC
>CAKTOO010000021.1 GCA_934590165.1 uncultured Dysosmobacter sp. | reverse complement strand
TTTTATCCCCTTTCTCAGATGATGTGCTTGGCGGTCAGAATGCCCACCAGCTTCTCGCAGGTCTCCTTGCCGTCGCCTTCCAGCATCATGCCGGCACCCTTCTGGGGAGGCGTGAAGCTCTTGAAGATGTTGGTGGGAGAGCCCTTCAGGCCAATGGTGGTGGCGTCGATCAGGGGATGATCCTTCAGGGTCTCATAGTTATAGGTAGCCAGAGGCTTGCTGTAAGCCTCGAACACGCCGGAAACGCTCATGTAACGGGGCTGGTTCAGCTCCTTGATGCAGGTGACCAGGCAGGGAGTCTGGGTCTTGATGGTCATATAGCCATCCTCCAGCATACGCTTGACGGTCACGTTCTTGCCCTCGACAGTAATGTCAGCGGCATAGGTGATCTGGGGCAGGTTCAGCTTCTCAGCGATCTGGGGACCCACCTGGGCGGTATCGCCGTCGATAGCCTGACGGCCGCACAGAACGATATCGTCATCCTCAATGCCGATGGTGCTGATGGCAGCAGCCAGGACCTGAGAAGTGGCATAAGTATCAGAGCCGCCGAACTCACGGGCGGAGACCAGGACGGCCTCATCGGCGCCCATGGCCAGGGCCTCACGCAGCATACCGGCCGCGGGAGGAGGACCCATGGTGACAACGATGACCTTGCAGTCGGTGGCGTCCTTGATCTTCAGGGCAGCCTCCAAAGCGTTCATATCATCGGGGTTGGTGATGGTCTGCATGGAAGCGCGGTTCAGAGTACCATCGGGATTGACGGCCACCTTGCCGGAGGTATCGGGAACCTGCTTAATAGAAACAATGATCTTCATGTTAATCGTTACCTCCTATTCTTACTTCACGCCCAGACGGCTGGAAATGACCATGCGCTGAACCTCGGAAGTGCCCTCGTAGATCTCGGTGATCTTGGCGTCGCGCATCATGCGCTCCACGGGATACTCACGGGTGTAGCCATAGCCGCCGAACAGCTGGACGGCGCGGCGGGTCACATCGGAAGCGGCCTCAGCGGCAAACAGCTTGGCCATGGAAGCGTCCATGGAGTAGTCCTCATGGTTCTGCTTCTTCATAGCAGCGGCATAGACCAGATACTGGGCAGCCTGCATGCGGGTGTGCATGTCAGCCAGCTGGAACTGAGTGTTCTGGAACTGGCTCAGGCGGCGGCCGAACTGGACACGCTCCTGGGTGTACTTCACAGCCTCGTTCACAGCGCCCTCGCCCAGGCCCAGAGCCTGCGCGGCGATACCGATACGGCCGCCGTCCAGGGTCTGCATGGCGATCTTGAAGCCCTTGCCTTCCTTGCCCAGCAGGTTCTCCTTGGGAACGATGCAGTCCTCAAAGATCAGGTCGCAGGTGGAGGAGCCGCGGATGCCCATCTTCTTCTCATGCTTGCCGGTGGAGAAGCCGGGGAAGCTCTTCTCAACAATGAAGGCGGAGATGCCGTGGTTGCCCTTGGACTTGTCGGTCATGGCGAAGACCACGAAAGTGTCAGCCACGTTGCCGTTGGTGATGAAGCACTTGGAGCCGTTGAGGACATAGTGGTCGCCTTCCAGAACAGCGGTGGTCTGCTGGCCGGAGGCATCGGTACCGGCGTTGGGCTCGGTCAGACCGAAGGCGCCGATCTTGCGGCCGCTCAACAGGTCGGGCAGATACTTGCGCTTCTGCTCCTCGGTGCCGTTCTCAAAAATGGGAGCGCAGCACAGGGAGGTGTGGGCGGAAACGATAACAGCCGTGGTGCCGCAGACCTTGGCCAGCTCCTCCACGCACATGGCATAGGACAGAACGTCGCCGCCGGCGCCGCCGTACTCCTTGGGGAAGTAGATGCCCATCATGCCCAGCTTGGCCATCTTTTCGACGGTCTCCATGGGGAAGCGCTCTTCCTCGTCGATTTCCTCGGCCAGGGGCTTGACTTCGTTCTCGGCGAACTCACGGTACATCTTACGGAGCATCTGCTGCTCATTTGTCAGATGAAAATCCATACCTTTTACTCCTTTTCTATATGGTTTTACTTGGAATAATCGTAGAAGCCCTTGCCGGTCTTGCGGCCCAGCAGGCCGCCGCGGACCATCTTACGCAGCAGCAGGGCAGGACGATACTTGGAGTCGCCGGTCTCATTGTACAGGGTCTCCATGATGGCCAGGCACACATCCAGGCCGATGAAGTCGCCCAGCGCCAGGGGGCCCATGGGATGGTTGGCGCCCAGCATCATGGCCTTGTCGATGTCAGCCACGGAAGCAACGCCGGTCTCCACCAGACCGATAGCCTCGTTGATCATGGGGATCAGGATCTTGTTGACGACGAAACCGGGAGCCTCAGCCACCTCAACGGGATCCTTGCCGATCTCCTGAGACAGCTTGTAAACGAAATCGAAGGTCTCCTGGTTGGTGTTGGCACCACGGATGATCTCCACCAGCTTCATGCTGGGCACGGGGTTGAAGAAGTGCATACCGATGACGGGGTGCTTCAGGCCGTTGCCCATCTCGGTGATGGACAGAGAAGATGTGTTGGAAGCGAAGATGGCCTCGGGCTTGCACAGCTCGTCCAGCTCATTCAGCAGCACCTTCTTAGTGGCCATGTCTTCCTTGACGCACTCAATGATCAGGTCGGCGTCAGCGCAGGCGGCCTTCTCCTCCACCAGGATGTTGGCCAGCAGAGCGTCCACGGCCTCCTGGGTCATCTTGCCCTTGGCCACGCGCTTGGCCAGGGAGGCGGCCAGCTTATCCTTGTGCTTCTGCGCGGAAGCAACGGAGCTTGCATACATCAGAGCGGTGTGGCCCTTCGCGGCGAAGACCTGTGCAATGCCGCTGCCCATGGTACCGGCGCCAAAAACTGCAACTTTCATGATTTTTCCTCCTGTTATTTCAATTCTTTGTTCGGTTTTTTACGATCGATATCTGCGGGGGAAAACAGAGCAAATCCCTAGTTTGCCAATTTACTCACAATCTTTATTATAGGGGTGTGTCAGAAATTTATCAAGTGGAAAATGGATGTTTTCCACCTGTTTTTCACTTTTTTACACTTCATACAAAATACTCGTTAAAATTTATACAATTTTGTTAAGTCCTTAACATAACTCACTTTCATCCGCCGCCGCTTCTCCGCCGCTTTGCCATTTACAGGAACGATTTCCTGTGTTAAAATAGGACCGCTGCCACAAGGTCTTGTGGATTTTGACAAACCATCATCCAGGAGGATTTTCATATGCGCATGCGGAAAAAGAAAAATCTGGTGCCCCGGATGGAGCGCTGCGGCAACTTCCTGATCCAGGAACCCTACGATATGGTTGGCAAATGGCGCCAGCTGATGCCCGACGCCCGGGAGGTCCGTCTGGAGCTGGGCTGCGGCAAGGGGCGCTTTACCGCCGGCACTGCTTCCCAGGAGCGGGACGTACTGTTCATTGCCGTGGAAATGGTACCTGACGCCATGGTGGTGGCCATGGAGCGGTGCGTGAGAGCCGGACTCACCAACGTCTATTTCGTGGATGCCAACGCTGACCAGCTGCCCTACTTTTTCGCTCCCGGGGAGGTTGACCGCATTTACCTGAACTTCTCCGACCCCTGGCCCGGCAACCGCCACGCCAAGCGCCGCCTGACCCATGGCAACTTCCTGAAGCTGTACCGGAAGGTGCTGAAGATGGGCGGCCAAATCCATTTCAAAACGGACAACCAGCCCCTGTTCGAGTTCTCCGTGGAGGAGATCCCCCGGTTTGGCTTCACCCTGTCGGAGGTCACCCGAAACCTGCACGAGCACGGTCCTGTGGGCGTCATGACGGACTACGAGGCCAAGTTCTACGAGCAGGGCCTGCCTATCAACCGGCTGGTGGCCACCATGGTGCCCTGGGAGGAATCTTTCCCCTCCACCATCAAGGATGTCCGGGAGCGGTGGCTGGACACCTTTGCGGCAGATGTATCCGAGGAGGATCTGGGCAAGCATGTGCTGGCCGGCGGTAATTACCTATGGCATATCTTCTCCCGGAAGCTGGTGCCCTGCCTTGAGGGCGACGCGGCCCGAAAGGCCCTGGCGGAGCTGCCGGATAGCGAATGCTATCGGTTTTATAAGGAGTACCCGCCCCAGGACCAGCCCCGGATCAAGGAGCTGTCCATGACGGAGGTGCTGGAGCTGGCCGGCCGGAGCGCGGACTCGTATACCCGCTTTGACGGTGCGGACTGGTATCTGGTGGACAAGGACTTCACCTGGACCTACGTCCACCCCCACGAAGCGGATTTGGGTCCCTACTTTTGCAAGCCGGAGGCAAAATGAAAAATATCCCTTCCGTTCAGGCGGAAGGGATATTTTTTTGATTTCCTTTGATTTTCGCCTTTACAATACCACAAAACCAGCATTTTTTCAAGGCTTGTATTCCTTTCACAGCTGGTATATATACCATTGCGAGGTGATTGAAATGAACGACGCAAGCATGACAGCGCGCATGTGCCTGTTTGCCCGGGCATACCACGAGGAGACCTATGACACCAAGGTATTTGAGGACAGTCTGGCAAGGCGGCTCCTGACGGACGAAGAATACCGGCAGATCGCCGGACATCTGGTGCAGGACATCTCCTTTTTCGCGCCGGACTTTCAGGGAACGGCGGAAGAGGCTTTGGGTCATGTGGTGGGCAGCCAGCTCTCCCCCTCTCCCCTGGGCCGCGCGGCCTTTGCCGAAACGTCTCTGGAGCGTGCCGCGGCCATCGGTGCCCAGCAGTACGTCATCCTGGGAGCAGGCTACGATACCTTTGCCTGCCGGCAGCCCGCCTGGGCAAAGGCCCTGCGCATCTTTGAGGTAGACCATCCCGCCACCGCCGCTGACAAGCAGCGGCGCCTAGTGCAGGCGGAACTTGTACCCCCGAACAATGTGCGCTATGTCCCGGCCGACCTGGCCCAGCCTCGTTGGCAGGACGCCCTGCTCCGCTGCCCCGGTTTTTCCCCCGAGGCCATCAGCTTTTGCAGCCTCCTGGGACTGGTGTATTACCTCCCCAGCCAGGCCTTTGACACCCTGCTGGCCACATTGGAAAGCCTGTTCCCGGAGGGCAGCAGTCTGGTATTCGACTATCCGGTCCGGCAAACGGCCGGCAGCCGGGACCAAAAGCAGGCGCAGCTGGCGGCCGCCGCCGGAGAACCCATGCAGGGCGCCTGGTCCTATGCGGAAATGGAATCCATTCTGGCAAAGCACGGCTTTCTCATTTATGAGCATCTGACTCCCCAAGACATCACGGCGCAGTTTTTCGCACCGTTCAACCGTGCCCATCCAGCTCATTCCCTCTCCGCCCCGGAGGGCGTCCGCTATTGTCTCGCTGTCCGCAAATGATGGGGCAGACGCAAAAACAGCGCTTCGGAACTCCGAAGCGCTGTTTTTTTATTGATCAGATCAGGCCTTCTTGGCGATCTCGGTCAGCTGGGTGAAAGCGGCGGCGTCGTTGACGGCCAGCTCAGCCAGCATCTTGCGGTTGATCTCGATGCCGGCGGTCTTCAGGCCGTGCATGAAGGTGGAATAGTTCATGCCGTTCATCTTGCAGGCAGCGGAGATACGGGTGATCCACAGGGAACGGAAGTCACGCTTCTTCAGCCGGCGGCCGGTGTAAGCGTAGGTCAGGGACTTCATGACAGCCTGGTTGGCAACACGGAAGTGCTTGGACTTGGAACCCCAGTAGCCCTTGGCCATCTTCATTACTTTATTTCTTCTCTTGCGCGTCATCATCGCGCCCTTAACTCTAGCCATTGTAAAAGCCTCCTATTCTAAACGTATCGTGTCTTACTTGTAGGGGATCATCTTGCGGACGACATCCGCGTTGGTGACGTCAGCATAACCGCCAGCCCGCAGACGACGAGTACGCTTGGTATCCTTCTTGGTGAGGATGTGGCTCTTAAAGGCCTTGGCGCGCTTGACCTTGCCGGTCTTGGTGAGGTTGAATCTCTTCTTGGCACCGCTATGGGTTTTCAGCTTAGGCATAGTAGTAGCTCCTTCCGTGTGTTTGAAAAATCTTGGTGATTTATTTGCCGGACTTGGGAGACAGGAAGATGGACATCATCCGTCCCTCCAGCTTGGCGGGTTTATCCAGATTGGCGGTTTCGGCGCACTGTTCGGCGAAACGGTCCAGCAGGTCCTTACCGATGTCGGTATGGGCCATCTCACGGCCGCGGAAGCGGACGGAGACTTTCACGCGGTTGCCGTCGGCGATGAACTTCTGGGCATTCTTGAGCTTCGTGTTGAAGTCGCCAACATCGATGCCCGGAGACATCCGGATCTCCTTGATCTCGACCACGTGCTGGTTCTTTCTGGCTTCCTTCTCCCGTTTGCTCTGCTCGAACCGGAACTTGCCGTAGTTCATCAGCTTGCAGACCGGGGGGACAGCCTGGGGCGAAATCTTGACCAGGTCCAATCCCTGCTCATCGGCGATCTTCAGGGCTTCCGCAGGAGACATGATGCCCAGCTGCTCACCCTCGGAACCGATCAGGCGGACTTCCTTGTCGTTGATCTCCTCATTCAGTTCATGCACTTGCTTACTAATGGTCGAAGCACCTCCATCCAAAAATCACAAAACGCGGATACCTGATGGCATCCGCGCAACAACAAACCACCGGAAACGGCGGTCTGATAACAACGTTGTTGACCTCTTTGCCTGGGGCTGGAGGTGAGGCGGATGCATGCCTTCTTTGTTTTGCTGATTTAGTATACCAGCCGCTTTCGGCTTTGTCAACCATATTTTTTGTTTTTTGAAAATCCGCGTATAGTTTTTTCCTGTTCCGGCCACAATACACCCGTACCAAGTCACGAAAGGAGATTCGAGCAATATGCAGAATCGTGAAAACAAGCAGGACCAGCAGAACAACCGCAATCAGAACCAGCAGCAGCAGAACAACCGCGACAACAAGCAGGACCAGCAGAGCCGCAACCAAAAGGAAAACCGCAAATAAACATTCCGTTTGTCTTCGGAAAAGCAGCCGCCCGATCGGGCGGCTGCTTTTTATTTTTTCAGCGGATGAATTGCAGGTTGCCGTCCACCCGACCGCCAATACCTTTTACGGTACAACTGCTGGAGAACTGCCAGTAGTCCATCTGATAGTAGAGACTGGGGCTCAGCTTTTCCGAGGATCCGCTCTTGTACTCAGGATACCAGTACAGGTACGGCGCCAGGGCCCCTTGATCATACTTAATGTAGCTGACATACTGTCCGGCGTACACCATGGCGTCGTAGCCCGCCTCCTCGATGCGCTGGCAGAAAGCCACGGCGCAGGCGGTGGCCATTTCCGGAGATGTGCCGTACACCCGGTAGGAGGAATCGTGCATCTCCCAGTCGTAGGCCACGGGGCCGTCGAAGTCGCAGTCTTTCAAGAGGCCCAGTACGAACTCCGCTTCCTCGATGGCCTCCTCCACGGTGATGGCCTGGGCGAAGAAGTACACGCCGGTCTCCAGCCCCGCGTCCATAGCGCCTCGGATGTTCTCTTTATAAAAAGCGTCCTGATTCAGCGAGCCGCTGGAATAGCCCCGCAGACCCACGCGAATCATAACGAACTCCACGCCGTCATCAGCCACGGACTCCCAGTCGATGGTCCCGTTCTCACTGGCCCGATTTTGGTAAGCAGACACATCAATACCGAAGCGGGTGTCGAACTCGTCACCGGCGTACACCAGCCGGTCGCCCTCCCAGTAAAAGTCCCCGTCATACAGGCGGCTGGGCTCCGCGTCGGCATACACCGGATAGGGCTTTCCGCCGTACATCAGATATTCGCCGGTGGTCTCACCGGGCGTATAGACCTCGCTGGGCTGGATACCGGGCGCCGGCTCTTCCCAAGGCGCCTCCGGGTCGATGATGTCCGGCTCCTCCGGTTCCGTCTGGGGCATGTTCTCCGTTCTTACCACTGTGGGGACCACCTCACTGAAATTGCGGATGCCGCCGTCCACCACCACATTGGTCAGTGTCACGTCTCCCGTGACGCCGGGCGCCAGGATCAGGTCGCCGGTGATGTGCATATCCGTCAAAAACGCGCCGCTAGGGCTGTTGACCATGACGGTTCCGGAAATATTTCCGGAGAAAGTGTCCGGCGTCTGCACCAGCACCTGGATCATGTTGTTCATGATGTTCACAATCTCCGCCCGGGTGATGGGGTCCGTGGGACGGAAGCGTCCGTCAGGGCAGTCGGTGATAAACCCTCGGCCCGTCATCTCCCCCACCGCCTCCCGGGCGTAGGCGGCGATCTGGTCCGCGTCGGAGTAGGGGATGTAGGCATACTCGCTGGCAGTGATGCCGAAGGCCCGGGCGATCATGGTCACCGCCTGCTGGCGGGTGATGGAGCTGCCCGCCAGGGCCTTTCCGTTGTTGCCCAGGTAGACACCGGAGGCATGGAGCTTCAAAATGGCGTCCTCCCAGTAGGTGCCCGCCGTGTCGGAAAAGGTATTCGCCGGGGAGGCTGTACGGAATTTCAAAAAACGGTCCAGGATGCCGGCGAACGCCCCCCGGGTGATGGAGTTGTCCGGGCGGAAGGTGCCGTCCTCATAGCCGGTGATGAGCCCGTAGTTCTCACTCCACTTGCTGATGGCGGTCTCGGCCCAGTGGCCCTCCGTATCGGTGAAAGCGGCGGCGTTGGTGACGGTGAGCCCGGCGGCCAGTGTCAAAGCCGCCAGACATTTTGACAGTCGAAATTTCTTCATGTCAGTCCCTTTCTGTCGAATCATCAGTGAAAAAAACACCGCAGCCCCGAAAGAGCTGCGGTGTTATGTTACCTATCATCAGGCATTGAGCAGCGTTATTTTTATTATAACGAAAGCGCCTTGCCCGGTCAATACGCAAATACGGTTTTTTCCTGCGGCAGAAAATTATGTCAAACATTCCTCCCGTCGGCACGGCTTTCATTATAAAGACGGAGGACATGCTTCGTTTGTTCCCTCCCCGCGTCAAAAAAGTCACCATATGGCAAGCAAAAAGCGGACAGGGCCCTCTCCTGCCCGTCTGTTTGCTTCTTCCGCACCGGATAGCAGACCTCTGTGACGTACCGATTGGGGCAGCTGGCTGCCAGGGTTTGCAAATTCCAAAAGAAGATGACTTGTATTTTCAAAATGCAAAGGTGTTCCATCAAAGAGTGCGATGTACAGAAACAATTTTCGATGCTCAATATTTTTTGTGCATCACGGCGCATAGTCGCACTTTTGACAGTGTGTCATGGGCTGCGCAGCTTCCTCTTTGTAAAAGATCCCTGCCCACTGGCAAATGTGCTGCAAAACAGGGACTACGGAGCGTCCTTTTTCCGTTAGGCAGTATTCTACCCTCGGTGGGATCTCGTTATATTGCCGTCGTTCAACAAGATCGTCGCTAATCAACTCCTTGAGCGTGGCAGACAGCACCGCATCAGAAATGTTTGACATTTCACGCCGAAGCGTGCTGTAGCGGCTGGTGCCAGCGCTGGCCAACACGCAGATCACGCGAGATTTCCATTTGCCGCCGAATAAGTGAAAGCCATATTCCAGCGGACAGTGGATGTCTTCCTCCATTTTTTTACATACATACGAACTCCCTCCTTGTTTCGTATTTTACACCACGGACTCGAAAAAGGATAGCTACTAAGAAAAACATTCGTGACTTATCAATTCCTTTGTATCTTCCATTCTTATGGAATCCATGCTATGATGCGATCAAACAAACCAGGAGGAATTTATGGTGGCAAACATTATTTATCGGGACTTATCGGAACACGGCCCGGTTGAGCTCTGTAAACCGCTTTGTGATGCGCTCATGCAGCTCCAGGCTGATCGTGGGATCCGCCACAAGAATATTCTGGCTTCTATGTGTTTTGAAAACAGGCTCAAACCCGCTTTTGATGCGGCAGAGCACCGGTTTCTGTATCGCGTTGGACGGAAACAAGCCTGTCGGTTACATTTTCTGTGAGGGCGGCACAGTCTGAAAACTGCGCGTCCGGACTGGGCGGACGGTTTTTCGGCGGACGCGGGAGACCTCTATCCCCGCGATATGCCCACGCCCATGGTGGCGGCACATCTAAACAATCTTTATGTGCTGCCGGAGTACCGCGGTCAACACATCAGCAGCGAGCTGATGGCCAAGGGAATGGCGTGGATGAAAAATATCCCGGGCGTGGAGCGGGCCTTCGTGCATGTTTCGAACGGGAATAATGCCGGTGCACTCTATGAAAAATACGATTTCCGCTATAGCCATGATGTTTATGACGGGCTGATTGACGCATACCAACTTGTTTATTAAACCGTGTGGAAGCTCCAGTATCATCAGGATGTGAAAAAAGCGTAATTGCGGAAACGGAAGCATCCGTTGTGATTTTGTAGGTTTTATCCCTCTGGATAAGCTGATGAAACAGGGATGGCATGACTCGAAAGTCATGCCATCCCTGCAAAACAACATCAAACTGTCTTACGCCCCGCGCCCTTCTGCGCGGGATTTTTTCTTTATTCCACGGTAACGCTCTTGGCCAGGTTCCGGGGCTTATCGATGTCGCAGCCCCGCTGCAGCGCCACGTAATAGGCAAACAGCTGCAGGGGCACCACGCCCAGGGAGGGCTGCAAAATGGGATGGGTCTCCGGCACGGCGAAAACGGCGTCCGCCGTTTTGCCCATTTTCTCCCGGAAGCTCTCGGTGGTCAAGGCCAGCACCTCGGCCCCCCGGGCCTTCACCTCCACCACGTTGCTGATGAATTTATCGAACAGCGGCGCGTAGGTGCCCAGAGCCACCACAAGGGTGCCCGGCTCGATGAGGGAGATGGTGCCGTGCTTCAGCTCGCCGGAGGCGTAGGCCTCCGAGTGGATATAGCTGATCTCCTTCAGCTTCAGGGAGCCCTCCAGGCCCATTGCGTAGTCCAGGTTACGGCCAATGAAGAAAATGGAGTTGTGGTTGAAATACCGGGAGGCAAAATACTGGACATTGTGAACGTCCGCCAGCCAGCCTTGCAGCTTCTCCGGCAGCAGTTGGATCTCTTTGATGATGGCGTCATACTCACTTTGCTCCACGGTGCCCAGCAGGTCCGCCAGGTACAGGCCGATGAGGTCCATCAGCACCAGCTGGGTGGAATAGGCCTTGGTGGTGGCCACGGCGATCTCGGGGCCGGCCCAGGTATACAGCACATCGTCCGCCTCCCGGGCAATGGAGGAGCCCACCACGTTGACCACGGCCAGTGTCCGGGCGCCCCGGCGCTTGGCCTCCCGCATGGCGGCCATGGTGTCCAGGGTCTCGCCGGACTGGCTGATGACGATAACCAAGGATTTTTCGTCCACCAGGGGGTCGCTGTACCGGAACTCCGAGGCCAGGTCCACCTGCACCGGCCGCCGCAGCAGCCGCTCCCAGTTGTACTTGCTGACCATGCCCACATGGTAGGAGGAGCCGCAGGCGATGATGAAGATGCGGGAGATATCCCGGACCTGCTCCGCCGTCAGGCTGAACGTATCCAGCACCACCCGGCCGTCCCGGATGCGGGGGGACACAGTCTTGCGGATGGCCTCCGGCTGCTCCAGGATCTCCTTGAGCATGAAATGGGGATAGCCGCCCTTTTCGGCGGCGGTCACGTCCCAGTCCACCTGGTGGCGTTCCTTTTCCACCGGCACCAGCTCGTCATCAAACACGTCAATGCTGTCCGCCGTCAGCACGGCGATCTCACCGTCATCCATATAGGCAACATCCCGGGTGTGCTTGATGATGGCCGTCACATCGGAGGCGATAAAGTTGCCGTTCTCGCCGTAGCCCAGGATGAGGGGGCTGTCCTTCCGGGCGGCGATAAGCGCGTTTGGATAGTCGGAGCAGATGATGCCCAGGGCATAGGAGCCCTGGATGCGGCGCAGGACCCGGCCCACGGCCTCCAGCATGTTGTGGCACTCATTGTAATGGTATTCCAGCAGCTGGGCCACCACCTCGGAGTCCGTGTCAGAGGTGAAGGTGACGCCCAGCTTTTGCAGGTGTTCCTTGATTTCCAGGTAGTTTTCGATGATGCCGTTGTGCACCAGGGCGATCTGTCCGTTCTCGCTGACATGGGGATGGGCATTGATGTCGTTTGGCTCGCCGTGGGTGGCCCAGCGGGTATGGCCGATGCCAAGGCACCCCTCCAGGTCAGCGCCGCCATGGATCATCTCCGACAGGTTTTTCAGCCGTCCCTTGGTCTTTTTCACCTGTAAGCCGCGGGTCTCGGACCGAACGGCCACGCCGGCGGAGTCGTATCCCCGGTACTCCATCCGCTCCAGTCCGTCCAACAAAATCGGGGCCGCCTGTTCGCGGCCCACAAAGCCAATGATTCCGCACATAGTTTGAAAAGTTCCTCCTGATAAAAGCTTTATCAAAAGGACAAATGCGCAGCCACTTGTCTCTTTCTCCGCGGTCACAGCCTCTCTGTTTTGCGGTCACCCGCATATTTGCCGGCTGTGTCACATGTCCGCGGCCACGGAGGGGCATCCGCCGAAATCTTCGATCCCGCGGCACCGCCGCGGACCGACCGTGGACTTTCGTCCCCTGCCGGTTCCCCCCGCCTCGTCATCCCGAAAACACGCATGTTCCGGGCACATGGCGCTTGTGATGGGCCTTGCCCATAGCCTCCTTTCACCGCTGCGTTTTGGTCTAGTATATGATAAAACGCGCAAAAGCGCAATAGCCGGACGCACAAGAATACTTTCCCCGCCCCCGGAAACACTGTTGGAATGGAGGGGAAACACCTATGATCACAGCATTTGTCCGCACCGTTATTTTATACGTACTCATCACCGCCGGGCTGCGGCTGCTGGGCAAACGGCAGATCGCCCAGCTGGAGCCGGTGGAGCTTGTTTTGACCATGATGATCTCGGACCTGGCCACCGTGCCCATGCAGGATTTCGGCATTCCGCTGCTTGCCGGCGTCATCCCAATTTTGACTCTGCTGTCCCTTTCCATGCTGCTGAGCCAGCTGTCCTTACGCAGTCTCCGGTTCCGGGAGTTGGTATGCGGCTCCCCTACGGTCCTCATTCGGAACGGGCAGGTGCAGCAGGCGGCCATGGCCAAAAACCGCTATACTCTGGACGAGCTGCTGGAGGAGCTGCGCCAGCAGGGTATTACCTCCGTGGCCGATGTGAAATACGCCGTGCTGGAAAACTCCGGCCAGTTGTCCGTGCTGCCGGTGGCGGCCCAAAAGCCTCCCACAGCGGCCCAGCTGGAGCTGGAGGTCAAAGACGATGTGACGCTGCCGCTGGTCCTCATCAACGACGGCCGGCTCCTGCGGAAAAATCTCACCGCCCGGGGGTTGGACGAAAATTGGCTGCAAAAGGAGCTGAAAAAACGCCGCCTCTCCTCGCCCCGTCAGGTGTTCTTGCTGACGGTGGACGAAAAAGGCAGCGTATTCTGCGTGAAAAAGGAGGCGGCGGAATGAAGCGGTTTCTTCCGCCGCTGGCGGTACTGGCAGCCATTCTGGCCCTGTCCCTTTGGAATGCCCGGGTCATGGAGTCGCAGACCTCTCATCTGCGGTCACAGCTGCTCCAAGCGCAGGAACTGGCCGCAGCGGAAAACTGGCCGGGAGCGGAGAATGTACTGGCGGACAGCTACGCGGACTGGACCAGCCGGCAGACCTACCTGCACATCGTCACAGAGCATGACGCCGTGGACGACGCGGAGGCCATGTACCAGCGGGCCCAGGCCTTTGCCGCCGTTCGGGAGACGGCGGAGTTCCAGGCGGAGATCACAGACCTGCGGGACCAGCTGCGGCTTCTCTCGGAGATGGAGGCTTGCAGTATCCGCAACATTCTATGAGCTTTATTTTTCGCTGAGCAGCTTGTTCAGCTCCGCCATGAACGTATCGATATCCTTGAACTGGCGGTACACGGAGGCAAAGCGCACATAGGCCACCTGGTCCACGCTGCGCAGCCGGTCCATGACCCGCTCGCCGATGGCCTCGGTGCTGACCTCCCGCTCCATGGAGTTCTGGAGGTCCTGTTCGATTTCCTCCGCGATCTTCTCCAGCTCCGCCAGAGGGACCGGCCGTTTCTCACAGGCACGGATCATGCCGCCCAGCACCTTCCGGCGATCAAAGCTCTGGCGGCTGCCGTCCTTTTTCACCACCACCATGGGAAGGCTCTCCACCGTTTCATAGGTGGTGAACCGCTTGCCGCAGGACAGGCACTCCCGGCGGCGGCGAATGCTGGCACCCTCGTCAGCGGGGCGGGAATCGATGACCTTGCTCTCACTGAAACCACAAAACGGACACTTCATAGAAAACCTCCTGACACGAGTCTCTGCCGCCGTTGGCGGCCTGTATCCTTACTTGTGGATATTATATCACACCGCCGCAAAATATGGTATCCATATTTTCCATTTTCCGTTCCGGCGGACGTTTTTTCCCTCTCACGGAAACTGCGGCCATTCCTTTCCATCCAGCAAAAACACGGCGTAGTCCCGTTCCCGGATATGCCGAAGGCTGGCAAAGCAGACCATGGGCACCAGGGGAAACGGCTTCCCACAGTCCCAGGGTACTGCCAGCCACCGCCGCTCCCCTTCCCTCCGCGTCAGCACACCTGCCGTGCCTGCAAGCGCCTTTTGCAGCCAGGGCGTCCGCAGCGGCTCTCTCCCCATGTCCAGAGGTATCCATTCTTCCGCTCCTTCCGCCGCCGGGCGCACCTCGCCCCGCAGCACCTTTCCAAGGGGTGCCGTCATCTGCCGGGAGAACCGGCGGCGGATCTTGCCCCGCCGGCCCTCCGGCTCCAGGACCCCCAGCCGCAGCTGGCCGCCCGCTCCCACGGCCCAGGCGCACCAGATGCCCTCACCCGGCAGGCGGCAAGCACAGTCAAAGCAGGTGTACAGTCCCTCCTCCGTCACTGTCAGTTCCCCGGCGCTTTTTCCCTGCCACAGCAGCGGATACTTGTCCATGCCGCCCTCCTTCCCCGCAAAGAAAGCCCGTCTGTGCAACCATATGCACAGACGGGCTTCCTTATGTATGCGTATGGGTTTAAGCGATGGTATAGCCGCCCCGGACCAGCAGCTTCACCGTGCCGGAGGTGGCCTTTACCCCCCGCCCCTCGATGGTCATCATATATAGGTGGTTGGTGGCCAGGGCGCCGCTGTTGTTCAGCGTCACGGCGGCGGATTCGTCGATGAGGCCGGGGTTGGATGGCGAAACGCACACCGCCGTGCCCACACGAAGCATGACCTCACAGCCAATGCTGCCGGTAAGGGTCTGCCCATTGGAGAGGGTCACCACCGTGAAGGTGTCCGCCGCGGTGCCTCCGGCCTGGCCGGAGGACTGGCTGTTCCTCTGGGCGATCTTTTCGTCCACCCGCTCCAGGATGCTGTTCAAAAATGTCCCGTTCAGGTAGCTGAGGGTCACCAACGGGTCATCGGAAGATCCCGCCTCCGCCGCCAGGGAGACCGATGTGGTCAGGATACCGGAAAGCAGCACCAGTACCACCGCTCGCAAAAGCCATCTGTTTTTCTTCATATGTATGTACCTCCCTAGCTCTTTGGTGCAGCGCCTCCCGGAAAGGCCCCGCCTCTCCGGGAAACGCGCTCGTCTCATCCTATCAAATGCGCTCAGACCAGATGGTCATGGGGCAGGCCGAAGCTGCTTCCCACACCGTCCATGACGGTGCGGGAGCCCTTTTCATTTGACTCAAATCGCCGGGAATGAATCCCGCCGATTTCAAGGTTTTGCTGCGCAAAACACTTGGCGCCGCCTTCGCGGCGGCCGCAGTCCTCCACAAAAATCTTCTCCAAGGGCTGTGCCTTTCTTTAAACCAGCTGGTCATGGGGCAGGCCGAAGCTGACTGCGATGGCCAGGTCCACCTTCTCCATTACGCCCTCGTCCACATGGCCCATCCGTTCCCGCAGGCGCTTTTTGTCCAGGGTCCGCACCTGCTCCAGCAGCACCACGGAATCCCGGCTGAGGCCGCTGCTCTGGACCACGGGAAGGTCGATATGTGTCGGCAGCCGCGCTTTCCCGGTCTGGGACGTAATGGCCGCCGCAATAACGGTGGGACTGTAACGGTTCCCGGTGTCATTCTGGATGATCAAAACAGGCCGGACGCCGCCCTGCTCGCTGCCCACCACCGGGGAGAGATCGGCATAGTAAATATCGCCGCGCTTGACACTCGTATCCACAAAGTTCACACTCCGCCGAAAGAAGTACCCGTCACCGAAAGCCCTTCGGTGAGGCCACTTTCATTCTCCCACGCAGCGGCGGAATTTATACCGGACTTGGCTGCAAATTCCGCCGCTGCCGCCCCGTATCATCCTATGGCCGGGACAAGGGCGGCGTGTGTTCTCTTTGAAAGTTATGTTTACAGCAGCAGACGCAGGCTCCGTTCCACGACTTCACCGTTCTCCAGGTACAGTCGGGGCACCCGCTTGCTGACGGCGCAGGTCAGCTCGTAGGGGATGGTGTTCAGAATTTCCGCCAAACGGTCCACCGGCTGGCATTTTCCGAAAATCTCCACGGTGTCCCCCACATGGACATCCGGCAGCCCCGAAAGATCCACCATGCACATATCCATACAGATGCGGCCACGGACCGGCGCCGGTCCCTGGGCGGTGATGACGGACATCCGGTTGGAAAGGCCCCGGAAAAAACCGTCGGCATAGCCGATGGGCAGCACGCCCACCCGGGTCTTTTCCGTGGTGTGGAAGGTCCGGCCATAGCTGATGTCCGTGTCCGGGTCAAAGACCTTAATGGTGGAGATGGAGGATTTCAGGCTCATGACCGGCCGCAGGCCCAGGCGTTCCGCGTCGTCCCCCACACCGTACAGGGCGATGCCGGGCCGCACCATGTCCAGATACATCTCCGGATACCGGGCCAGGGCGCCGCTGTTGGCACAGTGGCGGATGGCGAAGGTCCGCTCCTGGGCCGCCAGGGCGGCGATGACATGCTGAAACACCGCAAACTGCCGGCGGGTATAATCTTCGCTGGGGGCATCGTCGGCATCGGAAACAGCAAAGTGGGTAAAGATGCCCTCTGCCTCCAAGTGGGGCAGTGCGCAGGAGGCAGCTATGGCCTCCACGCCGCCGTCAAAGTGGCCGTCCCGCACCAGAAAACCCAGCCGGGACATTCCGGTGTCCACCTTGATGTGGACCTTCAGCGTGCCGCCGCAGGCGGCTGCCGCGGCGCTGTACTCCTCCGCCTTGGCCTTAGCGGACACTGCTTGAGTGATACCGTACTCAATGAGCTGGGGCACCATCTCCGGCGGCGTGTGGCCCAGAATAAGAATGGGCGCGCTTACGCCTCCATGGCGCAGTTCCCGGGCCTCGTCCAGGCTGGACACCGCCAGGTAGTCCGCCCCCAGCTCCTCCAGCTTTTTCGCCACCTGGAGAGCGCCGTGGCCATAGGCGTCCGCCTTCACCACGCCCAGGTATTTCACATTTGGCCCAATGCGCTTGCGGGCCTGGCGGTAATTATGTGCCAGGGCGTCCAGGTCGATCTCCGCCCAAGTACGCCGCAGGATCGTATCTTCCATGTAGCTTTGGTCACCTTCTCATTGTTCAGGGTTCACGGCCCCTGTTCGTCGATTGTATCATAAAAGGTAAAACTCGTAAACTCCGCCGTCAAAATATTTTCTCCGTCCACGGAGATCTCTCCCCGCACCGGCGTGCCGTCCTCCTGCCGCAGCCAGACCGTAGAGACGATCTTTCCGTTCTGGGTGCCGCTTTGGTCCACCATCAGCCGCCGGCAGGACACATCGTTCCAGGTTTCCTCATTCTCCTCCAGAAGCCAGCCATCCCGCAGGGCGCTCATGAGCCGTGGAAGGCAGGCCATGGGACTGACGGACTGGCTGCTGAGGGTCCCGGCGTTCAGACACAAATCCTCATACTCCAGAGTCAGCGTCGCTCCGTCCAGCACCGCCCGGACGCCGGCGATGGTCTCCGGTGACAGTACCTCCACCGTGATCTCGCCGTCAGGCACATACTCGCACCGCAGCTCCGCCTGCCATACCCGGTCCCCCTGAGAACAGGTGACGGCGGCCTCCATGGTACAGCCGGCCATATCGTGGTAGCGGTCCCGCAGGTCCGCCGCCTCGCTCTCCCCCTTCCCGCCGCAGGCCGAGAGCAGCAGGAGCAGGGTCATCATTGGTACGCACAGCCATTTGCGCACCGTCATTCCTCCAATGTTACAAAATCTCCCGGAAGGCCGCCGGCAGGTGGGTGATCACATCCTCCGGCGTCATGGCATAGGGCGTCAGCGCCTCCGCCGCCAGGTCTCCCGCCCGGCCGTGGAGCCAGACGCCCAAAGCCGCCGCCTGGACCGCCGGCGCTCCCTGGGCCAGCAAAGACGCGATGACGCCTGTCAGCACATCACCGCTGCCGCCCTTGGCCAGGCCGGAATTGCCGGTGGTGTTCACCAGGACGTTTCCCTCCGGGGCGGCTGTCACGGTCCGGTGGCCCTTCAGCACCAGCACACAGCCATGCCGCGCCGCAAAGTCCCGGGCCGCCCGGGTCCGGTCTCCACCGGCCAGGTCCCCGCCCAGGCGGGCAAACTCCCCGTCGTGAGGCGTCAGGATGGTAATGCGGCCCCGCCGGGCATCCAATACATCCATATGCCCCGCCAGAGCGTTTATGCCGTCAGCGTCCAGTACCACGGGCTGTTCCGTTTCCGCCAGCAGCTCCAGTACCAGCCGGGTCACCTGCTCCCCCTTCCCCAATCCCGGCCCCAGGGCCAGCACATGGCAGGGCTCTAATTTCTTTTGTATCACCTGTAAAGCTTTATAGCTTAACGCACCATGTCTGTCTGCCAGAGGGAACGGCATGGCGGAAACGCACCGGGATGCCTCCACCTGCCAGATGCTCTCCGGCACACCCAAAAACACCAGTCCGCAGCCGGAGCGGACGGCGGCACCGGCCGCCAAATACGGTGCCCCTGTGTACCCCACAGAGCCGCCGAGCACCAGTAATTTGCCGAAATCTCCCTTGTGTCCGTCGGTTTTCCGCCGGGGCAGCGCCGCCCTGGCAAAATCCGCCTCCACTGTCTGCACCGGGCAGGCGGCGGAACGGACCAGGTCCGCGGGAATGCCGATATCCCGCACTGTCACCTCGCCGGAACACAGCGCGCCGTCTCCCACGAATTGGCCCACCTTCCCAAGCGTAAAGGTAATCGTCTTGTCAGCCAACACTGCCCGGCCCAGGACCCGGCCCGTGTCCGCCTCCACACCGCTGGGGATATCCGCAGCCACCACCGGCGCCGCGCACTGGTTCATCAGCTCCACTGCCCGGGCATAGTCCGACCCCTCCGCGATGTCCCGGGACAACCCCACGCCAAACAGGGCATCCACCAGCACATGGCTGCCCCTGGCCCAGGCGGACTGGCTCAGGTCCTCTGGGTCCCAGGGCTCCAGCTCCACGCCGCACTCGCTGAGGCGGCGGGTCTCCTCCAGGGCGTCAGGCGTCAGCTTTTCATAGCTGCCCACCAGAAACACCCGGACAGATGCGCCCTTTAAAAACAGCAGCCGGGCCGCGGCGATGCCGTCGCCGCCGTTGTTGCCGCTGCCGCAGAACACCGCCGCCCGGCATTTCCCCGGCCGCCCCGGCAGCAGGGAAAGAGCTGCTTCCGCCACGCCCTCCGCCGCCCGCTCCATCAATTCGATGGAGGGAATGTGCCGCTCCTCAATGGCCCGCCGGTCCAGTTCCTTCATCTGCGCCGCTGACGCCAACTTCATGGTGATCTCCTCCCGCTTTGATTCAAAATTCCCCCTTATTATAAAGTTTTCGTCTCTCCATTGCAATCTTCTGTTACCGGATTGTGATTTCTTCCTGACGGACTTCTGCTAAGATGCATATTACAAAGGAGGTGTTTCCCTTGAAGCGTCTGTTTGCGTTTCTTCTGTTCCCGCTTCTTTTGGCCGGCTGCGCCAAACAGGAATGCGTCCCCCCATCCCCGGAAGCCCCCACCGCAAATGTCCCCTCCGCCTACGAATTTGCCGCGGAGACCTATGACTGGTTTGACCTGACCACCATGCCCCTGGACGAAAGCGACGCTCAGGAGACCCCGGAGGGCACCTATTACCGGGTCAATTCGACGGTCTATCCAGAGCTGTCCAACCTCAGTGCCCTGGGTCAACGGGTGAAGTATGTCTTTTCCCCGGACATCGCGGAATATCTACTCTCCCTCTCCCCGGACCACTACCGGGATATCGGCGGCAAGTTGTATGCCCTGCCGGGAGCGCGGGGAACAAATATCTATCTGCTTGACAAAACGGTGACGGCGGAACCGGTGGATGACAACCACTGGACCGTGACCCTCACCTTCTGGGCGGACAGCTGGGCGTGGGAACGCCCCAGCGCTACCGTCGGCTACTCTCAAAAGGTTTTGGATTATGAGCGGCAGGCGGACGGCCAGTGGCGGTTCACCTCCTTCTGCCCCTCCGACGCTCTGGACCTGGAGGCGGACACGGTGTTCACCTTTACATATGACTGGGATACCTTTGACAACCCCGATTTTGACGCCTATTCCGACCTCCAGCTGGTGCTGTATCTGCTCCACGCCGACGGCGCCTACGCCGAAGCGCCCTCTGATTTGCTGTACCAGCGTTTTATAGAGCGGCCAGAAGATCTTTTGAAGCTCCTGACCATGCTGGATACCTCCCCATACAGCAATGCCTATCCGCATGTGGCCGCCGTCACCGCCGGACCGGGCTACCACGCCGCCTGGCTCTCTCTGGATGAGCAGGCGGAATTCTTGGCGGCGCTGGACAACTGTCAGGCGGAAACCGAAGCGGAGCAGGCCGTGCTGGAGCGGATGCGGACGGCCTATGAGGACACCCGAGAGGATGCCTATTACGCTCCCTTCTGCATGGTGGCCGAAGGCCAGTACCTGACGCTGGGGCCTCAAGAAGGCGCTTTCCCCTGGGGACACGCGCTGAACGAGTTCTCCCGGGAGACCGGCGGCGGAGACGGCTTCGGCACCGTTTACACCGTGGATTGCGGAACGCTCACCCTGCGCTACAACGTGGCCGATGACAGCAGCGGAGAGTTTCTCTACTGTATTGACAGCAGCATGTCCGGTGTCAGAACCATTGCCGGCGTTGGCATCGGCGATACGGAGGAGGACATCCTGGCCGTATATCCCACGGCATCATTTACCCCGAGCTGCGACGGCAGCCGCGATGCCTGGATCTATCCGGGAGACGGAGAAATGCTGGGCAGCCACATCACTTTTTGCATGGAAGGTGGGCAGATCGCCCGGATCATCATGGAACACGTCCCCTGTTGAGCCTTTCCCCACCCCGGCGAAATCCGCCGGGATGGGGATTTTTTTCTTGCAATTCCCGGTTTTGTGTGTTATAAGTGGTATTTGATACGAGCGATGAACGGGAAAATAACCGTAAACGCCGCCAAGAGAGGTCTGGTCACCGGCTGCAAGCCAGACTGCGGACGCCCGGTTTGGTTCGCCCGGGAGCCGCCGTGGAGACACGGCCGGATGCCCACCGTTACAGGGGCCGCAAGTGCGTGCTGTCAGGCACGAATTTGGGTGGTACCGCGGAAGGAATGGCCTTTCGTCCCAAACATGGGACGAGGGGTCTTTTGTTTTGTCCCGATCTTGCAATTGATATTTTTATAATGAGGAGCATCGACTATGAAGGAACAACTGGAAGCCATTCGCAAGCAGGCTCTGGAAGCCGTTGCCGGCACCCAGGCCGGCAGTGAGTTGGAGGCCGTCCGTGTCCAGTATCTGGGCAAAAAGGGCGCGCTGACCGCCGTCCTCAAGCAGATGGGCAAGCTCTCCCCCGAGGAGCGTCCTGTCATGGGCCAGCTGGCCAACGAGGTCCGAGCTGAGCTGGAAAAGGCCATTGAAGTACAGTCCGCCGCCTTGGCGGAAAAGGCCCTGGAGGCCAAGCTGGCCGCCGAGACCGTGGACGTGACCATCCCCGGCAAGCGCGCCCAGGTAGGCCACAAGCACCCCATGTACACCGCCCTGGACGAGTTCAAGGAGATCTTCATCAACATGGGCTTTGAGATTTTCGACGGCCCTGAGGTGGAGCAGGAGGATTACAACTTCACGAAACTGAACACCCCCGATGACCACCCCGCCCGGGAGTGGTCCGACACCTTCTATCTCACGGAGGACTCCCGCATCCTGCTGCGGACCCAGACCTCTCCCATGCAGATCCGGGCCATGGAGGAGCACGGCGTACCCATCCGCATGATCTCCCCCGGCCGGGTGTACCGCAAGGACGAGGTGGACGCCACCCACTCCCCCATGTTCCATCAGATCGAGGGCCTGGTGGTGGACAAGGGCGTCACCATGGCGGATTTGAAGGGCACGCTGAACGCCGTCATCCGGGAGATCTACGGTCCCGAGACGAAGACCCGTTTCCGTCCCCACCACTTCCCCTTCACCGAGCCCAGCTGCGAAGTGGATATTCAGTGCCACAAGTGCGGCGGCAAGGGCTGCCCCACCTGCAAGGGCGAGGGCTGGATCGAGGTCCTGGGCGCCGGCATGGTGCACCCCAAGGTGCTGCGCAACTGCGGCATCGACCCGGATGTGTATTCCGGCTTTGCCTTCGGCTTCGGCCTGGAACGCATGGCCATGGGCCGCTTCAAGATCAGCGACCTGCGTTTGATCTTTGAAAACGATATTCGCTTCTTAGAGCAGTTCTAAAAGGAGGGGAAAACGATGAAATTATCCCGTAAATGGCTGAATGAATTTGTGGACATCGGGCCTGTCAGCGACCGCGACTTTGCGGAGGCCATGACCCTCTCCGGCTCCAAGGTGGAGGTCACCGAGGTCCTGAACGAATCGCTGAAAAACGTAGTGGCCGGCCGCATCGTAAAGATGGAGAAGCACCCGGACTCCGACCACATGTGGGTGTGCCAGCTGGATGTGGGCGAGGCCGAACCCACCCAGATCGTCACCGGCGCCTGGAACATCCACGAGGGCGATATGGTGCCCGTGGCCAAGCACAACTCCCTGCTGCCCGGCGGCGCGAAGATCACCAAGGGCAAGCTGCGGGGTGTGCTGTCCAACGGTATGCTGTGCTCTTTGAAGGAGCTGAACCTCACCGCCGAGCATGACTATCCCTATGCCGTTATCAAGGCCGCGGCCCTGCTGAACGACTATCACCCCCTGGATAAGGACAAGCCCTCCATCCCCTCCGATGTCCAGTCCGGCCACAAGATTTACGGCAAGGTGGTGGCCGCCCGTGTCACCGCCGTCAGCTCCGAGGACGGGGCTCTCTGGGCCTGCGCTCTGGACACCGGCTCCGGCATGGCCGCCGCCTCCACGGACTGCGCCAATATCCATGAGGGCGATCTGGTGGCCTACGACACCGGCAAAAACCACATCTGCACCCTCTCTGACCTCCACGCCGACCAGAAGGAGTTCCCCCACTGCATCGCCGACGGCATCTTCGTCCTTCATGAGGACGGCGTGAAGCCCGGCGACGACATGGCAGCCGTCATCGGCGCCAACGACCATGTGGTGGAGTTTGAGATCACCCCCAACCGGCCTGACTGCCTCAGCGTCATCGGCCTTGCCCGGGAGGCCAGTGCTACTTTCGGCAAGCCCTTAAAGCTCCACACCCCGGAGATCAAGGGCTGCGGCGGCAGCATTGCCGACTATGTGGACATTGAGATCGAAGATCCCGACCTGTGCCCCCGGTACACCGCCCGTCTGGTGAAAAACGTAAAAATCGGCCCCTCCCCGGCCTGGATGCGGGAGCGGCTGCGCAATTCCGGTGTCCGCCCCATCAACAACATCGTGGACATCACCAACTACGTCATGCTGGAATACGGCCAGCCCATGCATGCCTTCGACTTCAGCTGCGTGGAGGGCGGCAAGATTGTGGTCCGCACCGCCCGGGAGGGCGAGACCATCCAGACCCTGGACGGCAATGAGCGCAAGCTGACCCCCAACATGCTGTGCATCTGCGACGAGCACAAGCCCGTGTGCGTGGCCGGCGTCATGGGCGGCGCCAACAGTGAGATCATCGGCGATACCGCCCAGGTCCTGTTTGAATCCGCCAACTTCAACGGTGCCTCCATCCGCCGCACCGCCGTGGCCCTGAATATGCGCACCGAGGCCTCCGCCCGGTACGAAAAGGGCCTGGACCCCATGAACACCATGAAGGCCGTCCAGCGTGCCTGCGAGCTGGTGGAACTGCTGGGCGCCGGTGAGGTGGTGGACGGCGTCATGGATGTCATCGCCAAGGATGCCTATCCCACCACCGTGAAGCTGGAGCCGGAGAAGGTCAACGGCCTGTTGGGCACGAACGTCAGCGAGGCGGAGATGCGCCGTATCCTGCTGTCCCTGGGCTTCGAGCTGGACGGCGACACCATCCTGGTACCCTCCTGGCGCAGCGATGTGGAGCACTACTCCGACATCGCCGAGGAGGTGGCCCGGTTCTACGGCTACAACAACATCCCCAACACCCTGAACGCCGGCATGAACGAGCGCCGGGGCTTCTCTCCCGTCCAGAAGGCGGAAAACGCCATCGGCGCCCTGTGCCGCACCGCGGGCTACAACGAGATCATCACCTACTCCTTCATCAGCCCCACCTACTACGACAAGATCGACCTGCCCAAGGAGTCCCCCCTGCGGGATTCTTTGAAGATCCTGAACCCCCTGGGCGAGGACACCTCCATCATGCGCACCACCACCCTGCCCTCCATGCTGGAGATTTTGACCCGGAACTACAACTTCCGCAACAAGTCCGCCAAGCTCTATGAGCTGGGCCGCACTTACTTCGCCAAAAACGACGGCTCTGGCATGGCCGATGAGCCCAAGGTTCTGTCTCTGGGCGCCTACGGTCCCGACATGGACTTCTTCACCCTGAAGGGCACCGTGGAGCTGGTGCTGGAGGGTCTGCGCATCACCGGTGTCCGCTACGAGGCGGAAACAGCCAATCCCTCCTACCACCCCGGCCGCTGCGCCAAGGTCTATTGCGGCAGCCGCCTGCTGGGCGTGCTGGGCCAGGTCCATCCCCACGTGGCCGCCAACTACGGCGTGGACTGCGAGCTGTACGCCGCCGAGCTGCGCTTTGACGCCCTGTACGAGAGCATCGGCCCCGAGCCCATCTACCAGCCCCTGCCCAAGTTCCCCGCCGTCACCCGGGACATCGCCGTGGTCTGCGACCAGGCCGCCACCGTGGGCGTGCTGGAGGACTGCATCCGCCGGGGCGCCAAGGGCCTCTTGAAGGAAGTGTCCCTGTTTGACATCTACACCGGCACCGGCATCCCCGAGGGCAAAAAGAGCGTGGCTTTCAACCTGACGCTCCGCGCCGATGACCGCAACCTCACCGCCGAGGAAGCTGACGCGGATGTGAAGAACATCCTGGAGCTGCTGAAGACTGAATTGGGCGCCGTCCTGCGGTAAGCCAGGGGCCCCGCACAGCGGGGCGTGCGGCAGCACGTGCAAGCGTTTTGCGCAGCAAAACCTTGGCGCAGGCGGGATTCATTCCCACCGAGCATTCAATGCCCTGGGGGTCCCATTTGATGCCCGCATCAAATGGGGGCGGCTGACGCGGATGTAAAGAACATTCTGGAGCTGCTGAAGGCCCAGTTGGGCGCCGTCCTGCGGTAACGAACCCGAATCTTTTGCTCTCCGCCAAGCAGCGGGGAGCAAAAGATTTTTGGGAAAATGCTTTACAGTTTGGAAAAAAACGAGTATACTAGTTCTGTATTCCAGGTTTTTCTACAGAAAAGAAAGGTGGTGTCTGCATGGACGATTATACCCGGAAATTCAGCATCGCAATGGAGAAGGACGCGGAGATCCGCCACATTCTGACCACTGTCTATCAGGCATTGGAGGAAAAGGGCTATAACCCCATCAATCAGATCGTGGGCTATATCCTCTCCGAGGACCCCACCTATATCACCAACCACAACAATGCCCGCACCCTCATCCGCAAGATTGACCGGGATGAGCTGCTGCAAGTATTGGTCCGAAAGTACTTGGGACAGTGATTTTATGATGGCCCCCCCGCAGGGATATTCCCTGCGGGGGATTTTTTGTCTTCTTTGGAATTTCCACCATTTGTCTGTCACCAAACGTTGACAAAGTGGATAAAATCTGTTACAATTTGGTTACAAAATTTTTCAAGGGAGTGTTTTCATGCCTGAAACCAAGTCTGCAAAGGCAGAAGGTCTCATGTACAAGGGCCATCCTCTCCGCCGTGTCGATAACCTGATCTACTACGGTACGATGGCTGAGAAATATATCATCATGATGCAGGTGCTGGAGAGCAAGAAGGAGCAGGACCTGAACGTGGCCACCAAGGTCTCCGTCCAGCTGCAGCTGACCGACCCCAACCTGAAATCCCGTGACCGCGTGGTCAAGAAGAGCGAAAAAGACAGTCTGTACGCAGCCATGGATGTGGCCGCCATCTGGCTGGACCGCGCCCTGGCCGGCAAGGAGAAATAATTCTCCCACCGCCTTTCCCCCCTTAACAAAAGATCATGAAAGGAAGCGTACACCATGACACACTTCGCAGGCAAGGCAGCAAAGGTCCTGTTTCTCACCGGTACCATGACCCTGCTGCTGACCGCTCACACTATGGCCGCCGACGTCGCCATCGGAGCCGGCTGTACCACCGGCTCCTCCCTGAGAATGCGCGCCGAGGCCTCCACTTCCTCCGAGATCATCACCACCCTGGATAAGAGCGTGGCTGTCGCTATTCTGGACGACACCACTGAGGGTTGGTATCAGGTCGCCTACAACGGCAAGACCGGCTATGTCTCTGCCGACTATCTGCTGGTGGACCAGGACAATGTGTTTGAAACCTATGGCCGCGTCAACGGCGACGGCGTCAACGTTCGTTCCGGTGTCTCCACCGAGGCGGAGGTCCTGGCCAGCGTGAATGCCGGCACGATCGTCACCGTCAACGGCTTGGTGGACGGCTGGTACGATGTCACCTGCCAGTACGGCACCGAGGGCTATATCCGCAGCGACTTCCTGGACCTGACAAAGGACTCCTCTTCCTCCGCCTCCAACATCTGCATTGTGGACACCGCCATGCAGCATCTGGGTACCCGCTACGTCTACGGCGGTGCCTCCCCCAGCGGCTTTGACTGCTCCGGCTTCACCATGTATGTGTACAGCCAGCACGGCTATTCTCTGCCGCATTCCGCCACCAGCCAGTGGCTGAGCGGCATCGGCAGCCGGGTGTATTCGCTCGGTGAGCTGCAGCCCGGTGACCTGGTGTTCTTTAATGATCCCAGCCGCAACGCCGGTAAGGCCTGCTCCCACGCCGGCATCTACATCGGCGGCGGCCAGTTCATCCATTCCTCCTCTTCCAAGAGCAATGGTGTCATCATCAGCGACCTGACCAGCGGCTACTATAATACATATTTCGTGGGCGGCATCCACGTCTGAGCTTTGGATATCAAAAGCGGCACGCTTACGCGTGCCGCTTTTTTTGCCCGCCTCTTGCTATTTCCCGCCGGGCCTGTTATAATTCCACTTTGTGTGAAAAATACCAAAAAAGAGGGTTTATCCATGGAAATTGAAAGCATGTATGAGCAACTGGGCGTCAGCCGGACTGTGTATGAATACGGCGAGTCCGTTTTGCAGGGCCTGCGGCAGCGGTTTGTGGCCATCGACCAGACAGCGGAGTACAACCAGGGCAAGGTCCTTTCCGCCATGCAAAAAAACCGGGTGAACGCCACCCACTTCGCCGCCACCACCGGCTACGGCTACGATGACGAGGGCCGGGACAACCTGGAGCGTGTCTACGCCGACGTGTTCCACACAGAGGCCGCCCTGGTGCGTCCCCAGATCACCTGCGGCACCCACGCATTGACAGTGGCCCTCAGCGCCAACCTGCTGCCCGGCGACGAGCTGCTCTCCCCCGTGGGTGCCCCTTACGACACGCTGGAGGAGGTCATCGGCATCCGGGAGAGCAAGTGCTCTTTGAAGGAGTACGGCGTCACCTACCAGCAAGCAGACCTGAAGGCCGACGGCAGCTTTGACTACGATGCCATCCGCGCTGCCATCAATGACCGCACCAAGCTCATCACCATCCAGCGCTCCAAGGGCTACGCCACCCGCCCCAGTTTCTCCGTGGCCCAGATTGGTGAGCTCATTGCCTTCTGCAAGTCCGTGAAGCCGGATGTGAAGGTGATGGTGGACAACTGCTACGGCGAATTCGTGGAACGGCTGGAGCCCTCTGACCTGGGGGCCGACATGGTGGTGGGCAGCCTCATCAAAAACCCCGGCGGCGGCCTGGCTCCCATCGGCGGCTATATCTGCGGCACCAAGGAGTGCGTGGAGCGGTGCGCTTACCGGCTGTCCGCCCCCGGTCTCGGCCAGGAGGTGGGCGCCAACCTGGGACTGATGCCCGCCTTCTACCAGGGCCTGTTCCTGTCTCCTACGGTGGTGGCCGGCGCACTGAAGGGCGCCATTTTCGCCGCCAATGTCTATGAAAAGCTGGGCTTTGCCTGCGTTCCCAACGCCACGGAGAGCCGCCACGACATCATCCAGGCGGTGACTCTGGGCAGCCGGGAGGCCATGGTGGCCTTCTGCAAGGGCATCCAGTCCGCCGCCCCGGTGGACAGCTACGTGACCCCGGAGCCTTGGGCCATGCCCGGCTACGATTCCGACGTCATCATGGCCGCCGGTGCTTTCGTCCAGGGCAGCTCTATCGAACTTTCCGCCGACGGCCCCATCCGGGAGCCTTACGCCGTCTACTTCCAGGGCGGCCTCACCTGGTACCACGCCAAGCTGGGCATCCTCATGAGCCTACAAAAGCTGGTGGAGGCCGGCATCGTCAAGCTGTGAAAAAGCAGGAGCCGTATGGCTCCTGCTTTTTGCTTGTTTGTTTACACCTTTTGGTCCCGCCGGTCCAGCCGCTCCAGGAAGAAGGCCAGGCCGAAACCTCCGGCACAGCATACCACGGACAAGAAAATTTCTCCCCCGTTTTGGTAGGTCGAGGGAATGATAGCCGCCGTGGAAGCCAGCACCATGCCCAAAATCCCATGAAAAGCCACAGCATAGCAGCGGCGAAAAAACCAACTGACCGCCCGGGCCAGCAGGACAACGGACAGCACCATTCCCGGCAGGCACGCGGACAGGACCACCAGGTCCAGGTGGGCCAGCCCCTCCAGCATGGGCTGGTAAAGCCCCAGGGCCATCATCACCGAGGAAGTGGTCATCCCGGGAATGACCACGCCCATTCCCCACAAAATACCGCAAAAATTGTACCACCAAAAATTGGGCGTCACGGATACCTCCGCGATGCGGCCCACGTAAAAGAGGCTTGTGAACACGCCGCCGGCGCATACCGCCAAACTCACCCAGGCGGCAGCCCCCCGCCCTTCCTTTCCCGCCTCCCGGAATAAGGCAGGCACCGTGCCCACGATGAGACCGATAAACAGCCATGTGGTAGCCGCTTCAGACCAGGCAAGACAAGCGGAAATGCCTTTGGCAAACCCCAAAAAGCCCACACACCATCCCAGGGCCAAGGGCAGGAACCACCGCCAGTACCGGGGAATTGCTCTCCGGGGATGGGTCAAAACCTCCATAAAGGGACGGTAAATGTCGAACACCACCGCCAGTACGCCGCCGGAAACACCGGGCAAAATGGCCCCGGCACCAATGAGAAGACCGCACAATAGGTTCCGCAGCCAATGCATGATTCCATTTTGGCCCTTGCGCCGCTTCAGGAAAGGTCCCTCCCCACACATTTTCTTTATGGTAGCAGTTTTGCCCTCCACTTTCAATCCAATACCGCTGAAAACGTCGAATTTTTTCAATTCCCAGTGTTCCGCTATGTTTGTTTGTATACGGTGAACAATTTTCTTCGTTTTCTTTTACTTTTCATAGTCGATTTTTCCCGTTGACAAAAAAACTGATAGCATGTAAACTACAGAACAGATAACAAAAGTGAATACCGCAAAGACGATGAAGAGAAGAGTACGCAGGAAGATACGTCACAGAGAGCCTCGGATGGTGGAAAGAGGTACGGAAGGGCTTGCCGAACATGGTCTCGGAGTTGCGTGGCCGACCGCGGAAAACGCATAGGTCACGACGTGAGCGCACGTCACAGCGCAGGGGTGTGTTGGCACTCTATAAGGCCGCTTCCGTGAGGAAGTGCGCGAAGCAAGGTGGTACCACGGCGTAATTGTATTACGTGCGTCCTTGATGCAATGCATCAGGGACGTTTTTTGTTGTTGAAATCCACGAGAAAAGGAGCTTTCCGCCTGTGAGTGACTCCATTATTCAAATTGAGCATCTGACAAAGACCTTCGGCACCGGTCCCAATGCCGTCCATGCCCTGGAGGACATCAGCCTGGATATCCGGCAGGGCGAGATCTTCGGCATCATCGGCCTGTCTGGTGCAGGCAAATCCACGCTGGTACGGTGTATGAACCTGCTGGAACGGCCTACCTCCGGCAGCATCACCGTAGGCGGCCAGCGGCTGGCCTGGATGGAGCCGGACGGCGATTCGGAAAAGTTGGTCACAGTCAGCGAAAAGGAACTGCGGCTGGCCCGTCGGGACATTACCATGATTTTCCAGAGCTTCAACCTGCTCATGCAGCGCACATGCCTGAAAAACGTATGCTTCCCCATGGAGCTGGCCGGCATCTCCGGCGCCCAGGCCCGTAAGCGGGCCGGAGAGCTTCTGGAACTGGTGGGCCTGGGGGACAAAGCCAACGCGTATCCCTCCCAGCTCTCCGGCGGCCAGAAGCAACGGGTCGCCATTGCCCGGGCCTTGGCAACAGACCCCAAGGTACTGCTGTGTGACGAAGCCACCTCCGCCCTGGACCCCACCACCACCGCTTCCATCCTGTCCCTTTTGAAGGACCTGAATGAAAAGCTGGGGGTCACCGTGGTGGTCATCACCCACCAGATGAGCGTCATCGAGGAGATCTGTTCCCATGTAGCCATTCTGGACGGCGGTGTGATGGCGGAGCAGGGCAATGTGCAGGACATCTTCTCCAATCCCTCCACTGACGCTGCCCGGCGCTTGGTGTATCCCGGCGGTGTCCGGGTGGAACAGGTCCCCGCCAGCAGCCGTGCTGTGCGCATCTCCTTCAACGGCGGCACCGTGTACCAACCCCTCATCGCGTCTCTGGCCATCGACTGCGGCGTGAAGGTGAACATTCTGGGCGCCGACACCCGCAACATCAACGGCCACGCTTTCGGCACCATGCTGCTGAGCCTTCCGGAGGACCCCAACGACGCCGCGAAAGCCCTCAGTTACATCCGGGCACAGCCCAATGTCGCCGCAGAGGAGGTGGAATATCATGGGTGAACTGTTTACCGTTGAATTCTGGGACTATTTCGGTCCCCTGCTGCTGACCGGCACGCGGGACACCCTGGTGATGACCGTGGTCTCCACCGTCTTCGCCTATGTGCTTGGACTGCCCCTGGGCGTGCTGCTGATCCTCACCGGAGAGCACGGCATCTGTCCCCACCGGACCCTGAACCGCTGCGTGGGCTGGGTCATCAATGTGGGCCGGTCCCTTCCCTTCATCATTTTGATGGTGTGCGTCATGCCCTTCACCAAGCTGCTGGTAGGCACGAAGATCGGCGTTCTGGGTGCCATTCCGCCCCTGGTCATCTCCGCGGCCCCCTTCATCGCCCGCATGGTGGAGACTTCCCTCAGCGAGGTGGACGCCGGCGTGGTGGAAGCGGCTCAGTCCATGGGCGCGTCCACGTTCCAGCTGGTCTGGAAGGTCTACCTGCCGGAGGCACTGCCCTCTTTGATCCTGGGCGGCTCCATCTCCATCATCACCATCCTGGCCTACACCGCCATTGCCGGTGCCATCGGCGCCGGCGGCCTTGGCGACCTGGCCATCCGCTACGGCTACCAGCGCCGGGAACCTGCCAAAATGTGGGTGGCGACGATACTGCTGATCGTTCTGGTGCAAGTCGTACAAACCGTTTTCAGCCGCGTGTCGAACCGCATTGACAAGCGTTTGAAATAAATGAAACTCTTTATCAAAGAAATTGGAGGAACGTAACAATGAACAAGAAGTTTTTGTCTCTGGCTCTGGCCCTGGTGCTGAGCCTGTCCCTGGCCGCCTGCGGCTCCAAAAAGGAAGAAGCCCCCGCTGAGGCCCCTGCTGAAACGCCCGCTGAGACCACTGAGCCGGTAGTGCTGAACGTAGCAGCCTCTGCCACCCCCCATGCCGAGATCCTGGAGCAGGTGGTGGATGTTCTGGCCGAACAGGGTATCGATTTGCAGATCCATGAGTACGGTGACTACGTCGTTCCCAACACCGCCGTGGAAGAGGGCGAGGAAGACGCCAACTACTTCCAGCACATCCCCTATATGGAGAGCTTCAACGAGAAGGAAGGCACGCACCTGGTGAGCGTGGGCGGTATCCACATCGAGCCCATGGGCATTTACGCCGGCAAAACCGCCTCTTTGGATGAGCTGCCCGACGGCGCCGAAATCGCCATCCCCAACGATCCCACCAACGAGGGCCGTGCCCTGCTGCTGCTGGAGGCCCAGGGCCTTATCAAGCTGGCTGACAGCTCCGACCTGGAGGCCACGCCCAACGACATCGTGGAGAATCCCAAAAACCTGACCTTCAAGGAGCTGGAGGCCGCCATGATCCCCAACGCCGTGGACGAAGTGGACCTGTCCGTCATCAACGTCAACTATGCCCTGGAAGCCGGCTTCAACCCCACCGAGGACGCTCTGGCCATTGAGGACGCCGACTCCCCCTATGTGAATATCGTGGCTGTGAAGGAAGGCAATGAGAATAACCCCGCCATTCTGGCTCTGGTGAAGGCTTTGCAGTCCGACGCCGTCCGCGATTTCATCAACGAGACTTACGACGGTGCCGTGGTCCCCGCCTTCTAAGGCATATCCTCTCTTGAAAAGAAACCGGCAGACGGAGAACCGCTTTGGTCTCTGTCTGCCGGTCTGTTTTTTTAGTGCAAAATTTGTAAATTCCTGTGGCATTTCCGGGAAAGCCGTGTTAGAATAGGAGCCGCTGTCCGGCTTTCGGGCAAATCCAGGTCCAATGGGGGGCTTGCTATATGGCGCTGCGCCAGGCAAAGAGCTATTCCATCGATATGTGCAGTGGTCCGATCCTGCCGAAAATGCTGCGCTTTGCTGTGCCGCTGATGTTTTCCAGTATGTTGCAGCTGCTGTTCAACGCGGCGGACGTCATCGTGGTAGGCCGCTTCGCCGGTGACAATTCCCTGGCCGCCGTGGGCTCCACCACCTCCCTTATCAACCTGCTGACCAATTTATTCCTGGGCTTGTCCATCGGCGCCAACATCCTGGCTGCCAGACATTACGGCGCCCGAGAGGACGAGGAGCTCAGCAAGACGGTTCACACCGCCATACTGGTGAGTATTCTCAGCGGCATACTCCTGACAGTGGCAGGCGTTCTGGGCGCCCGGCAGATCCTCACCTGGATGCAGTCTCCTCCGGAGGTTTTGAAGCTCTCCGCCCTGTATCTGCGCATCTATTTTCTGGGCATGACCGCCACCATGCTCTATAACTTCGGCGCCGCGCTGCTGCGGGCGGTGGGTGATACCCGGCGGCCCCTGTACTACCTGTCCGGCGCCGGTGTCATCAATGTGGTGCTGAACCTGGTGTTCGTCATCGTGCTGAAGATGGATGTGGCCGGCGTGGCCCTGGCCACCGTCATTTCCCAGTGCATCTCCGCGTTTTTGGTGATCCGCTGCCTCATGAAGGAAAGTGGAGCCATCCATCTGGACCCGCGCCAATTGAAGCTCCATCCCACTAAGCTCCGGCAGATCCTGCGGGTGGGCCTGCCCGCGGGCTTTCAGGGCATTTTGTTCTCCCTTTCCAACGTGGTCATACAGAGCTCCGTCAACTCCTTCGGTGAGATCGTGGTGGCCGGCGGCTCTGCCGCCTCCAGCGTGGAAAACTTTGTGTATGTGGCCATGAACGCCTTTCACCAGGCCAATGTCTCCTTCACCAGCCAAAACTTAGGCGCCGGCAACTACCGCCGCATCTGGCGGGTGCTGGCACTGGCCCAGTGCTGCGTCATTGTGGTGGGCCTTTTGCTGGGCGGCAGCGTGGTGTATTTCGGTCCCCACCTGCTGCGGTTGTACACCCACTCCCCCGCCGTCATTGACTGCGCCATGCAGCGGCTGTACATCGTGTGTCTGCCCTACGCCCTTTGCGGCATCATGGATGTGGCCGTGGGCACTCTGCGGGGCATCGGCTATTCCGTGCTGCCCATGGTCGTGACGCTGGTGGGCGCCTGCGGGCTGCGGCTGGTGTGGATCGCTACCATTTTCCAAATTCCGGCCTTCCACACCATTGAAACCGTCTACTGGTCCTATCCCGTTTCCTGGAGCATCACGGCCGCCGCCCATTTTGTGTGCATTTTCTTCACCATGCGGCATTTAAAACGCCGTTTGATGCCGCTGGATGCTTAAAAGAACCGCTGTGTACGTTCCATACACAGCGGTTTTTTTAATATCCGTTCACCATGATATCCAGCACCTTGCCCGCCACAGTGCCGGCCACGGAGCTGCCGCCGCCGCCGTTTTCCGCCAGGACCACAAAGGCGTAGGGCGTTTCTTCATTCCGAAGGAAGCCGGCGAACCAGGCATGGGGCGTTTTGCCCTCCCCCACCTCAGCGGTGCCGGATTTGGCGCAGATGTCCATATTTGGAAAGCGTTTGGTGCCGTATGTCTTTTCCACGTTGTCCGCCATCATGTCCGCCAGGGCCGACGCCGTGGAGGCGGACACCAGCTGTCCCGTCTTATTCGTCAGGTGGGGCAAGGATGGGATGCCCAGGGCAGAAACAGTCTTTTTGATGAGGTACGGCTCCGCCGCCCTGCCGCCGTTGGCGATGGCGCCCAAGTATACCATGAGAGCGCAGGGGTTCACCTGGTCGTGGAACTGGCCCACACCGGCCCAGCCCAGCTGGCTGTCAGTGATATTTTCCCAGGTAAAGCTGCCCTTGGCTGTGGGCAGGCCGCTGACGGAATAACTGTCCGTCAGCCCCGCCTTTTCCGCGTACTTTGCCAGGGTATCCGCTCCCAACTCCACTGCCATCTGGGCAAAAGCCACGTTGCAGCTGTTGGCGAAGGCGTCTCCGATGTGCTGCTGGCCGTGGGTGCCGGAGCAGACGATGGTATCATCTCCGATCTGGATGGAGCCCTGACAATCCCAGGTGCGCTCGTCCAGGTCCGGAATGTTCTCAATGGCCGCCGCCAGTGTCACGGTTTTGAACACGGACCCCGGCGTAAAGGCGGAGGACAGGAAGCGATTCAGGTACGCTCCCTCCCAGCGGTCGCTGGTCTCGATGTCACCAGGGACGTTCAGGGGGTCATAGCTGGGGGCAGAGACCATGCACAGGATTTCACCCGTCTTGTAATTATAGACCGCCACGGTGCCGGCGTGGCCGTTCAGGGCCTCATAGGCCTCGTAATTGTACCGGGCATCGATGGTCAGATACAGGTCGGAGCCCCGTTCGGCGCCGAATGCGCCGTTCAGAAGGCTGTATCCCGTCAGCTTATCGGCAAAGGCGTTCAAAGCGCCGGTGCCGATGTTGCCTTGGAGATCCCCTACCGCGTGAAGGGTGGCCTTGCGGACGGTGGCGTTGCCGTAGTAGACCCGCTTGCCGTCCTCCACCGTGGACAGCACATCGCCGTCCCGGTCCAGGACCGTTCCACTGGCCAGCTGACCGTCACTATTATAAAGGTGGCGGTTGAAGGCCGAGGAGGCCCAGCTGCCGCCGTGGAGGGCGTATTTCACCAAAAACACCCCCATCCCCACCGCCAGCAGCAGCGCCAGCACCCGGCAGATGAGCATTCGCCGTTCAATCTTCTTCATGGTCCGCCTCCTCTCCGTCAAAAAGTCCCTGCTCCACGGGGGCTGTCCGGCGGCGGGCTTCCTCTGTCAGCCGCCGCTGGGAGCTGCGCCGGATGGCGAAGCTTGCATTTTCCCGGGTGTCCGTGGCCTTCAAAAAAGCCAACAGGCCCCAGGCGGACATCATGGCGGAGCCGCCGTTGGACACAAAGGGGAAAGTGACGCCGGTAAGGGGCAGCAGGTCCACAGAGCCAAATACGTTCAGGCATGTCTGGAACACCAACAGCGATCCCGCCGCGCAGGCGGCAATGGTGTAAAAGCTGGAGCGTCCCGCCCGGGCCGCACGGACGGCGAACAGCGCCAGGGTAATAATGGACCACACCGCCAGCAGCGCGATGAGCAGTCCCCACTCCTCACACAGCATGCCGAACACCAGGTCTGTGTCCGCGGCGGGGATCCTGTGGAGCCAGCCGTTGCCGGCACCCATGCCGATGAGGCCGCCGGAGGCGGCGGCGGACATGGTGCGTGTCTGCTGGTAACCGGTGGTGGACGCGGCCTCCCAGGCGTGGCCCCAGGAGGCAAAGCGGCTCAGAATATAGGGCTTGAATTTGATGATGATACCGGCGCCGAACACCGCGCCGCCGCAGATGAGGCCCAGGGTGGCGAAGTCGCCGGAACGGAGGTAGGCGATGACCAGGAACGTGATGAAGAAAATAGCCGCCGTGCCGAAGTCGCTCATGAGACCCAGCAGGCCGATGCACACGCCGGTGAGCACAATGAACAGCGTCAGGTTCCGCTTGCGGAACAGCCGCTCCAGCGTGGCGGAGCCGGCGAAAATATAGCAGATCTTGGCGATCTCCGAGGGCTGGAAGGAAAGGCCGCCGATGCTGATCCAGTTGACGGCGCCGTATTTGGACTGGCCCAGCACCAGGGTGATGCCCAGAAGGCCGATGGCCCCCGCCGCCATGAGCCAGCGGATCTTCTTCACCCGGTTCAGGTCCCGCAGAAACAGGCCCAGGACCAGAAAAAGGCCCAGCCCCAGTAAAATGGACAAAAACTGCTTGGGAAGGCTCCCCGGCGCGCTGGAGGCCGTCACCGCCAGGGACAATGTGGAAAGGAAAAAGGCGATGGTCTCCAGCTCAAAGCCCACGCAGCGGGTGCACCGCAGCACCGCGAAATACAGCCACATGGCCACCGTCAGCCCCAAAAAGGACAGCGGCACCTGGATGGAGACGCTCTCTCCCCCGGCAGCGATCAGCTGCAAACAGGTCAGCATCTGAAACAGCGTCAGCCACAAAAAGGAGGGCCAAATAGTGGCCGGACGCTCCGCCCGGCGTTTTTCATCCAGTTCCTCCCGCTCCGCCACCGTCTGGGGCAGGAAAATGAGCGGCACGCCACCAAGGATGATGGTGTCTCCCAGCTTCACCGGAGCGGATTCCTCCACCGCCGTGCCGTTCACGGCGGTGCCGCCCTTGGAACCCAGGTCGTAAATGGTCCACTGTTCGTCCTCTCCCCGACACAATGCGGCGTGCTGCCGGGAGATGCTGGGATAGTTCAGCCGCACATCCGCCGCGGCGCCGCGGCCGATGATATTCTCCCAGTGGGTCAGGATGATGGGCGCGCCGTTGGGCAGGCTCAGCTGGCCCCAGGTCTCCGGCGTGTGGGGGATTCTCATCAGTGACCGGATAGCACGGTACAAAATGAAAAACGCCAGCACCGGAAGCAAAAAGCGGACAAAGGCCATATACCACTCCCCGACGAGGGGATACTTTGCCAAAAACGCCGTCAACGCCGTCAGCGGCGCTGACAGCAGTGCGGAAATCCGCTCCAACCTGCCCGCCTCCTTTCGTTTTTAAATCAGGGTGCATTATATCATTAATCATCGCCGATGTACAGTCCTGGCGAATTTTGCCGGAGGTAGCGGCTGGAATTTCCGATTTGCTCTTGACCTGTCAGGAAAAATCCATTACAATAATTAATCGACCATGAGATTTTGAAAACGGTTTTTGCCGTTTTGCTCTTTATTATTTTTTCTGAAAGGCCGATCAACATGAAACATCCCTACAAGACCCGGGAAGGCGGCGCAACGGTGACGATCTTCGTCCCCTACGACTGCAAAAACCACTGCCCTTTCTGCATCAACAAAGGGGAATACGCGGACCTGACGGGTTTCTCTCTGGAAAAGATCTGCGAAAGCATCCGGCGCATGGACGCGATCACGCCCTACTGTGACTTTGTATTCACCGGCGGCGAGCCTTTCGCGGATATCGAGCAGCTCCAGATCATGCTGGACCAGATCCCCACCACTCATAAGGTGTACATCAACACCACCCTTCCGGTGTCTGAGCACCAGTCCGAGGATGACATTCTGGCATTCGCTGAGCGCAACAAGCACAAAATCACCTGCATCAACGTCTCCCGCCATATGCAAAAGTACGTGGTGGAGTCCAACGATGGCCTGCTGGCCCATCTGCCGGTGCCCTTCCGGGTGAACTGCGTGCTGTACAAGAACTACCCCGCCGAGGGCCTGGCGCCTTATATGGAGCGGTTTTTGAAGATCCCCGGCGCCTCCATCCAGTTCCGTTTCGACTATACCGCCACCACGCCGGAGAACCTGTACGACGAGGATGGTGACAAGATCCTCCACGACCTCAAGCAGGTGGCAACCTACACCGGCCTGGACGGCTGCCGGATGCGCTGTGGCTTCCACTTTGACTATAAGGGCATGGAGCTGACCTATCACAAGACCCTGCCCTATTCCACCATCGTGGAGACCGACCCCAAGGACGGCGTCACCTACGACATTCTCTATGATATTCTCATCAAGCAAAATGGCGATATCCACTCCGACTGGACCGGCGTGATGCTGGATGTGGACGCCTATGAACATGTGGTGTTCGAGCCCTATGACCTGAAGTGGCTGGCCCGCATCGCGTAATTGGAGCCAATGGCGGCGGAAGAAGCTCTTCCGCCGCCTTACCGTATTTTTAAGGAAGTGTGAGCATGAAAGAAATCAAAACCGTGGGTATCATCGGCCTGGGCGCTCTGGGCGTGCTGTACAGCCACCTGTTCACCCAGGGACTTGGCAGGGACCATGTGCTGGTCCTTGCTGACCGGGCGCGGGTGGAGCGCTACAAAAAGGATGGCGTGTACCTCAACGGCCAGCTGTGTGATTTCAACTACGCGGACGTAGCCAAAGTTGCGGAGCCGGTGGACCTGCTGCTGTTCGCCGTGAAATTCGGCGGCCTGGAGAACGCCATTCAGACCTGCCGCCATCTGGTGGGGCCGGATACCACCATCGTCTCCGTTCTCAACGGCATCACCAGTGAGGAGGTCTTGGCCCAGGCTTATGGCCGGGAGAAGATCGTCTGGTGCGTGGCTCAGAAGATGTCCGCCGTGAAGGAGGGCAATCACGCCACCATCTCTCCCTTCGGTGAGCTGGCCCTCGGGGTTCCCACCGGTATGGACCGGAGCCGTCTGGAGGCACTTCTCCGCCTGCTGGACAGCATCCATTTCCCCTATACGCTGCCGGAGGACATCCTCCGCCACATGTGGAGCAAGTTGCTGGTGAACACCGGCTGCAACCAGGCGGCCATGGTGTTCCAGTGCGGCTACGGCGGCTTGAAGACCGGCCAGCCCGCTCACGACACCATGGTGGGTGCCATGAAAGAGGTCATGGCCGTGGCCAACGCCGAGGGTATCCGCCTGACAGAGGCGGATATCCAGGGCTGGGTGGACATCATTGACGGTTTTCCCGATGGCGGAGAGCCTTCCATGCGCCAAGACGGCAAGGCACACCGTAAAAGCGAGGTGGAGCTGTTCTCCGGTACCATCCGCCGCCTGGGCGGCAAACACGGTATCCCCACGCCGGTGAACGACTGGCTGTACGGGAAGGTGGAGGAAATGGAGCGCCAATACTGAGAAAACAGCCCTCACGGCAAAAGCCGTGAGGGCTGTTGTTATTTCAGGAAAATGCGCTTTCCGCCCTGGTATTCTTTCACCACGCCGATGCGCTGGGCACTGGGCACACACTGACCCAGCTCCGCAAACAGCGCATCCGCGTCCGCCGGGTCCACTGCCATCAAAAGGCCGCCGGCGGTCTGGGGGTCGTACAGCAGGTCCTGTTTGCAAAGTTCCGTGTCCCCGGCGTCTACTTCTCCTTCCGCAAAGGCGCGGTTGCGGTACATGCCGGCAGGCAGGATGCCCATGCGGGCCAGCTCCACCGCCTCCGGAATGAGATTGATATCCTCCACCCGGAGCTCCAGCTCCACACCGCTGCCCTGGGCCATCTCACAGGCGTGGCCCAGCAGGCCGAACCCCGTCACATCCGTGCAGGCGTGGACCCGGTACTGCACCAAGGCGTCCCGGGCGGACTTGTTAAGGGTGGTCATCAGCTGCTGGGCCAGGGCAATGGCCGCCGGAGAAGCCATGTCCGCCTTGGCGGCAGTGGTCAGCACACCGATACCCAGAGGCTTCGTCAGCAGCAGCACATCCCCCGGGCGGGCACCGGAATTGGTCAGCACCCTGTCCGGGCGGACAAAGCCCGTCACCGCCAGGCCATATTTGGGTTCCTCATCCAAAATGCTGTGTCCGCCGGTAATGAGGGCCCCCGCTTCATACACCTTATCGTAGCCGCCCCGCAGCAACTGGTGCACCGCCTCCTTGGGCATAGACTCCGGGATGGCCATGATGTTCAGGCACAGCTTCGGCTCTCCGCCCATGGCGTACACATCGCTGAGGGCATTTGTGGCCGCGATCTGACCGAACAAATAGGGATCGTCGGCGATGGGGGGAAAGAAATCCACCGTCTGCACCAGAGCCAGGTCATCGGAGACCTTGTATACCGAGGCGTCGTCACTTTTGTCAAAACCCACCAGGAGATTGGGGTCCTCACGGACCCGAATGCCCTCCAGCAGCTGGGCCAGCACGCCGGCGCCCACCTTGGCGCCGCAGCCGGCACATTTGGCCAGCTTTGTCAGCTTCACTTCATTTTCCATACAGCACCCCCGTCAGGTCCAATAGCGCCTCCAGCACGCCGCCGCCCACCGCCAGGGCCTTGTCACTGGCACAGTAACAGTGCTCCACGGCGCACCGGGGGTCGATATCTCCAGCCTTCATCCCCTTGTGGACCGGCGTCCCCTCCGCCAGAATGCCCCGGAGCACACCGTCCAGGGTACAGACCATAGGCTGGCCGTCTACCGTGGCGGCCACATCGCCCATCTTCACCTGAGCGCCGATATCCAGCAGCTGGTGGAATACCCCGTCTGCCGGGGCACGCAGCACCCGCTCCCCGGCAAAGCCGCCGATGAGGCCGGGGATGCCGGTATTGGGAATGGCGGAGCCCTCACGAATGACCCGGCCCAGATAGTGGCCCCGCATGGTCTCCACCACGGCGTGGCAGTCCTCCCCCGCCGTGAAGCCGGGGCCCACGCCGATGACCACCGGCGCGTCGGTGATTTTCGTGCCCAGATTCCGCTTGGCTAAAATGGCATCCACCACGGCGTCCGGCTCCAATGCCGGGATACAGGCTCCTCCCGGATCAGCCAGCACCGGGATGACGCCCGTCTCCAGCAGAGCCAGGGTCTCCGCCGGGGAAGCGGCCCGTTGGGCTGTCACACCCTCCACCCTGGTCTCTCCGTGAACGACCGCCTGGGAAAAGCAGACGGTCCGCCGAATGGCCGTGGGACGCTCCACATCTGTCATGACCACCTTGATGTGGGACCGCCACAGCCGCAGGGCAATTCCGGAGGCCAGGTCTCCGGCACCGCGAATCACAACCAGCATCGTATTCCTCCTCTCCGCCCCTATGGGCGGTTTCCATCAAAATAAAGGTCCTTTTGCAGCGCTCCCCCGGCCCAGGGCCAGGGCAGCCGCTCTCCGCACCGGAGGGCCCACTCCCACCGCTCCGGAGTGTCCGCCTGGTTAAAAAAGTACCGGTCCGCCAAGGCCTCCGCCAGCAGCACCCGGGCGGTGTTTTCCGGTGTAGCGGCGTCTTCCGTCCCGGTTCCCGCCAGGGCAGCAAAGCGCTCCGGCCGGTGAGACGCTTCCCGGATGGGCCGCCCAAAGCCGGATATCCCCACCACACAGATGGTCTGATTGGACTCCGGCGGGATGACCGGCTCATGGGAGGCATGGGCCTTCAAGGGTAAGCGGGCGGAGCCATCCGCCTCCACCAGCACATAATCGAAGCGGGCCGCCAAATCCGCCATTGGTACTTCCAAAGCCGTCAGCTTTCCATGTTCCAGCGGCGTTCCGGCGCACAGCAGGCGGCTGGACGCCAAGGCATCCAGCTCCGCCCTGTCATGGGCGCAGGGCAGACCAAAGAAGGGATAGATTTTCGTGGTGGTGCACAGCAGCACCCGGCTCCCCGCCTCCGCCAGCTCGGTGCCAAGAGTCCACAGAAGAGTAGTCTTTCCCCCGCTGCCAATGACAGCGGTGACACCGGGACGAATGTTCAGCATCTTTGCAAGAGGCAAGCTCCCTCCCCCTTTCGTTCTCCTTTTTATAGAATAACACCTGCTGCGGATACCGTCAAGGGATGCGCCAGGAAAGGGCGACCTCTCCTCTATTGACTTTTCCCCGGAACATGGTATCATGAAACTATCGTTTATCTCATTTGAGTATCACGAAGGAGGGTTTGCCATGACGGACGGCTGCGGCCGCACCATTGATTACCTGCGCCTGTCCGTGACAGACCTATGCAATTACCGCTGCCAGTACTGTATGCCCGCCGAAGGCATTGTCAAACGGGACCATCGGGATATGCTGTCTATTGAAGAACTGGCAGAGATCGGGCAGGCGGCAGTTCGATGCGGTGTAAAGAAGATTCGCTTAACAGGCGGAGAGCCTTTGGTTCGCCGCGGCCTTTTGGAGCTGTGCCGTCTCCTTCGTGCCATTCCGGAGCTGAAGGAGCTATGCCTCACCACCAATGGTGCCCTGCTGTCCCAACTGGCGCAGCCGTTGCAGGAGGCGGGCGTGGATCGGCTGAACATCAGTCTGGATACGCTGCGGCCGGACCGCTTTGCCGCCATGACCCGTTTGGGACGGCTGGAGGACGTAAAGGCCGGCATTGCCGCCGCCGAAGCGGCGGGATTTTCCCATTTGAAGCTTGACACAGTGCTCATCGGCGGCTTCAATGACGATGAGATCGGTGATTTTCTGGAGCTGACCCGGGAGCATCCCTGGGAGGTCCGCTTTATTGAGCTCATGCCCATGGGACCCTGTGCCGCCTGGGAAAAGAACTGTTTTCTCTCTGCCGAATCCGTGTTGGAAAGGCATCCCGCTTTACAGCAAATCGATTCCCAGGGAGTGGCCCGGCGATACCGGCTGCCGGGTGCAGCGGGGACTGTGGGACTGATCTCCCCTGTGAGCCATGACTTTTGCGGCCAGTGCAGCCGCATCCGGGTGACGGCGGACGGCAGGCTGAAGGGCTGTCTCCATTCGGCGGAGGAGTTTTCCCTGCGGGGGCTCCACAACGAAGACCTGGAAGCAGCCATCCGCCGGGGCATTCTACAAAAGCCCCAGCGGCACCACCTGGCGGAGGGACCCAGCGGCACGCCCCGCACCATGAATCAGATCGGAGGATGACCTATGGCGGAACTGACGCATTTTAATGAACAGGGCCGGGCCAGGATGGTGGATGTGACGGACAAGGCCGTTACCCACCGGACGGCTGTGGCCGCCGGTGAGGTCCATATGGCCCCGGACACCCTGGCGCGCATCAAATCCGGCACCATGACAAAAGGAGATGTGCTGGCAGTAGCCCAGGTGGCGGGCATCCAGGCGGCCAAGCACAACTGGGAGCTCATCCCCATGTGCCATCCCCTGCCCCTCACCAGCATCGACATCGCGTTTGCCCTGTCTGACGAGCCCTGCATGGTGGAGATTCGGGCCACTGTCACCTGCACCGGCGTCACCGGCGTGGAGATGGAGGCGCTCACCGCCGTGTCCGTAGTGGCTTTGACCATTTACGATATGTGCAAGGCCGTTCAAAAGGATATGCGCATCACCAACATCCGCCTGCTGGAAAAATCCGGCGGCAAGAGCGGTGACTATATTGTGGAGGAGTAACCATGGCAAACGTTGTATCCGTCAATATCAGTGAGCGGAAGGGCGAACAAAAGCACCCTGTTCCGCAGATCACGCTGAAGCTCCGCCACGGTATCGTGGGGGACGCCCACGCCGGTGACTGGCACCGGCAGATCAGCCTGCTGGCGGAGGAGAGCGTGGACACCATGCGGGCCGTCTGCCCCATCCCTCTGGACGCCGGCGTATTCGCCGAAAATATCAATACTGTGGGCATTGACCTGAAGCACCTGCCGGTGGGAACGCATCTGCGGATCGGCGAAACGGAGGTAGAGGTCACCCAGATCGGCAAAGAGTGCCACAGCGACTGCGCCATTAAGAAGGCTGTCGGCAAATGCGTGATGCCCACGGAGGGCATTTTCGCCGTGGTGGTCCGGGAGGGCACTGTCCGCCCCGGTGACGAGATCGAAATTCTGGAGGCGTCCAAATGAAGCTTGTGAAAACAGAAGAAGCCGTGGGCCATGTGCTGTGCCACGACATGACCCAGATCATCCGAGGCCAGTTCAAGGGCCCCCGGTTCCGCAAGGGCCATGTGGTGACCGCCGAGGACATTCCCGTGCTGCTCTCCATGGGCAAGGAGCACCTGTATGTCTGGGAGATGACAGAGGGAATGGTCCACGAAAACGACGCGGCGGAGCGGCTGTGCACCCTGTGCCGCAATAACAATATGCTTCGCAGCGAGGCCAGCGAGGGTAAGATCGAGCTGACCGCCGCCTGCGACGGACTGTTCCGGGTGAATAGTGAAAAATTGGTGGCCGTCAATTCCATTCCGGACATCATGATCGCCACCCGCCACGGGAACACCGCCGTGAAGCAAGGCGACAAGCTGGCGGGCACCCGGGTCATTCCCCTTATCATTGAGGAGGAAACCCTGCAAGCCGCCGAGAAAGCCGCCGGAGACGCTCCCCTGCTGGAGCTGCTGCCATACATCAAAAAAACCGCCGCCATCGTGGCCACCGGCGGCGAGGTGAAAAAGGGACTCATCCAGGATACCTTCACCCCGGTGGTGAAGGACAAGCTGGCAGCCTATGGCATTGAGGCCCTGGCTGTCACCTACTCCGGCGACGGGGTGGAACATGTGGCAAATGCCATCGCGGACATGCGAAAGACCGGCGCGGAGCTGATCCTCTGCACCGGCGGCATGAGCGTAGACCCCGATGACAACACTCCCGGCGGCATCCGGCAAAGCGGCGCCCGTATCGTCACTTATGGTGCCCCCGTCCTGCCCGGAGCCATGTTCCTGTTGGGATATTATGAGGATGGCACCGTGGTCTGCGGCCTGCCGGGCTGCGTCATGTACGCCGGCGCAACCATTTTTGACCTGGCCCTGCCCCGCATCGCCGCCGGGGTGGAGATGACCCATGCGAACTTCGCCGCCATGGGCGAGGGCGGATTGTGCCTGGGCTGCAAGCCCTGCCACTGGCCCAACTGTCCCTTTGGTCGCTAACAACCCAAAAAGCGCGCCGGAGCTCCCGGCGCTGCTTTTCAGAAGGCGTTAACCTCGTTTGAGTATCACGTTATCTGCTCCTTGCGGAGTACCGATAAATCTTGTATGATATTGAAAAGGATGGAACTCATGAAAAAGTATTTGTCCCTGCTGCTGTCCCTGAGCCTGGTGCTGGCGCTGAGCGCCTGCGGCTCCAAAAACGAGACCGCCTCCCAGCCCGCCGCTTCCGGTGAAGAAGCCCCGGCGGAGACCACCGAAGCTGCGGAGATCACCGTGTTCGCCGCTGCCTCCATGCAGGAGTCTCTGGACGCGGCCATTGCGCTCTACCAGGCTGCAAATCCCACCGTCACCGTGGTCACCACTTACGATTCCTCCGGTACGCTGCTCAAGCAGATTCAGGAGGGCGCCGCCTGTGACGTCTTCATCTCCGCCGCCCCCACCCAGATGAACGCTCTAGACGGCTCCTTGAAGGATGACTCTGAGAAGAACCATAATGGACTGGACTACATCGTAAAAGGCTCCCGCCTGAACCTGCTGGAAAACAAGGTCACCTTGTCGGTCCCCGAGGGCAATCCCGCCGGAATCGAGAGCTTTGACCAGCTGGCGGACCTGCTGAAAAACGGTGAGGTCATGCTGGCCATGGGCAACAGCGATGTGCCTGTGGGCCAGTACACCCTGAAGATCTTCGATTATTACGGCATTGACGAAGCAGCTGTCGCCAGCAAACTGACTTACGGCTCCAACGTGAAGGAGGTCACCACCCAGGTCAGCGAGGGCGCCGTGGACTGCGGCATCATCTATGGCACCGACGCTTTCTCCGCCGGCCTCACCGTGGCGGACGAGGCCACCGCTGAGATGTGCGGCCAGGTCATCTATCCCGCCGCCGTGCTGAACTGCGGTGAAGCTCCCGAAGCCGCCCAGGCTTTCCTGGACTACCTCTGCTCCGAGGAGGCCCTGGCCTGCTTTGAAGCGGTGGGCTTCTCTCCCTTGGTCTGATTTGCGTACATGCTCCGGAGGTACGCCGCTTTTCCGGCGCACCTCCATTTTCCAATTCAGGAGGTGGTCCCACTTGGACTGGTATCCTCTATTCAACTCCCTCCGCATCGCCGCCATTGTCCCATTGGGTGCCGCCCAATGGAAGCCCTGATCCCACATTGAGCGTCCAGGCAAAGCCCGGACGCTCCAAGGTTTTGCCTCCGGCAAAACGCTTGTACGCCGCTTTCGCGCCGACGCGCCTTTGGCGCTTTCGTGGAAATGGCTGCGTCCTTCATCTCTTTCAGGAGGTGGTCCCACTTGGACTGGTATCCTCTATTCAACTCTCTCCGCATCGCCGCCATTTCCACGGGGGCTGTGTTTTTCCTGGGCATATTTGCCGCGTATTACATTGCAAAGCTCCCCCGGCTGGCAAAGGGTATCCTGGATGTGGTGCTGACCCTGCCTCTGGTGCTGCCTCCCACAGTGGTAGGCTGGCTGCTGCTGTGTCTGTTGGGACCAAAGCGCCCTTTTGGTGCCTGGGTGCTGGAGAGCTTTGGCGTCAAGCTGGTCATGACCTGGTGGTCCGCTATTTTTGCCACCGTCGTGGTGGCCTTTCCCCTGATGTACCGCACCGCCCGTGGGGCCTTTGAGAGCTTTGATCAGAGCTTGGCGGACGCCGGCCGGACATTGGGCCGGTCCAACACCTGGGTATTCTGGCGGGTACAGATGCCGGTGTGCAGGCAGGGCATTCTGGCCGGCACCGTGCTGGCCTTCGCCCGGGCTCTGGGGGAATACGGTGCCACCTCCATGATCGCGGGATACACCCCCGGCCGCACCGCTACCATCTCCACCACCGTCTATCAGCTTTGGCGGATCAACGATGACGCCGGCGCGCTGAAGTGGGTGCTGGTAAACATTGCGATTTCCGCAGTATTTTTGATGGCTGTCAACCTGCTGGAGACCCGGGAGCGCCAGGGACGCCGAAAAGGAGGCGCCAAATGAGCCTGCTCGTCCGTATCCGTAAGCAACTGGGCTCCTTCCAGCTGGAGGCGGAGTTGACCGCCGGAGAGGAAGCACTGGCTCTGCTGGGTGCTTCCGGCAGCGGAAAAAGCATCACACTGCGCTGTATTGCCGGCATTCTGCGGCCGGATGAGGGCATCATCCAACTGAACGGCGAGACCCTGTTCGACAGCGCCGCCCACATTGACCTGCCGCCCCAAAAGCGGCAGGTGGGATACCTTTTCCAGCAGTACGCCCTGTTTCCCAACATGACCGTGTCCCAAAATATCGCTGCTGCTGTCCGGGACCGCAGCGCTGCTCCGGCTGTTACGGCAGACCTGCTGCGGCGCTTCCGTCTGGAGGAGGCGGCCGCCCTGCGGCCCCGGCAGCTGTCCGGCGGCCAGCAGCAGCGCTGTGCCTTAGCCCGCATCCTGGCCTCCAAACCCAAAGCCATCCTGCTGGACGAGCCTCTGTCCGCCCTGGACAGCTATTTAAAATACCAGCTGGAGCTGGAATTGCAGGATACCCTTTCCCTCTTCCCCGGCCCGGTGCTGTGGGTCACCCATGACCGGGGCGAAGCCTGGCGGAGCTGCCGCCGGGTGTGTGTCATTGACCACGGCCGCACAGAGCCGGTAATGACCATGGAGCAGCTGTTCCACGCTCCCGGTACGGAAGCTGCCGCCAGGCTCTCCGGCTGCAAAAATTATGCCGCCGCTGTTCCAGGCGGCACCGCTGTCCTGCTGCCGGAGTGGGGCATCACCCTGGACTGCGGCCGGGTGGTCCCCCAGGAAACCACCACAGTGGGTATCCGCTCCCACAGTGTTCATCCGGCGGAGCCCGGTACCTCAAATGTGTTTGCCTGCACCGTGGTACGGGTCATTGACGACGTATTCGCTGTCATCGTTCTGCTGCGGCCCACCGGTGCGGGCGCGGAGGCGCCTTTGCTGCGCATGGAGCTGGAGAAAGCAGCCTGGGCCGCTTTGCCGGACAAGGCCCGTCTCACGGTCTCCGTGGCACCGGAGGATCTGCTTTTGCTGAAATAAGGAGGTTATGACGATGTATAAAGCCGCTGTGCTGACGGTCAGTGACCGCAGCTCCAAAGGGGAGCGTCCCGACACGGCCGGCCCCCTGGTGGCCCGGCTGCTGGAGGAGGCCGGCTATGAGGTGGTGCTCACCGCCGTCGTTCCGGACGAGCAGCCCCAGATTGAAAATTTTTTAAGGGACACGGCCGACCGCCGGCTTGCCCAGCTGCTGGTGACCACCGGCGGCACCGGTTTCGCCCCCCGGGACGTGACCCCGGAGGCAACACTGGCGGTCTGTGAACGTATGACGCCGGGCATTCCGGAAGCCATGCGCTACGCCTCTATGCAGGTGACCAACCGGGCCATGCTGTCCCGGGCCCAGGCAGGCATTCGGGGCGGGACCTTGATCGTCAACCTGCCCGGCTCTCCCAAGGCCGCCCGGGAAAACCTGGAGGCGGTCCTGCCGGCGCTCGGCCATGGTCTGGAGATGTTGTCCGGCAGGCCAGCGGACTGCGCCAAGCTGGCCGACTGACTGTTTTCTATAAAAAAGCAGCGTTTCCCAAACTGGGAAACGCTGCTTTTTTATAATCTTATGGGTTCGGAGTCTGCTCCTCCCAGAAGCCCTGCCACCAATCACCACCGGCATCACCAAAGCCGCCGGACGGGTCCGTAGGCTCTGCGGGCATCGTAGGCTGTTCCGGCTCTGTGGGAGTTGTGGGTGTAGTGGGAGTTGTGGGTGTGTCACTGCCCCCAGGCGTTTCCATCCCGGCATCGCCAAAGCCGCCGGACGGGTCATAATTGGGGTCATCCGGGTCTGTGACAGGTATCTCCGGCACCACAGGCGCACTGTTGTGAACCGGGCAGCCGCCGGGCGTACCCTCGGGATGCTCCTCCGAAGGCGCCTGCGGTTCCAGTGCCTTTTGCATATTCACCAGCAGATAAGGATCATCCTCCGCTCTGATGGTCTCCCCATAGTCTTCCCGGACGTAGTCCAGCACGCCCACCCGTGTCACGCTTTCAGCCGGACAGTTCTCCGTGGCCAAGCACTTGCCCTCGGTACAGTAATCCACCATGGTATGAAGCGTACACCGCTCCGTGGGCTCCGTTCCTTTTACCACCGTGACCTTCCGCACATGAGAGGCTCCTCGCACATCCGCCATGCAAGCCTCCGTGGGCAGCAGGCCGCTGTCGGAACAGACCTCCACGGTAACAAGGCCAGTTTCCGGAGTGAAGAAGGACTTGTTGGGCAGGTCCTGGTGGATCTGCTGCATGACCTTTTTCCACATGGTGATGGCAGGGTTGCCGGAATAGCTGATCTTTTCGTTTTGGTCATAGCCTGTCCAGACCGCCGCCACGTAATAGGGCGTATAGCCCACGAAATAGCGGTCGTAATTTTCACTGGTGGTACCGGTCTTACCGGCAATGGTCATGCCGCCGAACTTGGCACTGCCGCCGGTGCCCCCGTTGATGACGCCCTGAAGCAGCGTGTTCATGAAATAGGCTGTGGTCTCCTTCATGGCCACGTGCTCCTCCGCCTCATTTTCCAAAATGGTGGTAACCCCGTCAGAAGCGGTGACCTTTACGTAGGTTCGGGGCTCATGGTACACGCCACCGTTGGCAAAGCAGGAATAGGCCGCTGCCATCTCCACGGTACTCAGGCCATGGGTCAGGCCACCCAGGCCCAGGGCGGCGGTGTTGATATCGTCGGCCACCAGATTCAATCCCAGCTTTTCCGTGGCGAAGGCATAGGAGGCGGAGGTGGTCAGCTTTTCCACCACCTGCACCGCCACGGTGTTGATGGAACTGGCAACGCCCTGGGCCAGCGTGGTCCAGCCAGTGTAGCGGTTGGGAGAGTTCTTGGGCCAGGGATTGTCATTCAGCAGGCGCACCGGGTAGTTGTCAAAGGTGGAGGCCATGGTGATGACGCCGGCATCCAGCGCGGGAGCATATACCGTCAGGGGCTTGATGGAGGAACCAGGCTGCCGGCGGCAGGTGGCGTAGTTCCAGATGAGGTTTGCCTCCTTCTCCCCCACCTTCCCCACCATGGCAACGATATTGCCGGTATAGGGATCGATGATGGTGATGCCGGATTGCAGCTTCTGTCCGCTGCGGGAGGTCACATCCAAGTTGCTCCGGTCCTCATAGACCGACTCCGCGATCTCCTGGATATCCGGGTCCAGAGTGGTGTAAATGTTGTAGCCGCTGTTGTAAATTTTCTGCTTGGCGGCCTCCACGGAGATCTTCTCCTTCTCCGCCAGGTCGTTGGCCACATCCAGGAACACCTGGTCCACGAACCAGGAGTTGATCTTGACGCCGCCGCTGGCCTCCGCCACCAGGTCCTCCGCGGAGGTGGTGCCGTCGGTAAAGTGAAGGACCTCCGCTTTGGCAGCCTCGGCCTCCTCCTTGGTCAGATAGGTCAGACCCGTGTCACCGCCGCCAGCCATGCGCTCCAGGATCTGCTCCTGCCGGGATTTGTTCAGCTCCCGGGCGGTGACCTTGGTACCGTCCTCCCGGGTAATGACCAGGGTGGACATGGGGCCGTACTGGTAGGGGTTGTTGGTAATGGCGATGAGACAGGCACACTCCGCCGCGCTCAGCTGGGAAACGTCCTTGCCGAAGTAGTAGTTGGCGGCGGTCTGGACGCCGTAGCAGCCCTTGCCCAGATAGATGGTGTTGAGATACAGCTCCAGGATCTGCTCCTTGGTGTAGTTCTTCTCAAACTCCAGGGCCCGGAAAATCTCCCGGACCTTGCGGTTGACCGTGGGGCTGTCATCGCCGGTCATGTTTTTCAGCAGCTGCTGGGTAATGGTGGAGCCGCCGAAGGTATCCTTCATGCCGATAAACATGTTCAGCGTGGCGCCGGCGGTACGCTTCCAGTCCACGCCGTGGTGGTCAAAGAAGCGGTGGTCCTCGATGGCCACCACCGCTTGCCACATGGCGTCCGGCACGTCCTCAATGTCCACCCAGATGCGGTTTTCCTTGCCGTACAGGGTCTGGTATTCCACCCATTCTTCCGACTCCTTGTCCTGGTAATAGATATGGGAGCTGAGGTTCATGGTGTAATCCTCTGCCCGCACCTCCAGGGTCGGCGTCAGGGTGGTCTTCACGTAGGTCATGAAAATGCCCACAATCATAGCGGCAGTGCAGATGCCGATGAGGAGGATGGTCCCCAGGACAAAGCCCGCTCTCCTTCCCGTTTTCCTTTTGGTGCTTTTACGCTGCCTGGTCTCGTGACTGCGGGGCGTCCGTTCCGGCCCCGACTCCCGTCTTCCGTGTTCCAATGCAGGCACCTCCTTCTTTTAAAAATGATCAGCCATGAGCAAAACTCGAAAAAGCAAGTATTATCAATAGATTCCGGACATGGCTGAAAACCAGAATCACTCCAAAAGATATAGAAAGCAGCCAGCGCCAAGTGGTAAAACG
>CAKTOO010000020.1 GCA_934590165.1 uncultured Dysosmobacter sp. | reverse complement strand
TTTTGCTGGTTGCTCTGCAATCTGCTCCTGTTTACCCTCCACACTTTTTCTTTTAGGCCATGTTTTGCTCATCTCTTTCCATATAGACGTTGGAGACAGGCAAAAGGTTACAGGGCGGAAAGAAACGGAACAGATGACAAACCCTTCAAACCGTGGTATAATCTCCATCGAATCGTGCAGCACATAGGGAGGACCCCATGGAAAACTACTTCGATATTACGATGACCGATGACCAGCTGCGGGCCATGAGCTCCATTGGCCTGGCCCATATGGGAGACGCGGTCTTTGAGATCCTGGTGCGCACCTGGCTGTGCGCCCATGGAAAAGCCACGGGAAAGGGCCTGCACCAGGCTACCATTGCCCTGGTCCGGGCGGAAAGCCAGGCGGAGAAGGCGGAGCGCATCCTGCCGCTGCTGACGGAGGAGGAAGCGGCGGTATTCCGCCGTGGCCGCAACGCCCAGGTCCACTCGGTGCCGCCCCACGCCAGCCGTGCCCAGTACGGCGAGGCCACGGCCCTGGAGGCGCTGCTGGGCTGGCTGTGGCTGAAAGGGCGGAAGGAACGCATCAACGAACTGTTTTGTACAATGATGGAGGAATGAGCCATGCCACTGGACGCGGTATGTTTACAAGCGATCTTGGAAGAATTGCGGCCCCGGTTGCTGGGCCTGCGGATCGACAAGGTCCAACAGCCTGCCCGGGACCAGGTGGTTTTGCTGCTGCGGGGCAATCAGCGGCTGCTGCTGAACGCCGGCGCTAACGCGCCCCGTATCCAGCTGACGAAGCTCACCCGGGACAACCCGGCGGAGCCGCCCATGTTTTGCATGCTCCTGCGCAAACATCTGGTGGGCGCACGGGTGGCGGACCTGGTACAGCCGCCTCTGGAGCGGTTGGTTCGGCTGGAGCTGGATGTGACAGATGACTTTGGCCAGCCGGGAAAACGGACACTGGTGCTGGAGGCGATGGGTCGCCGGTCCAACCTGATTTTGCTGGATGGAGAGGGACGCATTATCGACTGCCTGCGGCGGGTGGACGCGGACATGTCCGCAGCACGCCAGGTACTGCCGGGGCTTTACTATGAACCGCCTGCATCCACGGGCCGCCTGCCGGTGACGGAGGAGATGGAGGCGGGCTTCCGGGAGAAGCTGGCCGCGGCCAACCCGGAGCGGCAGCTGGATGCCTTTTTGCTGGACAGTTATTTCGGAGTGTCTCCCATCATTGCCCGGGAACTGGCTTTCCGGACGGCGGGAGAGACGGACCGTCACATCTTTGAGCTTCGGGCGGACCAAGCAGACCGTTTCTGGGCGGAACTACAAGGTTTTATCGATACTATTAAGGAAAACCGCTTTACACCCATCTGCCTCCGGCAGGAGGGGAAGCCGATGGATTTTTCCTATCTGCCCATCACTCAGTACGGTTCCGCTATGGAAACGGAGCGGTACGGGAGTTTCTGTGAGCTGCTGGATGACTTTTATGAAGCCCGGGAGCGGATGGAGCGGACCCGCCAGCGGGGCGCGGACCTGATCCGCAGCGCCTCCACCGCCCGGGACCGCCTGCGGCGGAAGTTGGCACTGCAGGAAAAGGACTATGCCGCCACGCAGAACCGGGACCAGATGCGCATCAGCGGCGACCTCATCACCGCAAACCTCTACCGAATGGAGCGGGGGCAGACAAAGCTGGTGTGCGAGAATTACTATGATGAAAACTGCGCCGAGACCACCATCCAGCTGGACCCGCTGCTGACACCCCAACAGAACGCCGCCAAATATTATAAGCGCTACACCAAGGCCAAAACGGCGGAAAAATACCTGCGGGAGCAGATGGACATTGCCCGCCGGGACCTGGACTACCTGGAGAGCATTTTGGAGGAGATCGCCGAGGCGGAGACGGAACAGGATTTTCTGGACATCCGCAATGAGATGCGGGATGCCGGGTTTCTGCGCCGCCAGGGAAAGGGGAAAAAGGAACTCAAGCGCACCGCGAAGCCCCGGGAGTTCCGCACCACCAGTGGGCTGCGGGTATTAGTGGGCCGCAATAACCGCCAGAACGACAAGCTGACCATGAAAGAAGCGGACCACCGGGACCTCTGGTTCCACACCAAGCAGATCCACGGCGCCCATGTCATCCTCTGTACCGGCGGCGGGGAGGTGGATGATGACACCATCGTGGAGGCGGCAAAGCTGGCGGCCTGGTATTCCCAGGCCCGGGAGAGCGGCAACGTCCCCGTGGATTACACCCAGGTGAAAAATGTGAAAAAGCCCGCCGGCGCCCGGCCGGGCATGGTGATCTACAATACCTGCCAGACGGTGAATGTGACGCCGGAGGAGGGGCTTGTCAAGCGCCTGTTTGTGAAATAAAGCGCCATGCGGCCGCCGGACCACGGCGGCCGCATGTTTTTTGCAGACAGCAAGAAAAGTCGAGTGTTCTTTCTGAGAGAACGGTAAAATAAGAGGCACAGAGAGGGGGAAGGACGATGCGGGAACAGGTTTTGGCGGTGCAGCGGATGCAGGACTACATTGAAGAACACCTGGAAAGCGAGATCACCATGGCCCAGCTTGCCCGGCAGGCGATGTTTTCTCCGTGGCACGCTTACCGCCTGTTCCGAGAATATGTGGGGCTGACCCCCGCGGAGTATATCCGCAGGCTGCGGCTCTCCCGGTCGGCCCTGCGGCTGCGGGACGGAAAGTGCCGGGTCACCGACGCGGCCTTTGACCTGGGCTTTGGCAGCGTGGACGGCTACACCCGGGCATTTTTCCGGGAGTTTGGCTGCAATCCCGGCGTATACGCCAAAGAGCCGGTCCCCATTACGCTGTTCATCCCCTACGGTGTCAAATTCAGAGAACTCAGAAAGGACAATGCGGATATGAAAGAAGTGCAAAATGTTTTTATCCAGGTGGTCCAAAAGCCGGAGCGCAGCTGCATCATCAAGCGGGGCATCCGCGCGGAGGACTATTTTCCCTACTGTGAAGAAGTAGGCTGTGACGTATGGGGTCTGCTGACCAGCATGAGCACCAGCGAGCCGGTGTGCCTCTGGCTGCCGGAGGCCTACAAAAAGCCCGGCACTTCCACGTATGTACAGGGCGTGGAGGTCCCTGCCGATTATAACGGCCCTGTCCCCGAGGGCTTCGATGTGATCCGGTTGCCTGCGGCGGAGTACCTGATGTTCCAGGGAGAGCCCTTCCGGGAGGAGGATTACTGCGAGGCGATCATGGCGGTGCAGCACGCCGCCGACAAGTATGACCCCACTGTCATCGGCTATCAGTGGGACGCGGAAAATCCCCGCATCCAGCTGGAGCCCCGGGGTGAACGGGGCTATATCGAGCTGCGGGCTGTGAAAAAGAGCATATAAGCAAAAAGCAGGCAGGAGAGCTCTCCTGCCTGCTTTTTGCGTGCCCGCCGTCAGGCGGTGTGGGGGGCATGGCCCTGCTCCTCGTCGGAGCGGAACAGCAATGTGATGCACCAGAGGCCCGCCAGACCCACCAGGGCATAGATGACTCTGGAGAGGATGGCCAGCTGTCCGCCGCAGAGGAAAGCCACCGTGTCAAAGCCGAACAGGCCGATGCCGCCCCAGTTCAGGGCACCGATGATGACCAGGACCAGGGCCAGTTTGTCCAAAAACATATGAAAACCTCCATTTCGCTCACGGAATATGGGTTAGTATGGCACACCTGCAAAAAAATGATACATCCAGATTGCAAGTGGAGCGCGAGTGTTGTATAATAGCAAAACGACAAATGTCCCCTGCGGGGAACCACAGATTGCTTTACGCCGCGTATCGCAGCGGAATGGAGGAAGTTATGAATATTGTCTGCCTGGATATGGAGGGCGTACTGGTGCCCGAGATCTGGATCGCTTTTGCGGAAGCCAGCGGCATTCCGGAACTGAAGCGTACCACCCGGGACGAGCCGGATTACGACAAGCTCATGCGTTGGCGCCTGGGCATTTTGAAGGAGCACGGCCTGGGCCTGAGGGAGATTCAGGCCACCATCGCCACCATCGACCCTCTGCCCGGTGCGAAGAAATTTCTGGATGAGCTGCGGTCGCTGACCCAGGTGGTCATCCTCAGTGACACCTTTGAGGAATTTGCCAAGCCCCTCATGAAGAAGCTGGGCTGGCCCACCATTTTCTGCAATTCCCTGGAGGTGGCGGATAGCGGTGAGATCACTGGCTTTAAAATGCGCCTTCAGGATTCCAAGCTGAACACGGTGAAGGGCCTTCAGGCCATCGGATTTGACACCATCGCCAGCGGCGACAGCTATAATGATCTTGGGATGATCCAGGCCAGCAAGGCGGGCTTCCTGTTCCGCAGTACGGAGAAGATCAAGGCCGACTATCCGGATATCCCTGCCTTTGAGGAGTTCGGCGACCTGCTGGCCGCCATCAAGGCCGCGCTGTAAGAGCGGAGTATACCGGGACCAAGGGTCCCAGGAAAAGAGAGTTTCAGTATGGATCAGAATTTTCAGCCGCTGGGCTTCGGCCCGGCGGATATTCTGCTGCCCCGGACGGGCACGGACATGACAAAGTGGGCGGTGGTGGCCTGCGACCAGTTCACCTCCCAGCCGGAATACTGGCAGGAGGTGGAGGACACCGTGGGGGACGCGCCCTCCGCCCTGCGCCTCATCCTGCCGGAGGCCCGGCTGGGGGACGCGGATGTGGCGGACCGCATCGCCGCCATCAACGCCGCCATGGATCGCTATCTGGCCGGCGGTATGTTCCAAACCCTGGAGGATGCGTTTTTATACATTGAGCGTACCCAGTCCGACGGCAAGGTGCGCCGGGGGCTTGTGGGGATGGTGGACCTGGAGCAATACGATTTCACCCCCGGCTCCGGCGCCCTCATCCGGGCCACGGAGGGGACGGTGCTGGACCGCATTCCACCCCGGACGCGGGTGCGGCGGGATGCCTCCATCGAACTGCCCCATGTGATGCTGCTCATCGATGACCCGGAGCGGACTGTTATCGAGCCGGTGGCGGCGGAGAGGGACGGCATGGAGGCGGTTTATGACTTTGACCTTCAGCAGGGTGGGGGACACCTGCGGGGCTGGCAGGTACCCCGGGCGGCGTACCCCGGGCTCTCCGCGGCCTTGGCAGCGCTGGCGGACCCGGCGCTGCCGAAGAAAAAGTACGGCCTTCCCGGAGCGGCACCCATGCTGTTTGCCGTTGGGGACGGCAACCACTCCCTGGCTGCCGCCAAGGCCTGCTGGGAGGAGCGGAAGCGCACACTGTCTCCAGAGCAGCGGCGCATGGACCCGGCCCGCTATGCCCTGGCGGAGGTGGTGAATAGCCACGACGATGCGCTGGCCTTTGCTCCCATTCATCGCTGCCTGTTTGGTGTGGACCCCAAGGAGGTGCTGTCGGCCCTGCTGGCGTATTACCCCGGCGCCTATTTGGGAGCGGGGGAAGGGCACACCATCCGCTATGCCTGGGCCGGCGGCAGCGGTGCTGTCACGGTGCCAGCCCCTGCGTCTCAGCTGGCGGTGGGGACGCTCCAGGCCTTTTTGGACGATTATTTCAAGAGCCATACCGGCCGCCTCGACTATATCCACGGCCATGAGGCGGCGGAGGAGCTGGGACGCCAAACCGGCGCCATTGCGTTTTTGCTGCCGGCCATGGGGAAGGAGCAGCTGTTCAAGACCGTGATGGCGGACGGCGTTTTGCCCCGTAAGACTTTTTCCATGGGACATGCCCGGGATAAGCGGTATTATGTGGAGGCCCGGCGCATCCGGTAAATTTCCTCCCGGCGGCAAAGTTTTTTGCCGCCGGGTCTTTTATTTTTGTAAAAGATATGTTAAAATTTAACCAAAGAAGGATGGCAAAACAAACACATATCTGGTGATTTTGACCAGATAGAGGAGAAAGGAGCTCGTCATGCTGAAGATGTTGCAGGCCGCATTTCTGATGGGCGGAAATATGGTCTTCTTTGAACTGCTGTTTCTGCCTGCCGCAATCTTTTTGGGAATCAGCGTTGTGTACATTGTAGCTGACGCCATCCACACTTTCGGGATGAGACGGGGATGGTTCTGAACCGCCTCATGGCAGGGGCTCCGGGTTTTCCCGGGGCCCCTGCTTTTCTTTTTCCGCTGGATATGGTAGAATCCGCTTATAAGGGGGTGGGGATATGCGGCATCTGGTCAATTGCCTGACGGCTGCCCGGATCGTTCTGGCGGTTTGCTTGCTGGGAACGGAAGCTGGAAGCCCTGCCTTTTTTACCCTGTATACCGCTGCCGGACTCACGGACCTGCTGGATGGGCCGTTGGCCCGGCGGACCGGAAGTCAAAGCGCCTTTGGCGCACGGCTGGACAGTGCCGCCGACCTGGTATTTTTCGCGGCGGCGTCGGTCTGCCTGCTGCCCAGACTGTGGCGGCTGCTGCCGCCGGCGGTCTGGCTGGGAACACTGGTGACGGCGGCGGGGCGGGGCACTGCGTTTTCGCTCTGCCTGCGGCATCATGGATGTATCCCGGCCCTGCATACCCGGCTGAACAAGCTGACAGGGGCGGGATTGTTTTGCCTGCCCTATGTGGCGGGCGGGCATCTGGCGGCGTATGCCTCAGCGCTGTGCCTGCTGGCGCTGGCGGCCGCGGCGGAGGACCTGTGGCTGGTGTGCCGGGGAGAATGCCAGGTGGAAGCGGTAGGATGCTTTTCATGGAGGAATGTATGATGGAAATGAAGCGGGACGCGCCGGCCAAGGTGAACCTGGCGCTGGACATTCTGGGACGCCGGGAGGACGGATACCACGAGATGCGGATGGTGATGCAGACGGTGTCCCTCTGCGACACCGTGACGGTGGAGGAGACGGCGGAGGGCTTTTTTCTCCGTACCGACGGCGATTTCATTCCGGCGGGAAAAAAGACCCTGGAGCAGCAGGCGGCGGAGGGCTTTTTCCGTGTTGCCGGCCTTCCCATGCCCGGCCTTGCCGTGACGCTGGACAAGCGGACACCGGCCTACGCCGGCATGGGCGGCGGCAGCGCCGACGTGGCGGCTCTGCTGCGGCTGCTGCGGGACCGCTACTGTCCCTCTATGGAGGACGGGGAGTTGGAGCGCATTGGCTTGACGGTAGGCAGTGACATGCCCTTCTGCGTCCGGGGCGGCACCGTCCTGGCGGAGGGCCGGGGCGAGGTGCTGACGGACCTGCCGCCCCTGCCGCCCTGCACCTTTGTCCTCTGCAAGCCGGATTTCGGCATCCCCACGCCAACGCTGTTTGCCCGGGTAGACGGGGCGGAGTTGACGGCCCGGCCGGATATCGGCGGTATGACAGAGGCCTTGGCCACCGGGGACCTGGAGGGTGTGGCGGCACGGCTTGGCAACGTTTTCGAGGAGGTTTTGCCGCCGGAATACGGAGAAGTCTTCCGTATCAAGAATCGCCTCCGGGAGTTGGGGGCCCTGAACGCCGCCATGAGCGGTTCCGGGCCCACGGTGTTCGGCATCTTCCGACACCATGCGGAGGCGGAGCGGGCCGCGGCGGTGCTGAAAACTGCTTATGCCCAGACCTATGTGGCGGAGCCGGTGAAAAAATTCGCTCTGCCGGAATAAAAGCTGGAAAAGTTGTCCATCCTGTTGGCAGACCTTACATAAGAAAGGAACGGATGGACCATGAATACGAAAACGAAGCCCTTTCGGGGGCTGCATCTTTGGGAACTGGCGCTGCTGGCGGGACTGGCGGCGGTGCTGCTGACAGGAGCGCTGTCCCTGGGAGAGCAGACGGCCCTGTCGGAAAAAGTGGTGCGGCTCCATGTGCTGGCAAACTCCGACTCCCAGGAGGACCAGGCGCTGAAGCTGCGGGTCCGGGACCGGGTGCTGGCGGAGACGGAGACCCTTCTGGAGTCGTCCACTGACCGGAACGAGGCGGAACGGCGCCTGACGGCGGCACTGCCGGAGCTGGAGCGGCTGGCGGCGGAGGAGATCGCGGAAAGCGGCTATGATTACACGGTCTCCGTCCGGCTGGAGGAGACCGCTTTTCCCACCAGAACTTACGACGGCTTCACCCTGCCGGCAGGCGAGTATCTGGCCCTGCGGGTCCTCATCGGCGCGGCGGAGGGGCAGAACTGGTGGTGCGTGGTGTTCCCGCCCCTGTGCGCGGCAGCCTCGGAGGATGTGGCGGAAACGGCGCTGGCGGCGGGTCTGAGCGAGGGCCAGGTGGGCCTCATCACGGAGGAGAACCAGGGCTACGAGCTGCGGCTGAAGTCCGTGGAGCTGTGGGAAAAGCTGAAGGCGAGATTTGAAGGAGGCGCGGCATGAAGCTGCAATTGCAAAATCCGCTGTTTGTGGTGGCGGACATGGAGCGTTCCAAGAACTTTTACAAGACTGTACTGGGCCTGGAGCCGGTCAGTGACTTCGGCGCCAACGTGGTGCTGGAGGGAGGCTTGGCCCTCCAGACACTGGATAGCTGGGCGGGATTTCTGGGAAAGACGCCGGGGGAGATCATCTTCGGCGGCAATGACGGCGAGGTCTATTTTGAGACCGGAGAATTTGACAGCTTTTTGCGTCAGCTGTTTGAAAGGCCGTCGGTGGAGCTGGTCCACGCGCCTCTGGAGCACCGCTGGGGCCAGCGGGTGGTGCGGCTGTACGACCCGGACCGCCACGTTATTGAGGTGGGTGAGGCCATGAGTGATGTGTGCCGCCGCTTCCGGGACAGCGGACTGGACGAGGAGGGCATCGCCCGCCGGATGGACGTGCCGGTAGAATACGTCCGGGAGCAATTGAAAAGGCCATAAAACTTCATACGCAATATAGTACACCATGAAAATTGGAAAAAGTTGCTGCACATAGAGCTTTTGTGCATCATTTCCGGTTGCTCCGCAGGGGCGAGGAAATGGCACATCATGGTTTTTGCAATGCTTTTATATAGAAAAATATCCCACGGCTTCAGCAAAAGCCGTGGGATATTTTTCGCGGATTTACTTTTCCAGCTTGGCGTTGCACTTGGTCAGGAAGCGCTCATTGGAAATGATGGCCCGGGTGTGGGTGCCGCCGCCGATGGGCCCCTTTTCGTCCCAGGCGGACACCTTGAAGTCCACCATCTTGCCGTTTTCGGACACGTTGGTGATCTCCGCCTCCGCCCAGACCTTCATGCCCACAGGGGTGGGGGCGTCGTGGGTAATGTCCAGGTGGGTGCCCACGCTGCCCTTGCCTTCCTCCAGAAAGTTTTGCAGGCAGGTCATGGCGGCGTTTTCCATCATGGCGGCCATGAAGGGGGTGCCGAACACCGGCAGGGCACCGGAGCCCACGACAGCCGCTGTCAGCTCCTCCGTGACCGTCTGCTCCAGCTGGCATTTTGTTCCGATCAGGATCATGTGTATTACCTCCATTTCAGTTTCAAAAAGGAAACGGCGTCGGTCCCGGCGCCGTTTTTCTTCAGGTCAGATGCCCAGCTCCGTCCACAGGTCATTGTAGAGGGTCAGGGTCTCGGCGGGCAGGTTTTCATACAGGGTGCAGCGGTCCAGAACCTCCTGGGGGGCGGCCATGATCTCATACAGGCCCATGTCCAGCGTCTCACCGTAGGTCTCCTGGTAATAGTCGGGATACTCTGCCAGTGCCTCAGCGTTGGGGGAGGCGTACCAGATATAGTCCATGTTGGCCAGGCAGGCGTCCGTGCCGGCAATGAAGTTGATCCACTCCTCAGCCTCTTCCTTGTGCTGGGCGTCCTTCAGCACGCACATGGCGTCCACGAACCAGTTGCTGCCCTCCTGGGGCACCACATAGGCGAGGTCGGGATTGTTCTCCAGCATGGTCAGATAGTCGCCGGCATAGTACATGGCGATGGCGGCATTGCCGCCCTCCATCTTCTGGAACACCTCGTCCATGACAAAGGCCTGGTACACGCCGGCGTTCTTGGCGTTGGAGAGCAGCTGGCAGGCCTCCCGGATCTGGGCCTCGTCGGTGGTGTTGATGTCGTAGCCCAGGTCCAGCAGGGCGGCGGCCAGGGCGTCCCGGGAGTTGCGGATCATCAGCACCTGCCCGGCGTACTTCTCGTCAAACATGGCGTCCCAGCTGGTGATGGGCTCGTCCACCATGGTGGTGTTGTAGATGATGCCCAGGGTGCCCCAGGTATAGGGCACGGTGTACTTGTTATCGGGGTCGTAGCTCAGGCCCTTGTACTGGTCGTCAATGAGGTCGTAGTTGGGGATGTTGCTGTAATCCAGCTCCGCCAGCATATCCTCGGCGATCAGACGGCTGATCATATAGTCAGAGGGGACGATGACATCATAGTCGCCGGCACCGGTCTTCAGCAGGGAATAGAGGGCCTCGTTGCTTTCCGCGGTCTGATAGTTGACCTTGATGCCGGTTTCCTCCTCGAATTGATAAATCAAATCTTCATCAATGTATTCACCCCAGCTGCACACGTTGACGACCCGCTCCTCGCTGCCGCCGTTTCCACAGCCGGTCAGGAGCATCGCAGCTGCCATCATCATGGCAAGGGCCAAGGCAAGTGTCTTTTTCAATTGATCATTCCTCCAGTGTTTGTGTGAAAATCTATTTCATGGCCCCGGGGCCGTGAAACCGTCAGACGCGGTGAAGCTCTGCGGAGCGGCGGCGCTCCTGCCGGGCCTCCCGGATGTTGACGATGGCCAGCAGCACCAGCACCGTCACGAATAAAAGGGTGGAGATGGCGTTGATCTCCGGCGTGACCCGCTTTTTGGTCATGCCGTAAATGGTCATGGCCAGGGTGGAAGCGGAGGAACCGGCGGTGAAGTAGCTGATAACGAAATCGTCAATGCTCATGGTAAAAGCCGTCAGGGCGCCGGAGACGATGCCGGGCTTGATCTCCGGCAGGATGACCTTCCGGAAAGCCTGCATCCAGGTGCAGCCCAGGTCCATGGCGGCGTCCACCAGGTTTTTGTCCATCTGCCGCAGTTTGGGACCTACGGACAAAATGACGTAGGGAATGTTGAAGCAGATGTGAGCGATGAGCAAGGTGCCAAAGCCCATAGTCAGCCGGATGGGCAGCCGGACAAGGTGCTGCACGCCGTTGAGCCAGGAGGCGAAATCGCTCCACAGGCCGAAAAACGCCACAAAGAATAGGCACAGCGACACACCGGTGACGATATCCGCATTCATCATGGGGATGTTGTTGATGGTCATGAGGGGGTCCCGGAGCTTGCGGCGCATGGCGTAAAAGCCGATGGCGGCAAAGGTGCCGGCAACAGTGGCGATGACGGTGGCCAGCAGGGACACCAGCAGCGTCGTGTACACGCTCTGCATGATGAGCCGGTCATGGAGCAGCTTGGCGTACCAGTCCAGGGAAAAGCCCTTCCAGACGGTGTTGCTGTTGCCGGCGTTGAAGGAAAACACGATGAGCAGGACGATGGGCGCGTACAAAAATACGAACACCAACACCATGAACAGGCGGTTCAAAAGGGAGTTGTTCTTTTTCACATCATCACCGCCTGTTCTTCACCTTCGCCGAAGCGGTTCATGACCCACATGCACACCACCACGATGACCATCATCACCAGGGAGATGGCAGCGCCCAGCTGTGGATTATAGGCGCCGCCCAGGAACTGCTGCTCAATGAGGTCACCCAGCATCATCTCCGTGCCGCCGCCCAGCATCTTGGAAATGGCAAAGGTGGACACGGAGGGGACGAACACCATGGTGATGCCGGAGAGCACACCGGGCAGGGAAAGGGGCAGGATGACCCGGCGGAACACGTTGAAGGTGTTGGCGCCCAGGTCGTGGGCCGCCTCGATGAGGGAGCGGTCCAGCTTGATGATGACGGAATAAATGGGCAGGATCATGAAGGGCAGGTAGTTGTACACCATGCCCAACACCACGGCTCCCTGCGTGTTGATGAGCCGGAAATACTGAAGGTCCGTGCCGAAGACCTGATTGTACAGGGCAATGAGGCCGATTTTCTGGAACAGCTGGTTTAAAAGGCCGTTATTCTCCAGAATGGACATCCAGGAGTAGGTCCGCAGCAGAAAATTCATCCACATGGGCAGCATAATGAGTACCATGGCGATCCGCTGGAACCGGGGACCCTCCTTGCTCATCATATAGGACACGGGATAACCGATGAGCAGGCAGATGATGGTGGCGATGATGGCCAGCTTGAAAGACCGGGTAAACACCACGGCGTAGGTGCCCATACGGGCGAAATTCGCCACGGTGAAGCCGCCGCTGGCGGAGGAAAAGGCGTAAATGACCACGATGAGGATCGGGGCCACCACGAACAGCGCCATCCAGATGACATAGGGGATGGCGAAGTGGGAGAGCTTATTCTTCATCCCCGCTCTCCTCCTCGTCCAGCGCAAGGCTGGCGTCGTCCAGCTCGTCGTATTCCTCGGAGAAGGAGGAGTAGTCGCCGAACATGCCGGAGTACTGGCTCTTTTTCATGACATGGATGCCGTCAGGGTCGATCTTGATGCCGATGCGGGCGCCCACAGGGGAGTGGTCCGTGGTCTGGATGAGCCATTTAAAGCCCCGGAAATCCACAATGATGTCGTACTGCATTCCCTTGAAGGTCACGTTGGTGACGGTGCCCACCAGCTGGCCCTGCTCCACGGGGACGATGTCGATGTCCTCGGGGCGGATGACCACATCCACGGGCTCGTTTTCTGCGAAGCCGCCGTCCAGGCAGGCGAACTCCCGGCCGTACATCTTTACTACCTTGTCCCGGACCATGATGCCGTCGATGATGTTGGACTCGCCGATGAAGTCCGCCACAAAGGCGTTTTTCGGCTCGTTGTAGATATCCTCGGGGGTGCCGATCTGCTGGATGCAGCCCTTGTCCATGACCACGATGGTGTCGGACATGGTCAGGGCCTCCTCCTGGTCGTGGGTCACGTAGATGAACGTGATGCCCACCTGCTGCTGGATGCGCTTAAGCTCGATTTGCATGTCCTTGCGGAGCTTCAGATCCAAAGCGCCCAGAGGCTCGTCCAACAGCAAAACCTTGGGCCGGTTCACCAGGGCCCGGGCGATGGCCACCCGCTGCTGCTGGCCGCCGGAGAGGGCGTCGGGCTTGCGGTGCTCGAAGCCCTTGAGGCTGATGACCTCCAGCATTTCCATGACCCGCTGGTTGATCTCCTCCTCGGGAATTTTTACCTTCCTCTTTCCGGTGGGGTCATTGGGATCGGGCCGCCGCTGCATCCGCAGGCCGAACGCAATATTTTCGTACACGTTCAGGTGGGGGAACAGGGCGTATTTTTGGAAAACGGTATTGATCTGCCGCTGATAGGGCGGAACGTCATTAATCCTCACACCGTCGAACAGGACGTCTCCGGACGTAGGAGTCGCGAAGCCGCCAATAATCCGCAGCGTGGTGGTCTTACCGCACCCGCTGGGTCCGAGCAATGTGAGGAATTCTTTGTCATTGATATAAAGATCGATGTGATTCAATACAGGTTCGTCGTCAAACGCCATGCACAGGTCCCGCAGGCGAATCAACTCTTTGGACATGTATCCTCCCCCATTTCAATCATATTTTTGTATAAACACATGCGCCTCTTCTCTCTGTTGAGGGGGAACCTTTCTCGTCGAAATTCAGCAATTTGAACTATATCGGAAGTATCCCCAAATGTCAAGGGAATTACCTATATTTTACGAGGGAAATTCCTCCCCAGGGCCATGGGGCCCCGCGCCTGGGGAGACGGGGGTCATTTCGGGGGAAAATACTTGTCCCGGAAAGGAACACTGTCCACGCGGAACTCCTTGCCCCGCAGATATTCCAGCACTCCGGCGTCCGTGGTGAAGGCAAAGGCCAGCTGATAGGAATACAGGGCCTGGCGGGTCTCATGATACTGCTTGTTGACGGCGCCCTGGCCATATTTGCCGTCGCCCAGCAGGGGACAGCCGATCTCCGCCATGGAGACCCGGATCTGGTGGGTCCGGCCGGTCAGCAGGCGGCACTCCACCAAAGACAGCGGACCGCGGCTCTCCAGCGTTTTGTACAGCGTGACGGCGGTCTTGCCGCCGGGGACGGGCTTGTGGTAAAAGGAGACCTGCTTTTTGGCCTCGTCCTTCAGCAAAAAGCCCTCAATGCGCCCTTCAGCGGGCCGGGGGTGTCCCACGGTGACGCAGAGGTAGCTTTTTTCCAGTTCGTGGTTTTTGATCTTCTCGTTGATGATACGAAGCGTCTCGGCGTTTTTGGCGGCGATGACAATGCCGCCGGTGTTCCGGTCAATGCGATTGCACAGGGCAGGAGCAAAAGTGTTTTCCCACTTGGGATTCCATTCCCGCTTCTGGTACAGATAGGCCTGGATGTGGTTGATGAGGGTGTTCACCTTCTCCGTCTCGTCGGCGTGGACCACCAGGCCGGGGCGTTTGTTCACCAGCAGCAGGTTTTCATCCTCATATACGATGTCCAGCTGGGGATTGAAAAGCGTCAGGAACATGTTTTCCTCAGAGGGCTTGTCAAAAAACTCGTCGTTGATATATAATTGAAGAACATCGCCGGCGTTCAGCCGCACATCCCGCTTGGAGCCCTTGCCGTTGACCTTGATGCGCTTGAGGCGGATATATTTTTGCAGCAGGGCAGGGGGCAGCAGCGGCAGATTCTTTGCCACGAAGCGGTCCAGCCGCTGGCCAGCGTCATTTTTTCCAATGGTGAATTCCCGCATGATGTCCTCCGAAATATGGTGAAATCGCATTTATCATACCTGTTTCCGGCGGACTTGTAAAGCGATGGGAACAAGAATTTTTACGGGAAGGCAGGAGAAACTGAATGGAGAAACAAGGTCCCGAAAAAAAGCAGACAGGGCGGACCAATGCGTTTATGATCCTGGCCGGCGGCTATTTGCTGTATCTGGCCTATCAGCTGATCACCGACATTGGAGAGAGTGATTACAAAGCCCTGAGCATCGGCGCGGCGGTGGTCTTTGCTGTCGCGGGCTGCTGGCTGCTTTGGCGGGAGTGGAAAGCATACCGCTACGGTGTGGAGCATAAGGATGACCCATCTTCCTGGTCTGACGAGCCGGAGGAGCTCGGCGCGGCGGAGGAGACAGCCGGTGAATCGGAAGAAGTTGACGGCGAGCCGGAGGAGACCGGCGGAGAAGAGGAGGAGCTATGAACGTGGATGCGCTCTGTGCCGCCGTTTGGGAAGCCGGCGACTGGCTGAAGCGGTTCAACCGTGCGGAGTATGAGGAGGCCTTTCGCCGGTATCAGGAGCGGTTTGCTCCCCTGTACGCCCAGGCTGTCCGGGAGGCGGAAGATGTGGAGGGGCTGCAAAAACTGGCGGATGCCATGCTGGACGCCCTGGAACAGCGCTGGAATAAGCGCCTGCTGGGCCGGGGAGCGCGGATCGTGGATGAACGGCAGGCGGTGGTCTGCTTCCTTTCCCCCATGCTTCTGGAGGAGCCCGATCCTTTGTGCGGACGGTTTGCCGGCGTTCTGCGGCAGAGCTGGGCGGACCGCTGGCCCAAGCAGGCGTACTATATCACCACCTATGAAGTCCTGCGCACCGGCTTCCGCACGGCCATCATGGGCATCGACCTGACCGGCAGCTGCTTTGACCCCAACCGGGACACCGGCGGCAAGGAGAAAAAAAGATAACATTTTTTTAAAAAAATAGTTTGACAACGAGTGGTGTATCCCTTATAATACTACTCGTGTCATTGCGAGGTAGCTTATGCTTTTTGATGTAAAACCCATCCTGCGGGACCCCGCCAAAGAGTTGACCTTCCAGTTTGAAATGGATTTGTCCGATCTGGAGTTTTCCGGCCGGCATCCCGTTTCCCGTCCCGTGACGGTGGAGGGCAGGGTGTACAGCAGCGCTGATGTGCTGCATCTGGATCTGACGGCCCGCTCTGTACTGGACGCCGTGTGCGACCGTTGCGGAAAGGAATTTCTCCAGGACAAAGAGGTTCCGTACAGCTGTATGCTGGCGGAGGAGCTTCAGGACGAGGACAACGATGAGATCGTCCTGCTGGAGGAGGGCAAGGTGGATATTTCCGACCTGGCCCGGACCGCGTTCATCCTCGAAATGGACACGAAGACATTGTGTTCGGAAGATTGTAAGGGACTGTGCCCCCGGTGCGGCGCTGACCTGAACCTCGGCCCCTGTTCCTGTGAAAAGGAAGTGGATCCGCGGCTCGCAGTCCTGGCCAAGCTTTTGGAGAACAAATAAAGAAACAAACTAAGGACGGGCTTGACCTCCCGGGCCTTTGAAAGATCAAGGAGGTGTCACAATGGCAGTACCTAAGGGAAAAGTATCCAAAGCAAGACGCGACAAGCGGCGCAGCTCCACTTGGAAGCTGGCTGTCCCCGGTCTCGTAAAATGCCCGAAATGCGGTGCGCTGCACCTGCCTCACAGAATGTGCCAGGAGTGCGGTACTTACAATGGCCGTGAGGTCAAGGTTGTTAAGTCCGTCGTCTCTAAATAAGGATTTGCGCATGCTTGCTTTAGGAGGGAAGAAGGATTCTTCCCTCCTAACTTTTTGCGTTTGAGAGCGGAAATGCGTTCTTGAGGAGCGTCGAAAGCTGCGCTTTATGCTTGCGTATCTGGTTGGGAGCGGGTATAATACATCATGGGATTTTATGAAAAGAACTGTGAGCACCCGGCAGTCCCTTCGCTGCAAGCGGGGAAGCGGCGGCGCTCTGGAAAGGGAGACAATATGTCGAAACCTATCGTTGCTATCGTAGGCCGCCCCAACGTGGGCAAGTCCATGCTGTTTAACAAGCTGATCGGCAGGCGGCTTTCCATCGTGGAGGACACCCCCGGCGTCACCCGGGACCGTATTTATGGAGAGACGGACTGGAACGGCCGCCAGTTCACGCTCATCGACACCGGCGGCATCGAGCCCCGTACGGACAACCAGATCCTGGAGTTCATGCGGGACCAGGCCCAGATCGCCATCGACAACGCCACCGTCATCGTGTTTTTGACGGATATCAAGACCGGCCTCACCGCCTCTGACCACGAGGTGGCGAACATGCTGCTGCGCAGCGGCAAGCCCATCGTGCTGGCGGTGAACAAGATGGACTCCACCGGCGCCGTGGACCCGGACTTTTACGAGTTTTACAACCTGGGCCTTGGCGACCCCATCGCCGTCTCCGCCGTCCACGGCCATGGCACCGGCGACCTGCTGGACGCCTGCGTTCAGTACTTCCCCCCGGAGGAGGAAGAGGAGGAAGAGGATGACGCCATCAAGGTGGCCGTCATCGGCAAGCCCAACGCCGGCAAGAGCTCCCTGGTGAACAAGATCTTGGGGGAGGAGCGGGTCATCGTGTCCAATGTGGCCGGCACCACCCGGGACGCCATTGACTCCCGCTTTGAAAACGAACAGGGCCGGTTCGTATTCATCGATACCGCCGGTATCCGCAAGAAGTCCAAGGTGGAGGAGGACATTGAAAAATACAGCGTTCTCCGGGCCACCATGGCCATCGAGCGCAGTGATGTGTGCCTTATCATGATCGATGCCACCGAGGGCGTCACGGAGCAGGATACCAAGGTGGCAGGCCTGGCCCATGAGGCCGGCAAGGCCAGCATTATCGTCATCAACAAGTGGGACCTGGTGGAAAAGGATGACAAGACCATGGACCGGATGCGGGAGAAAGTCCGCCAGGACCTGGCTTTCATGACCTATGCCCCCATTCTGTTCATCTCCGCCAAGACCGGCCAGCGGGTGGACAGGTTGTTTGAGCTTATCGACTATGTCAGCAACCAGGCGGCGACCCGTATCACCACCGGTATGCTGAACAACGTCCTGGAGGATGCCCAGACCCGGGTGCAGCCCCCCACGGACAAGGGCCGGCGGCTGAAGATCTACTATATGACTCAAGTGGGAGTCAAGCCGCCTCACTTTGTTATTTTCTGCAACGATGCCCGGCTGTTCCATTTCTCTTACCAGCGGTATATTGAAAACTGCATCCGCAATACCTTCGGCTTGGAGGGCACCCCTGTGATCCTTTCCATCCGCCAGAAAGGCGATAAGGAGGACTGAACGATGGGTGAGTACTGGTTGTTGACGACCTTACTTTACTATGGCGGCACCGCCGTTATTTCCTATTTCCTGGGCTGCTTCAATGGGGCTGTGATCGTCTCCAAATATATCCTGCGGGATGATGTCCGCACCCATGGCAGCGGCAACGCGGGCCTGACCAATTTCCACCGCACCTTCGGTGGCCCTTTGACCCTTGTAGTCATTTTGTGCGACGTGCTGAAGGCGGTGATTGCCGTCCTGGTTGGCGCATGGATATTCGGAATGATGGGAAACGCGCTTCTGGGCAAATACTGGACCGGCGTATTCTGCCTGCTGGGCCATATGTTCCCCTGCATGTTCCACTTCAAGGGCGGCAAGGGCATCCTCTCCGGCGGCACCATCGCCATCATGATCGACTGGCGGGTGGCCCTGGTAGTGTGGGGCGGCTTTCTCATTCTCACCATCCTGACCCGGTATGTATCCCTGGGTTCTCTCTGGGCCGGGGCCAGCTTTCCCTTCATCTCCTGGTACTGCTATCCAGACCCGGGCATCGTGGTGCTGGCCTTCATCTGCGGAGGCCTGGTGGTGTGGCAGCACCGCGGCAACATCAAGCGGCTTTTGAGCGGGACGGAAAATAAATTCAGCCTGCACCGGAAACACTCATAAAGGAGGAGTCATCATGAAAGCAGTTGTGCTGGGCAGCGGCGGCTGGGGCACGGCGCTGAGCCGGGTCCTCTGTGACAACAGCCACGAGACATATCTCTGGTCCCACAACCCCGCCAAGGCGGAGGAAATGGCCCGGACGCGGGAGAATCCCCTTTTGAAAGGCGTCCCACTGCCGGAGAGCCTCCATGTCACCGGCGACCTCTCAGTGTTGGAAGGGGCGGACATGGTGGTATGCGCGGCGCCTTCCTTTGCCGTCCGGGACACCGGAAAAAAGGCGGCTCCTTACCTGCGGCCGGACAGTATTTTGGTGTCCGTGTCCAAGGGCATTGAGCGGGATACTAACCTCCGTATGAGCCAGGTGCTCCAGGAGGAGACGCATCATATTTGTAAAGTGGTTGCCCTTTCCGGCCCCTCTCACGCGGAGGAGGTGGGCATCCGGATGCCCACGGGCTGCGTGGCCGCCTGCCCGGACCGGACGGCGGCCCGGTTCGTCCAGGATGCTTTCATGAACGATTATTTCCGCATTTATACCAGCTATGACATCATTGGCGTGGAGCTGTCCGGCGCACTGAAAAACGTTGTGGCGCTCAGCTGCGGCATCTGCACGGGCCTGGGCTTTCAGGACAACACGAAAGCCCTTCTCATGACCCGGGCCATGGCGGAGATCACCCGCCTGGGGGAGCAGCTGGGCGGCACCCGCCGCACCTTCGGCGGCCTGGCCGGCATGGGCGACCTCATCGTCACCTGCACCTCCATGCACTCCCGGAACAACCGTGCCGGTATCCTCATTGGAGAGGGAAAGACCGTGCAGGAGGCCATGGAGGAAGTGGGTGCTGTGGTGGAAGGCTACTACGCTGCCGAAAGCATCTACCAACTGGCCCAGCGGGAGGGTGTGGATATGCCTATCTGCCGCTGCGCCTATGATGTGCTCTATCACGGCAAGCAGGTGCGGGATGTGGTGACAGAGCTCATGACCCGGGCCAAGAAAGACGAATTGCTGGAGACGACCTGGATGTAACGAAATGTAACGAAAAGGGGAGTGGAACGTGCGGATCTCGGAATACGACGCCTTTGGACCCTGACTTTATGAGATCGATGACGGCCATCCTTTGCCACCTCTGTTTGTACCCTATGTGGACCGGGGGAGGCCGTATCGGATGCTGTTCAAGATCCCCAGGGACATTGAGCGGCGGCGGGCCTCGCCGGATATGGACCTCTATGATTATGTGGTGGCCGCTGATGATGACGGCGTTCACGCTTGGAGCCGCCAGGAGAAGACTGTGGAGACTGTCCGGATGCCTTATGAGGATATTACCGGCATCCGCCTGTACCAGCGGCTGCTCCACGGCGTGTGCACCATTTACGGGGAAAGTGCCCAGCTGCGCCTGCCGTACAATACAGTCTCTGCCGATGTCATGTGGCGCTTCGCGGACCTGGTGTGGCAATCGTACAGCGGAGCGGGCAGTACTACGCTCCGGGGGGACCCGGACCTGCGGGAAACGGATATCGACATTTGGCTCTATAACCAGATGCGGGACCTGCGGGAGCGGGGGATGGACTTCTCAATAGACGCATACCAGCCCTGCTGGGACGATCTGCGGACGGACCGGCGTCTTCCGTGGAAGCGCAAGGAGGAGTTTGCCGGTACGCTGTATCTGCACAATGACCGGGAATTGCTGCTGCTGCGCAGCGGCAAACCGGAGAAGAAAGGGGAGCAGACATACAGCGCGGAGTTTACCTCCATCCCCTGGAAAGCCCTGAAGGGCGTTTCCCTGGAAAACTGCCCCATCACGAACACACGCTCCTGGCGCGGCTCTGCCTGCCGGGAACGGCGCTCCAGACGGAGGTCCAGCCGGAGAGGCGGGGAACCGTCGCTTTTTTGGAAGCGCTTGCCGCTGCGGAAAATTGAAAACAGACGGGAGCAGGCAGCTGCCTGCTCCCGTTTTTGGGAAAAAAGAAAAGCCCGGACTTTTGTCCGGGCTTTTTGTTTGTACAATCAGACCGCTCTGGTGACCTTACCGGAACGCATACACCGGGTACAAACATACACATGGCGGGGGGAACCGTTGACGATTGCCTTCACGCGCTTCACATTGGGCTTCCAGGGACGATTGGAACGCCGGTGAGAGTGGGAAACCTGAATGCCGAAGGTAACGCCCTTGTCGCAGAACTCGCACTTTGCCATCCGTTGCACCTCCTTGCTGTTGCGTACTTCCGTGCCGCTTTTCACAAGCACAGCTGATATCATAACAGAAAAAACGAAAAAAAGCAAGCAAAATTTTCAAAAAAATTCAAGGAATTTTCAGCGGGCCGGCAGAGGGTTCCCAGCGGCGAAAGTGTTGCGCAATGGCGGAAATTCATATATAATAAAAACAGTTTTCCCCAAAAGTTTTTTTGACCGTTCTGCCGGGCGTTCGCATGGCCCGGACCGGGCGGAGAGGGGCGCTGCCGCGCCGGAAAGGTGAAGAATGCGCGATGTATGAAAAAGGCTTGAAGATCACGGAATTTGTCTCCATCTTTAATTTGCAGGTGCTGAACAAGGGCAGCGATTTCGACACGGCCCTGCTGACCATCAACGATGTGAACCGCCCGGGACTGCAATTCCACGATTTTTATGATTATTTTGACCCCCGCCGCCTCCAGGTCATCGGCAAGGCCGAGGTGACATATCTCAAGAGCCTGACGGATGAACAGCGCCGCAAGTGCTTTGATGACCTGTTTTTGTATGACATCCCCGCCCTGGTGATCTCCCGGGGCCTGGACTGCTTTCCGGAGTGCCTGGAGAGCGCTGTGGAGCATGAGAAGACCCTGCTCCGCACCGAGGAGACCACGGTGGATTTCACCAGCCACACCATCGAGTACCTGAACCGGGCCCTGGCCCCCTGCGTCACCCGTCACGGCGTTCTGCTGGACATTTACGGCGAGGGTGTCATGATCACCGGCGACTCCGGTGTCGGCAAGAGCGAGGCTGGCATCGAGCTCATCATGCGGGGCCACCGCCTGGTAGCGGATGACGCCGTAGAACTGCGGCGCATCTCCGACCAGCTCATCGGCACGGCGCCGGAGGTCATCCGCCACTATATCGAGCTGCGGGGCATCGGTGTCATTGATGTGCGGCAGCTGTTCGGTATGCGGGCCATCAAAACGGAGTCCCAGCTGGACCTGGTGGTGCATTTTGAGCAATGGGATCAGACGAAGTTTTATGACCGTCTGGGCATTGAGGACCATTTCACCGACATTCTGGATGTGCAGGTGCCCATCGTCACCATCCCTGTGCGGCCGGGCCGGAACCTGGCCAGCATCGTGGAGGTGGCCGCCATGAACAACCGTCACCGGAAATTCGGATACAACGCCGCCCAGGAGTTGGCCCGCCGGGTGGACCAGCGGGCGGACGCCGGTAGCAAGCCGCGTTAAAGAGGAGAAAAGACATATGCTGTATATTGGAATCGACGTAGGCGGAACCAATCTGAAGGCCGGCTTGGTCAATGAAAAGGGCGAGATCCTGGCCACGGAGAAAACGCCACTGGGCGAATTCCCGGGGGCGGAGGGGTTTGCCCGGACCTTGTCGGGCCTGGCGGAGGCCGTGATGCGCAAGGGCGGCGCCGCGCTGGAGGACATCGAATACGTGGGTATCGGCATCCCCGGCGCCGTGTCCGGCGGAGAAATTCTGTACACCGCCAATATCCCTATGTCCCATGTGCCTATGGAAAAGCTGTTCCGCCGGTATCTGGACCTGCCGCTGCTGCTGGGCAACGACGCGGACTGTGCCGCCGTGGGCGAGTGGAGCTGCGGCGCCGGACGGGGCACGAAAAACTTTGTCGTGGTCACGTTGGGCACCGGCATCGGCGGCGGCCTTATCCTCAACGGAAAGCTGCACACCGGCATGGGTGCCGGCGGTGAGGTGGGCCATATCGTCATCGTCTCTGGCGGTGCTCCCTGCAATTGTGGCCGCAGAGGCTGCTGGGAGGCTTACGCCTCCGCCACCGGCCTCATCCGCCTGACGAAGGAGGCCATGGCCGCCCATCCCGAGAGCGCGCTTCACACGGTTGCCGCGGAAAACGGCGGTGTGGAGGGCAGGACCGCCTTCCAGGCTGCCCAGATGGGCGACGAAACGGCCCTGGCCCTGTGCGGGGAATATGCCCGGTACCTTGCCACGGGTCTGACGGATCTGGTGAATATCCTGCATCCCGAGGCGGTGGCTCTGGGCGGCGGTGTGGCCGCGGCACCGGAGCAGCTGCTGCTGAAGCCGGTGCGGGACATCGTGGCACGGGAATGCTATGCCCGACACACGGACCAAGTTCCCCGTATCGTGCGGGCGGAACTGGGCAACGACGCCGGTATCATCGGCGCGGCGCTGTTGGGCCGCGCCATCTGAAATAGGGAGGTCCTTTCATGGATTGGACGACACAATTGGATCAATGGACGGCGGAATACCTGCCGGACCTGCATATGCTTCGTGACGAGCCCATGAGCCGCCATACCTCCTTCCGCATCGGAGGGCCGGCAAAGCGCATGGCCTGCCCGGCGGCGGGAGAGCAGCTGGTATTGCTCATGGGCTTTGCCCAGGAGCAGGGCATTCGGACCCTGGTCATCGGCAACGGCACGAACCTCTTGGCGCCGGACGGGGAGCTGGATGCCTTGGTCATCGACACCTCCGCCGCCATGCACGCCATGGAGGCGCGGGGGGACGGCCGCATCAGCGCCGCCGCCGGCGTGTCCCTGGCGCGGCTGGCGGACTTTGCCTGCAAGCAGGGCCTTGCGGGGCTGGAATTTGCCCACGGCATTCCCGGTACCCTGGGCGGCGCCGTGTGCATGAACGCCGGGGCCTATGGCGGAGAGATGAGCCAGGTGTTGGAATCCGTCACGGCTCTGTTTCCGGACGGCGTCCGCACCATTCCTTTGGCGGAGCTGGACCTTGGCTACCGCCACAGCCTGTTCACAGACCACCCGGAGGCGGTGGTGCTGGGCGCCGTGGTGCGCCTGCAGCCCGGCGACCCGGAGGCCATTCGGGCCCAGATGCGCCAGCTCATGGAGCGGCGGAAGGCCAGCCAGCCGTTGGAGTGGCCCTCCGCCGGCAGCACCTTCAAGCGGCCCACCGGATATTTTGCCGGCACCCTCATCGAGCAGTGTGGTCTGAAGGGCCTGACGGTGGGCGGCGCCCAGGTCAGTGAGAAGCACGCCGGCTTCCTCATCAACACCGGCGGCGCCACCTGCGGGGATGTGCTGGAGCTCATCCGCCAGGTCCAGCAGCGAGTGTGGGAGGAGCAAGGCGTCCGGCTGGAGCCGGAGGTCCGCATCATCCGGTGACAGGAGGCATGTATGGAAATTCTCATCATCTCCGGCCTGTCCGGCGCGGGAAAGAGCAAGGCGGCCTCTTTCCTGGAGGACATGGGCTTTTATATTGTGGACAATATGCCTGCCGCCATGATTTTGAAATTCGCGGAGTTCTGCGCCGGCGGCAACGGCCGCTATGACCGGGTGGCTCTGGTATACGATGTGCGGACAGCCAGCTCCTTTACGGAGCTGTTCACCGTGCTGGACCAGCTGAAAACCATGGACGGTGCCTGCCGGATGCTGTTTTTGGAGGCGTCGCCGGAGACCATCATCAAGCGGTACAAGGAGACCCGCCGCCGCCATCCCCTCAGCGGAGACACCACATCCCTGGCGGAGGCAGTGGAAAAGGAGCGGACCATGATGGAGCCGGTCCGTGCCCGGGCGGACTTTATCATCGACACCTCCCGTACCTCCACCGCCCAGCTGCGGGCAGAGCTTTTGCGGCTGTTTGACGGCAAGGATGAAAAGAGCGGCCTGGTGGTCAGTGTCACATCCTTTGGCTTTAAATACGGCCTGCCTATGGAAGCGGACCTGGTGCTGGATGTGCGCTTCATGCCCAACCCCTTTTACATCGATGAGCTGCGCCACCAGACGGGGCTGGATGCGCCGGTGGCGGACTATGTGTTCAGTTTTCCGCAGACAGGCAGCTTCATGAAAAAGCTGGAGGACCTGCTGTCTTTCACGCTGCCTCTGTACGCCGAGGAGGGCAAGACCAGCCTGTTCATCGGCGTGGGCTGCACTGGCGGCCACCACCGCTCCGTGGCGGTGACCCACGCTCTGGCGGAGTACATCCGGGGCCTTGGGTACCAGACGGCGGAAAACCATCGGGACATCAGCCGTGGCGGCTGAGGAGGTGTGCTGATGGATACGAAACGTGCCTCTTACCGCCTCCCCAAGGAGCACGGCCCCAGGATCGTGGCCATCGGCGGCGGCCATGGCCTGTCCACCATGCTGCGGGGTTTGAAGCACTACACGGAGAACCTCTCCGCCGTGGTGACCGTAGCGGATGACGGCGGCGGCTCCGGAATGCTGCGCCAGGACCTGGGTATGCCCCCGCCGGGGGACATCCGCAACTGCATGGAAGCCTTGGCCAACACGGAGCCGCTGATGAGCGAGCTGCTTCACTACCGTTTTACGGAGGGGTCCCTCGCGGGCCAGAGCTTCGGCAATCTGTTCCTGGCGGCCATGAACGGCATCTCTCCCTCCTTTGACGTGGCGGTGAGCCGCATGGGAGAGGTCCTGGCCCTGACAGGACGGGTGCTGCCGGTGACCACCGCCGATGTGCGGCTGGAGGCGGAGTTTGAAAACGGCGCCAGCGTCATCGGTGAGTCGAAGATCTTCTACTGCAAGAAAAAAGAGGACTGCCGCATCCGCCAGGTGCGACTGTTGCCGGAGCATCCAAAGGCCCTGCCGGCGGCTCTGGAGGCCATCCGGGAGGCGGATATGATCGTTCTGGGCCCCGGCAGCCTGTACACCAGCATCATTCCCAACCTGCTGGTGGACGGCATCGTGGAGGCCATTCAATCTTCCGGTGCCTTGAAAGTTTACGTATGCAATGTCATGACCCAGGAGGGAGAGACGGAGGGCTATACGGTCTCCGATCACATCCAGGCCATTTTCGAGCACTCGGCACCGGAACTGTTCGACCTGTGCCTCACCAACTCCTCTCCCATCCCCAAGGGAGTGGCCGCCCGGTACGCCGAGGAGGGGGCCGAGCTGCTGCGGTGTGACCGGGAGGCCTGCGCCGCATTGGGCGTGGAGGTCATCGACCGGCCGGTGGCCACGGTGAAAAACGGATTCGTCCGCCACCATCCCGGCCACCTGGCCCGGGAGCTCATCCTGCTCCACGCGGAGCGCAGCGTCCGCATTGCCGGCGACAGCTTTGATTACCGGGATGACACCTACCAGGTGGAGCGGCGGTAACGGGGCCTTGGAATCCCAAAAGAAAGGAACCTCTCATGTCCTTTTCCTTTGACACGAAAAATGAACTGTGCCGCCTGCCGGTGCAGCGGCTGTGCTGCGCCCGGGCGGAGGCATACGGCATCCTGCTCTACTGCAACACCTTCCAGTCGGCGGAAGTCCGGGTGGTGACGGAAAATCCCAACTTTGCCGCCCGGCTGCCCCGCCTGTTCCACCGGGCCTTCGGCCTGCGGTTTGACCGCCAGCCGGAGCCGGGAGCGGAGGGAAAGCTGGTGTTCCAGATCACGGAGCGAAAAAAGCTGGACCACATCACCAACACCCTAGGCTTTGACCCCAGGCAGAACCTGGTGCTACACATCAATTTCGCCATGCTGGAGGAGGACTGCTGCCGGGCAGCCTTTTTGCGGGGCGTGTTCTTCGCCGGCGGCAGTATCACGGACCCCCTGAAGCGCTACCACCTGGAGCTGACCACCTCCCACGGTCAGGTGAGCCGGGAACTGGAGGTCCTGCTGCGGGAGAGCGGCTATCCTCCCAAAAGCGTCACCCGAAATGGAAGCTTCGTGACCTACTTCAAGCAAAGCGACCAGATCGAGGACTTTTTGACCCTCATTGGCGCGCCGGTGGCGTCCATGAACGTTATGACCGCCAAAATGGAAAAGGACCTGCGCAACAGCGTGAACCGCCGTCTCAACTGCGACAGCGCCAATGTGGACAAGGCCGTTGGCGCCGCCCAAGAGCAGATGGAGGCCATCCGGAAGCTGGATGCGGCGGGCCTTTTGGAAAAGCAGCCGGAAAAGCTCCGGCAGACGGCGGCATTGCGGGTGGCCAGCCCGGAGCTGACCCTTTCCGAGCTGGCGGAGGAATTCGACCCGCCGGTGACGAAATCCTGCTTGAACCACCGGCTGCGGAAGCTGGTGGAGCTGGCAAAAGCCCTATAAAGGAAATTGACTTGCAAATGATTGAAATGAGGAGAAACAAGGAGCTGAGACCATGACGCGTTGGGAGATGGCGGAGGCTTACCGGAAAAGGAGCTTCAATTGCGCGCAGTGTGTGCTGCTGTCCTTTGGGGACCTGACGGGGCTGACGGAGGAGACGGCAAAAGCCGTTGCCGGCGGCCTGGGCGGCGGTTTTGGCGGGAGCAAGGAGGAGGCGTGCGGTGCTCTCAGCGGTGCGGTATTGGTGCTGGGCTTGCTGGTGCCCCATACCCAGGCGGATGACCTGGATGCCAAGCGCCGGGTCTATGAGGCGGCGGCGGAGTTCCGGCGCCGCTTTGCGGAGCGGTTCGGTTGCACCCGCTGCGGCGGCCTGCTGGATCTGGAGCCAAAGCCGGAGGACCGGCAGCTGGCGGAACAGCTGGGCAGCCGGCGGATCTGCGCCGCGTTCATTGCGGAAACCGTGATGCTGCTGGAGGCATATTTGAAAGAATTAAGACTTATGGACTGAATGACATCAGAGAAGGAGAATGAACGATGGATCGTTGCGAACTGGCATTACAATATCACCACAGCGGCTACAACTGCGCCCAGAGCGTGCTGATGGCCTTTGAGGACCTGACGAAGCTGGAGGCTGCCACAGGCTTTGCCGTGACCGGCGGCCTGGGCGGCGGCGTAGGCGCCACCCACCAGGAGCTATGCGGCGCCGCCAACGGCGCGGTCATCACCCTGGGACTGCTGTTTCCCTTCACCGACGGCGCTGATGCCGAGGGAAAGCGTCGGGTCTACGCTCAGGCCAAGGAGTTTTTGCGGCGCTTTCAGGCCCGGTTCGACGGCCTGAGCCGCTGCGGCGACCTGCTGCGGGCCCGCATCGAGCCCACGGAGGAAAAAACGCCCGCCGCTGTCCGCCTGGGTGTGGACAAGCACTGTGATATCCTCATCGTCACCGCTGTGGAAGTGGTGGAGGAAATGCTGGCGGAGCGGAGCTGACCGCCTTTGAAGGGGGGAACGGCAGTCTATGAAGCACTATATGTTTGACAGCCGGCTCTCCCCGGAGCAGGTCTGTGCCCGGCTGCAGGTCCGTGCCCGTCCCATGAGATCCGGCTGGGCGTATGAGGAGAACCAAGTCTTAACCCGGCTGCTGCCGGACGGCGGGTTTTATCTGGTGAAAACCGGCGGTATGTGGCAGGTGAAGCCGCTGCTGCCCTTTGTGGGCACGGTGACGGCGGCGGAGGGAGGCTGCCGCATCTGCGGCGGCTTCTGCCCGACCAAGGCCATGCGGAATCTTCTGTTGGGAATGATGGCGGTGGCTTTTGCAGTGGGATTGGCCTTTACCGGATTGAGCGCCTATGCACTTGCGACGCTGAGTTTCTGCGTGCTTCTATGGGGCGGCCTGTGCTGGTTTTTACTGACAAAGCTGGCCCCGGCGCTCAACCGCCGCCAGCAGCGGGAGACCATCGCCTTTATCGAGGAAAATCTCCTGCGGGAATCGGCAGCCCGGGGAAAGGAGAATCTGAAATGAAGCGGGAAATGGATTGTTTCCGGGCTCGCCACCTGGGCTGCGGCCTTGTATGCGCCGGCTTTGTCGCGCTTCCCATAGGTGCTTTGGTCCGCTGGATGGGATTTGGAGACCCTGGCGTACTTGGTATTCTTTGCTGCGGCTGGCTCCTCTGTCTGTGCCTCTGCGGGAACCATGTGCTGGTGAATGGGTGTGTCTGTTCCAAATGCGGAGCACCGCTGCAAAAACCCTTTCGCATGATGTCGCCTATTCCGCATTCCTGCCCGAACTGCGGCGAAAAGCTGGAAAAACCTTGCCGCTTTTGAGAGTGTTCACGAAAAGAGGAGAACGATCCGGATGTCCCGAAGCTACCAATTTCACAGTCCCCTGCCGCCGGAGCAGCTCCCCCGCGTATTGCCGGGGGCGGTCCGCTTCCAAGACCGGACGGCAAAGCTGGAGGTCTGCGTCAAGACCAGGTGGAGGGGCAGGCGTTTCACGGTGACCAGAACCACCGTTCGCCGCTATACTGCGGAAGACGGCTGGATCCCGAGGGGCCACGGTGTGGGCTGGACCAAGGGGCGGCGCATGGACTGGCAGTGGAACAATCCCTTTTGCGGCAAGGTTCGCTCCGACGGACAGGGGGGCAGCGTCCTGTCCGGGCGGTTCCGCATCCACCCGGCGGGAAAGCTGCTGTTTGCCGTCTTTGCGCTCGTGATCGTATACAGCTTATGGTTTTTATCGCCCCGCAATGTGGAAACGATGGTGGTGGCGGCTGTCGCGGCGGCGCTGTATCTACGACATCTCATCCACGCATGCAGAGATATTGATACTTATGAAGGGGCCGAAAGCATTCTGTGCTTTTTACGGGAGAAATTTGAGGAAGTAGAGGAATAGCTCATGTCCTTTGTCCATTTACATGTCCATACGGAGTACAGCCTGCTGGACGGCGCCTGCCGCATCCGGGACCTGCCCAAGGTCGTGAAGGACATGGGCCAGACCGCCTGCGCCATCACGGACCACGGCGTTATGTACGGCGTCATCGACTTTTACCGGGCCTGCAAGGCGGAGGGAATCAAGCCCATCATCGGCTGCGAGGTGTATGTGACGCCCAAGGGCCGCTCCCGGTTCGACAAGGTCCACGAATTCGACGCCGAGAGCCGCCATCTGGTGCTGCTGTGTGAGAATGAGGAGGGCTACCGAAATCTCTCCTACATGGTGTCCATGGCCTGGACGGAGGGCTTTTACATCAAGCCCCGCATCGACCTGGCGCTGCTGAAGGAGCACAGCCAGGGCCTCATTGCCTTGTCGGCCTGCCTTGCCGGAGAGATCCCCCGGATGCTGCGGAACGGAGAATACGAAAACGCCAAGCAATACGCCCTGGACATGGCGGACATTTTCGGACCGGACCACTTTTATCTGGAGCTCCAGGACCACGGCATCCCGGAGCAGGCGGAGGTGGACCGGGGACTGCTGCGTATCCACCAGGAGACAGGCATCCCCATGGTGTGCACCAACGACGCCCATTACCTCCGCAAGGAGGATGCCGAGGCCCACGATGTGCTGCTGTGTATTCAGACGGGCAAGACCCTGGACGATGAAAACCGCATGCGCTACGAGCCCCGGAACTTCTACCTCCGCAGCGAGGACGAGATGACGGCGCTGTTCTCTGGCTATGAGGGCGCCATTGAAAACACGGCCAAGATCGCGGAAATGTGCAATCTGGAATTCACCTTTGGCAAGTACCACCTGCCGGAGTTCCAGCTGCCTCCCGGCTACGACAGCTTTTCCTACCTGAAAAAGCTCTGCGATGAGGGCTACCGGGAGCGGTACGGGGAAAATGACCAGCACCGGGGCCAGTTGGAATATGAGCAGAACATGATCGAGCGGATGGGCTTTACGGACTACTTCCTCATCGTGTCCGACTTCGTCCGCTACGCCAAGAGCGTGGGCATCCCCGTTGGCCCCGGCCGCGGCAGCGCGGCGGGCAGCATGGTCAGCTACTGCCTCCATATCACGGACATCGACCCCATGAAGTACAGCCTGTACTTTGAACGCTTCCTGAATCCGGAGCGGGTCAGCATGCCGGATATCGACATGGACTTCGGCGACACCCGGCGGGGCGAGGTGGTGGACTATGTCCGCCGGAAGTACGGCGATGACCACGTGGCCCAGATCGTGACCTTCGGCACCATGGCCGCCCGGGGCGTCATCCGGGATGTGGGCCGGGTCATGAATATGCCCTATGCCGATGTGGACCAGATCGCAAAGCAGGTGCCCAACACCCTCCACATTACCCTGGACGACGCCCTGCGGCTCAGCAAGCCCCTGGCGGAGCTGTACGACCGGGACGAGCAGGTGAAAAAGCTCATTGACACCGCCAAGGCCCTGGAGGGAATGCCCCGCCACGCCTCCACCCACGCCGCCGGCGTGGTCATCACCAAGCGGCCGGTGTACGAATATGTCCCCCTGGCGAAAAACGACGAGTCCGTGGTGTGCCAGTACGTTATGACCACCCTGGAGGAGCTGGGCCTTCTGAAAATGGACTTCCTGGGCCTGCGGAACCTGACGGTGCTGGATGACGCGGTGAAGCTGGTCCGGACGGAGCGTCCGGACTTCCGCCTGGAGGACATTCCTGAGGATGACAAGGACACCTTCGACATGATCTCCGCCGGCAAGACCTCCGGCGTGTTCCAGATCGAATCCTCCGGCATGACCGGCGTATGCGTGGGTCTCAAGCCCAAGAGCATCGAGGATATCACCGCTGTCATCGCCCTGTACCGCCCCGGTCCCATGGATTCCATCCCCAGGTTCATCGCCTGCTCCCAGGACCCCAAAAAGGTCACCTACAAGCATCCCGCCTTAAAGCCCATCCTGTCCGTCACCTACGGCTGTATTGTCTATCAGGAGCAGGTCATCCAGATCTTCCAGCAGCTAGGCGGCTACTCCTTGGGACAGGCGGACATGGTGCGTCGGGCCATTTCCAAAAAGAAAGCCGCCCAGATCCAAAAGGAAAAAGACGCCTTCATCCACGGTGACAAGGAAAGAGGCATTACAGGCTGCGTGGCCAACGGCATCCCGGAGGAGACCGCCCAGGCCATTTACCAGGAGATCTACGACTTCGCCAACTACGCCTTCAACAAGGCCCACGCCGTCTCCTACGCGGTGGTGGCCTATCAGACAGCGTACTTTAAATGCCATTTCACCAAAGAGTATATGGCGGCTCTGCTGACCTCCGTTCTGGACAACTCCGACAAAGTCTCCGGTTATATCAACGAGTGCAAGGACTGCGGCATTCAGTTGCTGCCGCCGGACATCAACCGCTCCAGCGACTGCTTCACCGTGGAGGAGGGAGGCATCCGCTTTGGCCTGGTGGCTATCAAAAACATCGGCCGGGGCTTCATCCAGGCGGTCATGCGGGAGCGGGAGAGCGCCCCCTTTACCTCTTTGACGGATTTCTGCCAGCGGATGAACGGCAGTGACATGAACAAGCGGGCGGTGGAAAACCTCATCCGCTCCGGCGCCTTCGACTCCCTGGGCGCCCGCCGGTCCCAGCTGATCCAGGTGTATGAAAAGGTCATGGACTCCGTGGCGGACCAGCAGCGGAAAAACCTGGAGGGACAGATGGACTTTTTCTCCATGGCGGCGGGCGTTTCCGGCGGAACAGCCCCTGTGAAGGAAATCCCCTTGCCGGATATTCCGGAGTTCACGCCCCAGGAACTCATGAATATGGAGAAGGAGACCACGGGCTTGTACCTCTCCGGCCATCCCATGGACCAGTACCGGGACCAGGTGCGCAAGCTCCGCGCGCCCACCATCGGATCTATTCTGGAGGACTTTGCCCAGGAGGGCGGGCCGGAGCGCTTCGCAGACGGCCAGCGGATCACCATCTGCGGCGTGGTCACCTCCAGCAAGACGAAGACCACGAAAAACAACAGCCTCATGGCCTACGTCACGGTGGAGGATGACACCGCCTCCATGGAACTGCTGTGCTTTTCCCGGGTGCTGGACACCTGCGGCGCGTATTTGCGGGAAAATCAGGCGGTGGTGGTGAAGGGGCGGCTGTCCGTCCGGGATGAGAAGGCCCCGCAGGTCATGTGCGATTCCGTTTATCCCCTTTCCGGGGCGGACAGTGTACCGGCAGAGGAGCGTCCTCGGGAAAAGCACCAGGTGCTGTACTTGAAATTCCCCAGCCTGGACCATCCTGCCATCCGCCATATGAAGCTGGTGTTCAGTATGTTCCCCGGCACTACCCCGGTAAAAATGGTCATGGCGGATACGCGCAAGGTATTCGCCACCCAGGTCCTGCTCCATGAGGCTCTTCTCCAGGAGGCGAAGGAAACTCTGGGAGAGGAGAACGTGGTGGTCAAGTGAAAAAGAGTACCGCCCCGGACGGCTGTCCGGGGCGGTACTTTTTTCTCACTTTTCGCTTTTCATGTCCTGCCCGTCGCTGAGCAGAATGTTCATGATCTCGCTATACAGCTTTTCCGGGGCTTTGCGGAACCGCTCTGCCAGCATGACGGCCATTTCCTCTTGGAGTGCCATGACCTTCAGGTCCATGATGCTGCCCGTATCGTCATCCAAAGCCATGCTCACGGTGTAGGTGCCGTTGGGCCGCTTCTCCCAGGAGGAGCGCACCTGGCTTTTCCGCCGCAGCTTGCGGTTGCAGGTGGCCAGGTTCTTGTCGCACTGGAGCCGGACGGAGTAGGGGAGGGAGGACTCGCAGATGCGGCTGTTCCGAAGGCCCTTGTCCGTAATGGCGTACATCCCGTCCTCAGACAGGGTCAGATGCTCCGTTTTCACCAGGTCGTTGAGACACTCGGAAAAGTCGAAATAGTCCACGCCGTCGTCGCACATCGTCAGGTCCAGAACCGTGTCAAAGGGAATGGGCTCAATGACCCGGGCGGTGATATAGAGAATGAGGAACTTGATCTCCAGCTTGTCGTGGATAAAGCCCCGGCCTGCCATATGCATACACCTCCAGATGTTGTTTCAAATCTATATACAGTATACCGCATCTGGTGGCGGTTTGTACAGTGGCAAAACGAAAAAGGTCGGATTTTGCTTGACGGCTCTGGAAGACACTGGTATCATGAAGTTGACCATAATACGAAAGGCGGCGGCCCTATGAAAAAACGGTTCCTGGCGATGCTCCTGGCGGCAATGATGGTGGTCTCCCTGGCGGGATGCGGAAAAGAGGAGGAGCCGGCGGCACCGGTGATGGAGCCGGAGCCTGTGGCGGAACCGCAGCCGGAACCGCAGCCGGAACCGCAGCCGGAACCGCAGCCGGAACCTTATGTCCCGGCAGGCACCAATCCCCTGACGGGAGAGCCCATGGAGCCGGAGTATGAAAAGAACCGTCCCGTGGCCGTCATGCTCAACAACCTGAAGGCCGCCCAGCCCCAGCTGGGTGTCAGCCAGGCGGATGTCATTTACGAGGTCCCCGCCGAGGGCGGCATCACCCGGATGCTGGGGGTGTACCAGTCTTTGGAGGGGGTGGGCACCCTGGGCAGCGTCCGCTCCGCCCGGCCCTACTATCTGGAACTGGCCCTGGGCCATGACGCCCTGTATGTCCACGCCGGCGGCAGTCCGGACGCCTACAAGGATATCCCCGCCTGGGGCGTGGACAATATGGACGGCGTCAACGGCGGCAGCGACGCTAAGATCTTCTGGCGGGACGCCGAGCGCCGGAAGACCATGGACTATGAGCATACCCTGGTGACCTCCGGCGAGAAGATCCAGGAATATGCCGAGAGCCATTTCCGCACGGAGCACAAGGACGGTTACACCTACACCCAGGCCTTTGCCGGGGACGGTACTCCCGCCGGCGGCGCCGCGGCGGAGCATGTGACGCTGAAATTTTCCAACTACAAGACCGGAAAGTTTGACTATGACAGCGAAAGCGGCAAGTACCTGGTGAGCCAGTACGGCGGCGCCTATACCGACGGCAACACCGGCGAGCAAGTGGGTGCCACCAATGTGCTGGTGCTGGAGACTGCCATCTCCGTTATCTCCGGTGACAAGGCGGGTCGGCTGACGGTGCAGCTGACCGGCAGCGGCAGCGGTACGTATTTCTGCGGCGGTAAGGCGGTGGCTATTCGGTGGAGCAAGGCGGACCGAAACAGCCAGTTCGTTTATACCCTGGCCGACGGAACCCCCTTGACCATGGGACAGGGCAACAGCTATGTGTGCATCATGAGTCCCAAAACCAGCCAACTGTCCTATGAATAAAAGAAAGCAAAGGAAGTCCCCCGGAATGGCCGGGGGACTTCCTTTTTGCGGCGCTCCGCATGAGCCTGCCTGCCGCCGCGCATACTAAGGGCGGTGATGAACATGATGGACTCTCTCTGGGCGGATACCGCCCCGCCCGCCTTTCCTCCGTTGGAGCACGATGCGGAGACCGACGTTTTGATCATCGGCGGAGGATTGGCGGGCATCCTGTGCGCCTACACCCTGACCCAGGCGGGAACGGACTGCCTGTTGATCGAGGCGGATACCATCTGCGGCGGTATCTCCCGGAACACGACGGCGAAGATCACCTCCCAACACGGCCTCATCTATGGAAAACTGGAGCGGCAGTTCGGACCGGACACGGCCCGCCTGTACTGGAAGGCCAATGAGGCGGCCCTGCGGCGCTACCGGCAGCTGGCCAGAGCCTTTCCCTGCGACTTTGAGGAAAAGCCCGCCTACGTCTACTCCCTGGACCAGCCGGAAACGCTGAAAGCGGAGCTGGCGGCCCTGGAGCGGTTGGGCATCCCCGCCGCGTTTGCGGACCACGTGCCGCTGCCGTTTCCCACGGCAGGCGCCATCCGCTTTGAGGGGCAGGCACAGTTTCACCCACTGAAGCTGGCGGCGGGGGTGGCCCGGGACCTGCACATCCACGAGCACACCGCGGCCCGGGCCTTTGAAAAGAACACCGTGGTCACGGACCATGGCCGTGTCCGTGCCGAAAACATTATCGTGGCCACCCACTTCCCGCTGCTGAACAAGCACGGCGGGTACTTCCTGAAGCTGTACCAGCACCGCTCCTATGTGCTGGCCCTGGAGGGAGCCATGGATGTGCGCGGGATGTACCTGGACGCGGCGGAGAATGGCATTTCCCTGCGGAATTATGGCCCTTGGCTGCTGCTGGGCGGCGGCGGACACCGTACCGGCAAGGCGGGGGGCGGCTGGGAGGAACTGGAGAATTTTGTCCGGCGGTATTTTCCAGATTCCCGGGAAAAGTGCCGCTGGGCGGCGCAGGACTGCATGACGCTGGACGGAGTGCCCTATATCGGCCAATACGGCAGGCACACACCGGGATTGTATGTTGCCACGGGCTTCAACAAGTGGGGGATGACTTCCTCCATGACGGCGGCCATGGTCCTCAGCGACCTGGTTCGGGGAAAGCAGAATCCCTACGCGGCGGTGTTTTCTCCCACCCGGACGGTCCTGCGTCCCCAACTGCTGGCCAACCTGACGGAGGCCACCGCCAGCCTGCTCACGGTGTCAAAGCCCCGGTGCCCCCACATGGGTTGTGCCTTGAAGTGGAATCCTCGGGAGCGGACCTGGGACTGCCCCTGCCACGGCTCCCGGTTCACGGAGACCGGCGAACTGCTGGATAACCCCGCTACAGGCGGCTTGAACGGGGAATAGCGCCGGCCGCCATATATTCGCTGCGCGGAAAATGCCTGGCACCCGGCAGCTGACCGCCCGGCTGGCGGCGCTGAAAAGCGGTGACGAGGCCCGCATCCCCCGGTCCCTGGTGGGACAGGTGCGGCAGCTGAACCGGGATGGACTGCGGCTGGTGGAGGGCCTGATCGCCTTTAAGGAGCGGCTTTTGCACAGCGTCCATAGCTGCTGCCTGTTTACCGCCAACTATCCGCTGCTGCTGGAGCATATCCTCCGGGAGACCCGGCTTTACCGGTCCCATCTGCTTCGCCTGGAGGGGCGGAGCGGGCGCTGCCGTCAGGAGCTTTGTGACAGCGAGCTGTTCTGGAATCAGATCATGATGGAACACGCCCTGTTTATCCGTGGCCTGCTGGACCCCGGGGAGGATGCGCTCGTTGAGACTGCCGGCGGCTTCGCGGAGGATTATAAGCGGCTGCTGGCGGCTTCCGCGGCGGCCAATGACGCCGCCATGCCCGGCGGCGCTCTGAAGCTGACCCGAAAATTTCGGGACTTCAAGCAGGCGGGGGTGGAGGGCATTGAGGCCTGCCGCATCCGCTCCATCATCCTGCCGCTGCTGGCCGACCATGTGCTCCGGGAGGCCCACCACTATCTTCGCCTATTGGAGGAATGAGGCACCGGTACAAGGGACTGGCTTTTCCCACCGCAGCGGGCGCTGGATGCCCGCTGCGGTTTTTTGAGGGCATTTCGGTTTCCGCACCATCCCGGCCATCCGGCATACACTGGATTGAAAGACACCATGCTTTCATCCAGTTACTTATTAGGAGGTATCACCATGCCCGATAAAGTCATGCCCGGGCCCATTTCGGACTGCGACGGCGTCCGGGAGGCAGTCTGTATCCATACCCGAAAAATCTACGATTCCTGCCGTGACAAGGATTGTGTGGAGGACCTGCGGTTCTATCCCAAAATGCAGTATGTGGACGTTATCAACCACGCTCTGTCTGTGAAGGGCGGCACCGCCCGGCTGCTGTACGTGTATGTGGATGTGGAGCCTGTCAGCTTCAACCGGGGATTTTTTACCGTGGATATGCGGTTTTTCTACGCTGTGAATCTCCAAGCATATCTCAGCTGCCCGGCTCCCGTCACTGTGGAGGGCCTGTGCGTATTTGATAAGCGGGTCATCCTGTTCGGCAGCGAGGGCAACGCCAAGATTTTCTCCTCTGAGATGCGGACCGGCGAGCCTGACATCCAAATGATGCGCCGGGCCAACGCTCCGGTGGCGGTGGTGGAGGCCGTGGACCCCATCGTGCTGGACGCCCGCATCCTGGACTGCTGCGGCAAGCGGGACTGCGACTGCGACCTGTGCGAGGTGCCGTCCTTCGTCAACAGCTGCTTTGACGGGGAGCTGTCCAGCGGAGACGATTCCCGCCGCATCTACGTGACCCTGGGCCAGTTCTCCATCGTCCGCCTGGAGCGGGATTCCCAGTTGCTGGTTCCGGTGTTTGATTACTGCATGCCTGACAAGGAGTGCTCCTGCAACAGCGGAGAGAGCGGTAACGTGGACCCCTGCTGCGTGTTCCGGAACATCGCCTTCCCGGTGGGAGAGTTCTTCCCGCCCAATACGGTCTGTATGCCGGAAAACTACGAGGACGCAAAGGGCTGCTGCAAGTGATGGTCACCTCCTCGCATGCGGGGAGAACCATGCCCTGTGGGGGAGCGGTGCCGCTTATGCGGCGCCGCTCCTGCCTTTTGCGCTGGAAAGGGGAGCACGGGAAAATACCTTATGAACCGGCCTGGGAAGCCATCTCTATTGCCGGCTGACCTCGTTCAGCCAGAGCCTGCAAACGAATTTGCGCATAAATCTTGACGGCACCTTTCGTGCAACAAAATTAAAAATATTTCAAAATCAGCGATTTATATAAAAAATCGGTGAGTCCTTTAAGGACTCACCGATGGTCCGAGTGGCGGGAGTCGAACCCACGGCCTCATGGACCCGAACCATGCGCGCTACCAACTGCGCTACACCCGGATATTCAGTTTGGGGACCTTTGGTTAAAAACCGCGAATACGTCCTGTGCTGCATCAAGCCCCCGATGCAGCGACAATCATTATACGGAATTTTTGCGGGAATGTCAAGGTCATATTGCTGACAAACCCTTCATAGACTGCAAAAGAGCTTGAAAAGGGGGGATGGACATGGCTTCACGGCAGGCAAAACGGAAACGGGGGATGACCGCATGGAGCGGACGGAAGCGGAGCGGCGCCCGGGTCTCGCTCCGGCAGGAAGATGCGGCGCTGAGTGCCAGGGAGCGGCGGTGGCTGCGCCAACTGGTGGCCTGTGGCGGGATATTTGTCGTGATCGTGGCGGCGAAGCTGATCTTGCCGGGCCGGCTGGACGGTCTGAGCTCCCAGCTGCGGGCAGTATTAGAGCAGAATATGGACGTCCGGGAGGTATTTTCCGCTGTTGGCCAGGCGGCGGCTGGGGAAAAATCCGTGGACAAAACACTGGACGAGGTATACCGGGCAGTGTTCCACCCCCAGGAGGACGGAGCCCTGCAAACAGCGTCGCCAGCGGTAGTGCCGGAGGTATCGGAAAACGCGGCCATGGATTCTCTCCGCTCCTTCCGGACCCAGCAGGAAGCAGCGGACCGGGAGGCGGAGGCCTCGGCCGGGAACCTGGCATACGTGCTGTATTCCGACCAGAACCTGCCGGAGAACGTCAGCATGGAGCAGGCAATCCTGGGGTTTTCATACTGCGCCCCTGTGGGTGGGACCATTTCCTCTGGGTTTGGCTACCGGAAGCACCCAACGGAAGGGGAGGAGCGGTTCCACTATGGCCTGGACCTGGCGGCGGACACCGGAACAGCCATCGCCTGCTTTGCGGACGGGACAGTGAAGGCGGTGGGGGAGAGCAGCAGCTATGGAAAATATCTCATCGTCTCCCACGAAGGGGGCTATGACACCCTGTACGCCCATTGCAGCAGCATTGACGTATCCTCCGGCGCGGAGGTGTGCCGGGGGCAGACTATCGCCCGGGTGGGTGACACGGGGATCGCCACCGGCCCGCACCTGCACTTTGAGCTCCACCGGGACGGCGTATACCTGAACCCCATTTATTATGTGGCGGCGGTATGACGGCACCCTGCACATCAGCGGCGGCTTTTGGCTGCTGCTGGGATGGTTCCTCTACGCCAATGGCTGGCGGCTGCTGCTGACGGTGCTGGCGGCGGCCGGGCTCCATGAGTGCGGGCACTACGCGGTGCTGCGGCTGCTGGGGGCCAGGGTGGTGTCCATGCGGGTGGGAGTTTTCGGCGCGGAAATGAAAACGTCGGGGGCCCTGTCCTATGCCGGAGAGCTGGCAGCGGTGCTGGCGGGCCCGGCGGCCAACCTGGCCGCCGGACTGCTGTTGGCCGGGGCGGGGGAGCCCTGGATTGCGGCGGCGGGCGCACAGGTGGTGCTGGGGCTGTTCAACCTGCTGCCGGTGCGCCCCCTGGACGGCGGACGGGCCCTGACGCTGGCGGTCAGCTGGGCGCTGGGGCCGGCGGTGGGTGAACGGGCGGCGGGCGCCGTCAGCGGCTGCGCGGCGGTGGCACTGGCCTGCGGGACGGTCTGGCTGATGGGAAAGACCGGCGGCAGCTTTTGGCTGCTGCCGGCAGCCGCGGGATTCGCAGCTGCCGCCTGGCGGGAGTTGGCGGGAAAACGTTCTTTTTTGTAAAAAAATGCTTGCATTGTGCGGACTTTTGTGATATCCTACTTGGGCTACAAAAGGGCGGTCCTCTGCCGCGCACGCGCTGAATGCGCCATTGTGCCATGGAAAAGCGGCATGAACACCTATAATTTAGGAGGAAAATCCATGGATCTCATTAAGGAACTGAACAAGGAAACCCTGCAGAACGAAGTGCCCAGCGTCCAGATCGGCGATACCGTCCGTGTGCACGTGAAGGTCAAGGAAGGCTCCCGCGAGCGTATCCAGGTCTTCGAGGGCACCGTCATTGCCAAGAAGCATGGCGGCATCGAGGAGACCATCACCGTCCGCCGCATCTCTTACGGCATCGGTGTGGAGAAGGTGTTCCCCGTTCACTCTCCCTCTATTGACACCATCGAGGTCGTCCGCAACGGCGACGTCCGCCGTGCCAAACTGTACTATCTGCGCGGCCGCGTGGGCAAGGGTGCCAAGGTCAAGGAGAAGCTCTAAGAAAGAGACAAGAGGAGAGGCGCTTGCGCCTCTCTTTTTTGTTTTCTTGACGGGGAAAAGCTCTTGTGATTCACGGCCTTCTTTGTTATACTATTTTGATTAAAATGGAAGAGGAATGCTGTCATGATCGTTGAGGAGACAAAGGCGCAGGCCGACCAGGGCTGGTACAGCTGGCTGCGGACGCTGGTGTGCGTGGTGCTGGCCACGGTGCTGGTCTTTACCCTGGTGGTCCGTGTCGTCCGTGTGGACGGGCAGTCCATGCGGGAGACGCTGCAAAACGGGGATATCCTGCTGACGGTAAACCGGCATCTGGCGGGAGAGCTGAAGGCCGGGGATATCGTAGTGGTAAAAAAGGAATACTTTGAGGATGGAAAGCCCATTGTCAAGCGTATCATCGCCACAGAGGGCCAGACGGTGGACATCGACTTTGACGAGGGCGTGGTCTATGTGGACGGCCAGGCCCTGGAAGAGGACTATATCCGGGAGCCGACGTATCTGGATGAGGGCTTGGCATTTCCCATCACCGTGCCGGAGGGCTGCATATTCCTGCTGGGGGACAACCGCAACAACAGTATGGACAGCCGCGATCCCAATCTGGGGCCGGTGGATGTCCGCTGCGTGATCGGCAAGGCGGTGGAGCTGGTATTCCCGGGAAAGAGCGCTGAGACCGGAAAACGTGAGTTCAGCCGTATCGGCGGACTGTAAGGAGCAAGACCATGGGCGAAAAGCAACAGGAAGAAAAAAAAGAAAACGGCCGGGAGCTGTACGAGTGGGTCCAGGCTCTGGTGGGTTCCGTGTTGGTGGTCGTTGTGCTGTTCACCTTTGTCATCCGCCTCATCGGCGTGGACGGCCACTCCATGGTCCCCACCCTCCAGCACGGGGACCGGCTGCTGGTGCTGAATTCCATGCTGTACGATGACTACAAATACGGCGACATCGTGGTCCTCCGGAAGGAGACGTTTTTGGAGGAGCCCATCGTCAAGCGGGTCATCGCCACAGAGGGCCAGACGGTGGACATCGACTTTGACGAGGGCGTGGTCTATGTGGACGGCCAGGCCCTGGAGGAGGACTACATCAATGAGCGCACCTATCTGGAGGAGGGGACGGAATTCCCGCTGACAGTGCCGGAGGGCAGCATTTTTGTCATGGGCGACAACCGCAACCGCTCCAGTGACAGCCGGGATTCCCGGCTGGGCACCGTGGACACCCGGTATGTGATCGGCAAGGCGGTGTTTTTGGCCTTCCCGGGCGCCGACGAGGTGACGGGGAAAAAAGATCTGAAGCGCATCGGCGTGATCGCCTGAGTTTCAGCCGCGCGCAGGTGCATGGAGGTTATTTGTGAATATTCAATGGTATCCCGGTCATATGACCAAGACCCGCCGCATGATCGCGGAGCAGATCAAAAATGTGGACGCGGTGTGCGAGATTTTGGATTCCCGCATCCCGGTGTCCAGCCGGAACCCGGATGTGGACGAGCTGACGGCGGGCAAGCCTCGGTTGGTGGTTTTGAACCGGGTGGACCAGGCGGACCCGGAGGCCACGAAGTGCTGGGCCGCCTATTTTCGCGGCAAGGGCTACGCCGTGCTGGAATCCGACGCAAAGGGCGGCATGGGCACGGCAAAATTTGCCTCCGCCGTCCGGGAACTGCTGGCGGACAAGCTGCGCGCCTACGCGGAAAAGGGCATGGCGGGCCGGGTGATCCGGGTCATGATCCTGGGAATCCCCAACGTGGGCAAATCCACATTTATCAATAAGGTGGCCGGCCGCAAGACCGCCAAAACCGAGGACCGCCCCGGCGTCACCCGCTCCAAGCAGTGGGTGCCCATTGACAAGGGACTGGAGCTGCTGGACACCCCCGGCATCCTCTGGCCCAAGTTTGAGGACCAGAGCGTGGGACTGAACCTGGCCTACACCGGCGCTGTGAAGGACGACATCCTGGATGTGGAGACCCTTGGCTGCCACCTGATGACCTATCTGGGGGAAAATTACCCCGAGGCGCTGAAAACCGCCTACAAGCTGCCGGCCATCCCGGACCGGGAGGACGGGGAGAACGACGTAGCCTGGGGCTACCGCTTGCTGGAGGCGGCGGGCCGGAAGCGGGGCTTCCTGGTCTCCGGCGGCGATGTGGATACGGAGCGGATGGCGAAGATTTTGCTGGATGAGTTCCGGGGCGGCAAGCTGGGCCGCTTTACCCTGGAGCTGCCGGAGTGATAGGGGATAAGGACATGGACCTTTGGGCATACGAACGAGAACAATGGGAAAACGGCCTTTCCGCTCTCTGCGGCGTGGACGAGGCGGGAGCCGGCCCCCTGGCGGGGCCGGTGTATGCCGCTGCTGTCATTTTGCCCCGGGAAGTGGATCTCCCCGGCCTCAACGACTCCAAAAAACTGACGGAGAAACGGCGGGAGGCCCTGTTTGACCTCATCACCGCCCAGGCGGCGGCGTACAGTGTTGCACGGGTGGAGGCGGCGGAGATCGACGAAATGGACATCCTCAACGCCCGGATGCTGGCCATGACCCGGGCCATCGACGGTTTGTCCGTCCGTCCGGACCTGTGCCTCATCGACGGCAACCGGGACCACGGCAGCCGGTATGCCATCCAGGCCCCTCACATCACCATCGTGGGCGGCGACGGAAAAAGCGCCTCCATCGCGGCGGCGTCTATTCTTGCTAAGGTCAGCCGGGACCGGTACGTGTCCACGGAGCTGGACGGCCAGTATCCCCAGTACCAGTTCGCCAAGCACAAGGGCTACGGCACGAAGCTCCACTATGAGATGCTGAATCAGTACGGCCCCTGCCCCCAGCACCGGCGGACGTTCCTGAAAAAATGGGAGCAGAGGAAGCCATGACCACCAGAAGTACCGGCAACGCCGGAGAGGCGGAGGCGGCCCGATATTTGCGAAAACAGGGCTACACCCTGCTGGCCAGCCAGTGGCGCTGCCGGTTCGGGGAGCTGGACCTGGTGGCCAGAGACCGCAAGGGCACCATCTGCTTTGTGGAGGTGAAGCTCCGCTCCGCCGGAGCCATCGGCCTGCCCCGGGAGTTCGTGGACGCCCGGAAGCAGGAGCGGCTGCGGAAAGCCGCCGCCTGCTATCTCAGCACCCATGACCTGGACGCCCCCGCCCGGTTCGACGTGGCGGAGGTCTATACGGATGAAGGGCACCGCATCGTCAGGCTGGAATACCTGACGGATGCGTTCCAATAAGACTTTTTCCGAGAGAAAGCGAGGAAATGAACATGAAATATTACAGCACACGGGACTGCACGCTGCGCTATGAGGCGGCGGAGGCTGTCAAGATGGGCCTTTCCCGGGACGGCGGCCTGCTGACCCCTGTGGAGATCCCCCGGATCGACGAGGCCTTTTTGCAGAGCCTGGTCCACGCCCGCTACCAAGAGCGTGCCGCCAAGGTCATGGGCCTTTATCTGACGGACTACACCTATGAGGAGCTGTCCGCTTTCGCGGAAAACGCCTACGGTCCGGAGAAGTTCGACACCCCCGCCGTGGCTCCCGTCCGCACAGTGGATGAGACTACCCACTGCCTGGAGCTGTGGCACGGCCCCACCTCCGCCTTCAAGGATATGGCCTTGCAGATGCTGCCCCAGCTGCTTTCCGCCGCCCTCTGCAAGACCGGGGAGGACAAGACTGTCTGCATCCTGGTGGCCACCTCCGGCGATACCGGCAAGGCCGCCATGGAGGGCTTCGCCGATGTGCCCCAGACAAAGATCATGGTGTTTTACCCCAAGGACGGCGTCTCTGCTGTCCAGGAGGCCCAGATGGTCACCCAGGAGGGAGAGAACGTGGGCGTATGCGCCGTGGTGGGCAATTTTGACGACGCCCAGTCCGGCGTGAAGCGCATCTTCTCCGACATGTCCATCCGGAACACTCTGGCGGACCGGGGCTATGTGCTCTCCTCCGCCAACTCCATCAACTGGGGCCGCATCCTGCCCCAGGTGGTGTATTACATCTCCGCCTACTGCGACCTGGTGCGGGACGGAAAGGTGGCCATGGGCCAGAAGGTGAACTTCTGCGTGCCCACCGGCAATTTCGGCGACATTCTGGCGGCCTATTACGCAAAGCGCATGGGCCTGCCCGTGGGCAAGCTCATCTGTGCCTCCAACCGCAATGATGTGCTGACGGATTTCCTGCGCACCGGCGTCTATGACCGCAACCGGCCCTTCCACACCACCATGAGCCCCTCCATGGATATTCTCATTTCCTCCAACCTGGAGCGCCTGCTCTTTGACCTCTCCGGTGAGAACGACGCCGAGGTCCGGGGCTACATGGACGCTCTGGCGAAGGAAGGAAAGTACGAGGTATCCGATGCCATCAAGGAAAAACTCACGGAACAGTACTGGGGCGGCTTCTGTGATGAGACCGGCACGGCGGCCACCATCGCGGAATATTACCAGAAATACGGCTATCTCATCGACACCCACACCGCCGTGGCGGTGAACGTTATGGAGCAGTACCGCGCCGCCACCGGCGACGACACCGTGACGGTGTTTGTCTCCACCGCGTCTCCCTATAAGTTCTGCAACCATGTCCTCACTGCCATTGGCCAGACCCCGGCGGGGGACGGCGTGGAGCTGCTGGACCAGCTGCACGCGGTGTCCGGCGTTCCCGTGCCCCGGCGCCTGGCGGCACTGAAGGGCAAAGCCCGCCGCTTCGACCTGACGGCTGAAAAGCAGGACATGGAGCAGGTGGTGCTGAACTTCCTGAAATAAAAAGGAAAAGAGTAGCCATGAAAACGCTGAAGAGGAAATGGGCCAGAGCGGTGACAATCCTGATGGTCATATCTATTGCGTTTGCTGTTCTACCTGTATTGATGTATGATGTCCTGGATGCAGATACCCTTGTCTGGGGTATCCTGGGAGTGACTGGCGCAACGGTGGGACTGATGGCTATGTTCGCTGTGCGGTGTGTCTTTTTGAAGTGTCCATCTTGTGGCAAGGGCCTGGCGCGGCCATACTGGAAAGCCGGGGAGGGCCACGAACAATTCTGCCCCAAATGCGGCCAGCCTTTCGTGTTTGACGATGAGGCGGATGAATAAACGAAAAGGAGGGGTCGAATGGCCCTCTATGCCATCGGGGACCTGCACCTGTCCCTGACTGCTGACAAATCCATGGAGGTGTTCGGTCCCGCATGGGAAAACTACGTGGACCGCATCGGGGAGAGCCTCTCCGCCCTGACGGCGGAGGATACCCTGGTGCTGGCGGGGGACACCTCCTGGGGCATCGACCTTCCGGAGGCGGAGGCGGACTTCCGCTTTTTGGAGCAATTCCCCTGCAAAAAGCTGCTGGTGAAGGGCAACCACGACTACTGGTGGTCCACGGTGTCCAAGATGAGCGCCTTTTTCGGAGAAAAGGGGTTCACCACCTTTGATTTTCTCCACAACAACTGCCATGTCTATGGGGACTACGCCCTCTGCGGCACCCGGGGATGGTTCCTGGAGGAGGAGCAGAAGCCACACAACGCCAAGGTCCTCAACCGGGAGGTCATGCGGCTGGAGACCAGCTTGCAGGCGGCGGGGGAGAAGCCTATTTTGTGCTTTCTCCATTACCCGCCCCTGTACCAGGGCTATGCGTGTCCGGAGATCCTGAACCTGCTTGCAAAATACCGGGTACAGCAGTGCTGCTACGGCCATTTGCACGGTCCTGTTATCCGCCGCAGGGTGGAGGGACAGCGGGGGGAAACGGCCTTTTCCCTGATCTCCGGGGACTATTTGGGATTTGTTCCGAAAAAAATTTGCGATTAACGGAAAAAAGGCTGGATTTTTCAAGAATTTTCTGTTAAAATATCAATTCGCACCGGCATTTGATCGGTGATGAACGGAGGAGTTAACATAATGAGTGTAAAAAGCTGCGAAAAAGTCGAAAAAAGTCAGGTCGCTCTGACCATCGAGGTCGGCGCGGCAGAGTTTGAGGCTGCCATCGAAAAGGCATATCAGAAGATGCGCAAGAAGATCAATGTACCGGGCTTCCGTCCCGGCAAGGCCCCCCGCAAGATCATCGAGGGCATGTACGGCGCAGAGGTGTTTTTCGAGGAAGCCATCAATAACGCGTTCCCCGAGGCCTATGAGGCCGCTGTGAAGGAGCAGGAGCTCCGCGTGGTGGGCTATCCCACTGTGGAGATGGTGGGCGAGTGCACGAAGGACGGCTTCACCTTTAAGGCCACCGCTCCCGTGTATCCCGAGGTGACTCTGGGCCAGTACAAGGGCCTGTCCGCCGAGAAGGACGAGGTGAAGGTCACCGCCGCCGATGTCAACGAGCGCCTCAAGCAGCTCAGCGACCGCAACACCCGCCTGGTGAGCGTGGAGCGGGAGGCTAAGGAGGGCGACACCGCCGTCATCGACTTCGAGGGCTTCCTGGATGGCAAGCCTTTCGAGGGCGGAAAGGGTGAGAATTACAGCCTGGAGCTGGGTTCCCACAGCTTCGTCCCCGGCTTTGAGGAGCAGATCGTTGGCATGAAGGCCGGCGAGGAGAAGGACCTGGACATCACCTTCCCCGAGGATTACCATGCCGACCTGGCCGGCAAGGCCGTCGTGTTCAAGGTGAAGGTCCACGAGGTCAAGGAGAAGGAAGTCCCCGCCCTGGATGACGAGTTCGCCAAGGACGTCAGCGAGTTCGACACCCTGAAGGACCTGAAGGCCGACCTGAAGAAGAAGATCACCGAGGAGCGCCAGAAGGACGCCGACCGGGCCTTTGAGGATGCACTGATGGAGCAGGTGGGTGCCAACATCACCGCCGACATCCCCGACGCTATGATCGAGAACCAGGCCCGCCAGTTCCTGGACAACTTCAAGATGCAGATCGCCCAGCAGGGCATCCCCTATGACCAGTACATGAAGATGACCGGTATGGACGAGGCCAAGCTGTTGGACGACGCCAAGGAGCCCTCCGAGCGCCAGGTGCGCCTGGATCTGGCGCTTGCCGCCATCATTGAGGCGGAAAAGCTGGAGGTCTCCGACGAGGAAGTGGAGGCCGAGTTCAAGAAGATGGCCGACCAGTACAACATGGATCTGGAGATGGTGAAGAAGTACCTCCAGGCCGACCAGGTGAAGGACCAGCTCCTGACCCAGAAGGCCGTGGCCGTGGTCGTGGACAGCGCCACCGCCATCAAGCCCGAAAAGAAGACCGCCAAGAAGACCACGAAGAAGGCTGAGAAGGAAGCCGAAGAGGTTGAGACCGAGGCCAAGAGCGAGACTGAGGCCGAATAATCTCCGAATCTTTTCCCGACATTTTACAGATTCGACACATTCTCTCATGGTGCCTGTGGTATCATGAGAGAATGGTTTATAGGGCCAATACGGCCAGGCAACAAAAGATCGGAGGTTTTCAAAAGTGAGTTTAGTCCCTTATGTAGTGGAGCAGACCAGCCGCGGAGAGCGGTCTTACGACATTTTCTCCCGCCTGCTGAATGACCGCATTATTTTCTTGGGCGAGGAGGTCAACGCCACCACCGCCAGTCTGGTAGTGGCCCAGCTGCTGTACCTGGAGGCCCAGGACCCCGACAAGGATATCCAGCTGTATATCAACAGCCCCGGCGGCTCTGTCACCGATGGCATGGCCATTTATGACACCATGCAGTACGTCAAGTGCGATGTGTCCACCATCTGCGTGGGCATGGCCGCCAGCATGGGCGCGTTTTTGCTGTCCGCCGGCACCAAGGGCAAGCGCATCGCCCTGCCCAACGCGGAGATCATGATTCATCAGCCCTCCGCCGGTACCCAGGGCAAGGTCACCGATATGGAGATCGATGTGGAGCATTTCCTGCGGATCAAAAATAAGCTGAACCAGATCATGGCGGAAAACACCGGCAAGACGCCGGAGGAGATCAAAGAGGCATCCGAGCGGGATCATTGGATGACGGCTGAGGAGGCCAAGGAATTCGGCCTGGTGGATAAGATCATTACCGCCAAGAAGTAAGCCGCAGCTTCCCTAAATTCCCAGAAACCGAGGTAATACCATGAACGACGACGGCAAGAAGACACTCCGGTGCTCTTTCTGCGGCAAGCATGAAAATCAGGTGCACCGGATGATCCAGGGCCCCGGCGTGCGCATCTGCGACGAGTGCGTCCACCTGTGCATGAGCATTCTGGACGATGGGTTTGATGACGCGGAGTCCGATGCGCTGGAGGATATGCCCGACCAGCTCCCCACGCCCCGGGAGATCAAGGACGTACTGGACCAGTACGTCATCGGCCAGGACGAGGCCAAGGTGGCCTTGTCCGTGGCGGTGTATAACCACTATAAGCGCATTTTCTGCGGCGGCGGCGAGGATGTGGAGCTCCAAAAGAGCAATATTCTGATGCTGGGCCCCACCGGCTCCGGCAAGACGCTGTTTGCCCAGACGCTGGCTCGCATTCTGAAGGTGCCCTTCGCCATTGCCGACGCTACCACCTTGACGGAGGCCGGCTATGTGGGCGATGACGTGGAGAATATCCTTCTGCGTCTGTTGCAGGCCGCGGACTTCGATGTGGAGCGGGCGGAGCACGGCATCATCTATGTGGATGAGATCGACAAGATCGCCCGCAAGAGTGAAAATACGTCCATCACCCGGGATGTGTCCGGTGAGGGCGTACAGCAGGCCCTGCTGAAGATCGTGGAGGGCACCGTGGCCAACGTGCCGCCCCAGGGCGGCCGGAAGCATCCCCACCAGGAGTTTATCCAGGTGAACACCAAAAACATCCTGTTCATCTGCGGCGGCGCCTTCGACGGCTTGGAGAAGATCATCGAAAAGCGCCTGGACCAGAAGAGCATCGGCTTCGGCGCCAATGTTCAGGGCAAGAAGGACAAGGATCTCAACAAGATCCTCCATGAGGTCCAGCCCCGCGACATTTTGAAGTTCGGCATCATCCCCGAGCTGGTGGGCCGTCTGCCGGTCATCGCACCCCTGAACGGCCTGACCCGGGAGGACCTGGTCCGCATTTTGCAGGAGCCGAAAAACGCCCTGGTGAAGCAGTATAAAAAGCTGCTGGAATATGACGACGTAGACCTGGACTTTGACCCGGAGGCCCTGGAGGCCATCGCAGACCAGGCCATCGCCCGCAACATCGGCGCCCGGGGCCTGCGGGCCGTGATGGAGGGGCTGCTGACCCAGGTCATGTACGATGTGCCCTCCGACCCCACCATTGTCAAGGTGCGCATCACCCGGGACTGTGTGGAGGGGAAGGGCCAGCCTGAGCTGACCCGGGACCCCAACAGAGCCGCGCATTCCGTGAAACTGAACACCGGCAAGGGCGAAAAGCCGGCCTCCGGCAATTCCGCTCCCGCGTCGGCGTCTTAATGAGAAAAAAGGGGACGCCGTCTGGCGTCCCCTTTTCCATTTTCCACCCCTGTAAAGGAGGAGCATTCCCATGGAACCCATTACATTGAATATTCCCGTTCTGGCTCTCCGGGGCCTGACGGTTTTTCCCCATATGAGCCTGACCTTCGACGTGGAGCGGCGCATCTCCATCGCGGCCCTGGAACGGGCCATGGAGGGTGACCAGGACATTTTTCTGGTCACCCAGCGGGAAATCGGCGTCAACGCGCCGGAGGAAAAGGACCTGTACGCCGTGGGCACCGTGTCCCACATCGTGCAGATTTTGCGGCTGTCCGCCACCTCCGTCCGGGTGATGGTGGAGGGCCGCCAGCGGGCCCACCTGCGGCGGCTGTGGCAGACGGAGCCCTTCCTCCAGGCCAATGTGGCTTTGCTGGAGGAGGAGCCCCAGAGCAAGGCCATGGGCGCCAGTCCCCGGACGGAGGCGCTGCTCCGCCAGACCTATAACCTGTTCAGCGATTACGCTCAGCAGGCCGGAAGCCTTCCCGAGGAAGTGGTCACCACTGTTATGGACTGCCGGGACCCCGGGTACCTCGCGGACTACATCGCCCAGAACATTGCCCTGCGCTATACGGATAAACAGGAGATTCTGGAAGAACTGGCCCCCTTCATCCGCCTGCGGAAGCTGAACGCCTTCCTGGCCCGGGAAAACAACGTCCTGGGCTTTGAGCACGAGATGGAGGGCAAGGTCCGGGAGCAGCTGGCCCAGACCCAGCGGGAGCAGATCCTGCGGACCCAGATCCGTGTGCTGCAAAACGAGCTGGGGGAGGGGGAGGACCCCGATGACGAGCTGCAAAGCTACCGGGACCGCATTCGGGCCCTGGGGCTGGACGAGGACACCACCAAGCATCTGCTGAAGGAAGTGGCCAAGCTGGCCAAGCAGCCCTTCGGCAGCGCCGAGAGCGGCGTCATCCGCAACTACCTGGATGTGTGCCTGGAAATGCCCTGGAACACGGAGACCAAGGAGCGGGTCAGCGTGGAGGCGGCCAGAAAGGTGCTGGAAAAGGACCATTTCGGCCTGGAAAAGGTGAAAGAGCGCATTCTGGAGACCATTGCTGTCCGCCAGATGAATCCGGAGGGCAAGGGGCAGATCATTTGCCTGGTAGGCCCGCCCGGCGTGGGCAAGACCTCCATCGCCATTTCTGTTGCCAAGGCATTGAACCGGAAGCTGGCCCGGCTGTCTCTGGGCGGCGTCCGGGACGAGGCGGATATCCGGGGCCACCGGAAAACGTACATCGGCTCTATGCCCGGCCGCATCATCGAGGCCATCAGCCGCAGCGGCTCCATGAATCCCCTGCTGCTGCTGGACGAGATCGACAAGCTGGGCAATGACTACCGGGGCGACCCCGCCTCGGCCCTCCTGGAAGTGCTGGACAGCGAGCAGAACTATGCCTTCCGGGACCACTTCCTGGAGATCCCCGTGGACCTCAGCAAGGTCATGTTCATTACCACCGCCAATACCACGGAGACGATCCCAAGACCTCTGCTGGACCGCATGGAGGTCATCCAGCTTTCCAGCTATACCGACGAGGAAAAGCTCCAGATCGCCCGGCGCCACCTGCTGCCCAAGCAAATGGAGGAACACGGCATCAAGAAGGGCGCCCTCCGGGTCGGGGATGATGTGCTGCGGGCCGTCATCCGGGACTATACCCGGGAATCCGGCGTCCGCCAGCTGGAGCGCCGTCTGGCCGCCATCTGTCGAAAAGCGGATATGCGCCTGCTGACAGGAACTGTAAAGCGTATTACCATTACAGGGAAAGAGCTGCCGAAGCTGCTGGACTGCCAGCCCTTCCCGCCTGCTCTCCACACGGAAAAGGAGGAGGTCGGCGTGGTGAACGGCCTGGCCTGGACGGAAGCCGGCGGCGAGATCCTGGAGGTGGAGGTCAACGTCATGGAGGGCTCCGGCAAGCTGGAGCTCACCGGCAACCTGGGAGATGTCATGAAGGAGTCCGCCCAAGCGGCCCTCAGCTGTCTGCGCAGCCGGGCGGCGGTGCTGGGCATCGAGGCGGATTTCTACAAAACAAAGGACATCCATGTGCATTTCCCCGAGGGCGCTGTACCCAAGGATGGCCCCTCCGCCGGCATTGCCGTGACCACCGCCATGCTCTCCGCCCTGACGGGACGGAAGATCCGGGCCAGTGTGGCTATGACGGGTGAGGTGACCCTGCGGGGCCGGGTCCTGCCCATCGGCGGACTGAAGGAAAAGACCATGGCCGCCCTGCGCAACGGCATCGGCACCGTCCTCATTCCCGCGGACAATGTCCGGGACCTGGAGGAGATCGACCAGACGGTCCGGGCCGCCTTGCGGTTCGTGCCGGTAGCTACAGTGGACGAAGTCTTTGCCGCCGCCCTGTGTCCGGAGGGTGTCCCTGCCCGCCGGGAGGAGCCGGCCGTGGCGGCCGCTTTCGCGCCGGCCGGGCGTGAGACCCCCAAAGACGCCGCCTTGCGGCAGTAAAGGAGAATTCCTGTACATGTTATTGAATTTCAATAAAGCGGAGTTTGTCCGCTCCGCCGCAGCCCGGGATGGCTTCCTGCGGGACGGCCTGCCCCAGTTTGCGTTTGCGGGCCGGTCCAACGTGGGAAAATCCTCTGTTATCAACCGGCTGGTGAACCGGAAGAACCTGGCCTATGTAGGCGCCTCCCCGGGAAAAACCACCCAGATCAACTATTTCCTCATCGATGGAAAGGCCTACTTGGTGGACCTGCCCGGCTATGGCTACGCCAAGGTCAGCCAGGCGGAGAAGGAGCGATGGGGCCGTCTGATGGAAAGCTACTTCCAGGAGGGGGCCGACGCCATTACCACCGGTGTCCTCATTGTGGATATCCGCCATAAGCCCACGGAGAATGACCGGGTCATGCACGACTGGTTCCGCCAGACGGGCTGCCCGGAGATCATCGTGGCAAATAAGCTGGATAAGCTGAAACGCAGTCAGGTGGAGCCGGCGATGGCCCTCATCCGGGAGACGCTGGAGCTGACGGACCGGGATATTTTGGTGCCTTTTTCCGCGGAGAAGGGTTCTGGCAAGGAAGAACTCATCGGCCTATTGAACAAAGCCTGCGAATAAAAAAAGAGAGCGGTCCCTCGCCTCCTAATAAGAAAACATGAAAAAGTCAGTAAAATCAATGTTTTCAAAGGCAGGGAACACGGTACGAAGTCAAAAATCTCATACTGACAGGCACGAAGGGCGCTGATTTTCACATCAGCGCCCTTTTCATGTCCCCACGCCATAGGCAGCCGCCCTATGGCGTTTTTTCATATCCGTGCCTGTACCCACCCGAAAAATGTATCAATTAGGGTGCGAAAACCTCTGTTTTTCCCTCTCAGAGCGCCGCTTAAAGGGCGGCGTGGATGTTTTCCCATGGGAAGCGTCCGGGAGGCAGGACAGGGGCTTTTTGCACCAAAATCAACACTTTTCAAAACCAGAGAAAGGAGGCGCCGGATATGGCAGTTTTCCGCATCGAAAAGGCCAGAGATTACACGGTCATGTCCAACTACCACCTGCGGGACAGGTCGCTGTCCCTGAAAGCGAAGGGGCTGCTGTCCCTCATGCTGTCGCTGCCGGAGGACTGGGACTACACCATGAAGGGGCTTGCCCGCATCTGCAAGGACGGCATCGACAGCATCAGCGGCGGGATCCGGGAGCTGGAGGCGCACGGCTATCTCGTCCGGGCGCGCGTCCGCAACGAGAACGGGCAGCTTGGCTCCATCGAGTACACCATTTTGGAGCAGCCGAAGGAGCCGGCACAGACGCCCGCGCCTATCCGGGAAAAACCTATACGGGAAAATCCAATACAGGTGAAGCCAATGTTGGATGCCCCAATTCAGGAAAACCCCGCCCAATTAAATACTAAAGAACAAAATAAAGAATTATCAATTACGCAAGGATCAAGTCCTATCCCATCAAGTCCCCCTACCCCCAGAGAAAAAAGCAGGATCGGACGGGACAGGATGCGGGAGCGTGAGAGCTACCGGGAGATCATTTTGGAGAATATCGACTACGATATCCTCACCCAGGATGAAAAGCTGGACAGGGACC
>CAKTOO010000019.1 GCA_934590165.1 uncultured Dysosmobacter sp. | reverse complement strand
ACCACAGGTGAGTACCCCGCCGGTATGCTGCCGCTATGGGTCAAATGAAAATGTCCTTGACTTGGGGAGCACTTTAGCCGGCTGTCACCGTCATCCGCGGGCCAATCGTGTCCACCAGGATGCCGGTGGGTACCTGCATGACCATATACGCGTAAAGCACCATGCTTCCCAGGTTCCCGAAGGACGCGGCCGTCAGTCCAAAGACCGCCGTCAGTTCCTCCTGCATAACGCCGGTGGCCAGCCTGTGAAAATTTGCCAAAAAATAACACAGAACTAAAAGTCCGTAAACCACCCAGCGGTACAGCGGCGTTTTCCGCTCCGCTCCCTTCGCTGGTGTCTGTACTGTTCCCCGCATAACGGTTCCCTCCGTTATATCGAATATTTATTAAATATCGTTTGTATTTGTGTTGTATACAAAATTTATAAAAAAAACGACGCCGAGAGGAAAACCTCTCGGACGCCGTTGCCCTGAAGCTATGTCAAAAACAGCACAGCAGATGTCTCTTGTCAATCACTTTTTTCAAAAATCGACCAGAAGTTCTCCGGTTGCTTCCTCTTGCCGCGCAAGCCGCTCAAAGGCTCTTTTCCAGTCGCTCCGCCGCCGGCGCCAAGCCGTCGAAGCCCACACAGCGGCTTGGCTTTTCATTGACGGCCCGCTCCAGCAAGGGCTGCTCCCAGCTGGTCTCGTCCAGGCAATAATCCAGCGCCAGCACATCCTCCCAGGCGCGGTTGAGAAAGGCCACCTCCCGGCGGCCATGGGTCCTGGTAAGAATGCACGCTTCCGCGCGACACAGGTAAGCCTCCACTTCCGCCCGCGGCACTCCGGCAGCCAGGAAGCTCCGGCGCAGGCCCGCAAGAAATGTCTCCGTCAGCTCCGCCCACGCGGGTTCAGGCAGGTCGAACAGCACAAAGGTATACCGGCTGTGACAGTGCACCGCCAGCAGGCTCCGCCTCCCCCGGAGGTGGATGGTATGGACGTCCCAGCAAAAACGCCGGTCCGGCTCTGCGCCGCGAGGCGGCGCAGGCAGCTTTTGCTGCCGCTGCAGCGGAATGGTCAGACCCAGTTCCATGCTTGTTCCCCTTTTGGGCCGCAAAGCCCCGGTAAAGTTACAGTTTTTCGTCGCTTATGCTTAAAAGCTCGTCCGGTACAGCGGGAGCACATTGATGACCGGCTCCTCATAGGGGTGGACACGCTTCACCGCCTCCACCACCGCGTCCACCCGCTCCGTGGGACAGGTGACCTCCACCTTTAGTTCCGGCGCGGTGCAGACCTCTCCAATGGTCCCAAGATACGGTGCCGTTCCCTCCAGCGGCCGCCAACAGCCGGTGACCGGGCTGTAAGACAGGCAGCAGTCATACTGCCCGATATGTCCGGCATCCGCTTTCCGCAGCGCCTCCCGCAAGACAGCCAGGTGGGATTCCGGGATAAAAATCTCCAGCTTGCAGTAACGAAACGCAGTCACAGGCGGCCTCCCAGCTCATCCAGACGGTCCAGGATCTCATCCGCCAAGTCCTCCAGCGCCTCATGTTGGTCGCCCCAGCTTTCGTATTCCTCGCTGTCCATGTTCTCCGGCTCCTGCTCATCCAGCAGGGCGATGCGTTCCCTGACGGTCTCCAAATACTCCCGGAGAGCCTCCCGGCTCATCTCACGCAAATCCGGCTCCTCCGTGTATTGGCTGAAATCGATTCGATGGGCCATATTGCCACCCCCTTGATCATGGTCTATTTCTGACGGCCGCTGTCCGGCCAGTTTATATCAGCTTTCCTCCGCAGCCGCATCACAGCAGATGCAAAACCAGCTTGACCAGGAAAATGGCCGCCAGCGCCCACAGGGCCGGGACATCCGTTTTCAATTGTTCCGCCCGCGCCTTCCAGTCCATATACTTTCTCCCTGTTGATGTGACGCCAGATGGCAGTCTCCATGCTGCGTCTCCTTATCCCAGCTGTCCCGGCAGCTTTTTCTTCTCCTTGGTCGGGAAATCCGCGTCAAAGGCGTCCACAGCGGCGTCCTCCACGCAGTATCCCTCCGGGTCCCTGTAAACGCCGGTAATGTCCCGCAGGAAGCCCTCTTTCAGTTCTTTCACCATAAAGAACGGAGCTTCTTCACTGCGGGGAACTCCATCATAATAAATACCCAGCCGGCTGCCGCTGAAAAAGCCGAACCGGTGATAATATCCGGGATCGCCGGTGATAGCCACGGCGCCGCAGCCCATCTTCTCCGCCAGGTCCAGTGTGTGGCGGATGAGCCGGCTCCCATAGCCCTTGCCCTGCTCCTCCGGCAAAACGCTGACCGGGCCGAAAATGAGGATGGGGACGGTGCGCCCATCGTCCCCGGTGATTTGCGCATAGCTGTACATGATGTGGGCCACGATCTTTCCCGCTTCCTCCACCACATAGTCCAGTTCCTTCACAAACTCCGGGCGGCTACGGTAACAATGCAGCACATAATGCTCCATACAGCCGGGACGGTACTTGTTCCAGAACGCCTCCCGGGTAAGATGCTCCACCTCGCGGTAATCTTTTGGTTCTTCCAGACGGATGATCACACTGACCAGCTTCCTTTCCATACTTCAGCAGTCTGCACCGCGCTTTGAGGCCCAACCATCAACGCTTGCTCTCCGCGAATACCCAAGCCTCTTTCAGCCACTCCAGCAATTCCTCATCGATTTGAGCTGCTTCCGAGATGAGCACATGGTTGGTCCAGCGGCCAGGGTATGGCTCCATGGACACGGCCGTCCGGGGGGACTCCAGCGGATGAGAAAGCCCAATGGTCACCACGATGCAGTGCTCTGGCCAATTTTTCTTTCTGCGCAGCGGAAGGGACACAGCGCTGAAAAGATGCCTGCCGTAAAAGCTGAGCTGGCTTTTTTGCACCTTGACAGACGCATCGGAAAATATCTCCTCCATGCGCCGGAACAGCGTGTTGTACAGTTCCATCTCCAACGGCTTGCCGCTGAAGAAAGCCAAAACATCTGCCTCATAATACATAGGTGTTTTCATGGCAGCCTCCCTCTGTCATACGGTCAGTCCGGAATGACATACCGTACTTTTTCAGTATAACACGGCACGCCCGATTCGTCGAGACACATTTCCAGAGCGGCAGCGCCTCAGTCACCGCGCCTGCTGATACCATTCCCATACCGCCGCCAGATTTTCTTCGCTGACGCGGCTGCCGCCGTGAAGCATCAGCTCCAGCATGGCGTCTTCATCGGGTGTGCGGTCCTGCTTCTCCGCCAGACCTTTGCCTGCCGTTTTGACCATGACAGTCATCATCAGCTTGTAAGCCCCCCGCAGGCGGGCCATATCAAAGCCGCCCTGCAAGGTAAAAACAGGCATGGATGCCGGCAGCGCATTGGCCTTGCGCAGCTCCTGCATCTGGGAACCGGCAGCCCCCATTCCCACACCGCAGACCGCCGTCACGCGATAGCGTCTGGAGGCTTTGGCATATCCCTGCACCTTTCCGGCCATGAGCCAGCCAAAGTAAATCACAGCATTTCCCCGCGCCAGCTTCTCCATGGCCTCGTCAAGAGAATACACCGGGAGTCCCATCTTTTCCCCCAGCAGTTTGGCATATTGCTGTGTATAGCCCGTGTTCGATGTATATACGATTGCGTTTGGTTTCATAGATAATTCTCTCCTTCACCGTATATTCAAGGATCAGATGCCGCCGCACCTGCCAGCTTGTCTCGCTTTTTTCCCTCCAGTTCCGCGCCGTAACAGAAAACCAAGGAGGCCAGGATCAATGCGATGCCCAGGGAAATGCTTGACAAATTGCTTCCATCCGGCAAGGCAGCCTGAGAAACATCAAACACCTCATAAAACAAAGCGGACAAAATCACCGCCACGAGCGGCAGCACGATGGTCCGGATCCCCAGGCGCTTGACCTGCTCCGCGCCCTCTTGGGTGAAGGGCGTGCCGTCCGCCTGCTCCTGTTTGAAATACCAGAACGCAAGCAAAAACAGGGTCCCGTCCGTCAAGGCAAACACCAGGTCGGACAGCAAAACACCCATCATCCGGTCCAGGCTGTCTGCCGCGGTCAAATATTGCAGCGTTTCCTGACTGGCTCCGATGACACTGCCGCCGGAATACCACGCAATGCCGCACAGAAGTCCGAGCACAGTGGGCCCGGCCCACACGAAGGAGAGAATCATGGCCACCTTGGAGATGATTTTAAATACCCGAAAGGTTTTTTGAAGCGTATCCAGACTGTTCATATACGTTGCTCCTTCTTTTTGATGCAGCGGCAAAGCTCCGCCGCTCAAGCGTGTTCCTGTTCCGGATTGCGGGGGATGATAATGGCGGCAATGATGTAGGCGAGGAAACCGCCGCACCCCATGGCGCAGGATATCACCCAGCCCAGACGGACCAGTGTTGGGTCAATACCGAAATACTCCGCGAGTCCGCCGCAGACACCGTCCACGATCTTGTTCTCATTGGATTTGTAAAGTCTGTTGTCCATCTTCCGTATCCTCCGTCGTTTTACACAGCTTTTCTTCTTTCACCTGAAAATGGCAGGCGGTAAAAAACATGCAGGACGCTCCCGCCCACAGGCTCCCGCTATACGCGGGCTCTCCGCACACCGCCATCAAGATACCGGAAACCGCCAACAGCGCACCCGCGTACATCAAAAGCCCGGACGCGAAATGCAGATCTTTTTTCATATCGCAATTCCTCCTGAAGTGTCTGATTGAGAAACAGGCTGCAAGCCCGTTTGGATACCGCTGTATTGCTGTACGTTTCCTATTCGCCCTGTTCCTGTTTTCATCCTTATTTTATGAGATCTCACGCCCATTCGATAGGTGCATTTTACAGGGGAATGTGTTCGTTTTCGATACAAAGAAAAACGGAGGCGCAGGGCCTCCGTTTAACAGGTATGCTATTCTCCTTTGGATCGCTTCCACCGGAATTCCTGAACAGGGCTTCCAAGCTCCTCTGTCAGCTTTCCCTCTGTAAAGCCCAGCCGTTTGTAAAATGCCCGGGCCGCCGCGCCCTCCGGAACGCCCTCCCGGTAGGTGGTGACGGTGATCTCCCGGCCCGGCTCCAGAAAGGTCAGCATGTACTCCACCATCTGTCCGGCAATGCCCCGCCGGCGATAGTCTGCATCCACCGCCAGGAAGCAGAGCATTTCCGCCTCCTTTGAAAACAGCAGCGCCCCCACCAGATGGTCTCCGTCCACAGCGCAGATGGCCTCGTCCCGTGCAATAAATGCCAGCACTGTCTCCCGGTGTTCCTCCATTGCCTCCCGGCTCTCCAGGCCGGGAAAGCTGCTTCGCACCTGCTCCACCAGCGCCAGCCAGCCGCCGGTGTCGCACACTTTCGCAAGTCTGACCTCCATCTTTATCTCCGATCCCTGCTTTCCGCACTGTCCAGGAAATCCCGCCGGTACTGGGCCGGCGTGACGCCCTCACTTTTTTTAAACACCTTGGAGAACACCCGGTAGTCTCCGTAGCCGGACCGCTCCGCCACCTCCGCCACGGACAGGGGTGTGGAGAGCAGCAGCTTCTTCGCCTTCTCCATGCGGATATTGGTGAGATAGGCCAGGAAGCCCACGCCGATCTCATTTTTGAACAGCTGGCTGATATACTGGGGATTCAGATGAAACTGCTCCGCCAGGACAGAGAGGCTCACCTCCTCCGCCGTTTTCTCCGCCGATATGCGCACCTCCCCCCGGTAGCCTTTGTTTTTCAAGCCGTGGAGCAGGCTGTTTTCCACGATGGGCTGCAAAATGAAGTTGGGGACCTGAGCGCCCCCCAGGTCCGGGTCAATGTCATATTCGCAGCGAAGCTCCGGATAGCGGCAGCACATCAGCTCCATATAGGCCTCCAGCAGCTCCAGCTCGTCATCCAACGCCACCATCTGCCGGTCCACCTTCACGCTGAGCCGGAAGAAATCCACCAGCCGCATGAGGAGGTCCGCTACCTTTTTATCCCCGTTCAGCTGGGCCTGGATGCGGATGGCATCCAGCGTATTGTACAGAAAATGGGGATTCACTTGGCTTTTCAGGTACAGCATGGACATCTTCTGCTCCGTTAGCTCCGCCCGGAGGATGTCCGGGCTTTCCAGCGTCAGGTAAAACGCCAGCGTCATCAAGGTGATGCCCATGCCGCTGATGAGCCAGGTGTGGCGCAGCCCCTGTAGGGCGCAGACGGTGAACTCATGCACATCGCCGCGCCGATGGCGAATTTCCGCTTCCGGTCGATGGCCCGCCAGTTGACCATCAGCAGCCCCGCGCACAACAGCAGATAAAAGGTCACGGCCCCATAAGACATCATAACATACAGCCCGGCGGAGTAGTTCCCGGCTGGGGTACACACGTACCGAATGGGCAGCAGGAAGCTGCCTATCAGCGCAGCCAGCAGGAACAGCTTCGCTGCCGTGTCCAGACGCCTGGGCTTGCCGGTCTCCTCCTGCACCAGAATGGCGATGTACTGATAAAAAAGATAGATGACCAGCACCATGCTGCCGATAAACAGACGGTGGACGGCGTCGTTCAGGAATTGGGGCACCGTTTCCAGATGGTTCACCGTATAAACTGTGATTCCGTCCAACACCAGGTGCGCCATCACCGTTACCAGCAGCACGGAAAAGGTCCTGTGCAGCTGCGTATATTTCTTCTCCGCGGAAAAAAAGATGTACGCCACAAACGCCAAAACCAGAAACAATGCGATCTCCATACGCAGCATACGCCCTCACCACTTTCTCTCATTGTAGCCGGTATCCCGGTTTAAAAACAGGCAGATCATGCAGATGATTGTGTCAATTTTATAGGCACCGGGCATCAAAAGAAAAGCTCCCTCGGGAAAGCCCCACACGGTTTCTTTTTGCGGTGCGAGACCTATTGTTCATTATACATTATAGATGAATGGGCTCCGAATTACAAGGAAACCGCCATGCGCCCCAACCGCCATAAGTGCAAAAGCCATGTTTTGTTCCGCCGCAGCAGTAATTCTTTTTTATTTAAATCCATAAAAGTCTTGACCATCGCCTTTCTCTCGCAGTATTATAAAAAAACGGTTTTTTCCCATGCGGAAATAGTGCCGCAAATGCATAATCTTCCAGGCCATCATAAATAGCGCCGCAGCGGTCTGTGGAAAATGCAAAGCATTCTTTTACCTTACGAGGAGAGTTTTTATGGCAGCAGAGACAAAGAAAAAGAAACAAATGCCGCATGTATTCGTGATCTTGTTTTTCCTGGTAGCGGCAGCAGCCGTTCTTACCTGGGTGATCCCTGCAGGAGAGTTTGACTACGAGGCAGTCGATGTGAACGGTACGGTACGGAACCTGGTGGTCCCCGGTTCCTTCCATTATGTGGATAGCGGAAAGCACGCCACCCTGATTGATTTTCTGGGTTCCTTCCACAGAGGATTGATTTCGGGCGCGGATGTCATGATGCTGATTTTCATTGTGAACGGAGCCTTTTCCATGGTGATTAAGACGGGTGCCTTTAACTCTATGATGGGCGGCCTGCTTCGGAAGTTTGACGGCAAGGAAAAATTCCTGGTCCCCATTTTCTTCCTATTCTTTGCCATCTGCGCGTCCTTGTTCGGTATGTGGAACGACTTCAACGGCCTGATTCCTATCATGGTGGGCATGGGCATTGCATTGGGATATGACGCGATGTTCGGCTTCTCCATTATCCTTCTGGGTATCGGCGTGGGCTTTGCGGCCGCGCTGATGAATCCTTACACCATTGTGGTGGCCCAGTCCATCGCCGGTATTCCCGTTTATTCCGGCATGGGCGTCCGGGTGGCGATCTTTGTGGTGTTCAGCGCCGTGGCCATCTGGTGGATCTTCAGATACGGCAAAAAGATCAAGGCGGACCCTTCCAAGAGCCTGATGGCCGGGGAAGAAAGCCTGTTCTCCTTTGACAAGGAGGAGCTGAAAAAGCTCCCCATGGGAAAGAAGGAGATTGCCACGTTCCTGGTGATTCTGGCAAGCCTTGTGTGGATCTTCTACGGCTTCCTGCGTCAGGGCTGGGGCAACACCCAGCTCACAGGCGTCTTCCTTCTGATGGGCATTGTGGTGGCGCTGATCTACCACTGGAGCGCGGATAAGATCGCCAGGGAATTTATCAATGGCTGCAGGGACATTGTGTTCGGCGCCATGATCGTGGGTGTGGCCAAGGCGGTCCTCATCATCATGCAGGACGGCAAGATCATTGATACGATCATTTATTTCCTCTCCAGCCAGCTGGAGGGACTTCCCCCGGTTGTCTCCGCGCTGGGAATGCTGGTGATCCAGACCTTTATCAACTTCGTGATTCCCTCCGGCAGCGGCCAGGCTGCCACCATCATCCCCCTGATGGCGCCTCTGGGTGACCTGATGGGCCTGACCAGAGAGGTGACGGTGCTGACCTTCCAGTTCGGTGACGGCTTCTCCAACCTGCTCTGGCCTACTGCCAACATCGCCATCGGCTGCGGTATTGCCGGTGTTCCTTTGAACAAGTGGTGGAAATTCTTCCTCCCACTGTTCGGTATTTTCTTCGCGATTCAGGTGGTATTTGTAGTCAGTGCCGTACTGATCGGCTTTTGATGCGGCATTCGGAAAAGGACAATGCAGGATCGCCCCGGGCGGTCAGGGAGATTGACTGATATGAATTTACTGGACAAAGCACAGGCAATCCAAAAGGAAATCACGGAGATCCGCAGGCATCTGCACCGGTATCCGGAGCTTTCCGGGCAGGAATATGAAACCGAAAACTATATCTGCCAAACGCTGGGGGAATGGGGAATTCCCTTTAAGCGAGGCGTGGCGGATACGGGCGTAGTCGCGCTGATTGAGGGCGGAAAAGCGGAGGCTTCCTCCGGCACCGTCGCGCTGCGGGCGGATATTGACGCGCTTCCCATGGAGGAGATCACAGGGCTTCCCTTTGCCTCCTGCCGCCCCGGCGTCATGCATTCCTGCGGGCATGACGGACACACGGCCATTGCTCTGGGAGCGGGAAAGCTGCTTTGGGACATGCGGAAGGACCTGAACGGCAATGTGAAGCTGTTTTTCCAGCCCGCGGAGGAGACCACCGGCGGAGCTCTGCGCATGATCCGCCAGGGTTGTTTGGAATCTCCCCGTGTTTCCCATGTCTTGGGCCTGCACATGGACCCGTCCCTCCCCTGCGGAGAGGTGGAATTCCGCCACGGAAAAATGATGGCCTCCTCCGACGAATTCACCATCCGGCTTACCGGACGGGGCTGTCACGGTGCCCACCCGGAAAAGGGCTGTGATGCGATCGCCATGGCAGCCCAGATCGTCACGGCATTGCAGACGGTCGTAAGCCGCAGCGTTTCGCCGGTGAATTCCGCGGTGGTCACTGTGGGAATGCTCCACGCAGGAACAGCGGGCAACGCCATTGCGCAGACGGCTGAGCTTACCGGCATCATACGCTGTCTGGACCCGCAGACCCGCAGCTTTCTGCAAAACCGGGTGCGGGAGATCACAGAGCATACCGCTCTTGCTTTCGGCGGCCGGGGCGAGCTGATCATCCGCCCCTCCTATTCCGCGCTGATCAATGACAACGCCGTGACGGATACCATGATCAGCGTGGCCTCTTCCCTGCTGGGGCCCGGTCATGTACACCGGATGGAGGCCCCGGACATGGGAACGGAGGATTTCTCCTTCTTTGCCCAGGAGCGGCCCTCCTGCTATTGGCATTTGGGCTGCGGTATTCCCGAACGAAAGATAAATTATGATATTCACAATCCCTCCTTCGAGCTGGATGAGAGCTGCCTTCCCATCGGAGCGGCTGTTCAGGCAGCGGGCGTTCTGGCTTTGCTGAGCGAGGACGCAGCGGCCTTTGAGAATTCTTAACGGAAAATCCCACCGATAAAAACACACCATGTCCGTGAGCGGCAGCTTGCGGGCATGGTGCTTTTTATCATACCGACTGATTTTTCTGTGATTAGCCGGAACCGGGAGTTATCAGGAAGTTCAACATCAGTACGACAAACATCCTCAGAGAGAAGGTATCCGATACTCAAGGGGATGTTCACTCCACTATGCCGTGCTGTTTAAGAAACTTGCAGCTGGCATTGTAATTGCACGGGCATTCTTGCTACCCGTAAACGGGTCTGTGTATTCCTTCATCATCATCTGATCCATTATCTCATCCTCTACTAGCTGGTTGCGGATATACTCCTCTATTGCTTTCTTGTTCTTTCCTACCGTATCTACATAGTAACCGCGACACCAGAAGCGCCGGCCCCATACTTGTATTTGAGATTCGCATGACGATCGAATATCATGAGCGTACTTTTTCCCTTGAGATATCCCATAAACTGTGCTACACTTAGATGCGGTGGGATACTTACGAGCATATGGATGTGATCGGCACATGCCTCCGCTTCGATGATTTCCACTTCCTTTTCTTCACACAGCTTCCGCAGTATTTGTCCGACATCCGCCTTTAATTCCCCATATATCACCTTCCTACGGAATTTCGGTGCGAATACGATGTGGTACTGACATCTCCATGTGGAATGCGCACTGTGATTTACCTCGTTTTTCTCCATATGAATAACCTCCTTTGATTCTTGGTAATGCGGTCGCCAAACCATTACCATCCTATCATCGGAGGTTATTTTTTCATATACTGAAGTCCTTTTTCCCCCGGTAGAACCGGGGGTTTATTTGGCTTCAAGCCGCCAAAAAAGTGCCGGAGCTTCCCCTGGAAGCTCCGGCATTTCATGTCTGTTACTGGACGGAGACCACCTTGTAGTCCTGGGCCTCCACAGCGGACTTCAGCGTCTCGTTGGACACTTCGCCGCTGAGTGTCACCACGGCGGTGCCCTTCTCGTGGCTGACTTCCGCGCCGGACACACCGGGAATGGCCTCCAGGGTCTTTTTCACCCGGGCCTCGCAGTGACCGCACATCATGCCTTCGATTTTCATGGTCTTTTCCATCGTCTTGTTCTCCTTTTGCTGTTTTATTTTCTTCTGCTTTCCCGCCTTGCGCAGGTCAAACAGGTTCAGACGCAACGCGTTGGTAACGACGCAGAAGCTGCTGAGGCTCATGGCCGCCGCGCCGAACATGGGGTTCAGCTTCCAGCCCAGCAGAGGATACCACACGCCCGCCGCCAGGGGAATGCCCATCACGTTGTAGAAAAATGCCCAGAACAGGTTCTCGTGGATGTTTTTCAGCGTGGCCCGGCTAAGGCGGATGGCCGCCGGCACATCCAAAAGGCGGCTTTTCACCAATACCACATCCGCCGCGTCGATGGCTACATCCGTGCCGGCGCCGATGGCGATGCCCATATCCGCCCGGGTCAGGGCCGGGGCGTCGTTGATGCCGTCCCCCACCACGGCCACCTTTCCCTGCCGCTTCAATTCCCGGATGACCCGCTCCTTCCCCTCCGGCAGAACGTCGGCGATGACCTCGTCCACACCAGCCTGGGCACCGATAGCTTTGGCGGTGCGCTCGTTGTCGCCGGTAAGCATGACCACCCGAATGCCCATGTCCCGCAGCTCTTGCACCGCCTGGGAGCTATCCTCTTTGATGACATCCGCCACGGCGATGACGCCCAAAAGTTTCTTTTCCGTTTCATCGGCAAAGAACATGGGAGTCTTTCCCCGGGCGGCCAGGGTGTCAGCCCGGGTGGTAAGCGCACCTGGGTCGATACCCGCCTCCTCCAGCATGGCTTGGTTGCCGCCGATGAACGTATGTTCTCCCATGACCGCCCGGACGCCCCGTCCGTGGACAGCGTTGAAATTTCCAACTGAAGTGAGGGGCAGTTCCCGCCGTCGGGCCTCCTCCACGATGGCGGCGGCCAGCGGATGCTGGGAAGGGCCCTCCAGACACGCGGCCAGACCCAGCAGGCTGTCTTCGGTGTTGTCCGAAGTTGGGAGGATATCCGTCACCTTCGGCTCGCCGGAGGTGATGGTACCCGTCTTGTCCAGGGCCACGACCTGAGTCTTTCCCGTTTCCTCCAGGGATACGGCGGTCTTGAACAAAATGCCGTTTTTGGCCCCCATGCCGCTGCCCACCATAATGGCCACCGGCGTGGCCAGGCCCAAGGCACAGGGGCAGGAGATGACCAGTACGGAGATGCCCCGTGCCAGGGCACAGCCCACGGTCTGCCCCGCCAGCAGCCACACGGCAATGGTAACAGCGGCGATGGCAATGACTGCCGGCACGAATACACCGGACACCCGGTCCGCTACCTTGGCGATGGGGGCCTTGGTGGCCGCCGCGTCGGAGACCATGCGGATGATCTGGGACAGTGTGGTGTCCTCCCCCACCCGGGTGGCCTCGCACCGAAGGAAGCCGGATTGGTTCACCGTGGCGGCAGATACCGTGTCCCCCGGAGCCTTGTCCGCGGGAATGCTCTCGCCGGTGAGGGCGGATTCGTTAACGGCGCTGGTCCCCTCCAGCACCACGCCGTCCACAGGGATGCTTCCCCCGGGACGCACCACAAATACGTCGCCCCGGCGGACCTGCTGGATGGGGACTTCCGTCTCCGCGCCATCCCGCACTACGGTGGCCGTCTTGGGAGCCAGCTTCATGAGGCTTTTCAGCGCGTCGGTGGTGCGGCCCTTGGACCGGGCCTCCAGCATCTTGCCCACGGTAATGAGGGTCAAAATCATGGCGGCGGACTCAAAGTAAAATTCATGCATATAGCTCATGACGGCATCCATGTCGCCCCGGACCTGGGCGCTGGTCATGGCAAACAGGGCGTAGGTGCTGTATACGAAGGAAGCGCCGGAGCCCAGGGCCACCAGGGTATCCATATTGGGTGCCCTGTGCAGCAGCCCCCGAAAGCCGCTGATGAAAAATTTTTGGTTGATGACCATAATGATGGCCGCCAGCAGCAGCTGCGCAAGGCCCATGGACACATGGTTCCCGGCAAAAAAGGCAGGCAGGGGCCAGCCCCACATCATGTGCCCCATGGAAAGGTACATGAGAACTGCCAAAAAGCCCAGGGACGCCAGCAGGCGCCGCTTCAAAGCCGGCGTCTCCCGGTCCTTCAGGGCATCCTCCTCTGCGGCGGCCTGTGCCGTCTCCGTGGGCGCGCCCTTTACAGCCGCGCCGTAACCCGCCTCCTCCACGGCGGCGATGACCGCCTGAGGCGCGGCACTGCCCTCCACGCCCATGGAGTTGGTCAAAAGGCTCACGGAGCAGGCGGTGACCCCCGGCACCTTGGACACCGCCTTCTCCACCCGGGCGCTGCAAGCGGCGCAGCTCATGCCCGTGACGATATACTGTTCCATTGTTTCCTCCTGTTGCTGATGCTGTGGACTTCCCTTTCAGGATACCCGCCGGGGTGTCATTTCATCAATTTTTGCAGGGTGTCCACCAGCTCGTCGATGATCTCGTCCTTCCCGTCCCGGATGTCCTGGGCCACACAAGTTTTGATGTGGCTGGCCAGCAGTTCCTTGCTGAAGGCGTTCAGCGCCGCGTTGGCTGCGGCCACCTGAACCAGGATGTCCGTGCAGTAGGCGCTCTTTTCCACCATGCCCCGGATACCCCTGATCTGCCCTTCGATACGGTTAAGCCGGTGGATGAGACGCTTGTACTCCTCCTCCGAACGCACCTTCGTTTTGTGGCATTGGCATTCGTTCATATCGATTCCCCGCTTTCAGCCGCATTATATACCCCACCAGGGTATATGTCAAGTAGAAAAACAACTGCCTTACGGCAGCTGTTTTAAAAAGGTTCAAACGTTCAGCCCAGGTATGCCTTGGCCACCTCCGCCGTTCCCTCGGGGTTCGTCTGGCTCCAGGCGTCGTAATCCATGCCGCTGGCGGCCACGGTTTTTCCCAATTCCACCAGGAAGGCCGGAATATCCTTCTCCAGCAGGACGCCCACCTCTTTGCCCATGGTCTCCCGGCCCTGCGCGTCGCAGCCGCCCACGAACAGCGCAAAGGCGGGCTGGGGCTTGCCGTCCACCAGCTTGCTGGTGCCCCGGAAGCCCATGGCACCTGTCTGGTGGGTGCCGCAGGAGGAGGGGCAGCCAGAAATGTGCATCTGGGGCAGGGTGCCGTCCGGCACTCCGGCTTCCCGCACCGCCGCCACACAGGCAGCCAGCAGGCCCTGGGAATCCCGGGTGCCCACCTGGCAGGTCTTGCCGCCGATGCAGCTGACAGAGGTCTCAAACAGGCTCCGGGCGCTGTCCGCCGTGACGGAGAGCACCTCCGCCAACTTCTCCTGATACGCCTTGGCATAGCCCTCGGGACCGCCGCAGACCTCCTGCATGTAGCGGGTGCGGGCCTTTCCACGGTTTTCATAGTTGCCGTAGGCCCGGAAAGTCAGCCACATGGCCTTGATATAATACAGGATCTTCTCCGGCGCCACGGCCTGCGCCGCCAGCACGCCGAAGCGGGGGTTGTTGCCCAGTCCGCCGGCACTGTATACATCAAAGGTACCATCCGGCCGGGCGGCAAAGCCCAGGTCCCGGAAGGTGGCATGGGTCATGTTTTTGGGAGAGTTGGAAAAGCCCACCTTCAGCTTCCGGGGCATCTTCTCCGCCTTGATGAAGTGCATGAGGTACTCTCCGGCGGCCTCCGCCCAGGGAAGCACATCAAAATACTCACCCTGTTCCACACCGGACAGGGGAGAGCACATGACGTTCCGGGGGAAATCACCGCCGCCGCCCATGGTAACGATGCCTGCATCCAGAGCCTGTTCCATGATGCTGCAAACGGTCCCCTGGTCCAGATCATGGAGCTGAATGGTCTGGCAGGTGGTGAAATGAGCCCGGGGAACGGCATGTTCCCGGATGGCCTTGGCTGTGAAGGCCAGCTTTTCTTTTGTCACCCGGCCGGCAGTCATTCGCAGGCGAAGCATACTGGCCTGGCCGCCCTTCTGGGCGTAACTGCCGTACAGGCCGGAAAAGCCCTTGTAAGACGCCTTGTCCAGCGTTCCATTGTAAAATTCCGCCATTTTCATCTGAAAGGCCGGCAGATCCTGCTTCCAGCTTTGAGGATCGATCTGATGCATGATGATTCCCCCCTTTCTTGGGTATATTTTTGACAGGCGTATTCTATCACATCTGTGCTTTTCCGCGCAACCCACACTTGACAAAATCCGACGGCCGGGTACACTTTTTATTATACGATTGAAAAGGAGCACTGCATGAAACACCGGAAATCTGTATTTTGCATCGTTTTGGCGGCAGTCCTGCTGGCCTCCTGCGGCACCTCAGCCCCGCAGGAGGAATTCTCCGCCTCTCCGGAGGCCGTGGCCTTTACCGACGCCTTGGGCTATGAAGCCGTCATTGAGCACTGGGACCGGGTGGTATCCCTGTACGGCAGCTTCGCGGAGACATGGCTGCTGGCCGGCGGCGAGCTGGTGGGGACCACCAGCGACGCCATTGAGGAACGGCAGCTGGACCTGGGTGAGGAGGTAGCGGTGGTTGGCACCGTGAAAGAGCCCAATCTGGAGGCCGTCATCGCCGCCGAGCCGGACTTCATTCTGGTAACCACCATGGGCTCCAGCGACGAGGCCGCCATGGCCTATATGGAGGATACCTTCGCGTCCAATCCCGCCTGGGCGGGTCTCTCCGCCGTGCAGAATGGCCGGTATGTACTGCTGCCCCGGGAACTGTTCCACTACAAGCCAAATGCCCGATGGGGGGAGAGCTATGCCTACCTTGCCAAAATCCTATACCCGAACCTGGCATCCCAGCTCTCCTGAGCGGCGGGCGGCGGTGCTGGCTCTGCTGGCGCTGGCTCTTTGCGCCGCCGCAGCCCTGAGCCTGCGGTGCGGCAGCCAGGACTATACCCTCGCCCAACTGGCGGATGCCCTTTGGGGCGGCGGCAGCGGCACTGTCCGCCGCATTCTGCTCCATGTCCGTATTCCCAGGACTCTGGCGGCGGCTCTGGCAGGAGGTGCCTTGGCGTTGTCCGGTGCCCTCATCCAGGCGGTGCTGAACAACAGCATCCTCACCGCCGGCAGCAACACCATCACCCTGCTGGCACCGGACAGCCTGGCCGGAGCCTCCAGCTTCATGATGGGAGGCTTCTCCGGCGTGACCCTGGCCGCAATAGGCCGCAGCGGCTGGTATCTGGCCGTCGGCACCGCCCTGGCCCTGTTTCTCTCCGTGGAGCTGAATGTGCTCCAGCTTGGGGAGGAAAGTGCGGCCAGTCTCGGGCTACACGTGGGTCGGGTGCGGTTTATGGCGATTCTGGCCGCCGCCCTGCTGGCAGGCGCCGCTGTCAGCTTTTCAGGGCTACTGGGCTTCGTGGGACTGCTGGTGCCCCATATGGTCCGGCGGCTGGTGGGCAGCGACAACCGCTGGCTCCTGCCCGCCGCCGCCTTGCTGGGCGGCTCCTTCGTGCTGGTCTGCGACATGCTTGCCCGGGTGCTGTTCGCTCCCTTTGAGCTGCCGGTGGGCATCGTCATGTCTCTGCTGGGCGGACCGTTTTTCCTGTACCTGCTGCTGCGCCGGAAGGGGGGCCGCGTCTATGCTTGAGCTTCGCGGCGCCGCCGCTGGCTATGGCGGCACCCCGGTTTTGCGAGAGATATCCTTCACCGTTCCCAAAGGCTCCCTCACCGCGCTCATCGGCCCCAACGGCTGCGGCAAGACCACGCTGCTGCGCACCGCCGCCCGACAGCTCCCCTTGCTGTCGGGAGATGTTTTGCTGGATGGCCGGCCTGTCTCCTCCTATGGGCGGATGGAGTTTGCCCGGAAGGCCGCCTTTATGCCTCAGGTCCGCTCCGTACCTGCCATCACCGCGGGCGCCCTGGTGGCCCACGGCCGCTTCCCCCACCTGGGATTTTCCCGGCGGCTCCGCCCGGAGGACCGGGCGGCGGTCCAGGCAGCCATGGAGGCCACCGGCGTGGCGGATTGGGCCAACCGGGACCTGCGGGCGCTCTCCGGCGGCGAACGCCAGCGGGTGTATCTGGCCATGGCCCTGGCCCAGGACACGGACCTCATCCTCCTGGACGAGCCCACCACCTACCTGGACCCCAGGCGGCAATTTGAGCTGCTGGACCTCATCGCCTCCCTGCCCGGCCGGGGCAAAACCGTGGTCATGGTCCTTCACGACCTGTCCCATGCCCTGCGGTACAGCACCCAGCTGGTCCTGCTGGAGCAGGGTCGGCTGGTACAGCGGGGCGCGCCGGAGGAGCTGTACGACGGCGGGCAGCTGGACCGGGTGTTCGGCATCCGCTCCCGCCGGGCGCCGGACGGGTCCTACTACTTTTTGCCGCCCTCTGTCTAAACGGAAGCAGCTGCCTCCCTTTTCAGTTGCCAGTGCCGGAGGAAGGCACAGCCATCATGCTGCTGAAAACGGTGCGGCAATGAACGAGGGTGCAAATCCTGTGGTCAATTGTCCATTCCCTTTTCCACTTTCTATGGTATGATGAATACAACAAGCATCACATCCACTTTGAAATGAAGGAGTGTTTTTCTATGTCTATTTTAGTCAGCGGCGGCGCCGGTTACATCGGCAGCCACACCTGCGTGGAACTGCTGGAGGCCGGTTACGACATCGTGGTGGTGGATAACCTGTGCAACGCCAGTGAGGAAGCCGTGCGCCGGGTGGAGCAGATCACCGGCAAGACCGTCCCCTTTGTGAAGGCGGACCTGTGCGATCCCGCCGCCACGGAGGCCCTGTTCGCCCAGTACCCCGACATTGACGCCGTCATGCACTTCGCCGGTTTGAAGGCTGTTGGCGAAAGCGTGAGAAAGCCTCTGGAGTACTATACCAACAACCTGGTCAGCACACTGGTACTGCTGAATGCCATGCGGGCCCACAATGTGAAGAACTTCGTGTTCTCCTCCTCCGCCACCGTGTACGGTGACCCCGCCAGCGTGCCTATCCGGGAGGACTTCCCCACTGGCGGCACCACCAACCCCTACGGCACCACCAAGCTGTTCATTGAGCGCATCCTCACGGACTACTGCAAAGCGGACCCCACGCTGAACGTGGCCCTGCTGCGGTACTTCAACCCCATCGGTGCCCATGAAAGCGGCCTCATCGGCGAGGACCCCAACGGCATCCCCAACAACCTGGTGCCCTACATTGCTCAGGTGGCCGTGGGCAAGCTGGAAAAGCTCCATGTCTACGGCGATGACTACCCCACCCCCGACGGCACCGGCGTCCGGGACTACATCCATGTGGTAGACCTGGCCCTGGGCCACGTGGCCGCTCTGAAGAAGCTGGAGAGCAAGTGCGGCCTGTTTATCTGCAACCTGGGCACCGGCGTTGGATACAGTGTGCTGGATGTGCTTCACGCCTATGAAAAAGCCTGCGGCAGAAAGCTGCCCTACGTGGTGGATCCCCGCCGCCCCGGCGATATCGCCGAATGCTACGCCGACCCTCAGAAGGCCTTTGACGAGATGGGCTGGAAGGCCCAGCGGGGCATTGAGGACATGTGCGCCTCCAGCTGGAAGTGGCAATCTATGAATCCCAACGGCTATCGGGGCTGATGTTCCGTATCCCCGGGATATTTCAAACACAAGGAGAGTAATCGTCATGAACAAACCCGTTCTGGTGGTCATGGCCGCGGGCATGGGCAGCCGCTACGGCGGCCTCAAGCAGGTGGACCCCGTGGGCGGCCACGGCCAGCTCATCATCGACTATTCCATTTACGACGCCCGCCGCGCCGGTTTTGAGACGGTGGTGTTCGTCATCAAGCACGAGATTGAGAAGACCTTCAAGGCCGCCATCGGCGACCGGCTCAGCAAGGTCATCAACGTGAAATACGCCTACCAGGAATTGGATGACCTGCCGGAGGGCTATGCCGTCCCCGAGGGCCGCAAAAAGCCCTGGGGCACCTGCCACGCCATTCTGGCCGCCCGCCATCTGGTGGATGGGCCTTTCGCCGTGGTGAATTCCGATGACTATTACGGTCCCGAGGCCTTCCGCGCTATCTACGACTACCTGAGCCAGCACCCCGACCGCCCCGGCTGCTATGAATACGCCATGGTGGGCTACCAGTTGGGCAATACCGTCACGGAAAACGGCCACGTGTCCCGGGGCGTGTGCACAGAGGACGGCGAGCATTTTCTCCAGACCGTCACGGAACACACCCACATTGAAAAAGACGGCGCCAATGCACGCTACACCGAGGACGGCGGCATCACCTGGGCCTCCCTGCCCGGTGATACCATCGTATCCATGAACCTGTGGGGTCTCACCAGCAGCTTTTTCGACGAGGCCTGGAACCGTTTCCCCGCTTTTCTGGAGAAGGCCCTGGCGGAGGACCCCCAGAAGGGTGAATACTATCTGCCCAGCGTTATCAGCCAGCTCATTGCCGAGAGCAAGGCCCGGGCAAAGGTCCTGCGCAGCGCCGACAAGTGGTACGGTGTCACCTATCACGAGGATAAGCCCACGGTGGTGGCAGCCATTGCTGAAAAGACAGCCGCCGGCATCTATCCCGACGACCTGTGGGCAAAGGACTGAACATCTTCATACAACAAAACCGGCGAGCCTTTCGGCTCGCCGGTTTTTGTGTTTTCATGAGTCCAAAGGCTTCATCGTGGGGAACAGAATGACTTCCCGGATGGTATCGGCGCCGGTCAGCAGCATGACGCAGCGGTCGATGCCCATGCCCATGCCGCCGGTGGGGGGCATACCGTATTCCAGAGCGTTCAGGAAATCCTCGTCCAGCATCTCTGTCTCATCATCGCCCCGCTCCCGCTGCTCCACCTGCTTTTCAAAGCGCTGGCGCTGGTCGATGGGGTCGTTCAGCTCGGAGTAGGCGTTGGCCAGCTCGCTGTGGCAGATGAACAGCTCGAACCGCTCCGTCAGACGGGGATCGGCGGGGCTGCGCTTGGTCAGCGGAGAGACCTCCACAGGATACATGGTGATGAAGGTGGGCTGGATCAGCTTCTCCTCCACCTTCTGGTCAAAGCAGGCATACAGGGCGTTGCCCCAGGTCTTTTCGGCGGCCTCCGCCAGCTCCACGCCCACCGCCTTGGCAGCGGCCACGGCCTCCGCGTCGTCGGTGATGGCACCGAAGTCGATGCCCACGTATTCCTTCACGGCGTCCACCATGGTCAGGCGGCGCCAGCCGGGAGTCAGGTCGATCTGCTCGCCCTGCCACTCCACCTCATAGGTGCCCAGGATCTCCTTGGCGGCGCCGGAGAGGATGCCCTCGGCGATATCCATCATGCCGTGGAAATCGGTGTAAGCCTGGTACAGCTCCACAGTGGTGAACTCGGGGTTGTGCTTGGGGTCCATGCCCTCGTTGCGGAAGATGCGGCCGATCTCATACACCCGGTCCATGCCGCCCACGATCAGCCGCTTCAGAGGCAGCTCTGTGGCGATGCGCATGTACATGTCGATGTCCAGGGTGTTGTGGTGGGTGATGAAGGGCCGTGCGGCGGCGCCGCCGGCGATGGTGTTCAGCACCGGGGTCTCCACCTCGATATAGCCCATGTTGTCCAGATAGTTCCGCATGAACTTGATGAACTGGGAGCGGATGACGAAATTCCGCTTCACGTCGGGGTTCACCATCAGGTCCACATACCGCTGCCGGAACCGCAGTTCCTTGTCCTGAAGGCCATGGAACTTTTCCGGCAGGGGCAGCAGGGATTTGGAGAGCAGGGTGATGTTCTTAGCGCGGACGCTCATCTCGCCCCGCTGGGTGCGAAACACCTCGCCGTCCACGCCCACGATGTCGCCGATGTCGAATTTCTTGAACTTCTTATAAACGGCTTCATCCATCTCGTCCTGGCGGGCGTACAGCTGGATGCGGCCATCACGGTCCTGGAGGTCGCAGAAGCTGACCTTGCCCATGCCGCGCTTGCTCATGAGGCGGCCGGCCACCTTCACGGCCTTGCCCTCCATGGCGTCAAAGTTGTCCTTGATCTGCTGGGAGGTCGCGTCCCAGTCGAACCGGGTCTCCCGGAAGGGGTCCTGTCCCTCCGCCTGGAGGGCGGCCAGCTTCTCCCGGCGGACCTTCGTCTGCTGGCTCAGGTCCTGCTCCGGCTGCTGGTTCGTCTTTTGTTCAGCCATGTTCTTCTCCTTACCGCTCGATCTTGCGCACCGTGTAGTTGATGGCGCCCCGGGGAGCCTCCACCGTAACGGTGTCCCCTTCCTTGGCGCCAACGAGAGCCTTGCCGAAGGGGGACTCCTCGGAAATGATGCCGTGCATGGGGTCAGCCTCCTGAGAACCCACGATCTTGTAGGCGGGCAGCTCCTTGCCGCTGGCGTCCACCACTGTCACCTTGCAGCCGATGGTGACCACGTTGGTGGGAGCGTTGCTCTCGTCCACGATGACCACGTGCTGCAAAATCTCCTCCAGCTCGGCAATGCGGGAGTACAGCTTGCCCTGCTCGTTTTTGGCCTCGTCATACTCGCTGTTCTCAGACAGGTCGCCGAAGCCCCGGGCCACCTTGATCTGCTCGGCCACCTCGTCGGAGCGGGTGGTCTTCAAATAGTTCAGTTCTTCCTGCAGTTCCTGGGCGCGGGCTGCACTCATTTTGTATTCTTTTTCCATGTGCGCATTGTCCTTTCCTATCTTTTGATAGGGGCGGACTTTTCCGCCCCTGAATATACCAGGGTAATATTATAGAGGTTGGCAAATGGAATGTCAAGCAAAACCCCATGTGTCAGGACAGGATTTCGCCGAAAATACGCCTGCTTTCCCGCTTTTTACCCCTTTGACGTTCCAAGGCTGATTTGTCCCGGCCGCAGGGTCCCCGCCTCCCGCAGGGCGGAAAGCAGCTGCGGACGGTCGCAGCCGGTAGGGAGCCGCTCCTCCATGGCCGGCGGCAGCACCAGCGGCGGCAAAGCGTCTCCGCCCCCTTCATACAGTGCCAGCACCACAGGATTTTTCCTGCTCAGGTCCTGCCGCTCCCCGAACAGCACCAGGGCCTCCGCCCCCTCCAGCTGTTCCTTGGACGGACCCAGCAGCAGCGACACGCCGTATTCCCGCCGCAGTTGGCGGCTCAATTCCTCGCCGCCGTAGGGCAGGTCCAGCAGCACGTAGCGGCAGCGCAGGCAAAGCTCCGTCACCGTCCGCACCAGTTCTCCCGTCAGCTGCTCTCCCACCACCGCCACCCGGGCGCCGGCAGTCAAGCCCAGCCGCTCCAGGCGCCAGCCCACGGTCTCCGCCGCCAGGGCCCGGCGCAGCGGCAGGGTGGAGACCGGGCGCACGCCGTATTTTTCCAGCTCCGCCGAAAAGGGGAAATCCGGCGGCAGCACCGCCCGGGTCACGCCTGCCCGGTGCAGTTTTTTCGCCGCGGACGCCGCCCGCCGGCGCAGCACCGCCGACGGCGTTTTCGGCCCACGGACCACCTCCACGCAGGCAAAGCGCATATGCAGCACGCTGCGCTCCGTCAGCGCCATCCGCTTTTCCCGTTTGCCCGCCTCCGGGCTTTTCCACAATAACATTCCCATCATCGCAAAACCGCCTCCCGCTCCATGGTATGGAGCGGGAGGCGGTTTTATGTCGCTTATCCGGCCAATGTATAGCCGGTCAGATAAGTCAGGGGATTGATGCGGACGCCGTTTTCCGAGATCTCAAAATGGAGATGGGGGCCTGTGGAGTTGCCGGTGGAGCCGGTGATACCCAAAACGTCCCCTTGATTTACATAATCTCCAGCACTGACCTTCCGGCTGCTCATATGGGCGTACAGGGTGGTATTTCCGCTGCCGTGGCTCACCACCACGTAGTTGCCGTAGGAGCTGGAGTACTGGGATACGATGACCGTGCCCGCCTTGGCGGCGTGGATCTCCGTGGTATAGCCCACCCGGCCGATGTCGATGCCCTTGTGGTTGGTGGAGCCGATGCCGCCGGGGGACGCCCGGCCGCCGAAGGTGGACGTGATGTAATGGCTGCTCACCGGCCAGATATAGCCGCCCAGAGCCGCGTTGGAAGCCGTTTGGTTTCCGCTCTGCGCCGCCTGCTGGGCCGCCAGCTCCTTGGATTTTTTGATGATCATGGCCTGGATGGCAGCTTCTTCCTCCTCCAGACCGTCAATGGCCGCCTCTGTCTCATTCTCATTGGCAGCCAACGACTGGATAAGGGCGTTGGCCTCCTGGCGCTGGCTGTCCAGCTCCGCCTTCTTGACCACCAGGTCCGCCTTGGCCGCCTCAGATTCCGCCTTACTGGACTCCAAAGAGGTCTTCTTCTCCTCGATCTCCACCTGCAGGGCTTGCAGCTGGTCGATGACCGCCTGGTCCGCGTCCATGATCTCATTGATAATGTCCAGCCGGCCCAGCAGATCGGTGAAACTCCCCGCCTTGAACAGCACGGACCAATAGGACACCTTGCCCCGCTCCTCCATGGCCCGGACCCGGGAGCAGAACAGCTCGTACTGGGCCTCCTCCCGCTGCTGGGCGTCCAGCAGCTCCGCCTCCGTCTGGGCGATGAGGGCGGTATAGTCGGCGATCTGAGCCTCCACATTTTTGATCTGGGCCGCGGTGTTGGCGACCTTTTCGTCCAACAGCTTCTTTTTGGCCATGGCCTGGCTCTTGTCGTCCTTCAGGGCGCTGAGCTTGCTCTCCAGCTCCTTTCGTTGGCTGGTGAGGCCGGCGGCATCGTTTTTCAGCGCGTCGATGTCCGCCTGGCTCACGGCCAGGGCCGGGGACAGCTCCGCCGCCGTCAATGTCAGGGCCAGCAGAAACGCCGTCAGGAGACGAGCGATCTTTTTCATGGTCTTCACGTGGACCTCCCTTTCTCCCGTCACACCTGCAGGAACTTGCGGATGGCGGACAAGCTGCCGCCCACACCGATGATAATGCCCGCCGCCGCGAAGGAGACAGCCACCGGCACCCACATCTCCGTAAAGGGAATGATGCTGATCAGCTGTAGGGTATCATTATTGGCAACCCCCTGGGCCACGGCCTCGTACAGTCCCCACTGGAGCAGGAACGCCACCGCCGCACCCAGAATACCGAACAGGAACCCCTCATACACAAAGGGCCAGCGGATAAAGCCGTTGGTGGCACCCACCATACGCATGATGGCGATCTCCTCCCTCCGGTCAAAGGTGGTGAGCTTGATGGTGTTGGAGATAATGAACACGGACACCACGAACAAAATGGCGATGAGGGCTACACACACCACGGTGGCTACGTTCCGCACGGTGATAAAGCCGCCGGCGATCTCCTCATAGGCGTTGACCTTGGCAACGCCCTCCACCGCCTTCACCTGCTCCACAGTCTGCTTTTGCTGCCGCAGGTCCGCGATCTTGATGGCGTAGCGGTCCCGGAGGATCTCCGGGTCCAGGTCCTGAAATAGAGCCTCGTCCGGGTACTGTGCCTTGAACTCCTCCATGGCCTCCTGCTTGCTGATGAAGGTGGCGGAGGCTACGTTGGGGATGCTCTGGAGCTTTTTTTGCAGAGCCCTGGCCTGGGTCTCATCATAGCTGTCATCCACGTAAGCCAGGATCTCGTTTTCCTGCTCCAGGTCCCGCAGCAGCTGGTTGGCGTTCACCGCCACCAGGGTAAAGGTGCCCATGATGAGCAGGCACGCCACCGTGATACCGATGGCTGCGAAGGACATGAAGCCATGGCTGAACATGTTGGAAAGGCCCTCATGGGCAAAGTATTGGAAATCGTGCTTAGCCATGGATATGTCCTCCCACATAGCCGCCCACACTGTCGTTGATGACGTGGCCGGAGTCGATGGTGATGACCCGTTTGCCGAAATGATCCACCAGGTCCTTTTCATGAGTCACCACCACGACGGTGGTACCCAGTTCATTGATCTTCACCAAAAGTCCCATCAGCTCCAAAGACCGCTCCGGGTCCAGGTTGCCAGTGGGCTCGTCGGCGATGATGGTGTCCGGATTGTTCACCAAGGCCCGGGCAATGGCCACCCGCTGCTGTTCGCCGCCGGAGAGCTCCGTTGGATAGCTGCTGGCCTTATTCTCCAGGCCCACCAGGTTCAATACGTAGGGGATGCGCTCCCGGATCTGCTTGGGGCTGGCACCCACGGCTCGCATAACAAACGCCAGATTGTCATACACAGTCTTTTTCTCAATAAGGCGGAAGTCCTGAAAAATGACGCCCAGGGTCCGGCGCATCAAAGGGATCTGCCTGTCGGAAATATTGCTGACGGAAAAGCCGTTGATCATGATGCGGCCGGCGCAGGGCTCCACCTCGCCGGTCAGCAGCTTGATGATGGTGGATTTGCCGGAGCCGGAGGGACCCACCAGAAAGATGAACTCTCCGTCCTCAATGGTGAGGGAGATCCCCCGAATGGCCTTGGTCCCGTTGTCGTACTCCATCTCCACATCTTTTAATCGTATCATTTGGGCACCTCGCAGGTCTTGATATCAGTTCAGACGGCCCGCTCCCACAGAGGTTTCCCCACGCTGCGGGCAGGTCGACATAATTCTTGAATAAGTTACATTATATACGGTTTTTTGCTGCTGTGCAATATCTATGTATAATTATTTAAAACTATTTTCGCTTCAGGCGCACATCAGGCGGGAAAACGCCAAGTCAAAAAACGCCCCGACTGGAGATCCAGCCGGGGCGGCATTTTTATGATACAGTTCAGGAGTCGATGCCCCGGCTGGTCAGATACTTCTTGACCATGAGGGCCACCTTGAAGGTAATGGCGTCGTCAAACTCCCGCAGGTCCAGGCCGGTGAGCTTCTTAATCTTCTCCAGCCGATACACCAGGGTGTTGCGGTGGACAAAGAGCTTTCTCGCCGTCTCAGAGACGTTCAAATTGTTCTCAAAGAACTTATGAATGGTGAACAGGGTCTCCTTGTCCAGGGCGTCGATGGGATTTTTCTTGAAGACCTCCTGAAGGAACATCTCACACAGCGTGGTGGGCAGCTGATAGATGAGGCGCCCAATGCCCAGATTCTCATAGTTGATAACATACTTCTCCGTGTCGAAGACCTTGCCCACCTCGATGGCGATGTTGGCTTCTTTATAGCTCTTGGCCAGGTCCCGCAGATGGGTGGCCACGGTACCGATGCCCACCACCACGGTGGACTCGCTGCCGGAGCGGAGGGTCTCCTCAATGGAGGAGGCGATCTTGTTCAGTTCCTTGATGCCGGCGCCCTCCGCCATCTGGCGGACGAGGACCACATCGCCCTCGCCCACGCTGAGGACGAAGTCGTTCTGCCGGTCGGGGAACAGGGACTGGATAACGTCCGTGGGGACGGACTCCCCCTTCTTCAGGGAGCGGACCACGAACACGCCCCGGGGCACATCCGCCGTGACCCGCAGCTCCTTGGCCCGCATATAAATATCTCCTAGCATGATATTGTCGGAGATGATGTCCTTGACGAAGGAGCCGCGGTCATGCTTCTCCTCATAATAGGACTTGGCAGCATTCAGGGCAACAGTAGCCATGGAACAGACCGTTTTGCTGATCTCGTTATCTCCAAAGGCGAACGCGGCATAATCGAACTGATTGCCCCAGCCGTTGAGCGCCTTGAACGTCTTTCCATCAGATGTGACCATGGAGCCGGCGGCGTTATTCACCACGGGCACATGCTCCGCCCACCGCTGGCCGATCATGGACAATTCGCTGCAAGCAATGACGATACCCTCCGCGTCGATCACGCCCACAGTACGGTCCGTGTTCTCCTTTAACTGCAAAACCACATTTTGAAAAATTCTTCCAGACATGGTTGCCCTCCTCACCTAAAATCACACGGGAGTCTTTGTGCATTTTGTCAATATCTACATTATATCGGCAAATTTGACGAAACGCAAGATGTTTTTTCTCTTTTCGACAAAAAAATCGTTTGCTTTTTGTTGAACATTTGAGGTTCATCAGGCGCTTATTGTGGTTTTTGTAAATTTCCCACCTCTTCTGCCGTTAAAAAACGGTATTCTCCCCTGGCAAGTGCCGGGTCCAATGGCAGATTGCCCATGCGGACCCGCTCCAGATACACCACCGGCTTTCCCCGCTGGGCCAGCATCCGCTTCACCTGGTGAAATTTTCCCTCCCGCAGCGTGACATAGGCCTCGCTCTCCTCCCCGGCGGAGAGGATCTCCAGTCCGGCCGGAAGACAGGCCAGGCCGTCATCCAAAGTCATACCGGATGCAAAGGCCCGGCAGTCCTCCTCTGTCAGCCGCCCCGCCGTCCGGGCGTAATAGACCTTATCCACATGGTGCCGGGGGGACAGCAGCTCATGGGCGAGGCCACCCTCGTTGGTCAAAAGCAGCAACCCCTCCGTGTCCTTATCCAGCCGCCCCACCGGAAACAGCTTCTGTTTCCGAAGCTCCGGCGGCAGAAGGTCCAGCACCGTGGGCCCACGACCGTCCTCCGTGGCGGAGAGGTAGCCGGCGGGCTTGTTCAGCATCACCCAGGTATAGCGGCGGTAGGTGATGGATTCCCCATTCACCGCGATGTCCGCTGTTTCCGGGTCCGCCTTGTCCTCCGCCAACCGGGCGGGGACGCCGTCCACCAGTACCCGACCCTGGCGGATCAGGTTTTTTACCTCCCGCCGGGACCACCGTCCAGTGGAGGCTATGATCTTGTCCAGCCGCTGCAGAGCCATGGCAGGCCCCCCTTTCATGATTTCGCTGCTTATCCTATCATATTCCCGTCCAAAAATGAATAGGAATTTGCAGGAGGGATGGATATGCTCATTTGGACCGCCCGGCTTTCCAAAAAACGGGCCGTACTCGTTGTCATTGCCCTTGGCCTCGTCATGGCCGCGCTCATCTGCCTGTTCGCCCGGCGCCAGACGCCGGAGCCTGCCGCCGCGCCCCAGCTGCTCACCAACGCCGACCGGGTGACCTACCTGTGTTCCTTTGGCTGGGAAGTGGAGCCGGAGCCTTTGGAGACGCTGCAATTCCTGCTGCCCGAAACGCTGGAGGAGCCTTACCTCACATACAACGGCCTGCAAAAGAGCCAAGGCTTTGACCTGTCCGCCTGCTGCGGCAAACAGGTGACCCGCTATACCTACACCGTCACCAACTATCCCGGCCGTTCCCAAGGCGTCCAGGCCAACCTGTATATCTGCGAGGACCGGCCGGCGGCAGGGGACATTTTCTGCGCCGGTGCCGACGGCTTCCAGGAAGGGCTGGCGTTTCCCAAAAGCTGACCGGATGCCTGCCGCTGACGCGGCAGGCATTGTATTATTTCAGCATATCGCGGGATGCATGTTTCAAAACACTCCACTTCCCACCCATGTGAAAGCCTGCTATAATACAGAAGAAGGCGGCTTGCCGCCTGACTGTTTCGAAGGAGATGCCTTATGAAGATCATTGACGCCCACCTGCACCTGTTTCCCGCTGACAGTCCCAAGATTGAGGCCATGGCCACAGCCGTGGGCCACCACAACAGCACGGACCATCTGCGGCAGGTCTACGGCGCGCTGAACATCGTCCACGGCGTGGTCATGGGAAACCGCAGCATGGACCCCGCCTATCACAATTATCCAACTGACCTGTTCCACTACTGCATCGGTCTGGACAGCTCCCTGCTGCCGGCTGACGGCACCGCCGCCCCGGGCGACCTTGCCCAACTGGCGGAGGAAAATCTGAAACGGGACGCCTGCTGCGGCGTGAAGCTGTATCCCGGCTACAATCACATCTGGCTGACGGACCCCCTGTATGAACCCATCTACGCCCTGGCCGCCCGGTATGACAAACCCGTGGCCGTCCACATGGGTCTTTCCGCCGGTCCCCGGGCACATCTGAAATACTGCCACCCTCTGGTGCTGGATGAGGTGGCCGCCGACCACCCGGACACCCGCTTTGTCATGTGCCACTTCGGCAACCCCTTCCTGGACGCGGCGGCCGCCGTGGTGGAGAAAAACCCAAACGTGGCCGCGGATCTGTCCGGCCTTCTGGAGGGCCGGGTGGACCTGGAGACCTACTTCCGGGAACAGGCGGGCTATGTCTCCCTGCTGAAAACGTGGCTCACCGCCATCGGGCGGTGGGATGACCTGATGTTCGGCACTGACTGGCCCATCGTGAACCTGGGGGAATATATTAGCTTTATCCAGGCCCTGGTGCCGGAAAAATACTGGGAACAGGTGTTTTTCCAAAACGCCAACCGCGTCTACGGCCTGGGTCTGACCTGAAAAAACGCTCCCGGCGGACCATCCGCCGGGAGCGTTTTTTCATTCTGTTTTACCGGCAGGCATCTATGATGGCCTGCATCTGAGGCAGCTTCCGGTGCACATCCTTGGCCATGGCCAGCTGGCACCGGGTCCGCACCAGGTTGTGGTCCGGGTAGTGGATGTTGAAATACAGGTCCCCCACCAGGTAATCGTCCAGGAAGCGGCTGGCCAGCTCCACTGTAATGGAGAACACGCTCAGCGCCAGGGAGCGGCGCTCCTCAATGGTCAGCATCCCAGACACCTGGGACAAAAAACCTTCTGTGAACTGGCGGAATTTCTCCAAATCGCAGCCGGCCCGCTGCCAGTCGGGACAGTCCTCCGTCACAAAATTGGTGGCAAAGCGGATGCCGTCGCCGAAATCGTGGCCCACCAAGCCTGGCATGACCGTATCCAGGTCCACGATGGCCAGGGCCTCGTGGGTGTTTTCGTCAAAGAGGACGTTGTTGATTTTTGTGTCGTTGTGGGTGACCCGGATGGGCAGGCGGCCCTGCTCATGCATACGGGTCAGCTGCTCGGCCTCCTCCCGCACAGAGGCGATATAGGCAAGTTCCTCCCGGACCTCCGACGCCCGGCCGCAGGGGTCCTTCTCCGCGTCGGCAAACAAGGTCTCCAGCCGCTTGGGCGTATTGTGGAAGTTGGGGATGGTCTCGTACAGCTCCGTGGCCGGGAAATCCGACAGCAGCATCTGGAACTCGCCGAAGGCGGCGCCGGTCTGCCGCAGGATCTTTTCGTCCAGGGTCTCGCTGTATGTGATGGAGGGGATAAAGTTGCACAGGCGCCAGAAGCAGTTCTCCTCGTCGTAAATGAATGTCTTGCGCTCCTGGGTGTGGTGGTAGTGGAGAGCAGTCTGCCCCTGCTTTTTGGCCCGGATGTGCTCTGTCACCAGGTCGGCATTGTGCATGAGCTGCTCCGGCTTGCGGAACGCGTAAGTATTCACGCGCTGTACGATGTATTGCTTCGCCTGGCCGCCGGCGCGGCGGTAGGTGACCTTATAGGTCCAGTTCACATTGCCGGCCTTGATCTGCTCATAGCCTACGAATTTACCCTCGATGCGGAATGCCTCGCAGACCTTTTGCAGCTTGTCCTTCAACTCCACAGGGATGTTCCCTCCGTCTTCTCTATCTCAACCGCTCTGTGCACAGGCACAGAATCATCGATTATACTGTAATTTTGTAGTATAACATCCCCGCAGCGGTTTGTAAAGGAGGCACATAGTTCGTCCCTTTTGTGCTGATATGGGCTGATTCCCAATTTCATTTACCCTTTCACACAACTCCTGCCTGTGCAACGAGGGCAGTCCTAAAGCAGGACTGCCCTATAAACTGGAATTTGAAAACTATGATTTTATAAGTGGTTACCGCCACTCATAGGGCGTTAATAAAATCCTCCAAAAGCCTTGAAAATAAAGGATTTATCGCAATGTGTTCGCCGTATCCCTTTATATGATTTCACACAAGTTTACTCTTTCCCTGCCTGCTTATAAGGGCAAAATCAAGGGAAAGAAAATCTCATAACAAGATATAACAGAATGTGGCAATCGGGGAAATGTGATGTATGTGCGAATATATTATAACGGAGGATTTTTTAATGGATAAGTACATTTATGGTGAAAGCAATGGTCTTTGGTATGAACTACAAGGAGATTATTATATTCCTTGTCTTGCTTTACCACTCGAAAAAGAATACAAGCCTATCGGCTTATGGGGACAGCGACACAAACGCTATTTACAGGAACATAAACGGACAGTTTACACCACGCTTCTCACAAGCGGAAAATTGAACTGTTATCTTGCTGATATTGACGAGCAGGCAACGGAAATGATGTTCCGATTGGTCGAACAAATGGCTGATAAGGAGGGTGTGACCGAACAACTCAAAGCAGAAAACCCGATGTTGTGGATTGGAAGAATGAACGAGATACAAGCAAGGGCGAGAGAAATTGTGTGTAGTGAACTTATTTACAACAAATAAGTGTAACGTTTTATTATACTAAAATACAGTGGGTAGGGAAACCTCTTACCTACTGTATTTTGCCTTGCAGATAGTAATAAAATAAGGGTTTTCATTAGGCAATAGCGTTACATTGGCACACTATCACTCATGCAGATAAACTACCGTATAGAAATTCACATGCCTTTATGATATAATTTTAATATGGCAACAAATTTGAAGATATAAAGGAGATTTAATCGAAATATTATGAAGAAAAAACTGTGCACTATTATTTTATCTACGAGTATTTTATGCTCTTTGTTATCAGGGTGTAGTGACAAACATGTAGCGATAATAATGGATAATGCAAAAGCTTTGAGTCTTACACAAGAAATAGCAGAGAGTTTGAAGCAAGAAGATTATGGAATACAGTCATACACATTTTTGGAATATATTCAAGAGAATTTGCCCGGACGGATTGCAGGTACTGAAAAAGAAAAGGAAATGGCTTCGTTTATATCGGCTGTTCTGTTAAATGGAGGGTATTCCGAAAATGATATAAAAATAAAATCCTTTGATATAGAAGAAGGTGTTCCTTTGATGGATGAATCAGTAGAAAATGCATTTGATGGTGGTAAAAATAGTCAATCAAGTCAAAATATTGAAGTAGTTAAAAACGGTGAATCGGAAAAAACCATTATTGTTGGAGCTCATTATGATAGTGCGGGAACACATGGCGTAGATGATAATGGGTCAGGTGTAGCTGTTGCATTAGAAAATGCATTACGAATGATAGATGTTGAAACACAATATACGATTAGATATGTATTCTTTGGTGCAGAAGAAACAGGAATGCATGGCTCAAGAGAATATGTTAATTCTCTTAAAGAGAAAGAAAAAGGCAATATTGTGTTAATGATAAACATAGATAGTATTCTTGCAGGAGATAATCTTTATTTGTATGGAGGAAGCATAAACGATAAAGGTGTTGTTGAAAATGTGGAAGCTGTAAAAAAGGCATATGAAATTGCAAAAAAGGCAAATTTACCAATGCAATTGACGCCAGAAGGAAATGTTGATTATCCTCATCCAACAGGTCAAAAGCGAAGTGACCATGCTCATTTTAGTGATTTAGGAATTCCTTATATTTATTTTGAAGCAAATAATTGGCTCAATGGTTTACCTGTGGAAACTGAAAAACACGGGTTGATTATGCATTCAGATAAAGATGATTTGTCTTTTATAGAAAACGAATATGGGGATCGTGCAAAAGATACATTGGCTAATTATTCTCACTTGCTTCATTTAATATTACAAGAAGATAATTGGGAATCATACCATATTGAAGAACTATCCGCAACAAAGCAGGTTTGTGAATCGCCAGGGGTTTCCCATCAGTCCGAAAGGTAAGAATGACCATATTTCAAGGCAGAGCGCAGGCTTCAGCCCCTATCGTTCCTGTCTGCACCGAGAAAAGGAGCCATGCGTTTGCTTTACAAACGCATGGCTCCCTTTCGATCAGGGAAGTTCGTCTCTCTCCTGCTCATCTTTCTTCTTCCGGCTCCACTTTTTCCGGGGCTTTTTCTCATAGTCCTGCTGCCACTCCTCCAGCAGCACCTTGGCGTTGCAGCGGAACAGCAGCCGGATCGCGTAGATCAGCGCGTCCCGGGTGTCCTTTTCCATATCCTTCATGGCTCGGACCATGGCCCCCGCCGCCTTGAGGCTCTCCTCCTTCAGATCCGTCAGCGTCACGGCGCCGGAGGCGGACAGCACGGTGAAAAGGCCATCCACGAATTTTTCCCGCTGGTCCAGAGGCATGTTGTGGACCCACTCCTTCAGCGTCAGGTCGTTCAGGTGCCCCTGCCGGGTGACGCTGCGGAGCTTCACGAAATGGTCTCCCAGTACCTCCCAGGAAAAACCGTCGTGCTGCATGAGGCCCTGTTGGCTGCTGTCCACCACGGTGTAATCCTCCTCATGCTCCAGCAGCATCCCCACCACCGAGGATTTAGGCACGATGGACACGATGCGGTCCGCCACCCGCTGGTGCTCCGGCAGGTCCAGCAAGTCATCGTGGAAACCGGGGCCGTCGTTGGACCAGATGGCGTGGATGCGCTTTTGGACAGAGCCGGGAGCATATACCCCGGCGTATACCGCCAGATTGCCGCCCTTGGAGTGGCCGCCCAGCCGCAGGCGTTTGCAGGGATACTGCCGGGCCACATCCCGCACGTACTGCACCGCCATTTTTTGGGCGGGGATCTCCGGCAGGCAGGCCAGAAGGAAATCCTCCTTCCAGCCGGCCAGGGTATCGTCCGTCCCCCGAAAGGACAGGTATAAAAGACCGTCCCCGGTCTCGATGGTCAGCGCGGCGAACTGCTCCGCCTTCTCCGTATCCAGCCAGCTCACAAAGCAGTTGAGCTTCATGTCCCGGAACCGTCTGGACGCTGCCATCTTCCGCAGCATATCCGGAATGGCGGCCGGCACCAGAACGCCCATGTCGATGGTTTCCCCGGCGGGAATGGCCTCAAAAAACGCCTCCGCCGCCTGATGGAGCGGCACGCTGTCCCCCTCGCCGGGAGGCGGGACGATGCCGTTGAAGTCCACAAAGGACAGCTCCGCCAAAATGAGATTATCCACTTCGTTGAACGGCGCCTGCTCCAGCGTCAGGTCTCCCCGCCAGTCCAGATAGTCCAATAGGTTTGCCATAGCCGTCCTCCCCAGCTGCTGAATATACGATATTATATCTAATAATTTCCCCACATACAAGAGGTCTATCCATCCGCCGTCCATCATACACTGCACCATCACGACCGAGAGGTGGACGACGATGACAACTGCCAAAACAAACGATGTCCTGCTGGAGGGGAGCGTATCCGGCCAGCCGGAATTTTCCCACGAAAACCACGGTGCCCGCTTTTACCGTTTCTTCCTGGATATCCCCCGGCTGTCCGGCCAGGCGGACCTGCTGCCGGTGCTGGTACCGGAGTCCCTGCTTTCCCAGGTAGAGGGCGGACACGCCCTCCGTGTCCGGGGACAGCTGCGCTCCTTCAACAACCGCACCGGCGTGGGAAACCGGCTGGTCCTCAGCGTATACGCCACGGAGGCAGAGCCTCCCACCGGACAGCCCTGCAACCGCATCGTCCTCTCCGGCGCACTGTGCAAGGCCCCTATTTTCCGCAAAACGCCCCTGGGCCGCAGCATCTGCGACCTGATGCTGGCAGTCCCCCGCCGCTACGGCCGGGCAGACTACCTGCCTGTCATCGCCTGGGGACAGCTGGCGCTGCGGGCCAGCCACCTCCAGGTGGGAGACCCGCTGGCCCTGGATGGCCGCGTTCAAAGCCGCCTTTACCACAAGGTCACTGAGGCAGGCACCGAGGAACGGACTGCCTATGAGGTCTCTATGATGCATCTTTTGGAGGCCCCCCAACCAGAGCCGTAAGGAGATCCAACAAAACGCCGGGAGCGATGCTCCCGGCATTTTGTTCTTTATTTTGTGGGAAAGCCAAAGCTGTTCCGCATGTCAAAGAGGAAGCTCAGAAAGCTCTTGGGATAGGGAATAAAACTTCCCCCGTCCACCATGGTCAAAAGCTCCGGCAGCGTCACCCACCGGACGGCGTCCACCTCCTCCGCCTGTAAGCGGAAAGCGGCAGTGTCCAAGTCCTTTTGCACTATGAAAAAATCATCAAAGCCGCCGCCGAAATTCACCGTTACCGTAGGCCGCAGGCCGCCGAGGTCCAGGGAAACACCCAGCTCCTCCCGGAACTCCCGCTCCGCCCCCTGGCGGCTGGTCTCGCCGGCGTCCACACCGCCGCCCACGGATACATCCCACATCCCCGGCCAGACCCGCTTGCCGGCGGTCCGCTTCTGGATCAGCAGCCGCCCCTGGCTGTCGAACAGGCACACATGGACCACCGTGCGGTACTCGCCGGGGCCTTTTTTTCCATAGCGCTCCGCCGTTTTTCCCAGAGGGGCGCGGTTTTCATCATACAAGTCCACTAGTTCCATCGTTATCCTCCTCACTGCCGCCGGGCTGTTTTGTAATCATCACCCGGCCGGTAAAAGGGACAGGCGTCGTTGGCGCTGCGGAGGAACCGCTCCATCTCGTCCTCATCCAGGTCCATGGTACAGTAATAGGACTCCGTTTCGTCATCGTAATCGTAATTGACGCATTCTTCGCAATTGGCTGCCATATCCATCCTCCCCTTCGCTAGAGGATTATAGCATAAATGCCGTCCACATCCAAGTGTTCTTTTATCACCAGGTTCTCCACGGCCTCCCGGGCCTCCCGGGGCGCCGCCCAGCACATACCGCAGCCTGCCGTGATGGACCGGGGCACGGGAATGAGCCGCCCCGGCACGCCCTGCTCCCGGCAGAGGCGCTCCATGGCCATGGCGCCGGTGGTGGTACGGAAGGTCACCACACATTTTTCCGTTCTCTCCCGCATGGTCAGCCCTCCGACGCCAGGGTGCGGACCGCCTCCGACGCCGCGTCGGTCTCCGCCTCCGTGTTGGCCCAGCCCCAGGAGAAGCGGACAGCCCCCTGCTCCGCCGTGCCCAACGCCCGGTGAAGCCGGGGCGCGCAGTGAGCGCCGGGGCGGGTGGCAATGCCGAACCGCTCCGCCAGCTCGTCGGAAACGGAGGCGGAGTCATAATCACCGATGTTCAGCGTTACGATGGGCGCCCGGAGCTCCGTGGAAAAGTCCCCGTACACCGTGACGCCAGGGATGTCCCGGACCGCCTCGTAAAACCGACGGGCCAGGGCCGATTCGTGGGCACGGACGTTCTCCGGCCCCACGGATCGGAGGTAATCCAAGGCCGCCCCCAGTCCCGCGATGCCGTGGCCGTTGAGGGTGCCTGCCTCCAGCCGGGTGGGGTACTCCGCCGGCTGGGTCTCGGAAAAGCTCTGGACGCCGGTGCCGCCCACGGAGAAGGGCCGGATGTCCACCCCCTCCCCCACACACAATCCGCCGGTGCCCTGGGGGCCCAGCAGGCTCTTGTGGCCGGTGAAGCACACCACGTCAATGTGCTGCTCCGCCATATGGATGGGAAACACCCCCGCCGTCTGGGAGGCATCCAGAATCAACAGCAGGCCGTGCCCGTGGCAGAAGTCCCCGATGAAGCCGAAGTCTGTCAGGTCACCGGTAAGGTTGGAGCCATGGGTGCAGACCACGGCCCGGGTGTTGGGCCGCAGCAGCCGGGAAAAGGCGCCGTAGTCCAGCCGTCCTCGCCGGTCCGCCGGGACAAAGTCCACCGCCGTTCCCTGTTGGCGCAGGCGGTACAGGGGCCGCAGGACAGAGTTGTGCTCCCAGTCGGTGGAGATGACATGGTCCCCCGGCCCCAGCAGGCCGGAGATGGCGATGTTCAGCGCCATGGTGGAGTTGGGCGTGAACGCCACACGCTCCGCCCCCGGCGCGCCGAACAGGTCAGCGAGCTTCCGCCGGACAGCATAGATGCTCCGGGAAGCCGTCAGGGCCTCGTCATGGGTGCCCCGGCCGCTGTTGCCGTAGCCTTCCATAGCGGCCGCCACAGTCTCCGCCACGCCGGGCGGCTTGGGACGGGTAGTGGCGGCGTTGTCCAAATAAATCACGGTTTGATGACCTTTCCAGCCCCCGCCAGTTTTTCCACAATGGTGTACATATTGGTGACGGAGCCCACCGCCAGCTGCTCCGTCAGGCCATAGTGGTTCAGGCAGGTGCCGCAGGTGAGGATCTCCACCCCCTGGGCCTCCATGTTCTTCAGGTCCTCCAGGGAAGCGGAGCCCGCCGTGGTCAGATGGGCGCCGCCGTTATAAAACAGCATGGTCTTCGGCAGCCGCGGCAGCTGGCTGACGGCAAAGAGGAAGCCCTTCATCAGCATCCGGCCCAGCTCGTCGCTGCCCCGGCCCATGACATCGGTGTCCACCGCCACCAGGAAGTCTCCCCGGCTGTCCGCCGCGCAGACAAGCTCCGACTCCTGCCGGGGGGCATCGCCCGCCGGCTCCGCCACCTCCATGATGACCACGAACTCCTTCTCTCCCATTTTTTCCGAGCGGACAGGCAGGTGATTGCCGCCGGCCATCCGGGTCAGGTTCTGAACGGCGATCTCATTGTCCACATGGACCTCCAGAGTCCCCGGCTCCGTCATCTCCCGCAGGGCACGGGTGGCCTTCACCACCGGAATGGGGCACTGCTCCCCCACCGCGTTCACAACGATTTTTGCCATGTGTGTTCCTCTTTTCCCGCCCGCAGGCGTTTGATTTTCTCCATTGTACTGTGTAGACCCCGGAAAGGCAAGGGTTGTTTTTTCGAAAGAATATCGTCACAAAAAGACAGTTCCCCCCGGTTTTATCAAAAAATGCCCGGTTTCCTCCTTTACTTCCCAAATTTCTTGACAGGCGGCCCTCTTTCACCGTAGAATAGGGAATATTCGTGCCGGCCCGCGACTGCGGCCGCAGTGTAGGATCGAGGTCTTGTCCATGAAAAAACCATTTGTCACCAAGGAGCAGCTGGAGGCCATCGCCGCCCAGTATCCCACGCCATTCCATATTTACGATGAAAAAGGCATCCGGGAAAATGCCCGCCGCCTGAAAGCCGCCTTTGCCTGGAACCCCGGCTACCGGGAGTATTTCGCCGTGAAGGCCACCCCCACTCCCGCCATTTTAAAAATTTTGAAAGAGGAAGGCTGCGGCTGCGACTGTTCCTCCATGACGGAGCTTTTGATGGCGCAGCGGTGCGGCGTCACCGGGGAGCACATCATGTTCTCCTCCAACGACACCCCCGCCGGAGAGTTTCGCCTGGCGGACGAGCTGGGCGCCATCATCAACCTGGATGACCTGACCATGGTGGACTTTTTGGTGGATTCTGTGGGCCATGTGCCGGAAAAAATCTGCTGTCGCTTCAATCCCGGCGGTGTGTTCACCCTGGGCGAGACCCGGGAGGGCTTCCAGGTGATGGACAATCCCGGCGACGCCAAGTACGGCATGACCCATGAGCAGATGGCCGAGGCTTTCCGGCGGCTGTCCCAGTTGGGTGCCCGGGAATTCGGCATCCACTCCTTCCTGGCCTCCAACACGTTGTCCAACGAGTACTACCCCGCTCTGGCCCGCATCCTGTTCCAGCTGGCGGTGAAGCTGAAGCGGGAGACCGGCGTCCATATCTCCTTTATCAACCTCTCCGGCGGCGTGGGCATCCCCTACCGCCCCGATCAGCCCGCCAATGACATCGCCGTTATCGGCGAGGGCGTCCGGAAGGCCTATGAGGAGATTTTGGTGCCTGCCGGCATGGGTGATGTGTCCCTGTACACGGAGCTGGGCCGGTTCATGCTGGCCCCCTACGGCCACCTGGTCACCCGGGCCATCCATGAAAAACACATTTATAAAGAGTATATCGGCGTGGATGCCTGCGCCTGCAACCTGATGCGCCCCGCCATGTACGGCTCCTACCACCACATCACCGTCATGGGCAAGGAGGACGCCCCCTGCGACCACAAGTACGATGTGGTAGGCAGCCTGTGCGAGAACAACGACAAGTTTGCCGTGGACCGGATGCTGCCTAAGATCGACATAGGTGACCTGCTGGTTATCCATGACGCCGGCGCCCATGGCCACTCCATGGGCTACAATTACAATGGCAAGCTCCGCTCCGCCGAGCTGCTGCTCCGCCAGGACGGCAGCGTGGAGCTCATTCGAAGGGCCGAGACCGTGGAGGATTACTTCGCTCCCCTGGTGTGGTAAGCGGCATCATCCGCCGCAGGACGAACTGTCCTGCGGCGGATTTTCTTACAGGCAGGTGAAACACCGCTCTCCCGCCGCGCATATAGGGAAGTGAACGCTGAAGAAAACACGCAGAGAGAAGGTGCCCTGTGAAAGACGATCTCTCCGCCAGGCTGCGCCTGGGAGATCCCGCGGCCCTGGAAGAAGCCATGGAGCGGTACGCGGCCTACGCGGCCAAAATCATCGCGGCTTATCTGAACCGTACGCTGCCCGCCGAGGATATGGAGGAAGCGCTTTCCGATGTATTCGTCAGTCTATGGAACAGCCGGGAGCATCTGGAGGGCGAGGTAAAGCCCTATCTGGCGGCCATCGCCAGAAATGCCGCCCGGCAAAAGCTGCGGCAGTTCCATCCGGCGGAGGCACTTCCGGAGGACCGGGAGCTGGTGGATGACACCCCCCTGCCCGAGCAGCAGGCGGAGACAGCGGAGCAGGCCGCCGCCCTGCGGCACGCCATCAACGCCATGGCCCCGGAGGACCGGGCGCTGTTCATCCGCTTTTACTATTTGGAGCAGACTGTGGAGGAGATCGCCGCCGTCACGGGACAAAACGCCTCCACGCTGCGGGTGCGGCTCCACCGGGGCCGGAAAAGACTGAAACAACTTTTACTGGAAAGGGGTGTCTGCTGTGACTGAAAACCGTACCCCCACCGAGCAGGAACTGGACGCCCTTCTGGACCGGCAGCCCCCGTTCGATCTGGAGGCCGTCAAGATCCGCACCCTTTCCCGCATCGGCGAACAGGTCGGGCAGCCTGTCAAAAGGCGCGCTCCCCTCCGATGCTTTCTGATTGCCGCCGTTATCTGCGCCCTGTCCGTCAGTGCCGTCGCCGCGGCGGACTATGTCACCGCGGGCCGCCTCTCCGCGGCGCTGGGCATCCGGAAGCCCGCCGCGGAGCAAGTATCGGAGCCAGAGCCCACGCTGGAAGATGAGATGGCACCTGTCCATGTGGAAAAGCCCTCCCCCGCTCCGAAGCCGGAACCAGAGCCGGAGCCTCCGGAGCTGGATGCGCAGATCGCCAGCGCTTTGCAGGTCAGCCAAGGCCACGCTCAGCGGCTGCGTCCCGCCGTTCAGGCGGTGGATCAGACAGCGGAGGACCAAGATGTCCGCATGACCGTGCTGCAAACACTGGGAGACCCGTCCTGTCTCTATGTCAAGCTGCGGTTCGATTTTCCGGAGGAGGTGGCCGCCAGTGAATACCTGGAGTTCGACACATTCAATGTGTCCTTTGAAAACGCGGATGGATACGGCTGGCAGGAGGATATTCTGGAGCGGACGGACCGGTCCATCACTTGCCTGCTGACTGTAAAGCTATACGGGCAGGAAGACCTGAACGGCCAGACTGTCACGGTGACCGTTGAAAATTACGGCACGCCCCACCGGTACACGGAGGACGAAATCGTGCAGCTGGCCGGTGAGGCGGGAAAACCGTACACCACCATCATCGACCCGAACGGGACGGTGCGCTGGGATATTACGGAGGCGGACCTGGCCTCCATGTCCCCGAAGAAGTCAGCCATCGCTTATCCCGAGGGGTTCACCGTCAGCGTGAAAACAGACGGCAGCAAGGTGGTGACCTATGACGGGGAGCACGGGGACCAGATGCTGACGGCTTACCTGGTGCCGGATTTCGACGCCGTGGTGGCGGGAACGTGGGAGCAGTCCTGGACGCTGCAATATGAGGACCTCTCCCTTTACTGGGAGGGAGACACGGAGCTGTTTGACCCCAGGCTGACCCTGACGGGCTTCCGGCTCTCCCCCCTGTCCTGGTCAGCGGACTTTACCGCCACAGAAGATGTACCGGTGGGGGAAACGCTCAATTTTAATCTCATCCCAAGGGACTGGGGCGTCCAGCTCCGCCGCCGGGACGGTTCTCTGGCGGACCAGCCTCTGCATTGGAGCGTCGGGAGCGGCTCCTCTCCCGTCCCCAATGAGGCGGGCCTCTTTGTGACGGTCATCACGGTAGGGAACGTGTTCGACCAGCCCATCGATATCTCGGATGTCACCGCCGTCATCATCGACGGTCAGGAGTTCCCTGTCAACTGACGGGCGGACAAAAACAGCACGCCGCGGAAGTTCCGCGGCGTGCCTCTTTATTTCCAATTTTATCTTGTGGGGATGATCTCGATCCAGTAGCCGTCAGGGTCGGAAATGAAGTAAATGCCCATCTTGGGGTTTTCAAAGCAGATGCAGCCCATCTCCTCATGGCGCTTGTGGGCCGCCTCGTAATCGTCCGCCCGCAGGGCCAGGTGGAACTCGCACTCCCCCAGGTCGTATTTCTGGGGGTGGTCCCGCAGCCATGTCAGCTCCAGACGGAAGTCCGTCTGCCCGTCACCCAGGAACACGATGACGAAGCTGCCGTCCTCCGCCTCCGTCCGGCGCACCGGCTCCAGGCCCAGGGCATCTTTGTAAAACTGAAGAGACTTGTCCAGGTCGGAAACATTAAAGTTAAAATGGTTGAATGTCAGCATATAATCACCTCGGGCACAGTTTACCACACCGCCGCGCCCGCCGCAAGGCGCGTTCTCTGCGTCTTATACAAATCCGCGAAAAAAGTTTTCCCACTTTTTTAACAGTTTTCTATTTGACAGAGAAAGTTAGTCGTGGTAAACTTTCCGTAGTTAGAAAAAGCTAACTTATGGAGGGATACATATGACCTTGGATCTGCTGCCTCTGGGCCAGGAGGCTGTCATCACCGCCGTAGGCGGCGCCGGCGCACTGCGGCTGCGGCTGCTGGATATGGGGCTCATCCCCAAGACCACCGTCCGGGTGGAAAAAATCGCGCCTTTGGGAGACCCCATTGAGCTGCGGGTGCGGGGCTACGCCCTGTCCCTGCGGAAGGAGGACGCCCGGAACATCCAGGTGGAGGTGAAGCAGGCATGATCTTCGCACTGGCCGGCAACCAAAACTGCGGCAAGACCACCCTCTTTAACCAGCTCACCGGCTCCAACCAGCACGTGGGCAACTTCCCCGGCGTCACCGTGGACCAGAAGTCCGGTGAGATCCGGGGGCAGAAGGACTGCACCGTGGTGGACCTGCCCGGCATCTACTCCATCCGCCCTTATACGCCGGAGGAAATCGTCACCCGGGATTTCATTTTGAACCAGCATCCCGACGGCCTTATCAACATCGTGGACGCCACCAACATTGAGCGGAACCTGTATCTGACCTTGCAGCTCATGGAGATGCGCATCCCCATGGTGCTGGCCCTGAACATGATGGACGAGGTGACCGCCAACGGCGGCACCATCGACATCCAAGGCATGAGCCGGGCACTGGGCATCCCGGTGGTTCCCATTTCCGCCGTGAAGAACGAGGGTGTGGACGAGCTGGTGAAAATCGCCGTCCTCACCGCCAAAAACCGGGTCTACCCAGCAGTATACGACTTCTGCTCTCCCGGTCCCGTCCACCGCTGCATCCACGCGGTGGTCCACCAGATCGAGGACCATGCCGAGGCCGCCCGGCTGCCGGTGCGCTTCGCCGCCACCAAGCTCATTGAGGAGGACGAGGATATCCGCACCCGGCTGGAGCTGGACCAGAACGAGCTGGAGCTCCTGGAGCACAGCGTCCAGGAGATGGAGAGCGAGTGCGGCATGGACCGCAACGCCGCCCTGGCGGACATGCGGTACAACTTCATTGAAAATGTCTGCGCCAAAACGGTGGTCAAGTGCCGGGAGCCCAAGGAGCGGGCCCGCAGCGAGGCCATCGACCGGGTAGTCACCAACAAGTACCTGGCCCTGCCCCTGTTCTTCGGCATCATGCTGGCCATCTTCTATCTGACCTTCAACGTCATCGGTGCCTTTTTGTCGGACCTGCTGGCGGCCGGCATCGATTCCCTCACCGCCGCAGTGGACGCGGCCCTGACGGCCTACGGACTGAACCCGGTGGTCCACAGTCTGGTCATCGACGGCGTGTTCGCCGGCGTGGGCAGCGTGCTGAGCTTCTTGCCTATTATCGTGGTACTGTTCTTTTTCCTGTCCATTCTGGAGGATACCGGCTACATGGCCCGGGTGGCCTTCGTCATGGACCAGCTGCTGCGGAAGATCGGCCTGTCCGGCCGCAGCATCGTGCCCATGCTCATCGGCTTCGGCTGCTCCGTCCCCGCCATCATGTCCACACGGACCCTAGCCTCGGAGCGGGACCGCCGCATGACCATTTTGCTGACCCCCTTCATGAGCTGCTCCGCCAAGATCCCCATTTACAGCGTGTTCGCCGCCGCTTTTTTCCCCCGATACGCGGCGCTGGTGATGATTGCCCTGTACTTCACCGGCATCCTGGTGGGCATCATCGCCGCCAAGGTGCTGGGCGCCACAGCTTTCCGGGGCAATCCCGTGCCCTTCGTCATGGAGCTGCCCAACTACCGTTTCCCCTCCGCCAAGAGCGTGTGGCAGCTGTGTTGGGACAAGGCCAAGGATTTCCTGACCAGGGCCTTTACCATTATCTTCGTGGCCACCATCATTGTCTGGTTCCTCCAGACCTTTGACACCCGGCTGAACCTGGTGGCGGACAGCGCCAACAGCCTGCTGGCCACCGTGGGCACCGTCCTGGCGCCGCTGTTCGCCCCTCTGGGCTTCGGCGACTGGCGGGTGTCCACTGCTCTCATCACCGGCTTCATCGCCAAGGAATCCGTCATCTCCACCCTGGGCATCCTCACCGGCGCCGGTACCGACGTGACCGTGGAGGCCCTGGGAGGTCTGTTTACCACTGTCACCGCCTCCAGCTTCCTGGTGTTCACCCTGCTGTATACCCCCTGCGTGGCCGCCATCTCCGCGGTGAAGCGGGAGCTGGGCTCCGGCTGGAAGGCCGCCGGTGTGGCTCTCAGTCAGTGCGCTGTGGCCTGGGTAGTATCCTTTCTGGTGTACCGCATCGCATTGCTGCTGGTATAAGGAGGCGTCTATGGAGCTTTTGATTTTGTCCGGTCTCGGCATCTGGCTGGTGCTGGCCCTGCGGTCCTGCGTCCGGCACAAGGGCGGCTGCTGCGGCAGCTGTGACGGCTGCCGCGCCAGCTGCAAGGCACGGCAAAAATAAAAATAATGGACAGCCCCGGGCGGAAACCGTCCGGGGCTGTTCAGGCTGTCGAAAAAGTCTTTTCGGCAGCCTGAAGCAAGTTTTTCAGAACCTCAAAAGTTCTGAAAAACTTATAATTCAAAACGAAAGACACCCCTCCTGGGTTTCTTTCGTAACTATCTTCCTTCCCGTTGTCTCACGCTCCCATTCTTTTTTTGCAAACTGGACAGCCCCGGACGAAAACCGTCCGGGGCTGTTTTTCACTGTACCGCGCTCTTGCGGACACGCTCCAGCGCTTTTTCCACCGCGGGCACTTTCAGCACAATGACGGTGATGATACCCTCCGCCAGCAGGTAGCTGTAATTGTAAATGATGGGATACAGCGCAGCCAAACTCTGGGGGAAATTCTCCGGCATATAGTCCATCCAGTACAGGTAGCCGCCCAACGAGTGGAAAAAGCCCCGGGCCAGCACCGCCACGATATAGCCCGCCAGCAGGCTGTTCTTTCCCTTGTTCCGGAACAGGCCCGCAAGGCCCAGGGCCGCGAAGGCCAGCACATAGTCGCAGCACACCTGAAACACACTGAGCACGTAGGGCTCCTGCAAAAATTGCAGCAGGCCGTAGGCAAAGCCCACCAAAACGCCGGTCCTGACGCCGTACCAGTTGGCCACCAGCACGATGAACAGCATACTCATCAGCGTGACGGAGCCGCCGTAGGGCAGCTTGAACAGCTTGATGAAGCTCGTCACATAGGCCAGGGCCACCGCCATGGCGCAGTAGGCCAGCTGCCGGGAGGCGAAGCCCCGCTTCTTTCCGTCCCGGTCTGCCAGGGCCAGTCCCAACCCAAGACACACCAGCATCAGCACCACGCTCACCACATACCCGGCGGTGGTCAGACCGCCTTCTCCATTGACCAGCCAACTCATAGATACATTCCTCCTTTTTCTTTGCGATCATGAGTTTACCATCGGTGTACAAAGGGCAATACGCCTGCCAGCGGCAAAAATCAACGCTGGCGGCGTCATCGTCCTTGGTGGGCGCCAGCCCACCCGCGTCCTCTTTCTTGCCAGCGCCGGTTTTCTCTCGCTGGCAGGTCCTTCGGAGTTTTTCAGGAGCAGATTTGGTGGCTGGCAAGGCTTTTGAGGCAGCCGGGCTGTCGCCCGGCAACGAAAATAACACAGTCAGCCGCCGAAGATGCCCTGAAAAACCGCGTTGCCGTTTGTACACCGAGGGTATGTACCCGCAGCGCAAAAACACCCTCCCGGAATGCCGGGAAGGTGTTTCAGATGTCTATGGATACCCATATCATGACGACTCCCTACGTTGGCATTATCCACCTCAGGTACAAGGGTCGAAGTTCCGCAACTTCCTCTCAGCCTGTGCTACAAGCTCCCCAGCTCACGATCTATTCAGTTGACTAGAATCAGCATACCACCATTTCTGTCCGAATGCAAGCTCCTTTCACGGTTCTGGCAATTCCCGCTCCACGGTCCTGAGCGCCTCCGCCGGCGTCAGGGCCCGCTCCTCCACTGCCCGGCACAGCGCGTCGTACACCAGCCGCCGGGGGCCGGCCAGGGCCACGGCCCGGTCCAGCATATGGGCGGAAAAGCCTATTCTCTCCAGCTTTCGGATCTGTCCCATGACGTTCACCGCTCCACCGCCTTTCTTTTTTCAGCATACCCAGCCAAAAGAAAAGGCACAAGCGGCTTTCCGTTAAAATCCCGTAAAATTTCCCGTGACGATAGGCAGGTCCACAATGTCCAGCCCCCGACCCATGGCGTATTCCACCGTGTACCGGGTGCCGCCGGCGGAGCCGTCAAAGGCGGCGATAAGCAGCGAAGCGTGGTCCACCATGTAGCGGTCCCGCCGCTGCATACAGGTGGAGGTATACCGCTGGGAGACCAGAGTCTCAAAGTCGCAGGCCGCCACCAGCCGCGCATACCGCTCCCGCTGGGCGGCGGGCCACCGGTCCGCCTGGGTGGGACAGGGGATGGCCGCCTCCACCGTCACGTCCGGATGCTGCTCCCGCAGGGCCAGCACGCATTCGCAAAAGTACAGGTCACAGCCCATGGCCATGCCGCAGAGGAAATGTCGGTAGCCCTCCTGGTACGCAGCCTCCACCGCGTCCGCCATCCGCCCCTTCAGTGCCAGGCACCGGGCGTCCTCCTCATTGTATTTCCAGGGCAGCTTGCCCGGCCGGTGGCCGGTAAAGCAGCAGGACTCCTGCCGGGCCCCCATGGCGCCGCCTCCTTTTCAGATGAGATCGTTTTCAGTATAGAACATTCGTTCGTTTTTGTAAAGAGCGGATATTTGTAAATTGGGGGTTGCATTTTCCCGCCTCCCGCCGTATACTATTTCACAGAAAACAACTGAATACTTTGTCTTCAGGGCGGGGCGTGATTCCCCACTGGCGGTAAAGTCCGCGACCGGATATCGCAAGATATCCGCTGACCCGGTGCAACTCCGGGACCAACAGTATAGTCTGGATGGAAGAAGATGAGTGCGGCAGAGCCGCGTACATTTCGTGCGCTTCTTTGTTGTTTGTTCACCTTGGAGAAGTCAAAGCGTCCAGGGTGTTTTCAAACAAACAAAGGAGTGTATTTTATATGTCCAACCCATCTGTCAATGCCGCACCCACCTCCGCCAGCCGGAGCCGCACCCACAAGCTGACCGTCACCGCCATGCTGTCCGCCGTGGCCTTTGTGCTGATGTTCATCGAGTTCCCCATCCCCGCACTGATCCCCTCCTTTGTGAAGATGGACGTCTCCGACCTGCCGGAGCTGCTGGCCGCCTTCTCTCTGGGCCCTGTCTACGGCGTAGCCGTCACCCTTCTGAAAAACTTGTTGCACATCCTGTTCAAGGGCACCACTTCCGCTTACGTGGGCGAGCTTTGCAACTTCCTGCTGGGCTCCGTGTTCTGCCTGGCCGCCGGCTTCATTTACCAACTGAAAAAGAGCCGCAAAAGCGCTCTGCTGGGCTCCCTGGTGGGCGCCGCGTTGATGGCGGTGGTCTCCGTACCGCTGAACTACTTCGTGGTCTATCCCGCTTACGTGGTGTGCTACGGTCTCCCGCTGGACGCCATCATCGGCATGTACCAGGCCATCCTCCCCTCCGCCGACAGTCTTATCAAGTGCCTGACCATCTTCAACATGCCCTTCACCTTCTGTAAAGGTATGCTGGATGTGCTGCTGTGTTTCCTAATCTACAAGCCACTGTCTCCCCTGCTGCATAAGTGATTGAGTTTCTTCAAGGCGGCGTGCTTTTGCACGCCGCCTTTTTTCATTGCATCTTTCCAAACCCGAACAGATGTGCTATCATGGAAGCAGAAAGGAGGGCAGCGCCATGGACCGTATCATTCTCCACTGTGACCTCAACTGTTTTTACGCCTCCGTGGAGCTGCTGAGCCACCCGGATCTGCGGGATATCCCCACGGCCGTCTGCGGTGACCCCACCTCCCGCCACGGCATCATTCTGGCCAAGAACGAGCCAGCCAAACGCTGCGGCGTTCAGACAGCGGAGACCATCTGGCAGGCCAAAAAGAAATGCCCCGCCCTGGTACTGCTGCCGCCTCACCACGATTTGTACCGGGAATACTCCCGGAAGGTCAACGCCATTTATGAGGAGTACACAGACCTGGTGGAGCCCTTCGGCATTGACGAGAGCTGGCTGGATGTGACCGGCTCCCTGCACCTGTTCGGCGGTGACGCCAAAGCGCTGGCGGATGCCCTGCGCCAGCGGATGAAGCAGGAACTGGGACTGACGCTGTCCGTGGGCGTCAGCTTCAATAAAGTATTCGCCAAGCTGGGCAGCGACTATCAAAAGCCTGACGCCACCACCGTCATTTCCCGGGAAAACTGGAAAAAGGTGGTGTGGCCCCTGCCGGTGGGCGACCTGCTGTTCGTGGGTTCCGCCGCCCGGAAGCTGCTGCGCCAATATGGGGTGGAGACCATCGGCCAGCTGGCGGCCTGCCGTGCGGAGATGCTGGAGACCGTCATGGGCAAGCTGGGCGTTCAGCTGTATGAATACGCCAACGGCCTGGACCGGGAGCCGGTCTGCTCCCGTTACGAAGCGGAGCCGGTAAAATCCGTGGGCAACGGCACCACCTTTCCCAAAAACCTCACAACGCCGGAGCAGGTGAAAGGCGGCATCGCCGTGCTGGCGGACTCCGTGGCCACTCGGCTGCGGCACTATGGACTGTACGCCGGGGGCATCCAGGTAATGGTCCGGGACCCGGAGTTCCACGACCGCTCCCGGCAGACCCAGCTGCCCGCCCCCACCCATCTCATCCGGGACATCACCCAGGCCGCCATGGACCTGACAGCCCTTTTGTGGAAGCCCCCCTCCCCCATCCGGGCTCTGACCGTCACGGCCATCCACCTGGTCCAGGAGGGAGAGGCCTACGAACAGGTGGACCTGTTCGGTGCCGCCGCAGCTCCCCAAAAGGAACGGCAGGAAAAGCTGGAGGCCGCCATGGACCGCATTCGGGGCAAATACGGCGCAGGCGCCATTTCCTTCGGCGCCGCCCATACTGAAAAAGAGGAGGACCCCCTTCCATGACCAAACAAGAGGAAAAGCAGCGGCTGCGCCGGACCATGCGGGCACTGGAACGGCAGCTGCTGGAAAAATATAAAGCGGCCAGCAGCCGTGCCATCTGCGCCCACCTGCTGGCCATGCCGGAATACCAGGCCGCGGCGGCGGTATTTTGTTTCGTAGGCACCGCCCGGGAGATCGACACCCGCCCCATCCTGGCGGACGCCCTGGCTGTGGGAAAGCGGCTCAGCGTTCCCCGCTGCACCGGCCCCGGCGTTATGGAGCTGCGGCAGATCCGCTCTTTCGAGGAGCTGGTCCCCGGCGCTTACGGCATCCTGGAGCCGCCAATGACCGCTCCCCTGACGGACCCGGATGATGTGGACCTGGCTATCCTGCCCTGCCTTACCTGCAACCACCTGGGCCAGCGGCTGGGTCAGGGCGGCGGCTACTACGACCGCTTTCTCTCCAATTACCGGGGCGGAACGGTGCTGCTGTGCCGGGAAAAGCTCATCCGGGAGGAAATTCCCCTGGAGCCCCACGATTACCCCATTCCCTGGGTGCTGACGGAGGTGGGCCTGTATGAGGACGGCACCCCGGCAAGGCTGGGGTAATACCTGCCATTAGCAAAATCTGCTTGCCAGGCTGTCTAAAATCGCATACAATAAAAACCATCTATTCAACATTAAAGGAGGACCGCCCCATGGTACAGAAGAACATGGACTTTATTTCCCAATACGATCCCGAGGTAGGCGCTTCCATTCAGGAGGAGTTTGCCCGTGAGCGCCGCAACATTGAGCTCATCGCCTCCGAGAACATTGTCAGTCCCGCCGTCATGCTGGCCATGGGTACCTGCCTGACCAACAAGTACGCCGAGGGCTACCCCGGCAAGCGTTACTACGGCGGCTGCTATGCCGTGGATATGACAGAGGAGATCGCCCGCAAGCGGGCCTGCCAGCTGTTTGGCTGCAATTACGCCAACGTCCAGCCCCATTCCGGTGCTAACGCCAACCTTGCGGTATTCTTTGCCCTGCTCCAGCCCGGCGACACGGTGCTGGGCATGAATCTGGCCCACGGCGGCCATCTCAGCCACGGCAGTCCTGTGAACATCTCCGGCAAGTACTTCCATGTAGTCCCCTACGGTCTGGATGACGAGACGGAAATGATCGACTATGACAAGCTAATGGACATCGCCAAAGAATGCAGGCCCAAGCTTATCGTAGCCGGTGCCTCCGCTTATCCCCGCGTCATCGACTTCGCCAAATTCCGGGAGGTCGCTGACGCCGTGGGCGCCTATCTCATGGTGGACATGGCCCACATCGCCGGCCTGGTGGCCGCCGGAGCCCATCCCTCCCCCATCCCTTACGCCGACGTGGTGACTACCACTACCCATAAGACCCTTCGTGGTCCCCGGGGCGGCCTGATTCTCTGCAACGACGAGGCCATTTATAAGAAGATCAACTCCGCCGTGTTCCCCGGCACCCAGGGCGGTCCTCTGGAGCACATCATCGCTGCCAAAGCCGTGTGCTTCGGTGAAGCGCTGAAGCCGGAATTCAAGGCTTATGCGGAGCAGATCGTGAAAAACGCCAAGGTCCTGGCGGAGGAACTGGTGAAAAACGGCTTCCGTCTGGTGTCCGGCGGCACAGACAACCACCTGATGCTGGTGGATGTGCGGAATTTCCACATCACCGGCAAGGAGTTCGAGCACCGTCTGGACGAGGTCCAAATCACCGTCAACAAAAACGCCATTCCCAATGACCCGGAAAAACCCTTCGTCACCAGCGGCATCCGGGTGGGCACTCCCGCCGTTACCTCCCGAGGCTTCAAGGAGCCGGAAATGGTGAAGATCGCCCAGTGGATGAAGCTGATTGCCGAGGATTTCGACGCCAACGCCGAACAAGTCCGGGCCGAGGTCAATGCCCTGTGCCGGCAGTTCCCCATTTACGAATAAGAGAAAGGGAGGCATGGGTTTCCATGCCTCCCTTTTTAAATGCCCCATCCAAACCATAACCATAGAATATTTCGCAGCAGACAGTTCCCCAAAAACAAAGTCGCCACCAGCCCCGGCCATCTGGGATCATAGTGCAGTACCCAGCCCCGCCTGCCCCGCAGCCGCCAGACGGTTTGTGATGCCATGTAGACAGCCGCCAGCGCGGTGGTCAGCATCATGGGCAGATGGTAATGCAAAGCCCGCAGAATATGCCCACAGGCCAGCGCCAGAACTGCTCGTGTCCCGCCGCAGCCGGGGCAGTACAGCCGCCAATGTTCCCAGGCCCAGCAGCGGCTAATGGCGGGCGTCCCCAGGGCATATTTCCACAATAGGAATCCCCCGCCCAACGCCGCCAATGTTACCCAGGCGGCGGGGTACGCCTCCCGGTCCGTCATATGTCTTTCCATCGTACCTCCCCATGAAAAAAGCCGCGCCAAGCGCGGCTTTTTTGTCTGTGCTTACTTCAGGAGCTTGATCTTGCCAAGTAAGGGAACTTCCTTTTCCTCGCCGTTAATGGCGGCGATACAGCCCATCACCGCGCAGATGAAGCAGAAAATGCCCCAGATCCAGCCGATGCAGGGAATGGCGGCAAACAGGCCCGCCAGCCAGATGACCAGAGCCTGGTTCAAATGAAACTTTGCCCCTTCCCGGTCGCCTGCTACCAGCGCCACCAACAGGCCAATCCAGGTAATATACGCCACGATCCCCGTGGTCTTGGAATCCATCATGATTGTTCCTTCTTTCTCTTTTGCACTGTGCACAGTGTATCATGTCCAGCGGCAAAATACAACTAAAAGAGCACCCTTTTCCCCGCGTGTCGATGGAGTCCGGCTTGGTCGATTTTATTTCGGACAATTCACGCGCATAATATAATTTAGGTTGATTGTAAAATCAAGTTGGACACTTGAATGAAAAAATCCATAGTGATTATTCTCCCCGTGGTAGAGTGAAGTCGCTGAACAACATTTGCCAAAGGAGGGCAATCACTATGGACTGCCAAGATTATAGCACAGTCAGCGCAGAACGCAAGAAGGGGCAGCGCCTCGGAATGGCTGAACGTGGTGCCATCAAAGCCCTCAAACAGCATGGTCTCGGAACGCGTGCCATTGCCAGAGAGATTGGGTGTGTTCCGTCCACCATTACAAACGAACTGCGTCGAGGTACACCGGCCCGCAAGAGCAGCAAGGGAAAAGCTCCCGGTTACTCTCCGAAGCTTGGACAGGTGGTCTACGAAGCCAATAGAGCAGCCTGCCACAGGAAACCGAAAGCAGACAGCTGCCGGGACTTCTCCGAGTGGGTGATTCGGCAGGTACGGGAACACAAGTGGTCTCTGGATGCCTGCTGTGGCTATGCCAAGCTGCACCACCTGTTTGAGCCGTCTCAGATGGTTTGTTCCCGGACCCTTTACAACATGGTCTGGAATGGACACCTGTCCATTCATCCAACGGAACTCCCCGAGGCATTGAAGCGCAAAACGAAGAAGCGCCGGGTCCGAGAGAACAAAAAGCGTTACGGCACAAGCATTTCAGAGCGTCCGGAGATTGCATCCCTCCGTCTTGAAGATGGCCATTGGGAGGGCGATACCGTGGTTGGTAAGCGTGCTGGAAAAGAGTCTGTTGTCTTTTCTCTGTTGGAGAAGAAGACGGAAACCTACCTTGCGTTCCGTATCCCTGGAAAAACCAGCGAGGCGGTCATGAACCTCATGAATGAGCTCCATGACGAGTATGGCGAACACTTCTCCCAGATCTTTAAGACCATTACAGTGGACAACGGAAGCGAGTTTGCTGACTTTGCCAAGGTGGAGAAGTGGGGAACAAAAGCCTTCTTCACTCATCCCTACACCGCCTGGGAGCGCCCCCCAAATGAGCGCCACAGCGGCTTGTTTCGGGCTTTTGCCCCCAAGGAGGCATCTCTTGAACAGTACACCGACGAGGATATCCTCGCTGCTGCCGACGAGCTCAACGGACGTCCCAGAAGGAAAATCGGATACCGAACCCCGGAGGAGCTCTTTGAAGCGTTTCTGGATGCTGTCTACGCAGCCTGACGGCTGCGGCACCCTCGCCCCGGACAGAGCCTGCGGCTCCATCCGCGACCGAGGCTATCTACCATGGAATGTCCAGCTTGTTATTGCAATTTGCGTGATAAACTGTTTACATCATTCATTGCTTAATCTCTTTTGAACCGCTCGCTTAGCGCGTGATTTTCTTTATACAAAAAAGCGGCAGTCAAAAGACTGCCGCTCAGTGTTGGCGCTACCTATCTTCCCGGGCCGTCACCAGCCAAGTATTGTGGGCAGAAACGAGCTTAACTACCGTGTTCGGAATGGGAACGGGTGGACCCTCGTCCTAATCAGCACCAACTATCGTTATCCGTCTTACCGGAGAACATACATACTATACACTTTTCTTTCAGCCTTGTCAAGCGCTCTATCCCCGATTTTTAAACCAGCAAAGCGTTTAAAAATCGGAAAGGAAAAGCAGCGGAGGAATTATGCTTTCGCATTCATGCGGAAGCGAATGATCCGCAGCTTGCTTTGACGTGGTGACCCGTACCGGATTCGAACCGATGTTAACGGCGTGAGAGGCCGCTGTCTTAACCACTTGACCAACGGGCCATGTCGTTGGAAGAAACTTCGCTCCATTCCCTTTGGCTTCCGCCAAAGCTCACAACGCTCCGTTCTTCCGCCTCTTTCCTCCGCAAACGCTTCGCTGGTTTGCGTCGGATGCCTTTTATCTCCCTATCCGAGGTGTACCCGCTTTGAGTACACCTCGAACAGGCTTGGTGCACCTTCACGGACTCGAACCGGGGACCCACTGATTAAGAGTCAGTTGCTCTACCAACTGAGCTAAAGGTGCGGGTTCTAAGTGCCTTGCACCTTCAAAACCGAACAATGTATCTGCATTTCACTAAGGCTCATTGCCTGCATACTTTGTAGGTCAAGCCCTCGGGCTATTAGTACCGGTCAGCTGCATACATTACTGTACTTCCACCTCCGGCCTATCAACCAGATCGTCTTTCTGGGCCCTTACTCCATAAAGGATGAGAGATCTCATCTTAGGGGGAGTTTCACGCTTAGATGCTTTCAGCGTTTATCTCGTCCGTACATAGCTACCCAGCTATGCCCTTGGCAGGACAACTGGTGCACCAGAGGTACGTCCATCCCGGTCCTCTCGTACTAAGGACAGCTCCCTTCAAATCTCTTACGCCCGCAACAGATAGGGACCGAACTGTCTCACGACGTTCTGAACCCAGCTCGCGTGCCACTTTAATCGGCGAACAGCCGAACCCTTGGGACCGAATACAGCCCCAGGATGTGACGAGCCGACATCGAGGTGCCAAACCTCCCCGTCGCTGTGGACGCTTGGGGGAGATCAGCCTGTTATCCCCAGGGTAGCTTTTATCCGTTGAGCGATGGCATTTCCACTCACATACCACCGGATCACTAACTCCAACTTTCGTTACTGCTCGACCCGTCGGTCTCGCAGTTAGGCTGGCTTATACGTTTACACTCATTGCACGATTTCCGTCCGTGCTGAGCCAACCTTTGAGCGCCTCCGTTAC
>CAKTOO010000018.1 GCA_934590165.1 uncultured Dysosmobacter sp. | reverse complement strand
GGTATCCCCGAGGAGCAGCTGCGCCACGCCGCCGAGCTGTCCGTCTGCAAGATCAACATCGACTCCGACCTGCGTCTGGCCATGACCGCCACCATCCGTCAGTACTTTGATGAGCATCCCGGCGACTTCGATCCCCGTCAGTATCTGAAGCCCGCCCGTGCCGCCATCAAGGCCATGGTCGCCCACAAGATCGTGGACGTTCTGGGCTGCGACCACAAGGCCTGAGCCTGACTCTCGCCCATTCAAAAAGACCGGAAACGTTTTCGCGTTTCCGGTCTTTTTTCTCACCTGCCACTTTTTGCCGCATAAACTGGTGGCAGGGGAGGGGATACCATGCGTTTTTTGCAGGACTATGACTGGCAAGCCGCCGTCCAGTACGCCCACCGCTGGGCCTACGGCCGGAACCCGGCCTTTTACGATTACGAAGACCTGGGCGGCGATTGCACCAACTTCGCGTCCCAGTGCGTATTTGCCGGCAGCAGCATCATGAATTTTACGCCTACCTTCGGTTGGTACTACATCGACGCCAATCAAAAGGCGCCCGCCTGGACGGGCGTGGAGTATTTCTGGAACTTTTTCACCCGCAAGACCTTTTCCGTGGGGCCGGTGGGAGATCCTTCCTCGCTGGAAGCCATACGGCCCGGAGACATCGTGCAGCTGAGCTTCAAGGGCGGGAGCTTTCAGCATAGCCCCGTGGTGGTGTCAGCGGGCACGGAACCGACCCTGGAAAACGTGCTGGTGGCGGCCCACAGCTACGATGCCGACAACCGTCCCCTGTCTACCTATGAATTCCGGGACATCCGGTTCCTGCACATCACCGGCACCATCCGGCCCTGAAAATTTCAAATTCTGTTCACAACTTTTTCAGCCTGCCTGCTATCATAAAAGGACAATACTGGAAAAGAAGGGATGTTTCCAATGAAACGGTTCAGTTCCTGGCTGCTGGCGGCGGCTATGGCGGTGTCATTACTGGCGGTCCCGGCGGCCGCCGCGGATTACCGGGATGTTCCGGCGGAGGGGGCACTGGCCGGGGAGGTCCGCAAGTCAGTGGACTACGGCCTCATGCAGGGGTACAGCGAGACCACCTTTGGATACGGCGACTCCATGACCCGGGCCCAGTTCGTCACAGTACTGAGCCGGATGATGGGCTGGAGCGGCAGTGAAGCTGGTATTACCAAGACCATGGCTTTGCCGGAGGGCCTTTCCGCCACTTACCGTGCCGCCATCGGCGCCGCCGTGCAAAACGACGCGGTGGACAGCGGCAAAACCTTCCGCCCCAACGCCCCGATCACCCGGGGCGAAATGGCGGAAATGCTGGTGCGGGCTCTTGGCTTAAAGTCCGCGGCGGAACATCTGAATTCCTCCACGACGCCCAATTCCGACGCCTACTCCATCCTGCACGGCACCACTCCCTTCACAGACCTGCCGGAGAGGGAGGAGGGCTATATCACCGTGGCCTATACCATCGGCATGACCAAGGGCACTTCCGAGACTACCTTCAGTCCCAATCAGACCGCTACCCGGGCCCAGGCGGCCGCCATGCTGGTGCGCATCTATGAAAAGCTGCATCAGAAGACGAACTTTCTCCACGGCTTTTACGCCATTTCCTCGTACAGCCAATTGGACTTTTCCAGAAACATGGACGCCGTCAGCGCCGGCTGGAGCCGCATGACCTGGGACGGGAAGACGGCGCTGCTGTCCACCACCAGTGTCGGCGGCAATGAATTCGCCGTTCCCAGCGGCTATGACAGTGTAACGGGCTATATGGATGCCAACGGCATCGCCCTGAACCTGAACGTGTTTATGGATGCCTCCGGCGGCGCTGCGGATCTGCTGGCGTCGGAGGATGGCCGCACCCAGGCGGTGGAGCAGATCATCAATGAGCTGACCATTTCCTACAACGCTATCGGCAAAAATCCGTACAGCGGCGTCACCATCGACTTTGAGGGTCTACGCAAGGGTAGTAAACGTGATTTCACCGCCTTTTTGACGGAGCTGCGGGCAGCTTTGGACCAACTGGGCCAGTCTCTGTATGTCTGCGTATCCCCGGTGCTGAGCAGCGGCTATTACAGCGGCGGCTGGTATGACGGTTATGACTACGCCTCCATCGGCGCTTTGGCAGACAAGGTCATCCTGATGGCCTATGATTACGAGCCCCGGGACATGAGCAGCTTCATCGGCGGCACCTATTACCAAACTGCCGCCTCTGCCCCCATTGACCAGGTGTATCTGGGCCTGAAGGCCCTGACCAATGAGGTGGAACCCAAAAAAGTAACCTTGGGCTTTTCCTGCAAAAACGTGGCCTGGAAGATCGGCGAAAATGGCAAGCTGCTCTCCGGCACGCCGGTGTATCCCTCCAACGATACCGTATCCAAGCGCCTGGCCCAGGAGAGCACGGAATTCGGCTGGTCCCAGGAGTACCAGCAGTCCTACGCCATTTACCGCGCCGAGGACGGCGGCCGTTACTTCCTCTGGTACCAAAATGACCGCAGTATCCAGGCAGCGCTGGACGCCGCCCGACTGCTGGGCGTCACCGGCGTGTCCGTGTGGCGGCTGGGCACCGTTCCCATGTACAGCGGATGGAATTGGATGCGCCTGCTGGACCACTGAGGCGGGCAGGGAAGGGACCTTCAAAAAATTGAGACAAGCCGGCAAAAAGCCGCCCCGGTGGGGCGGCTTTTTCAATCTTTTTTCTCGTTTTTTCCTGGTTTTTTCACACGTGACAAGGGATTTGCCTTTGCAGCCACCCGAAGGGATTCGTTGTCCACGTGGGTGTAGATCTCAGTGGTGTTCAGGTGGTCATGGCCCAGCACTTCCTGGACGGCCCGCACATCCACGCCGTTTTGCAGCATCAGCGTGGCGGCGGTGTGGCGCAGCTTGTGGGAGGAATACTGGCTGGCGTCGATGCCGGCCTCAGCCAAACGCTTTTTCACCATGGCGTGGACCGTGGAGCGGCTGATGCGCTCGTTCTGAGAGGACAAAAACAGGGCGTTTTCATCCTTTCCGCGAACGGGTCGCCGGACCGCCAGATACTGGCGCAGTGCATTCTGACAGGCGTCGTTCAGGTAGATGATACGGACCTTGTTGCCCTTGCCAAGGACCCGCAAAGCCTCTCCTTGGATATCGTTGAGGTTCAGCCCCACCAGCTCAGAGATTCGCAGGCCGCAGTTGAGGAACAGCGTCAAAATGCAGTAATCCCGCTCCTGGTTTTTGCCGTTCACGGAATCCAGCAGCTGGATGCTTTCATCCAAAGTCAGGTATTTGGGCAGGTTTTTCTTCAGCTTCGGAGAATCAATATCTTTGACAGGATTTTCCCGAAGTAGGTGCATCTTGTTGGTCAGGTAATTATAAAAGGACCGGATAGTGGCGATTTTCCTGGCTCTGGTGGCAGAATTGAGGCCGTATTCCGGGTGGCGGCTGTTTTGGTTCTGCACGCGGTCCCGGCTGAGATAGGCCATGTAGCCATAGATATCCGTCAGCGTGATACTGGCCACGAAGTCCAAATCCACGTCCATGATGTCGATCTCATCCAGCTGCTTGTCCGCAAGCGCAGGGTCACGAATTTGCTTCATGTAGCGGAAGAAATTCCGCAGGTCCAGAAAGTATTCGTCAACTGTTCGCTTGGAGTGCGCTTTGACGGTCTCGTGATAGGCCAGAAAATCCCGAAGGATCTCCGGCGCTTCGATACGGTAATCAACCATAGATTTATTATACGGAAAATACATTTCATCTCATCAATTAGCCGCAACGGTCCAGGGCCTGTCCAAAAGCCTGGCAAAACCGCTGGAAACGGGCAAATTCCCGAGAGGGGTTGTTTTCCTCTCCCCCAAACTGAACAAAATTTTTATTTTGTTCAGTTGTGTGTATTCCCGCAAGCCTCCTTCCCCGGATCTTCTTTCGTGAATAGTGAATAACGGATTCATAAAATCGCCGGTTCGGGTCAAGCTAACGGCAACAACCTATGAAACGGATGATGCTCGTGAGCTTGATCCCGTGTACCAGCAAATGCGTTTATCAGCAGGACGGCGTCTGCACACTGGACAGCGCCGCCGCGGCGGGCGTGCCGTCCTTGGGCGGCGCCTGCGTTCATTTCATTCCGGCTGCCGCAAAGCGGCTCGGATCGCCTCACCGATATTCCGAACCGGGATCAGCCGCAGTCCCTCCGGCGGACGAAGACTGTCCGCCCGGTGCGCCGGGATCACACACTTCGTAAAGCCTAACCGGCGGACCTCTGAAATGCGCTGGGCCAACTGATTCACCGTCCGCAGCTCGCCGGTGAGGCCCACTTCCCCGATGGCCACCAAATCACGGGGCACCGGCCGGTCCAGATAGCTGGAAGCCAGCGCCACCACAGCGGCCAGGTCGGCGGCAGGCTCGTCCAGCCACAAGCCGCCGATGATATTGAGATATGCGTCGCAAGCAGACACTTTCAATCCACCGCGCTTTTCCAAAACTGCCAACAGCATGGCCGCCCGGTTATAGTCAAAGCCGTTGCTGGTGCGGCGGGGATTGCCGCCGGCGGAGGTCACCACCAGAGCCTGGATCTCCGCCAGAACAGGCCTCATCCCCTCCATGACGCAGGTGACGCAGGTGCCCGGCGCATCGTCCGGACGGCCGGACAACAGCATTTCCGAGGGGTTCTCCACCTCCGCCAGGCCCTCGTCCCGCATCTCAAACACGCCGATCTCATTGGTGGCGCCGAAGCGGTTTTTGGCTGCCCGCAGGATGCGGTAGGATGTGTGCTGGTCTCCCTCAAAATACAGCACACAGTCTACCATGTGCTCCAGCACCTTGGGCCCGGCGATGGAGCCCTCCTTGTTCACGTGGCCGATGACAAACACCGTGATGCCCTGGCCCTTCGCCAGTTGCATGAGGGCCAGGGTGCAGTCCTTCACCTGGCTGACGCTGCCCGCCGGGGAGTCCAGTGCGTCGTTGTACAGCGTCTGAATAGAGTCCACGATGAGCACATCCGGCTTTTCCGCCGCCACGGATTCCAGCAGGTCTCCCAGACTGGTCTCCGAGATGACGTAAAGGCTGCCGCTGTCTACGTGCAGCCGTCGTGCCCGCAGCTTCAGCTGATGCTCCGATTCCTCGCCGGATACATACAAAACCTTTGAAAATTCGCATAATTTACTGCAAATTTGCAGCATCAATGTAGACTTTCCGATGCCGGGAGCGCCGCCCACCAGCACCAGAGAGCCCTTGACGGCGCCGCCTCCCAGCACCCGGTCCAGCTCCCCCATCCCCGTGGGAAAGCGGATCTCCTCGTCCGCCTGCAATTCCGTCACCGGGCAGGCCCGGCGGACAGCGATACCACCGCGGGCGGTCCGGCTCACGGCCCTGGCGGCGCTTTTCGGCACCTCTGGCTGCTCCACAATGGTGTTCCAGGCGCCGCAGGCAGGGCACTTCCCTGCCCACTTCGGCGTCTCGTTTCCGCACTCCGTGCAGTAAAACATGGTCTTTTGTTTCATATTGTCCCTCTTACGACGCCAGACAGCCGGCGGTGATGGCGGCGGCCAGGCGGGTCTGATAGGCAGGCTGCTGAAGCATGGCTGTCTCCTCCCGATTAGAGAGGAAGCCGCACTCCACCAGGATGCCCGGTGCGTTGATATTTTTCATCAGGTAAATGGTGGCCGGAATGGATTTCGTCTTCTTCTCATTCCCGGCGTTGACGGCGGTATTCAATGTGTCCTGCACGGACTGGGCCAGCGCGTCGGCTCCTTCCTTGCTGTTCCAGAACACCTGGGCGCCGTGGGTCACCGTGGAGGACGGCAGGCTGTTCTGGTGGATGCTTAGCAGCACGGCCCCTTCCGTTCCGTTCACAAGGGCGACCCGGTTGTGGAGGTCGGAGACCTTTTTCTGCCGGGCGGTGGCGGCCTCCTGGGAGTGGATGGATACATCCTCCCTGCGGGTCATGACGGTAGGCTGGCCCAAAAAGGCCATAAGGTCCTCCACCCGCAAAGCGATGGACAGGTTCAAGCCGCTCTCCTTGACAGCACCGTCTGTGGATACGGCGCCGCCGTCCTCGCCGCCATGGCCCGGGTCGATGACCAGTGTGATCCGCTCCTTCCCCAGGGCGGCGAAGGCCGGAACCGTCGCACGGTGTCCCGTCCACAAAAGCACAGCAAAAGCGGCAAAAAAGCAGCAAAGCAGGCCGCAGGCCAGCAGGTTTCGTTTTTTCAGAACCAAAAACACAAGACAGCACCCCCTGCCGGGAGCTTATGCGCGTCTTTGTTCTTCCATTCCGATTATAGCCGTCCTCCCGCCTAAAATCAAGGGCAGGCTCTCCCCTGCCCCCGCCCGCATAGTATGGAGTGAGCGTGCGCCGCTGCTGGTGCGCGCCACTATGCCAAAGGAGGAAGCCACCGCAAATGGAAACACCTGAAATGAATCAACCCGCCGCGTCCTGCGGCGCGAATCAGGGAACGATGCCCGGCAGCTGTGCGCCGCTGGCATTCCCCTATGTACCCATGCAGGGCCCCAACCCCACCCGCTTCAGCCGGATGGAGGCTTTGCAGACCGGCACCCTGTTCCCCGGTCTGAACCTGCCTTTTAAGGAAGCCATCCAGGCAAAGACCAAGCTGGCCAATACCGCTCTTGTGGAGCTGATGGCCCTGGATTTTGCCATCGACGAACTGGGGCTGTACCTCGTCACCCACGCTGAGGACCAGGAAGCGCTCCAGCTGTACTGGTCCTATATCAAGCTGGCGAAGGAAGGCCGTGAGAAATACCAGAAGATGTACGGTCCGCTGCTGCAAACAGACCTGACCCCCGAGGAGGGCTATGTCTGGCTGAAGGACCCCTGGCCCTGGGAGGAAGGAGGAAATGCGTAATGTTTGTCTATGAAAAGAAGCTCCAGTACCCGGTAAAGATCAAAAATACCAATCCCAAGCTGGCGGCGGTCATCATCAGCCAGTACGGTGGGCCGGATGGTGAACTGGGCGCCTCCCTGCGCTATCTGAGCCAGCGGTATTCCATGCCTTATCCGGAGCTGAAGGCCTTGCTGACCGATATCGGTACCGAGGAACTGGGGCACTTGGAGATGATCGGCACCATCGTGCACCAGCTGACCCGTAACCTGACGGAAGACCAGATCAGGTCTGCCGGCTTTGACGCCTACTTCGTGGACCACACCGCCGGCGTCTACCCCACCGCCGCCTCCGGCTTCCCCTGGAGCGCCGCCAGCATGGCGGTGAAGGGCGACCTGATCGCCGACCTGACCGAGGACCTTGCAGCAGAGCAAAAGGCGCGCGTGACCTACGACAACATTCTCCGCCTGTCCGACGACCCGGATGTCAACGACGTCATCCGCTTCCTGCGGGCCCGGGAGGTGGTCCACTTCCAGCGCTTCGGCGAGGGACTGCGGCTGGCCCGCGACAAGCTGGATGAGAAAAACGTGTACTTCATGAACCCGTCCTTCGACAAATGAGACGCAAAATGCCCGGAGCCATTGGCTCCGGGCACGCTTTTTCTTCAGAGCAGGATACCGTCGGTCTTACCATACTGCTTCCAGCCTTTCCAAAAAGATCCTGTCCGCCGGACAGAAGGGATAGTCCTTCGCCTCTTCCAGGGTCATCCAGCGGATGTCCGCGTGCTCCAGCTTCCGGGGTTCTCCCGCCGTGATGGCGGCGGAGAGCAGCGTCAGGTGGACCGTCACATCCGGGTAGCGGTACGTCACCTCCGTGACGGATTCCCCCACGGCCAGCTCCACCCCCAGCTCCTCCCGGAGCTCCCGGGCCAGGGCCTGGGCCTTTGTCTCCCTGGGCTCCACCTTGCCGCCGGCAAACTCCCACTGGAGCCCCCGAGCCTTGTGGGCCGGCCGCTGGCAGGCCAGGAACGTATTCCCCCGGCGGATGAGGGCCGCCACCACTTCCATCATACCGCGTCTCCCTCCTCCGTGAGCATGCGCAGCGTCCAGCGTTCCAGCACCGCCAGCTGCTGCGGCGTATGGAACCAGTGCTCGCCGTCCTCCATGACCGTCAGCGTCCGGCCGGGGCGGGCGGCGAAGGCCTCCGCCGTGGCCCGGGGCGTCATATTGTCCCGCCCGGCGTACAAAATGTCCGTCCTTCCCGGCCAATCCGCCGTGGGATGGGCCAGGGCGTACTGGTAATACCGCCAGGACAGCGTCTCCCCAAACTCCGTGGGGATAGTCCCCCGGCGGCGCAGGTCCTCCGCCGTGGCGCCGGCCCAGCCCAGCATGGTCTCAATGAGCCCCGCCATGTCCAGCACCGGGGAGACCAACAGGCTCCGCTCCGGCGGAGTATCAGCGAAGGCCAGCATGGAAAACCAGGCACCGATGCTGGTAGCCCGCAGAGCCACGCGCCGCCACCGCCCCCGGGCATACTCCATGGCGGACTGAAGCTCCGGCACCGCGTGCCAGGGGTCCAGGGGCTCCGGCCCATCCTGCCGGGCGCCGTGCTCCGGCAGGTCCACCGCCAGCACCTGCCAGCCGAAGGGGGCGGACAGGGCGGCGAAGTCCCGCCCCTCCTCCTTACAGCCGCACCGGCCGTGGACAAATAAAAATACTCTGTCCGCTTCTTCGCCGTACACCACGGCCGGGACAGCGCCCAGGGTGAACCCTTCTTCCCGCATGATGGCTTCTCCTTTTTCAAAAGCGTCCCCTCCGCCACTTTGGCGGAGGGGACGGCGGAAACTCACTTGCTCTCGGACACCACCCGGTAAGCGGGGGCCTGGACGCCGGCGGCGGCCAGGGTCTCGGTGATGCCCTGGGTCAGGTCAAAGAACACATCCCAGTAGTCCTCGTTTTTGCACCAGGCCCGGACGGTGAACTCCATGGCCTGGGCGGTGCCGCCGGACAGGCGGGCAAAGGGCGCGGCGGGCTCTTGGAGCACCTTGCCGCACTTGGCCATGGCGGACTGCATCAACTCTTGGATGCGGGCGGGGGATTCACTCTTGGCGCAGGTGAAGGCCAGGTCCACCCGGCGCAGGTCCTCCATGGAGTAGTTCACCACATTGGCATTCATCAGGCTGCCGTTGGGGACGGTGATGTGCTTGTTGTCCACGGTGATGATGACGGTGTAAAAGAGGGTGACCTCCTTCACCACGCCGGAGACACCGGCGGCGTCCACGTAATCCCCGATCCGGAAGGGCTTGAACACCAGCAGCATGATGCCGCCGGCCAGATTGGACAGCGCCCCCTGGAGGGCCAGGCCCACGGTGACGCCTGCGGAGGCCAGCAAGGCCGCGATGGAGCTGGTCTCCACCCCCAGGATGCCAATGATGGAGATGCCCAGCAATACGTACAGTCCGATCTTCACGAAGCTCAAGGCAAAGGTGCGGACGGTGCCCTCCAGCCGGGTAAAGCCCTTGCTCTTTTCCAACAGGCCCACGATCTTACCAACAGCCCACTTGCCCACCAGCCAAACCACCAGGGCGAAAGCCAGCTTGCCCACCAGGGGCACCAGCAGCGTTCCCAGAACGGACACGGAATAAATGGTACTCATAAAAGCATCCTCCTGAAATTCTTATTTTCCCTCAGTATAGCAGGTTTTTCCCAACAATACAGCCGCAAACGACCGCTTTACCGGTCCATCTTCCCCATGGTCCAGGCCATGTCCCAGAACTGGTACTCGTAAATGGAGCAGTTGGTGATGATGCGGTCCAGGTTTTGGAGCTGCTCCTCGGTGTAGCCCTCCGTCAGCCGGTCCACGAAGTCGATCATCACCTCCGTGTCCTCCCGGTAGGCGGGGCTGATATAGGTCTCGATCCAGTGCTTGTAGAAGTTGCTCTCGTCCCGGCTGCCGGGAATGGTCTCCATATAGTCGCCGATGAGCTTATAGCTCCAGGCACAGGCCAGCACCACGGTGGCCAGCTCCGGCAGGCCCTCTTTGAAGGCCACGGAGATCATATAGTTGGTGTAGGACTCGTTGTTCAGGCACATGGGCGCCGCGTCGATCCCCGCCTGGTCCACTCCCAGTTTCTTCAAATACTGCTTGTGGACGGCGTTTTCCGTATTCAGCGTGCCGTTGATGAGGGTGCTGAACAGGCGCATGTCGCTCTCCCTCTCCGCCCGGATGACGCCCAGGGCAAACACCTTGGCGTACTGCATCAAATACTTGTGGTCCTGGATCATATAGAATTGGAACTTTTCCCGGGGAAGGGTGCCGTGGGCCATGCCCTGGACGAAGGGGTGCTGGTAATAGCTCTCCCAGATGGGCAGAGCGGTCTGATACAGGCGCTGGGAAACTTTCATAGTCGTGTTCTCCTTTTGTTTATTGCAGCATATCCGCGAACTCGTCCTCCGTCAGGACGGGGATATTCAGCTCCTGGGCCTTCTTCAGCTTACTGCCGGCGGCCTCGCCGGCCACCACGTAGGTGGTGCGCTTGGAAACAGACCCGGCGGCCTTGCCGCCCCGCTCCTCGATGAGGGCCTGGGCGGTCTTGCGGTCGAAGCGAGTCAGGGTGCCCGTCAGGACGAAGGTCATTCCGGCGAACCGCTCGTCCACCAGCTCCGCCGTGCTCTCCATGTTGACGCCGGCCTCCCTCAATCGCCGCAGCAGGTCCCGGGATTGGGCCTGGGCGAAGTAGGCCGTGATGCACCTGGCGGTGATGGCGCCCACGTCGGCAATATCCGTCAGCTCCTCCTCGGTGGCGGCCACAAGGGCGTCCATGGTCTTGAAGTGCATGGCCAGGACCTTGGCGGCCTTCTCCCCCACCTGGCGGATGCCCAGGCCGTAAATGAGGCGGCTGAGATCGTTGGCCTTGGAGTTTTCGATGGCCCGGATGAGGTTTTCCGCCGACTTGGCGCCCATGCGGTCCAGCTGGGCCACATCCCGGGCATGGAGGCTGTACAGGTCCGCCACGTTGCGGATGAGGCCGGTATCCACCAGCTGCTGGATGACGGCGGGGCCGCAGCCGTCGATGTCCATGGCGCCGCGGCTGGCAAAGTGGGTGATGTTCCGCAGCAGCTGGGCCGGGCACTCGGCGCCGGTGCAGCGCAGGGCAGCGCCGTCCTCGTCCCGGACCACCGGAGCGCCGCACACGGGACAAAGCTCCGGCAGCACGTAGGGCGCCGTGCCCTCCGGGCGCTTTGCGAAGTCCACCTCCACGATCTCCGGGATGATCTCGCCGGCCTTCTGGACGATGACCGTGTCCCCCACCCGGATGTCCTTTTCCGCGATATAGTCCTGGTTGTGGAGGGTGGCGCTGGTGACGGTGGTGCCCGCCAGGCGCACCGGCTCCAGCACCGCCCTGGGGGTCAGCACGCCGGTGCGGCCCACCTGCACCACGATGTCCAGCACCCGGGAGGGCTTTTTCTCCGGCGGGTACTTGAAAGCCACCGCCCACTTGGGAAATTTGGCGGTGGAGCCCAGCTTTGTGCGGTCTGTAAGGGAATTTACCTTCACAACCGCGCCGTCGATGTCAAAGGGGTAGTCCAGCCGTTCCTCGTTGATGCGGGCGATCTCTCCCTGGACCTCCGCCGTTCCGTGAAGCGTCTTGTGGGGAATGACCTTGAACCGCTGGGTACGCAGGTACTCCAGCGTCTCGGCGTGGGAGAGGAACTCCTTCCCCTCCGCCAGCTGGAGATTGAACACCTGGATGTCCAGCCGCCGCTCAGCGCAGATCTTCGGGTCCAGCTGCCGCAGGGAGCCCGCGGCGGCGTTGCGGGGATTGGCCATGAGGGGCTTTCCCTGAAGCTCCCGCATGGCGTTGATCTCCTCAAACACGGAGCGGGCCATATACACCTCGCCCCGGACGATGAGCCGTGGCAGCTTGTCCGGCAGGACCACGGGGATGGAGCGGACGGTCTTCAAATTCTCCGTCACGTCCTCCCCCACCCGTCCGTCACCCCGGGTGGCACCCCGGACGAACACACCGTCCCGGTACTCCAGGGCCACGGACAAGCCGTCCACCTTGGGCTCCACGGAGTACTCCACCATGCCGCCCAGGGCCTCGTCCATGCGCTCACAGAACTCCGCCACCTCCTCATCGCTGAACACATCCTGGAGGCTCTCCAGCGGCACCTCATGGGTGTAGGGCTGGAAACCCTCCAGGGTCTGGCCGCCGATGCGCTGGGTGGGAGAATCCGGCGTCACCTCCTCCGGGTGCTGGGCTTCCAGCGCCTCCAGCTCCCGGTTCAGCATGTCGTATTCATAGTCGCTCATGGTGGGCGCGTCCAGCACGTAATAGCGATAGCCGTTTTCGTTCAGGATATCCCGCAATTGCTTTATTCTCTCACGGTAGTCCATGGTTCCTCCTCAGTTTCCGTTCAGGATATAGTCTTTCAGGTCCTCTTCATAGGTCCCCGGGTCGGTGCTGAAATAGGTGTATGTGTCCGGCACGGCGCCCACGATCACCGTCTCTGCCACGGTGAAGGAGTTGGAGACCTTCGTGGCGGTGGTGAACCCCGGCAGCAGCACGCTGACGTACACATCCACGTTCAGCATGATCTGGTGGCGGGTCTGGTTGATGCCGGCAGAGGTAAAGGCGTTTTCAAATCGCGCCTCCGAGGTGCCCAGGGATTCCATCCGCACCGTGATGCGGGGCCCCCGGCCCGCCAGCAGGGCCGAGCCGGCGAGGGTGCCGATGGGGATGGACAGCTCCCGGGCGGACACCTGTCCCAGCCGGGTCAAAATCGTGTCAAGTATTTCCGCTTGCAGGTGGTTGAAAGCAGCCATGTTGCTGCGGACGGCGGTGACTTTTCCCTGGCTGTCCTTCTCCAGCGTCACCAGGCCATCGTACTGGAGTTCCCCGCTCTCAATGGCCTCGTACACCGCCTCACTGACGATGCGGGTGACGGCGTTGGACACCCGAGCGGTGGCCAGGTTCTCCAGCAGCGGCCGCATCTGGGCCGAAACATACAAGCCCAGAGCCAGCAGTCCGGCGGCCGTCAGCAGCGCCAGGGCCCGCAGGGCCTGCCGCCGGTCCCAGCGGCGGCGGTAGTAAAAGAATCCGGGGCGCATGACAGTCACCTCCCTCTCCGCATTCTATGCGGAAGGAAGCCTGACCTAGTCGCGCCGTTAGGGCAGCTGGTTCACAATGGCCTTGAAGGCCTTGCCCCGCTCCATGAAGTTTTTGAAGCGGTCAAAGGATGTGCTGGCGGGAGACAGGATAACCACATCCCCCTCCGCAGAGCGGCTGTCGGCAATGGACACCGCCTCCCGGTAATCCGCCACATCCAGAATCTCCAGGCCGTTGTAGTTGTCCGCCTGCTCCACGGCCCGGCGGATGACCCCGGCGGTGGCACCGCACAGCAGCAGCAGCTTCACGTGGTCATTCACCACCGGGCCCAGGGCGTCGTAGGGGATGCCCTTGTCCTTGCCGCCGGCAATGAGGATGACTTTTTCCGGGAAGGAATTCAGCCCCGCGATGGTGCGGCTGGGGCTGGAGGCAATGGAGTCGTTGTACCACCGGACGCCCTTCCGGGTGCGGATGAGCTCGATGCGGTGCTCCACGCCGCCGAACTCCCGGGCAAAGTCCCGGATGACTTCATCGGGTACCAGGCCGTCCACGGCGGCGATGGCCGCCAGGTAGTTCTCCACGTTGTGGACGCCGGGGAGACGGATGTCAGATACCTGCATCACTTCCCGCTCCTGCCCGCCGCTCCGGGCGATGATGGCGCCGCCCCGCAGGAACACACCGTCCTCCAGCTCCTGTTTGCGGGAGAACAGCCGGGCCCGGCCCACGGCCCGGCCAGCCTCCTCCGCCGTGTACGGATTGTCGGCGTTAAATACGGCAATATCCTGGGCTGTCTGGTGTGTAAAGATATTTTTCTTTGCATCGATATACTCCTGAAAATCCTTGTGGACATCCAGGTGGTTGGGGGCCAGGTTCGTGATCACGGCGATGTGGGGGCTCTGGGTCATGGTCATCAGCTGGAAGCTGGACAGCTCCAGCACGGCGATATCCTCCGGCGCCATGGAGCCGGTCTCCGCCAGCAGCGGGTGGCCGATGTTGCCGCCCAGGTGGACGGTCCGACCCGCCCGCTTCAAAAGCTCGGCGATGATGGTAGTGGTGGTCGTCTTGCCGTCACTGCCGGTGACGGCGATCTTCGGGCAGGGACACACTTCAAAAAACACCTCCATCTCCGAGGTCAGCACGCTGCCCCGTGCCACGGCAGCGGTGAGCTGGGGCAGGTCCGGCCGCATCCCGGGGGTGCGGAAGATGACATCCTCCGTCAGTCCCTCCAGGTAGTCCGCTCCCAGCCGCAGCCGGGCGCCCCTGGCCTCCAGGGTGTCCGCGTAAGTCCCCAGGGCGGCGCGCTCCTGCCTGTCGCAGGCGGTAACGGCCACGCCCCGGTCCAGCAGCAGCTCGATGAGGGGCCGGTTGGAAACGCCGATGCCGATGACGGCCACGGTCTTCTGTTGTAAAGTATTCAAATATTCCTCAAACTTCATGGAGAACGCTCCTTCTCTCCACCGCCGTGGGGCGGTGTTGTCATACAGGGGAATTATACCGCAGGCGGGGCAAAATTACAACGGCGGATTGCCGTTTCGCAATTGACAATCCACCCGCCTTCCTGTACAATAAAGACCGCGAGGAAAACAGACGGTCGCGTGGCCAGACCGAAAGGCCGGTCATGAGGAAAGTCCGGGCTCCACAGGGCAAGGATAACGGGTAACGCCCGCCCAGAGCGATCTGAGGAAAAGTGCAACAGAGATATACCGCTGGCAGCGCTTTGCGCTGCCAGTAAGGGTGGAAAGGCGAGGTAAGAGCTCACCCGTCACATGGGAACATCGTGACGCTGTAAACTCTATCCGGAGCAACACCGTGGCGCGGAAGCAACAGGCCTGCCCGGCCGCTTCCAGGAGGTGGCTTGAGCGTACTGGCGACAGTGCGTCGAGATAGATGACCGTCCAATACAGAACCCGGCTTACAGTTTTGCTCGCATATGATATGGCCCCTCCCGCGGAACACGCGGGAGGGGCTTCATTTATTTACTTTTCTGACAGCGTTGCTGTACCTGATTCATGATATCACTGCTCCCAGATGCACACCAGCTTGTCCCGGACCTCCTGGGGCACCGTATCCGGCCAGAGGGACACCGGCTCTCCATCCACCATGTCATAGACGGTGTAGGGCTTCTCATGCCAGCGGGTGCGGGCCACCACCTCGTTCTGCCCGTCGCCGTCCCAGTCACAGATGGCGGCGTTCCGGCAATCCTCCACCAGGAGAATGGTTTCTTTGATCTCGTCGGGATAGGGCGAGCCGCCGCCCTGCACCTCGTCCAGCATCCCCTTGTTCACAGGAGCCTCCGTGACCCAGAAGCGGGCGTCGCAGAGGAAGCCTTTGCCCCGGGGCTCGCTGTATGGGTCGGGGTAGTAGTTCTCCGTGGTGAAAAACACCTCGGGATACCCGAACAGCGGCACGCAGTCCGCCTCGAAGGTCACATCCATCAGGCCGCCCAGGTAAACTCCGTCCGGCTCACACTCCGTCACCACGCCCCGCCGGGTCCAGCGGTTCCACCGGAAGGACATCCGGAAGCTGTTCTCCTCCCCCCATTCATTGGTCAGCTGGATGGTGTCAAAATCCACGCCGTCGCCGCAGCGGAGCTTCAGCAGATGGTCCTTGCGCCCAGGCTCCTCCATGTAGAGATAGTTCACTCCCTCCACAGTCTCCTTCAGCTTCAGGATGTTTCCGCCGTCCTCCCGGACGGAACGAAACGACACGGCGTATAAAACCACCAACCCCGTCACCGCCAGCAGCACCAGCACGCCGATGAGCCGGGACCAACCCCGCCGCCGCTCCTTGTTCATGTCGTTCACCTCGCTTTCAACATAATACCCGCTTTCCGGAAAAAGGCAACCGACCAGCGGTAGAATCCTGATTCAAACGTAATTCCAGGCACTGCCGTCAGTTTCCTGCCGTTTTTTCTCTTCCCGGCGCCGTATCCTGGCCTCTCGCCGCTGTCTCCACTTTTCCGTATCACGGGCGATGGTCCCGCAAATGAATTGAAAAATCAGTTTTGTGCGTTCCTCCAACTCAGAAAATTTGGCAAGCACTTCTTCGCAGGGCCGCTCCGGCTGCTCCGCCGCTTGGATGGCATATGCAAAAAGTGCGGAAAACAGCCACCCCCGCTGCTCCGGAGGCAGCATGTCGATGATAGGAAGCATGTCAAAGTACAGGACAAAGCTCTTTTTCTTATTCAATCAAAATTCCCCCTTCTCCAATACCTTCCCAAGGGAGATTTGTTGCACGTTCGCGTGCAACATGAACGCGTGTAAGTGTAAATGTTTTGTAAATGGTATTGTTATTGTTTATGTAATGGTAATGGTCACTGTGCGCGCTTAGGTGCGCATTTATAAACAAAACATTTCTTGGGTTTTATTTTAAAATTGGAGGTATGAATTATGCAAGCAATGCTCTTGGGTGTCCGGCGGGTCGATATGAAAGATAATCTCTCCGGCAAGATGATCAATGGTTTCTCCTGTTTTATCGCCTTCCCTTCTCACGGTGTCGACGGTGAGGAGACTTCGAAGATCTTCATCTCGGATGAGTTCGCTACTACCTGTGCCTGGTCTCCGGCTGTTGGTATGCCGGTTAATCTGGATTTTACTCCTAAAGGTAAAGTGTGCCGGATTGAGACTGTGCGCTCAAAATGATCAATGGCCTCTCTGCTCTGTCGGTCGAGCTGATTCGTTTCCTTCGTAATCCTGTGATCAAGCTCAAGATGATGCCGTCAGAGGAGGTCGCAGCTCTCCAGCTCCAGATCCAGGATCTGCAGCTGCAGCTGGAAGCTGAGCAGAAACGGTATAAGGCCCTTGAAGTCCGGTACGGTCGTGAAGTTGGTTTGAATTGTCAGTATGAGGATCTTTTCCGGCTCCATGGCATCCGGTTTCGTAAGTAGATCTATTTGACCCCTGTTAGATCTAACTGGGGTCAATATGGCGGGATGGTGTAGTGGTAACATTCCAGGTTCGTATACTGGCGCCGCTGGTTCGAATCCAGCTCCCGCACCCATTACGGAAGGAGGTACAGTATGAAAAGAGTAGTATTCCTTGTCGCTGCTCTCTTCTTCTGTACCTCCTCTGTATTTGCCTGGAATGCGGAGTCGTTTACCAATGGCAGCGTGTATGAGTATGAGCCTGTTATGGCAGCGCGTACTTTTAGTCTGGATGATGGAGTTGCTGTGGTTTCTGACGCTGATACTTCTAGTAGTACTACTTCTTTTCCTTATTCTGATTTTATTACGTTGCTTTCTGATGTATCGGGTTTTTTGGTTGGTACTTGGAAGGGTGTTATTTCTATTCCTGAAGCTGGTTTAAATTCTTCTGTTTACGAATCTATTGAATTTGGTTCTTGGGCTTATTCTACTTCTCCTACTCTTTTTTCTTCTAGTAATATTGTTTCTGCTCCTTCTAGTAATAGTTCTACTACTTGGGATTCTTGGCAGTTTCCTTTTGGATCAGGTGGTAGTATTTCTTTTACTTTTACTTTACCTGATGGTGTACAAGCATTTTCTATGTCTGGTGTTCTTAAATTGGAAAATTGGCTTCATTCTGCTGATTGGTCTTTTGTTAATTTTGGTTGGTTTGGTACTCTTAATGTTCTTTGTGATGGTCGTAATGTTTTAACTTTATATGGCCGTAATGGTGTTTTTGATTTTAATGAATTCATTTATAACGGCATTGGTGAATCTTTATCTACTGTTTCTTTTGTTTTAAGTAATCCTTCTACTTTATCTGGTGATTGGTCTGCCGATCTTCAGCTAAAGTTAGAACCTCATATTTTAAATCAGTCTAATTTTGTTTTTACAGTTTTAAATGATCTATCTGTTTTGGACGGTTTTAATGATCAAGCTCAAGATAATATTAATGAGCATGAATCTGTAGAGTCTCAGTGGACTGGCTCTATGACAGAGAATTTCAATGCTCTGGATATGGATAGCTTTTCTTTTCCAGATGGTCTTGTTTCCGCCTTTGCTTTGATTACTGGTATTTTTAATGATCTCTGGAATGCTATGGGAGATTATAAAATCATTTTTGTTTTTCCTCTCACTTTGGCAATTGCGTTGCTCCTTGTTGGTCGTATCTCTAAATTCGCTGGTACATCTGGTTCTGGTAAGAATAAGGGCGGTGATGATGGTGCTTAGTTGGCTCTCTTCAATTGGTGATGCTATCGGTATCTTTGTCCAATTTGTCACTTCTACTGTTTCTGGTATCCTTTCAGTTTTTGGTTTGATTGGCCAGTGTTTTGCTTTTCTTACTGTCAGCTGGGGTTATATGCCGTCTGTGCTGCTGGTCTTTATCACGGCCGGGTTGACGATCACGATCGTCTTTCAGTTGATCGGGAGGTAATTGTATGTCTGATTGGATCACTTGGTTTATTGCTCTCTTTCAGACTTGTGTTCAGTGGCTTGGTTCCATGGAGATCCTTGGTGTCTCTCTTCTTTGGATCATGATTGCTTCTTTCTTCCTCTGTCTCATGGTCCGTGTCTTACTTTTCAAACCATAAGGTGTGTGTTATGAAATGCTTACGAGTTTTCTGTATGTGCTGCGTAATATCCTTAATTTGTTTATATCCCTCATTCGCTTTGGAAAGCAGTTTTTCCGGGGAATCTTCCATTGAGTATTATGAGTTTGAGGATGTCATAGATGAGCAGCTGCTTAGTACCAGCGAGACAGATGAACCGATTCTGGTCACTGTTGTTGATGCTGATGCGGAATATGATGTTGCTGCCTTTTCTGGTGATGTTCCGGCGCTGGTGATCGGTGATATTCCTCCGGATGATCCTCTTTTCTATGGCAGTTCATGGGTAACTGGTTATGATTCAAATTTGGGAACAGTCACTTTATACTTTCCTCTTTCTGCTAAGGAGGATACTTTTGGCGTCGACAGTAATGGATACTTGTTTAATATTGACTCTTCTTCTGTTTCCGGGTACCTGGCTGGAGTATATAACAACTCTGTCTCAGCGTCGGGTTTTTCTTATCCTCGATATCGCGTCTCTTCTTCAAGTTCAACTTATACTTACCTGTATCTGACGCCGACGGACTCCAATATGGAGATCATGACCTCTATGGAGCCTCGTCAGACGGTTGATGATTTTGTCCCTTACATACTCGTTTTCATGCTGGGGGTGGTGATCGTATGCTTTATGAAGCGGTCGTGAATCTGCTGGGGCCTGTCCCGGTCGGCTTTGAGCCGTTGATCTATGTTCTCTGTGTGCCTGTGCTCCTTTGGTTGCTTACCAGTGTTTTTTCCATTCTTTGGTCTGTTCTCTCCTGGATCGGAGGTAAATGATGCTTTCTGATCTATCTTTGATGGCTGATAAGATTTTCGATCTTATGACGGAGATCTTCAACCTTTATACCGGTACGATGCTCCTTACTGGCGTCCTGGCTCTATGGCTGCTGCGTAAGGTTACCAATATTTTTCGGCATCTTTAAGAAAGGAGGATTTTTATGTCTGCTCTTTTGACTTCCCTTGGAGAGGTTGCCACTTCCGTGCTTACCTATGTCGGTAATGTCTGCTCTACGATCACGAATCAGCCGCTGTTGCTTCTGACTGTCGGCTTCCTCTTCATCGGCGGCGTGATCGGCATTGTTGGTCGCCTGTTGTCTCGTGGTTGATCTGATTTTTTGAAAGGAGGTTTTGCTATACGGAGACCACTGCTATGGGTGCGCTGCTTTCTCAGTTGGGTACTGTTGCTACTAGCGTCCTGGGATTCGTTGCTGATGTCTGTGAGGTTATTGTGGCTCAGCCGCTGCTGCTGTTGACCGTCGGTTTCCTTTTCATCGGTGGCGTGATCGGTATCGTTGGTCGCTTGCTGTCCCGAGGATGAGAAAAAGGGCCCCGGCCGCCGGCTTCAGCCGGCCGGGGCCCTTTTTGTTTGGAGGTTCTATGTCTACTGCTACTGACTTCATGCTGGGTCTTCTGGATCTGGTGTTTTTCCTGTTCGATAAGCAAGATAATGTCCTGGTATTGATTCCCTTTGTGGTCCTTTACTGGTGTCTTGCTTTCGCTATTATTAAGTTCTTTATGCGGATCTTCATGAGGTAGATCTATGTGGAAGTCTTGTTTTATTATTTTTGCCTTTATCATAGTTCCTTGTCTTTTTCTGGTGTTTCATCTGGTCACCAGGAAGTATCTGAATCCTTATAAGCTCATTTTCATTTTTGCTAAGAAAGGTCAAGGTAAGAGTACCTTGCTGACAAAGATGGCTTTACAGCATCTTAAGAATGGATGGACGGTATACAGCACAGATCCCATTCCAGGCTGCTATTATGTCCCGGTCGAGGACGTCGGTTACTACGAGTTTGAGCCCCACTCCCTCTTGATCATAGATGAAATCGGCATGATCTGGGATAACCGTAATTTCAAAAAGTTTCCGGTAGAGGTCAGAGATTGGTTTAAGCTCCAGCGTCACCGTCAAGTAAAAGTCGTTTGTGCCTCTCAGAGTTTTGATGTCGATAAGAAGATCCGTGATCTGGCGGATGACATGTTTCTGCTCCAGAAGAAGCTGCGTGTCTTCTCTTATGGTAAGCGGATCCTGAAGGTCCTTGATATCGTCGAGGCCGATGGTAACACTCAGAGCGAGTCTCGGATCGTAGATCAGCTGAAGTTTGATTCTCTGCTTTTCTTTTGGGCCGGATCCCGGACCCTCACCTTCATCCCTCATTGGACGAAGTACTTTGATAGCTTCGCTGCTCCGGAGCTCCAACATAAAGAATGGGAGCGGTATGAGCTGCCTGCTGCGCTGGTGGATCATCCTCGGCGTCGGTGGCGTAAAAAATAAAAGGCCCGAAGGCCTTTTATTTATCGCGTCTTGTATTCCAGATTATGTCGTTTTCATCCGGTGTGATATGTACGCTACGTCCCAGTTCTAATTCTGCTTTGATCAGGAAAAGTAGGTCATCTTCTCTCAGGTCTTTGATTGGGGATTCGTAGGGCTTTCCGTTAAGAGTAAAGCTGATTGTCATAGTGGTATCCTCCCAATATAAAAAGTGTCGGCCTTGCCGAAATCGGCTGCGGCGATTTCGGTTGTCCCCCGTTTTTCCAAACTTCTATCATCGGTCAAGGCTGGCCGTAGGCCACTCGGAGAAAAGTTTTCGTAGAAAAGTTTTCTCTGCCTTGACGGATGATCGATGTTTGGAACAGTCCCCGTAGGGAACACCTTTCGGGAAAGTTGCGACTTTCTTTAACCCCCCTACACTAACAGGGGGGTACTACCTACATAAAGGTGGTTGAAAAGTTATGAAAAGTGATATTCAAGAGAATGTTATCTTGTATGACTGGCTTACTGTCAGCTCAAAGGATGATGATCCGCAGTCCTGGCTTTCGCTGCTGGGTCTTGAGGATGTCTCCTGGGACGAGATGGAGTATGGTCACAATGGCTATCGGAAAGGTATCTATTACCGTAATATCTCGATCTATTATGATGGAAATGAGGGTATGGGTACCTGTTTGAATATGTCCGGTCAAGGCTGCCGGGTATTTGAGTCTGAGGGTACCGGTGATTTTGATGGTCTCTTTCAGCTCTTCCAGGATAACCCGCAGCAGTTTCATATGACTCGTTTGGATGTCGCTTTTGATGATCACTCCGGTATCCTGGATATGGAGCAGCTCTTTCTTGATACTCATGATCGGGAGTATGTCTCTAAATTTAGGAAAGTAACTGTACAAGAAGAAATTGTAGATGGTAAAAAGAAATCTGGTAAGTCGATCTATTTTGGTCGGAAATCTAGTGAGATCATGTTCCGTATTTATGATAAGGCTTTTGAGCGGGGCTTCCCCGACTCCCAGCATTGGGTCCGAGTCGAGATGCAGCTGCGTGGTGATCGCGCGCTTGCCTTTGTCATGGAGCCGGAGCCAATCGGCGTTAAGTTCCGTGGTGTCCTGGTAAACTATGTTCGGTTCGTCGATGAGTCTGGTGATTCTAATAGATGGCGTTGGTTGATGAAGCAGTATTGGGAAGATCTGATTGAGGGTATCGGCCGGATCCGGCTCTATGTAAAGCCAGGCGAAGAGTATAACATCATGCAGTTGGATAACTTTGTATTTTCTCAAGCCGGTAATGCGATTGCTGTTGCTTTGGAGATCCATGGGCGTCAGGACTTCCTGGATCGTATTAGATCTCGGTCTTGTGAGCTCTCCCCTAAATATAAGCAGTTGCTTGATCAGTATTCGCCGCGGCGACGACGTGATAGATCTTCCGAAAATGAGTAAAAAACTAGAGCCTTTTGGGCTCTAGTTTAAATCCATGCTTCTGCTTTAAATTTTTGATTTATATCATCTAAGAATTTATTGATGTTTTCTGTTAGTCCCATATATCTGATCAGCATATCTACTACTTGATCTTCTTCGATGCCTAGTTGTTTTGCATAGTGATAGATTATTTCATCTGCAAATTTGGATATTGAATAGGTGTATGGAAATTTTTCATTTTCGTATTCGTTGGTTATCTGTTCATATAGTATCATTTCTTATCACCTCTATTTTATTTTCTATCTTCTTTGATTCGTATATATTCTTTTAGCATCCAGCGTACTTGTCCAGAAAAATCCCGTTCTGTTTCTTTTGCCATTTTTTCAATTTTATCAATTAGATCCTTTTCAAATATTATCGTTTTTTTCATGGATTCCACAATATCACCTCGTTTGTCATCTTATCTTATCTGATAATACCTGTCAAAAATTGTTGACTTATTCAATCCGATTTGTTAAGATTTATTTGGATGATAGTATCAGACTAAATATTTTTTTAACTGCCAGTAATTGAACAAAACATTTCTTGGGTTTTATTTTAAAATTGGAGGTATGAATTATGCAAGCAATGCTCTTGGGTGTCCGGCGGGTCGATATGAAAGATAATCTCTCCGGCAAGATGATCAATGGTTTCTCCTGTTTTATCGCCTTCCCTTCTCACGGTGTCGACGGTGAGGAGACTTCGAAGATCTTCATCTCGGATGAGTTCGCTACTACCTGTGCCTGGTCTCCGGCTGTTGGTATGCCGGTTAATCTGGATTTTACTCCTAAAGGTAAAGTGTGCCGGATTGAGACTGTGCGCTCAAAATGATCAATGGCCTCTCTGCTCTGTCGGTCGAGCTGATTCGTTTCCTTCGTAATCCTGTGATCAAGCTCAAGATGATGCCGTCAGAGGAGGTCGCAGCTCTCCAGCTCCAGATCCAGGATCTGCAGCTGCAGCTGGAAGCTGAGCAGAAACGGTATAAGGCCCTTGAAGTCCGGTACGGTCGTGAAGTTGGTTTGAATTGTCAGTATGAGGATCTTTTCCGGCTCCATGGCATCCGGTTTCGTAAGTAGATCTATTTGACCCCTGTTAGATCTAACTGGGGTCAATATGGCGGGATGGTGTAGTGGTAACATTCCAGGTTCGTATACTGGCGCCGCTGGTTCGAATCCAGCTCCCGCACCCATTACGGAAGGAGGTACAGTATGAAAAGAGTAGTATTCCTTGTCGCTGCTCTCTTCTTCTGTACCTCCTCTGTATTTGCCTGGAATGCGGAGTCGTTTACCAATGGCAGCGTGTATGAGTATGAGCCTGTTATGGCAGCGCGTACTTTTAGTCTGGATGATGGAGTTGCTGTGGTTTCTGACGCTGATACTTCTAGTAGTACTACTTCTTTTCCTTATTCTGATTTTATTACGTTGCTTTCTGATGTATCGGGTTTTTTGGTTGGTACTTGGAAGGGTGTTATTTCTATTCCTGAAGCTGGTTTAAATTCTTCTGTTTACGAATCTATTGAATTTGGTTCTTGGGCTTATTCTACTTCTCCTACTCTTTTTTCTTCTAGTAATATTGTTTCTGCTCCTTCTAGTAATAGTTCTACTACTTGGGATTCTTGGCAGTTTCCTTTTGGATCAGGTGGTAGTATTTCTTTTACTTTTACTTTACCTGATGGTGTACAAGCATTTTCTATGTCTGGTGTTCTTAAATTGGAAAATTGGCTTCATTCTGCTGATTGGTCTTTTGTTAATTTTGGTTGGTTTGGTACTCTTAATGTTCTTTGTGATGGTCGTAATGTTTTAACTTTATATGGCCGTAATGGTGTTTTTGATTTTAATGAATTCATTTATAACGGCATTGGTGAATCTTTATCTACTGTTTCTTTTGTTTTAAGTAATCCTTCTACTTTATCTGGTGATTGGTCTGCCGATCTTCAGCTAAAGTTAGAACCTCATATTTTAAATCAGTCTAATTTTGTTTTTACAGTTTTAAATGATCTATCTGTTTTGGACGGTTTTAATGATCAAGCTCAAGATAATATTAATGAGCATGAATCTGTAGAGTCTCAGTGGACTGGCTCTATGACAGAGAATTTCAATGCTCTGGATATGGATAGCTTTTCTTTTCCAGATGGTCTTGTTTCCGCCTTTGCTTTGATTACTGGTATTTTTAATGATCTCTGGAATGCTATGGGAGATTATAAAATCATTTTTGTTTTTCCTCTCACTTTGGCAATTGCGTTGCTCCTTGTTGGTCGTATCTCTAAATTCGCTGGTACATCTGGTTCTGGTAAGAATAAGGGCGGTGATGATGGTGCTTAGTTGGCTCTCTTCAATTGGTGATGCTATCGGTATCTTTGTCCAATTTGTCACTTCTACTGTTTCTGGTATCCTTTCAGTTTTTGGTTTGATTGGCCAGTGTTTTGCTTTTCTTACTGTCAGCTGGGGTTATATGCCGTCTGTGCTGCTGGTCTTTATCACGGCCGGGTTGACGATCACGATCGTCTTTCAGTTGATCGGGAGGTAATTGTATGTCTGATTGGATCACTTGGTTTATTGCTCTCTTTCAGACTTGTGTTCAGTGGCTTGGTTCCATGGAGATCCTTGGTGTCTCTCTTCTTTGGATCATGATTGCTTCTTTCTTCCTCTGTCTCATGGTCCGTGTCTTACTTTTCAAACCATAAGGTGTGTGTTATGAAATGCTTACGAGTTTTCTGTATGTGCTGCGTAATATCCTTAATTTGTTTATATCCCTCATTCGCTTTGGAAAGCAGTTTTTCCGGGGAATCTTCCATTGAGTATTATGAGTTTGAGGATGTCATAGATGAGCAGCTGCTTAGTACCAGCGAGACAGATGAACCGATTCTGGTCACTGTTGTTGATGCTGATGCGGAATATGATGTTGCTGCCTTTTCTGGTGATGTTCCGGCGCTGGTGATCGGTGATATTCCTCCGGATGATCCTCTTTTCTATGGCAGTTCATGGGTAACTGGTTATGATTCAAATTTGGGAACAGTCACTTTATACTTTCCTCTTTCTGCTAAGGAGGATACTTTTGGCGTCGACAGTAATGGATACTTGTTTAATATTGACTCTTCTTCTGTTTCCGGGTACCTGGCTGGAGTATATAACAACTCTGTCTCAGCGTCGGGTTTTTCTTATCCTCGATATCGCGTCTCTTCTTCAAGTTCAACTTATACTTACCTGTATCTGACGCCGACGGACTCCAATATGGAGATCATGACCTCTATGGAGCCTCGTCAGACGGTTGATGATTTTGTCCCTTACATACTCGTTTTCATGCTGGGGGTGGTGATCGTATGCTTTATGAAGCGGTCGTGAATCTGCTGGGGCCTGTCCCGGTCGGCTTTGAGCCGTTGATCTATGTTCTCTGTGTGCCTGTGCTCCTTTGGTTGCTTACCAGTGTTTTTTCCATTCTTTGGTCTGTTCTCTCCTGGATCGGAGGTAAATGATGCTTTCTGATCTATCTTTGATGGCTGATAAGATTTTCGATCTTATGACGGAGATCTTCAACCTTTATACCGGTACGATGCTCCTTACTGGCGTCCTGGCTCTATGGCTGCTGCGTAAGGTTACCAATATTTTTCGGCATCTTTAAGAAAGGAGGATTTTTATGTCTGCTCTTTTGACTTCCCTTGGAGAGGTTGCCACTTCCGTGCTTACCTATGTCGGTAATGTCTGCTCTACGATCACGAATCAGCCGCTGTTGCTTCTGACTGTCGGCTTCCTCTTCATCGGCGGCGTGATCGGCATTGTTGGTCGCCTGTTGTCTCGTGGTTGATCTGATTTTTTGAAAGGAGGTTTTGCTATACGGAGACCACTGCTATGGGTGCGCTGCTTTCTCAGTTGGGTACTGTTGCTACTAGCGTCCTGGGATTCGTTGCTGATGTCTGTGAGGTTATTGTGGCTCAGCCGCTGCTGCTGTTGACCGTCGGTTTCCTTTTCATCGGTGGCGTGATCGGTATCGTTGGTCGCTTGCTGTCCCGAGGATGAGAAAAAGGGCCCCGGCCGCCGGCTTCAGCCGGCCGGGGCCCTTTTTGTTTGGAGGTTCTATGTCTACTGCTACTGACTTCATGCTGGGTCTTCTGGATCTGGTGTTTTTCCTGTTCGATAAGCAAGATAATGTCCTGGTATTGATTCCCTTTGTGGTCCTTTACTGGTGTCTTGCTTTCGCTATTATTAAGTTCTTTATGCGGATCTTCATGAGGTAGATCTATGTGGAAGTCTTGTTTTATTATTTTTGCCTTTATCATAGTTCCTTGTCTTTTTCTGGTGTTTCATCTGGTCACCAGGAAGTATCTGAATCCTTATAAGCTCATTTTCATTTTTGCTAAGAAAGGTCAAGGTAAGAGTACCTTGCTGACAAAGATGGCTTTACAGCATCTTAAGAATGGATGGACGGTATACAGCACAGATCCCATTCCAGGCTGCTATTATGTCCCGGTCGAGGACGTCGGTTACTACGAGTTTGAGCCCCACTCCCTCTTGATCATAGATGAAATCGGCATGATCTGGGATAACCGTAATTTCAAAAAGTTTCCGGTAGAGGTCAGAGATTGGTTTAAGCTCCAGCGTCACCGTCAAGTAAAAGTCGTTTGTGCCTCTCAGAGTTTTGATGTCGATAAGAAGATCCGTGATCTGGCGGATGACATGTTTCTGCTCCAGAAGAAGCTGCGTGTCTTCTCTTATGGTAAGCGGATCCTGAAGGTCCTTGATATCGTCGAGGCCGATGGTAACACTCAGAGCGAGTCTCGGATCGTAGATCAGCTGAAGTTTGATTCTCTGCTTTTCTTTTGGGCCGGATCCCGGACCCTCACCTTCATCCCTCATTGGACGAAGTACTTTGATAGCTTCGCTGCTCCGGAGCTCCAACATAAAGAATGGGAGCGGTATGAGCTGCCTGCTGCGCTGGTGGATCATCCTCGGCGTCGGTGGCGTAAAAAATAAAAGGCCCGAAGGCCTTTTATTTATCGCGTCTTGTATTCCAGATTATGTCGTTTTCATCCGGTGTGATATGTACGCTACGTCCCAGTTCTAATTCTGCTTTGATCAGGAAAAGTAGGTCATCTTCTCTCAGGTCTTTGATTGGGGATTCGTAGGGCTTTCCGTTAAGAGTAAAGCTGATTGTCATAGTGGTATCCTCCCAATATAAAAAGTGTCGGCCTTGCCGAAATCGGCTGCGGCGATTTCGGTTGTCCCCCGTTTTTCCAAACTTCTATCATCGGTCAAGGCTGGCCGTAGGCCACTCGGAGAAAAGTTTTCGTAGAAAAGTTTTCTCTGCCTTGACGGATGATCGATGTTTGGAACAGTCCCCGTAGGGAACACCTTTCGGGAAAGTTGCGACTTTCTTTAACCCCCCTACACTAACAGGGGGGTACTACCTACATAAAGGTGGTTGAAAAGTTATGAAAAGTGATATTCAAGAGAATGTTATCTTGTATGACTGGCTTACTGTCAGCTCAAAGGATGATGATCCGCAGTCCTGGCTTTCGCTGCTGGGTCTTGAGGATGTCTCCTGGGACGAGATGGAGTATGGTCACAATGGCTATCGGAAAGGTATCTATTACCGTAATATCTCGATCTATTATGATGGAAATGAGGGTATGGGTACCTGTTTGAATATGTCCGGTCAAGGCTGCCGGGTATTTGAGTCTGAGGGTACCGGTGATTTTGATGGTCTCTTTCAGCTCTTCCAGGATAACCCGCAGCAGTTTCATATGACTCGTTTGGATGTCGCTTTTGATGATCACTCCGGTATCCTGGATATGGAGCAGCTCTTTCTTGATACTCATGATCGGGAGTATGTCTCTAAATTTAGGAAAGTAACTGTACAAGAAGAAATTGTAGATGGTAAAAAGAAATCTGGTAAGTCGATCTATTTTGGTCGGAAATCTAGTGAGATCATGTTCCGTATTTATGATAAGGCTTTTGAGCGGGGCTTCCCCGACTCCCAGCATTGGGTCCGAGTCGAGATGCAGCTGCGTGGTGATCGCGCGCTTGCCTTTGTCATGGAGCCGGAGCCAATCGGCGTTAAGTTCCGTGGTGTCCTGGTAAACTATGTTCGGTTCGTCGATGAGTCTGGTGATTCTAATAGATGGCGTTGGTTGATGAAGCAGTATTGGGAAGATCTGATTGAGGGTATCGGCCGGATCCGGCTCTATGTAAAGCCAGGCGAAGAGTATAACATCATGCAGTTGGATAACTTTGTATTTTCTCAAGCCGGTAATGCGATTGCTGTTGCTTTGGAGATCCATGGGCGTCAGGACTTCCTGGATCGTATTAGATCTCGGTCTTGTGAGCTCTCCCCTAAATATAAGCAGTTGCTTGATCAGTATTCGCCGCGGCGACGACGTGATAGATCTTCCGAAAATGAGTAAAAAACTAGAGCCTTTTGGGCTCTAGTTTAAATCCATGCTTCTGCTTTAAATTTTTGATTTATATCATCTAAGAATTTATTGATGTTTTCTGTTAGTCCCATATATCTGATCAGCATATCTACTACTTGATCTTCTTCGATGCCTAGTTGTTTTGCATAGTGATAGATTATTTCATCTGCAAATTTGGATATTGAATAGGTGTATGGAAATTTTTCATTTTCGTATTCGTTGGTTATCTGTTCATATAGTATCATTTCTTATCACCTCTATTTTATTTTCTATCTTCTTTGATTCGTATATATTCTTTTAGCATCCAGCGTACTTGTCCAGAAAAATCCCGTTCTGTTTCTTTTGCCATTTTTTCAATTTTATCAATTAGATCCTTTTCAAATATTATCGTTTTTTTCATGGATTCCACAATATCACCTCGTTTGTCATCTTATCTTATCTGATAATACCTGTCAAAAATTGTTGACTTATTCAATCCGATTTGTTAAGATTTATTTGGATGATAGTATCAGACTAAATATTTTTTTAACTGCCAGTAATTGAACAAAACATTTCTTTTGTTCAATAAGACGAGAACACAAGAGGGACGGCTTTCGCCGTCCCCCTGATTGCTCAATCGTTGTCCCAGTTGTGCCAGACGTTCTGCACGTCGTCGCTGTCCTCCAGCATGTCGATGAGCTTGTTCATGTTCTTCACGTCGCCCTCGTCAGTGAGCGTGATGTAATTCTGCGGCACCATCTCGATGTCGGCGTTGACGAAGCTGTACCCCTTCTCCTCCAGGGCCTTCACCACATCGTTGAAGGCGTCGGGGTCGCAGGTGATCTCCAGAGCGGGGCCGTCGGCCTCGAAGTCGGCGGCGCCGGACTCCAGGGCGTCCATCATGACGGTGTCCTCGTCCAGCTCGCCGTCCTCGTTGTCGATGACGATGACGCCCTTCTTGTCGAAGGACCAGCTGACGCAGCCTTGGGCGCCCAGGTTGCCATTGCACTTATCGAAGGCGTGACGGACCTCGGGGGCGGTGCGCTGGCGGTTGTCGGTCAGAGCCTCCACGATAACGGCCACGCCGCCGGGGCCGTAGCCCTCGTAAGTGACTGCCTCAAAGTTTTCAGTGTTGCCGGCGCCCAGCGCCTTGTCGATGGTGCGCTTGATATTCTCGTTGGGCATGTTCACGGCCTTGGCCTTGGCAATGACGGTGGCCAGGCGGGAGTTGTTGTTGGGGTCGCCGGAGCCGCCGCCTTCCTTGACGGCCACGATGATCTCCTTAGCGATCTTGGTGAACGCAGCGGAGCGCTTGGCGTCCTGCGCGCCCTTGGTCTTCTGAATATTATGCCATTTGGAATGTCCGGACATGGTTATTACTCTCCTTCAACATAGTACTGAATGACTTCCTTGTGGGAAGCGGATTTGTTGACGGCCAGTTCCGGGAACCGGTCCGTTAAATACGTGATGACTTTTTCGCAGACGGGGTCCTCCGTGGGAAAGTGGCCCGCGTCGATGAGGTTGATGCCCTTCCCCGCCGCGTCCAGGAACTGGTGGTAGCTGAGGTCGGCGGTGACGAAGGTGTCGCAGCCGGCGCGGATGGCGTCATCCTCAAACTCTCCGCAGGCGCCGCCGCCCACGGCCACCCGGCGGACGGGCTTTCCGGCGTCGGCGTACCGCAGGCCGTTGCAGCCCAGGGCTTGGCACACGAAGCGGACGTAATCCGCCAGGGCCACGCTCTCCGGGTACTCGCCCACCCGGCCCAGGCCGTTTTCACACAGGGGCCCAGGGTCCACCAGCTCCAGCCGCTGGGCCAGAGCGTCGTTCACCCCTCCCCACGCGATGTCCAGGTTGGTGTGCATACAGATGGCGGAGACATTGTTCCGCAGCAGCTTCAAAAACAGGTGCCCCTGGAACGTGTCGTCCCGGATGTTCTGCACCGGCGTCCACCGGCAGTTCATGACAGGGTGATGGGCCACGACCAGCTGGCAGCCGGAGACGATGGCCTCGTCCGCCACGCCCTCCGTGATGTCCAGAGCCACCAGCACCCGCTCCACGGCCTGATTCGGGTCCCCCAAGAGATGGCCCACATTGTCCCACTCCATGGCGGCCTCGCCGGGGGCCAGTTCAAAGAGGGCCTGTTCAACTTCCCGTACAGTTGGCATGACGCCACTCCTCTCTCATGTTCATCAGCTGGGTGAGGATGTCCCGCAGGCCATCCGCCTTCTCCCGGTCCGCCGGGCTAGAGGAGCGGTTCAGCCCCGCCACGGCGCTTTGGGAGCGCAGGATTGCCTGGATGAGATACCGGTCGCCCAGGGGGTCACGGTGCAGCTTCGCGCCGCCGTACAGCTCTCCCACTGTCAGCTCCATTTCTCCGGCTGTGACCTCCATGACGGGCAGATAGCTGCCCCGCTCACAAGTCAGCGCCTCCCGCAGTATGGTATATCCGTTCTCCGCCAGAAAGCGCCGCAGCGACGCGTCCCGGCTCATGGGCTGGAGCAGCAGGGTGTGGGCGCCGTCCTTCGTCCAGGGAGCGGCCGACAGGATGGCAGCGATATTCTCCCCGCCCATGCCGGCGATAATGACGGTGTCCGCCTCCTCCGGCTTGATGCCCCGCAGGCCGTCGCACAGGCGGCAGTCCACGCTTTCGGCACCGTGGCGGCGGCAGGTCTCCCGGGCCCGCTGGAGGGGTCCCTTCCGCAGGTCGCTGGCAATGGCAGAGCTCACGCGCCCGTGGAGCACCAGCCACACAGGCAGATAGGCGTGATCCGTGCCAACATCAGCGACGCGCGCGCCGGGGCGCACCCAGTCCGCCAGCAGCCGCAGCCTGGGGGACAGCTCCATTTCTCGTTTTGCCATAGGTCCCTCCGGCAGTCGTTGTAAGGACGCATACGGGCAACTCCCGTATGCGTCCCCATGCTGTCAAAATTTTGACAGCATGGGCAAGTTTCTCAGAACTTTTTGAAGTTCTGAGAAACTTATGATTCAAAACAAAAGACACCCCTCCTGGGTTTCTTTCGTAACTATCTTCCTTCCCGGTCTCTGGCGTTTCAACCTTTTTCGACAAGCTCAGGACGCATACGGGCAACTCCCGTATGCGTCCTGCTTGTTGGAAGCGTTTTACTGAGCCTTGTTGGCTTCCTCGTTCACCAGGGCCAGCAGCTTGTCGCAGTCCACACCGTGGACCATGCAGGCCTCCTCCACGGTCTCGCCCCGGGAAGATGGGCAGCCCAGGCAGTGCATACCGATGGACAGGAAGATAGGAGCAGTGTGGGGAGCGATGTCAAGGATATCACCGATGATGGTGTCTTTGGTAATGGTGATCATGGGAATGTTCCTCCAATCTAAAATTCAGCATGGATATTATACTCTATTGTCCGCGTGAATTCAATAGAAAATGCGCGAAATCTTGCTTTTTCACCGGAAGTATGCAAAGGAAACGGCAGCGGCGGCGGGTTTCAGGAATGCGGGGCCCCGGATGCGAAAAAGGACACCCGCCCTATCCAGGGCAGGTGTCCTTCCTGATCGCAATTATAAAAACCGAAGACCGGCTTGTTATCTCTGCTGATCGCGCATCTTGGCGAAGCACTCGCTGCAATAAACGGGACGGTCAGACTTGGGCTCGAAGGGAACCTTCGCCTCGCCGCCGCAGGCAGCGCAAACAGCGGTGAAGTACTCGCGGGGGCCGCGGGCGGCGTTCTTGCGAGCATCACGGCAGGCCTTGCAGCGCTGGGGCTCATTCTGGAAGCCACGCTCAGCGTAGAACTCCTGCTCACCGGCGGTGAACACGAACTCCTGGCCGCACTCTTTGCACACTAAAGTCTTGTCTTCGTACATGATTTTACCCTCTCTTTGAAAAGAAAAATATATTGCGTTCAGCTCTCGCTGAATTCGCCGGAAAGAAGTTGCTGTGCCACCTTGCGGCGGATCCTCTGCACAGCGTTGTCCACGGACTTTGGGGGCTTGCCTACCGTCTCGGCAATTTCCCTGCAAGAAAGACCGTCCAAATAGTACCCCAAAATCTTCGCTTCAAATTCGGACAACTGTTTCCGAACGCCAGCCAAAAGAGCCGCGGTGCGTTCCCGTTCGATCAAAAAGGTCTCGGGGTTTCCCTGCGCCAGATCGCCGGAGCCAGAGGTGTAGGAATTGCTATCAAAGAAGGGTGTATCCAGAGGAACCGACTGGTTGAGCGGAAGATGCTTATCCCGCGCTGCCGCGCGGAGAACGGAATACAGTCGGCTTCGTATACAGATCTCTGCGAAGGTCCGGAAGGAGGCCGCCTTGCTGGCGTCATATTCCCGGACCGCCTTGATGAGGCCCACCATTCCCTCCTGGGTCAGGTCCTCGCTGTCGCCGCCGATGAGGAAAAACGGACGGGCACAGGTGCGCACCAGCCGGTTGTAGCGGGTGACCAGGACCTCCTCCGCCCCCCGGCTGCCCTGGGCAGCCAGCTGGCAAAGCTCCTCGTCACTGCGCGTCTCCAGAAGTTGGAACGGTTGTTCTTTAACCTTGAACATATTTATTATACCCGTCTATCCTATAAAATGTCAAGCAATTATCAAAAATTTCGTTTGGAAGCCTCAGATTTTTAGTGATTTTATAAAATCCACCAGCCGGTCGGCCACCGCCTGGGCGGTTTCGGTGGTCTTCGCCTCCACCATGACCCGGATGAGGGCCTCCGTGCCGGAGGCGCGGACCAGCACCCGGCCGCTGCCGCCAAGGGCCTCCTCCTCCCCTTTCACAGCGTCCGCCAGAGCCTGGGAGGCCATGATCTTCTCCTTCACGCCGCCGCTGTGGGGCACTTCCACGTTCACCAGCACCTGGGGGTACACGGCACAGCAGGAGGCGAGCTCACTGGCCTTTTGGCCGGAGGACGCCAGGACCTGCAAAAATTGCAGCGCCGTCACTTCGCCGTCGCCGGTGGTCTCCAGCTCTGTGAAAATAGTGTGGCCGGACTGCTCGCCGCCGATGCGGTAATCGCACTCCAGCATCTTCTCCAGCACGTTGCGGTCACCCACGGCAGTGCACACCAGGTTCAGCCCCGCGTTGCGGCAGAACTCATGGAGGCCCAAGTTGCTCATGACGGTGGCCACGATGGTGTTGCCGTTGAGCTTGCCCCGGCGCTTCATATCCGCTGCGCACACGGCCATGACCTTGTCGCCGTCGATGGTGGCGCCGGTCTCGTCCACCAGCAGGCAGCGGTCCGCGTCACCGTCAAAGGCCACGCCGATGTCGTAGCCGCCCTTCACCACGGCGTCCGCCAGGCTCTCCAGATGGGTGGAGCCGCAGCGGTTGTTGATGTTGACGCCGTCGGGGTCCCGGTGGATGAAGTCCGTACTGGCCTTGAAGCGGCCAAACAGCTCCGGCGCCGTGGCGCTGGCAGCACCGTTGGCGCAGTCCACCAGGATGCGCAGCCCCGCCAGGTCGGATTCGATGGTGGAGGCCACAAAGTCGATGTAGTCCCGCTTCAGCTGCCGCATTCCGTGGTGGCGGCGGCCGATCTCGCCCCGGGTGCGGAGCTTCATGGGGGTGTCGGAAAGGATACGCTCCTCGATGCGGGCCTCCACGGCGTCGGAGAGCTTGTAGCCCTGGCCGCTGAAGACCTTGATGCCGTTGTGCTCATACGGGTTGTGGCTGGCGGAGATGACAATGCCCGCGTCCGCCCGCTCCCGGATGGTCAGATAGGCCACGGCGGGGGTGGGGATGGTGCCGACCGGCTTCACATCGCCGCCCACGGAGCAGATGCCCGCCATCAAGGCAGATTCCAACATATCGGAGGACACACGGGTGTCCTTGCCGATGAGGACTGTGGGGCGGCAGCCCTTGTCCTCCATGAGGACGGTGGCCACCGCCTGGCCCACGCGGTAGGCAAGGTCCGCGGTCAGGTTTTCGCCCACAACGCCGCGGATGCCGTCTGTACCAAATAATTTACCCATAGTGATTGGTTCCCTTCTATTGTTATGAAATGATTCTGAATGAATATGCCCGCAGGAACTGTCCCCCATTCTGCTGGAGGGGCAAAGCGGGAAACGGGGCGCTTTGCCCCCTCACAGCATCAGCTGCTCCATCTCCCCCTCCGGCATGGCGCCGCCGGGGATGGGTTTGTGCAGGTGCTGGTACGCCTTCTGTGTCACGCACCGGCCCCGGGGCGTCCGGGTCAAAAAGCCCAGCTGCATGAGGTACGGCTCGTACACATCCTCCAGCGTGACGGCTTCCTCGCCGATGGTGGCCGCCAGGGTCTCCAGACCCACGGGGCCGCCGTTGTAATTGTCGATGATGGCGCCCAGCATCCGCCGGTCCACCGGGTCCAGTCCCAGATAGTCGATCTCCAGGGCGCACAGGGCCTGGTCCGCCACCTCCTTGGTGATGACGCCGTCGGCCTTCACCTGGGCAAAGTCCCGCACCCGGCGCAGCATCCGGTTGGCGATACGGGGCGTGCCCCGGCTGCGGCGGGCGATCTCGTAGGCGCCCTCGGGGACGATGTCCACATTCAAAATGCCGGCGGAGCGGGTCACGATCTTGGCCAGCTCCTCCGGGGTGTACAGCTCCAGCCGCAGCGTCACGCCGAAGCGGTCCCGCAGGGGCGCGGACAGCTGGCCCGCCCGGGTGGTGGCGCCGATGAGGGTGAACTTGGGCAGGTCCAGCCGGATGGAGTTGGCGGAGGGCCCCTTGCCCACGATGATATCCAGGGCGTAGTCCTCCATGGCGGGATACAGGATCTCCTCCACAGAGCGGTTCAGCCGGTGGATCTCATCCACGAACAGGATGTCTCCCTCGTTTAGGTTCGTCAACAGCGCCGCCAGGTCTCCGGGCTTTTCAATGGCCGGACCGGAGGTGATGCGGATGCCCGCCCCCATCTCCTGGGCGATGATGCCCGCCAGCGTCGTCTTGCCCAGGCCCGGAGGGCCGTGGAGCAGTACGTGGTCCAGAGCCTCCTCCCGCTTGCGGGCGGCCTCGATGAACACGGCCAGGTTGTCCTTGGCCTTCTCCTGGCCGATGTACTCCCTCAGGGTCTTGGGGCGCAGGGAGCCCTCCTGGGCATCCTCCTGGAGGAAGGTCTTGGCCACGATGGGTTCTTCGTAAATGTCGTTTCCAAAGTCGATGCTCAATTTGTCACTTCCTTCGCTCTCCAGGTCTGCTCTCTCACCGGAAGCAGTTGATGCTGGAGAAGCCCAGCAGGTACACCGCCAGCAGCAACACCACGAACACCACCGCGTTTTTCAGCTGGCGCTTCTTCTCCTCCTCCGTCAGGCTGCCAGTCTGCCGCTTTTTCTGCCGCAGGGCCTGATACCGCAGGCCGAACAGGGCGGCGGGCAGGGCCAGGGCGGCACCGCACAGCGCCAAAATAAATCCTTTGATCGTCTCGCTCATATTATTTCACCATCTTTTTCAGGCTCTGGCGGATGATCTCCTCCAGAGGCAGATTTTCCACATCGATGCCCTTCAGGGCTGCGGCGGCCTCCTGACTGGTATAGCCCAGCACCGCCAGAGCGGCGGCGGCCTCCGTGGCCTTGTTGGTCAGGGCCGCCGGGATGGCGGCGCCCTTGGGGCCGGAGAAATCCAGCCCACCGGCAGCGCTCTCCTTGGCCAGCTTGTCCTTCAATTCCAGGATGATGCGCTGGGCGATCTTCTTGCCGATGCCCGGCGCCGCGGTGAGGGTCTTTTCATCCCCGGTGATGACGGCCATGGCCAACGTGTCCGGCGTGGCCACGGACAAAATGGCCAGCGCCGCCTTGGGCCCCACGCCGGAGACACCGATGAGCAGCTTGAAGCTGTTCAGCTCCGCCTGGGTGGCAAAGCCGTACAGCTCAAACACGCCCTCTCCCACATTCAAATATGTATACAGCTTCCCCCGCTGACCCTTTTTCAGCGCCGCCAGGGTGGTGTTGGTGGTCTTGCAGGCATAGCCCACGCCGCCGCAGTCCACAACGGCCAAATACGGCAGGATCTCCGCCACGGTACCGTCCAGATAGTAAAACATCGTGTCCTCCTCAGATGGTCTCCCGCACATCCCCGCTCTGGGGAAGCCGTGAAGTAAAACTCCTTGCATGGCACAGGGCCAGCGCCAGTGCGTCCGCCGCATCGTCCGGCCGGGGCACGGCTTTCAGCTTCAAGAGCCGCTTCGTCATGTCCATGACCTGGCGCTTTTCCGCTTTGCCGTAGCCGGTGACGGCCAGCTTCACCTGGCCGGGGGTGTACTCGTACAGGGGCACGCCGCACTTTTCAGCGGCGTACAGCAGCACGCCCCGGCCATGGGCCACGGCGATGCCGGTGGTGATGTTGGTATTGAAAAACAGCTCCTCGATGGAGATGACGTCCGGCTTCAGCTGTCCGATGAGGTCCTCCATGTCCGTGCCGATCTGGTATAGCCGCTTAGAAAGGGGCAAGCCCGCCGGCGTGGTGATGGCGCCGTAGGTGACCATTTTCACTTGTGCCCGCTCCGCCTCCACCAGGCCGAAGCCAATGGTGGCGTAGCCGGGGTCAATGCCCAAGATGCGCATGGCGCTCCCCTTCCAGTTTATATTCTAAGTCAGTATAGCAAATTTCCGCCTGCGGTGCAACAGATAGTTTTCTTCCGACACTGGAGCCAGCGGGAAAATCCTCTGCCGGCTCCGCTGCTCTTTCACCATGGTCCTTGCCAATCTTCCCGCATTGCGGCATGGTTTACAAAGCAGCCTGCTGCCGCTCTTGCGCTTTGAGAAACACATACGCCGCAGGTGTGGAATCCGCCGGGGAAAAGCGGTAGCCCAAGCAGTCAAAGTCCCGCAGTGCCTCCGGCTCCTCCGCCCTCCGCTGCGCCAGGAAGCGCACCATTTCTCCCCGGGCCATCTTGCACAGGGTCCCCTTTTCGATGATCCTGCCGTCTTTCCGCTCCCCGAACACGCAGGTGACCAGCCGCTTTTCCGGCGGCCGGTGCCGGGAGACGCACAGGCTGTACTCTCTGGACGCCAGGTCCACCACACAGTCTGTCTCCTCCCAGATCGTTTCCGCGATGGAAGTCCCCCAATAGCTATAAAGGTCTTTTCCTTCACAGGTTGAAAGTCGTGCCTGCATCTCCAGGCGGTAAGGCGTCACCCCGTCGAAGGGCCGCAGGACACCGTAAAAGCCGGAGAGGATGCGCAGGTGCTCCTGTACATATTCCAGCTCCCCCTCCGTGAACACGCCGGGGGCCATGTATTGGTACTGAATGCCGTCATAGGCCAGGATGGCAGGGGTCAGGCCATGGCGCAGGTCCATGCTTCGCAGCCGTTCCGTATTCAGCGCCGCGATACGGTCATTGCACTTCCACAGGGCTTTCAGGTCCTCATAGGGCATGGAGCGGAGTTGCTCCGTCAACGCCTCCGCCTTTGGCAACAGCGCCGGCAGGTCCCGGACGGGAAAGCTGTCCCGGTCCACACGCATTTTCTTCGCCGGTGAGATGATGACGCGCATATCCGTTCTCCGTTTCATCGTTTTTTGCCATTGTAAGCTCCGAAGCCGGGGAAGTCAAGAAAAGCGCCGCCCCACCGGGACGGCGCTTTTCTCATTTGATGGCAACTTTCACCGGCTGGTCATAGGCCGTCACCCGGGTCCAGGCAGGCTCCAGCCACACCTGGTCCGCCTGATAGTCCTTCAGGGCAAAGCTCTCATAATAGCGGTCCCGGTTTTCGGCAGCATAGGCTTCGTGGGCTTCCAGTTCTTGTCCGGAAAGCGCGCCGAGGACCATGGGCGTCATGGTGGCGCTGATGCTGTCAAGCTCATATGCCCGCCCTTCGGCATCATGGTAGGTGTGCCCCCAGATCTGGTACAGGGTGGTGTTCCCCCAGCGGTAAGGAGCGCTGAAGGACACCAGCCAGCCGTTCTCCCGCTTCTCCGCCCACTCCAGGCGGACGCCCTGAGGCAGTTCCTCCCCGCTGTTTCCCGCCAGGTCCACCCGGATGCGCTCCCGGTCCTTGTCCAGCCACTCCGCTCCGGTGATGCACAGAGTCAGGTGCTCCCCCTGGCTAAAAAAGGGACTGTCCAGCCAGAAGGTGCCGTAGCCCTCCCCATCCGGGTCTCCGCTGGCGGAAATGCCGTTGACGCAGCTTTCAAACCGCTCACCGCACTCGTTTTCCAGATACAGGGACAGCCCCTTCAGCCAGGCGGTATTGCCGCTGTCGTCGTCGATGTTCACCCGCAGGTGGGTGGGATACACCTCCACCTCCGTCAGTGTGAACCGCTGGCCGTCCAGTTGGAAGGCCGCGTTCACCGGCACCACCGTCCCCTGGGCGGTGAACTGGGGGTCAAAGGCAAGGTGGAAGGTGAACTCCGCCAGATAGGCCCGCTCCGGCTCCTGCCGCTGGGTCAGCATTTCGACGCCGTAGTCTCCCGCCGCTTCCGCCGGCTCCGCGCCCGGCTCCCACCGGTCCGTGCTGTCATAGACCTGTAATGCGAGCTCCAGCGTCTCCGGCACATCGATGTCTACGAAATTCACGTCAATGCGCCGCAGGGCACCGTTTTCCAGGCCGTAGCTGCCGGTGGTGGAGGTGTATCCGTGGAGGTCTCCGGGCAGGCGGATGTCATAGTCCGCGTCCAGGTGGGCGATATCCCGGTCCGTGTCCAGGGTGTAGAAAATGCTCACCTGCTTGCGGTCCACGATGAGGTACTCCACGGCGGCGGTGACACCGTTGGCGTTTTGGCTCTGGTCCACAGGCTGCACATAGTCATGCTCCACGGCGGCGGACAGGGAGGGCGACCAGCGCACCGCCTCCGCCAGGGCGCCCAGAAGGGGCACGCTCCCGCAGGCTGCGGCAAAGGGCGGAAACAGGTTCACCAGCAGCACAAAGGCTGTAAAGCAAACCGCCAGACTGCCTGCCGGAATGCCGAAAAGCCGTTTTCTGTGCTGTAAAGTTTTTTTCCTTGCCATAGCTCTTTGCACCGTATATTCCAGCTGGGGCGGCATGGTCTCCAGCTCTTGCAACAGGGCCTGGTATTCCTCGCTGCGGTTCATGGCGTTCCCTCCTCTCCCAACTCCAAACGCAAAAGCCGCAGGGCCCGCCGCTGGCGGGTGGACACGGTGCCCCGGGGCAGCTCCAGGCTCTGGGCCGTTTCCTCCAACGTATACCCGGCGAAGTAGCGGAGGATGACAACGGTCCGCAGCTCCTCCGGCAGACGGCGGATGGCCTCCCGCAGGGACAGGCCGTCGTAGGCGTCTGGTCCGGCGGAATCCGGCAGGCTCTCCTCCCCTGTCAGACGACGCCTGCGGCGCAGCTCCTTGTGGCAGGTGTTGATGAGGATGCGGGTGAGCCAGGTCTCGAACAGTTCCGGCTGCCGAAGCTTCTTCAAGGCCCGCAGAGCCTGGTACACCGCCTCGTCCACTGCCTCCAGGGCGTCGGCCTCACTGCCCAGATACAGGTACGCGGTGCGGTACAGCCGCTGCCGGACCGCCTGGGTCCTGGCGGCAAATTCCTCGTGGTCCATGGGCGGGGCCTCCTTTCCGGTTTCTTTATGGATTAGAGCGTTGAGGGAGCGGTTTTGATTGCCCCACGGGAAAAATTTTTACATGGCACAGGATATAAAAAGATCAGCACGGCATACCGCCGTGCTGACCTCGTCAGGCCCGGGGATGGGCCTTGTTGTACACATCTTTCAGCTGCCGCTTCACTACATGGGTATAGATCTGGGTGGAGGAGATATCTGCGTGGCCCAGCATTTCCTGGATGGACCGCAGGTCCGCGCCGTTTTCCAGCAGGTGGACGGCGAAGGAGTGGCGGAGAGTGTGGGGCGTGATATCCTTCTGGATGCCCGCCTTCTCCTGGTAGTGCTTGATGATCTTCCAAAAGCCCTGACGGCTCATACGCTCACCGCTCATGTTGACGAACAGGGCTTTTTCCTCCTGGTCCGCCACCAGCTGCGGTCGGATGTCGCGCACATAGTCCTGCAAGGCTTTCACGGCGCCGTGGTACAGGGGGATGATACGCTCCTTGCCCCGGCTGGCGCAGCGGATGAAGCCAGCGGCCAGATTCAGGTCGTCCAAATTCAGGGAGATCAGCTCACTGACCCGGATGCCGGTGGCATACAGCAACTCCAACATGGCGTGGTCCCGGAAGCCCTTTGCATCCACACACTGGGGCTGCTCCAAAAACAGCTCCACTTCCTTGGCGGTCAGGATCTCCGGATACTTCCGCTCCGCCCGGTCAGCGGTAATGCCCTTGACAAGGTTTTCACGCAGGTCTCCCTGCGCCACCAGGAAATTATAGAAGGATTTCACAGAGGCCAGGAACCGGGTCACAGAAGCGGCGGATTTGCCGTGCCCCTGCATCCAGCTCATGTAGTCCCGCACCATATCCGGCCGAGCGTCCCGCAGGCCACAGTCCTGATGTTCCTCCAGATAGTCGGAAAACTGAGTCACATCCCGCAGATAAGAGCTGATGGTGTTCTGAGAGGAATGCTTCTCCTCCGCCAGATATTTGCCATAGCGTGCAATATCGTTGTTCACGGGATCACCCCTCCCCTCTTTTGTCAATTCAGGATATGCCGCAGCGCCAAATTCGTCAGACGCGGCGGCAAAACAAGTTCCACACACACGCCGGCCAGCAGCACCAGCGCCACTGTACCACATAAAAGCCACCATGCTCTGCCGCAGGCCACAGGCGCGGTCCGTCTGCCTCTCCCAATAGGCAGACGCGCCGCGGACATCCTCCACGCGGGAGAAGCCAGCAGAAAATAGCAAGGCATGGTCACCAGGCACCGAAACCCCAGCACCGCCAGCGCCAGCAGCGCCCCTTCCGCCCCAAAAGCCGCCGTAAAGCAGCAGACGGAAAAGGAGAGAAAGCATCCATACGCCACGGTGACACACGGGAGCAAGACCGCTCCGGCAGCTGTAAAGGCCAGTAAAAACGCCGTCAGCGGATACCGGAAGTAAATCGCCACGGCAGAAACAGCTGTCCTTGCATGATCCGCCGCGCCGTCCTCCAGCTGGAGGAAATCCGTCAGATACCGACGCAGCTCTGCCCCGGTGCCGTCCGGCACACGGCCGGCCAGGGCCTGTCCCAGCAGGATACCGCCGGCGAAAAAGGCCGCCAACAGCAGCAACCCGGAAAGAGACCTTGCCTGTCCGCCGCTCCCACGGACTGTTTTCTTCCTCATCAACCGACTCACCTCACTGCCTCACCCTATGTCAGGAGGGCAGGATTTATGATAGGCGGTTAACGTAAACCTAGTACTTATTTAATATAGTGCAATTTGCTTGTTTTATCAAGGAATTTGCCAGAAGTTCTCGCTTTTTGTAATTTATGACAAAACGTTATGTTAACTGCATTATGTAAACTTACGAAACTGAAGCCAAGGCGGCCAGCCGTCAGCCGCCCGCAACGACAACATCTTGTAGTGATATCCCACAAAACATCTATATTTGTGCACCAGAGCACCCTCCTCCCCCACTTTCACCGGGAGGGACCCGGCCGGGGGGCGGTGCCGCCGCCCACCGGGCATTTTTGGTAAAAATGACAAGCAGCCTTTTACCGGTGCCGGACGCGGTTCTTCACCCGCCGCCCGCGCTTGTGTCCAGCCGCGCCGGCCAGCAGTCCTCCGGCCAGCACACACCCCAGCAGGACCAGCCCCCGGACTGTGATGCCATCCTCCCAGCACAGCAGGCACACCACTGTCAGCGCAGCCGCAAAGCCGCCGGCGCACAGCATAGCCGCCGGCAGGCGCCCCATGGGCGCATCCCGGACACACACCAAGCCGCCGCTCAGTGCCGACACGCCGCAGGCCACCGCAATGGCGGGATACGCCCCCTCCTCCCCCAGGACGCCCCGCACCACCAGAAGGGCCAGCAGCACCATCAAGCACAAGTACAGCCCCACCGACACCAGCAGCCCCCACGCAAAGGCCCGCCAGGGCGGCGCCTGTTTCCGACTTTTCGACATAAAAAATACCTCCCCGGTCATACGCTCTTGATGGAGCATATGACCGGGGAGGTCCCATTTATGAATGGATCAATCTTTCTTTTCCTCAGCGGGAGCTTCTGTCTTCTCCTCAATGGCGGCAGGCTCTTCCTTCTTTTTCTTCTTATCGGCCTTATCAGCTTTCTCCTCCGTGGGCTGGTCAGTGGTCTGGACACCGGTGGTAGAGATGGCCCAGCGGGTGACCTCCATGCGGACGCGGTCCTCGCTGGTCTCGATGATCAGCGTATCCTTATTGGCATGGACCACACGGCCGACGATACCGCCGATGGTGGTGACGGTGTCGCCTTTCTTGATGCCCTCACGCATGGTCTCGGCCTTCTTCTTCCGCTTGTTCTCGGGGCGGATCAGCAGGAAGTAGAAAATCGCCAGCATGACCACCAGCATTACGATAGAGTAGGTATTACCATCCATGTTTAGAAAACTCCTTTTTCCTTTGTGTATTCAGAACAGCATCATTATACCAAAATCAGAAAGTTTTGCAAGAACTTTCTGATACTCCTCAAATAATTTGAGGGTCAGGAGCACTTCACGCCCGTTTTTCCAGATTCCCGCTGTACCGGGCCCGAAAGGAGGCAAACGTTCCCTCGTCCAGCGCCTGACGGATCTTCACCATCAAGTCGTTATAAAAATACAGGTTGTGAAGTACCGCCAGCCGCAGGGCCAGCACCTCGTCCGCCTTGAACAGGTGCCGCAGATACGCCCGGGAGAAGCTGCGGCACACGGGGCATCCGCAGCTTTCGCTGATAGGCCGCTCATCGGCGGCGTACTTTTCGTTGAGGATGTTCACGGTACCCTCCCAGGTAAAGAGCTTGCCGTGGCGGCCGTTGCGGGAGGGCATGACGCAGTCGAAAAAGTCCACGCCCCGGCTGACGGCCTCGATGATGTTGCTGGGGGTGCCCACGCCCATGAGGTAGCGGGGCTTTTCCGCCGGCATAAAAGGCTCCACCACGTCGATCATCTCGTACATGACCTCCGCCGGCTCCCCCACCGCCAGACCGCCGATGGCAAAGCCGTCGCAGTCGATCTTGGCGATCTCACGCATATGCCAAGCCCGCAGGTCCGCGTAAGTGGCACCCTGGTTGATGCCAAAGAGCATCTGCTGCGGGTTCACCGTCTCCAGCAGGCTGTTGAGCCGGTCATGCTCCGCCTTGCACCGCTCCAGCCACCGCAGCGTCCGTTCGCAGCTGGCCTTGGCGTATTCGTAGGCCGCCGGGTTCTCCACGCACTCGTCAAAGGCCATGGCGATGTCGCTGCCCAAATTGGACTGGATGCGCATGGACTCCTCCGGTCCCATGAAGATCTTCCGGCCATCGATGTGGGAGGAGAAATAGACCCCCTCCTCCTTGATCTTCCGCAGGGAGGCCAGAGAGAACACCTGGAACCCACCGGAATCCGTCAGGATGGGGCCATCCCAGTTCATGAACTTGTGGAGGCCGCCCATCTGCCGCACCAGCTGGTCGCCGGGGCGCAGGTGCAGATGGTAGGTGTTGGAAAGCTCGATCTGGCAGCCCACTTCCTTCAGGTCGTGGGCGGAGACGCCGCCCTTGATGGCGGCCTGGGTGCCCACGTTCATGAACACCGGTGTCTGGACGGTGCCGCCGTGGGCGCAGGAAAATTCGCCGCGCCGGGCGCGGCCTTCCGTTTTGATGACTTTGAACATAGTTCCTCTCGCTTCTTATCGTTTTACGCGGTCAAAAAAGGCCCGCAGCTCCGCTTTCCGCTCCGCCGGCAGGGCGGTCTTACGGACGCCCAGCTCCGCGCCGGCCAGGGCCGTCAGCTGGTGAAAGCAGGCGCCAGGGTCCACCTGGGCGCGAATGCGGAGCCAAGCCTCGCAGGCACCGACAGAGCGCAGCTCCTCCGCCGAGGTGATATCTACCCGGCACAGATTCTCCGCCAGGACAGGGCCGATATTGGGCAGTTCGGTCAGTTCCACAGGCAGCCCCTCCCTTTTCAGACTTTCTTGTTTATTATAGTACACCCGCCTCCCAGGCGCAAGACGAAAAAACAGCCGCCGCGGGATCTCCCGCGGCGGCTGTTTTTTACACGGCGGTCTCCTCCGCCGGGTTCACGTGGACCATACAGTGCTTCACCTGGGGGAACTGCTCCTCCAGAGCATCATGGACTGCCTGAGCGGTGGCGTGGGTCACTTTCAGCGGCAGCTCTCCGTCCGCCTGGATCTCCACATCCACATAGACCCGGTCGCCGAACAGACGGGTATTCAGGGTATCCAATCCCAATACGCCCGGTTGGGACAAAATGGATTTTTTCATTTCCTCCGCCAGCTCCAGAGAGCAGGCGTGGTCCGTCATTTTGGAAAGGGCGTCCCCCAGAATATCCCACGCCGCTTTCAGAATAAACAGGCAGATGACCACACTGGCCACGCTGTCCAGCACTGGAAAGCCCAGCCGGGCGCCCAGGATGCCGGCGAAGCTGCCCACGGAGGAAAGGGCGTCGGACCGGTGGTGCCAGGCCTCCGCCTTCAGGGCGCTGGAATTGATCTTTTTCGCCGCCAGCCAGGTATACCAGAACATGCTTTCTTTCACCACGATGGAGACCACCGCAGCGGCAAGGGCCAGGGCGCCGGGCACCACAAGAGCCTCGTCTCCGGCGATCTTGCGGATGCCGGAAGCGCCGATGCCAAGGCCCATGGCCGCCAGAATGACACCCAGGATCAGCGCGGCGATGCACTCCAACCGTTCATGACCGTAGGGGTGGTCCCGGTCGGCGTCCCGGCCCGCCAGCTTCACGCCCAGGATGACGATCAATGTGGCCAGGACATCCGACGCCGAATGAACGGCATCGGAGATCATGGCGCCGGAATGGGCCAGAAAGCCCGCCAGGAATTTGAAGGCCGCCAGGGCCAGGTTGATGGCAATGGTCACGGCGGATACGCCGACTGCCACCCTTTCATGCTGTTTAGGGTCCATCAGTTACCTCCCGAAAAATGAATTTTGGCAGATAGCTCTCCCCTGCTTCACGAAAAAAGGGTGCAAAAAAACACCCGCGGCACAGGTCGCACCGTCCCGCGGATGGGCGTCATCCGCTGCCGCGAAAGCGGCCCGGCGCATGGACACGGTCCACCGCCTGCTCAGTTTGTACTGTTGTCCGGCGCTTTGAAAAGCGTGATGCAGTGCAAAGAGGTTATTGCCAGGATATCATACGTTTTCATCGCCGTCAAGGTGTTTTGCAAACGTTTGTTTTTGCAAACTGTGAACTTTTTTAGCAAAAACCCCCTGGGCAGATGCCCAAGGGGGTCCGTAATCGTTTTCTGATTTTTACCGCAGGAACATGGCGTCGCCGAAGGAGAAAAAGCGGTAGCGCTCCTTCACTGCCTCCTGATATGCCGCCAGGATGTGCTCCCTTCCGGCGAAGGCGGATACCAGCATGATGAGGGTGCTCTCCGGCAGGTGGAAGTTGGTCACCAGGCCGTCCATGACCTTGAATTTGTAGCCGGGGTAGATATAGATACTGGTCCACCCGGCCTTGGCCTCCATATGGCCGTCCTCCGCCGCCCAGCTCTCCAGGGTCCGGCAGGAGGTGGTGCCCACGCAGATGCAACGGCCGCCGTTGGCTTTCGTCCGGTTGATGAGGTCCGCCGTCTCCTGGGGGATAGTGCAAAACTCACTGTGCATCTCGTGCTCCGTGATCTCCTCTTCTTTCACAGGGCGGAAGGTTCCCAGGCCCACATGGAGCGTCACATACCCGATGCCCACACCCTTGGCGGCGATTTTCTCCAGCAGCTCCGGCGTGAAGTGGAGCCCCGCCGTGGGAGCGGCGGCGCTGCCAAGGACCTTGGAGTACACGGTCTGATACCGTTCCTGGTCCTGGAGCTCCTCTTTGATATAAGGCGGCAGAGGCATTTTTCCAAGCCGCTCCAGCACCTCCAGGAAAATTCCCTCGTAATCGAAGCGGACCAGGCGGTTGCCGTCAGGCAGCTCCTCCACCACCTGGGCGGTCAGCTCTCCCTCGCCAAAGCTGAGCTTGGCGCCGGTGCGCATTTTCCGGCCCGGACGCACCAGGCACTCCCAGGTCTTGCCTCCCCGGTCGATAAGCAGCAGCACCTCACAGGCTCCGCCGCCGGGCAGCCGCTGGCCCAGCAGGCGGGCCGGCAACACCCGGGAGTTGTTTAAGATCAGGCAGTCGCCGGGGTTCAAAAAGTCCGGCAGCTCATAAAAATGATGGTGCTCCACGGCGCCGCTTGCCCGGTCCAGCGTCATCAGGCGGGAGGTATCCCGCTTGTCCAAAGGCGTCTGGGCAATGAGCTCCTGGGGCAGGTCATAGTAAAAATCGCTGGTTTTCATATTGATCAGGTCCCTCACTTGATGGTGATATCCGTATAGTAAAATTTCAAGATCTCGTCATAGCTGTATCCATCCTCCGCCATGGCCCGTGCGCCGTACTGGCTGAGGCCCACGTTGTGGCCGCTGCCGCTGCCGGTGATGGTGAAGGTGTCGCCGCTGCCGGAGGTGACGCCCACCCGGCGGGTAACGGTGCCGGCGGAGCGCTTTTCCACGCCGTCGGCGGTGATAACGTACCAATCCCCGCCGGACAGGGTGGCCTTTTTTCCGCCGGTGGCAATGGCCGCGGCCCCCTCCAGGGTGGAGAGCTTCTGGGAGCCGTTCACGTAAAAGCTGCCGCCGCCCACCACCACGGTCTCGCCGCCCTCGCCGCCGCTGATGGTGAAGCGCATACTGGGAACGGACTTTTGATAGGTGCTGCTGTAAAACACAGTGCGGGCGGCGTCGCCCTTCACCGTCAGGGTCTTTCCCTTGGTGTCCACAAACGTGACGGCGGAGACGTTGCCCATGTCGGTGACGGCGGAGACGTAGACGTTCTCCACCTGGCCGATGTCATAGTTTTTCTGCTGCAAGATCCACGTCAGCTGATCCGCCGTGTAGGTGACGGACCAGTTGTAATTGGGGATGGAGATCAGTTCTTCGTATGGGTCCTCTTTCCCCACCAGGTAGGGCACCCGGCCGCCCCAGACGTTTTCCGCGTCCTCTGTGGCCCCGCCGTTGGAGGAGTGATACACCGCCTCAATGAGCGCCCCATTGTAGTACAGGCATTCTCCCTCCGTGTTGTCCACCGCCTCGTCGGAACGCTCCGTGGCGGTGTTGGTGCCGTTATACACCTGACAGCAAGTGCCGCTGCACACATCAAAATCGTAGCTCTGGTGCTTGGTATTGCGGCAGGCAAAGGTCCGGGCGCACACCGCCTGGGCCTCCAGGGCGGCCAGGGGCCAGTCGCCATTCATCTCGTAGGGCACCACGCCCTTCACATAGTCCTCCAGGTCCACCACGTTGATGACCCGCAGATCGCCGCCGCTGGGGCGGACATATTCAAAGCCGCCCTTGTACTTATAGCCCTTGAACCAGGTGACAGGCTCCTCCCGCCGTCCCGCCCGGGGCATGACGCCCAGGGACAGATCCCAGCCGTTCTGGAACTCAAACAGCACCTCGGTGGTGCGGGTGCGGGTCACCAGCACGCCGGCGGAGGAGGATCTCACCGCCGAACCGTCCATTCCCAGGTCCTCCAGGGCGTCCTCCGCCTCGCCCCGGGATTCGTAGCAGCCGAACCGGACCACGAACTCCCCGTCGATATAGGCAGGCCAGCCTCCCAGGTCCCAGGCGTCCTCGGCGCACAGGTCATAGTCGTCGTAGGTCCCGTCCAGCTGCACGTGCCAGGGGCCCATGACCTCCCTGCCGCCGGTGGAGGAATAATTGCCGGCGTCATCCACATATATTGTGCCTGCGGCGGTCATGGAAATACATGTCTCCTCCGTCCAGCCCAGGGACACGAAGTCCCGTCCGTCCTCGAAATAGCCGAACTCGTAGCCCTGGCCCACCGCGTTTTCCAGATTGGCGGAAAACAGGGCGGTGGACCCATACCGCAGGCCCACCCGCAGGGTGTCCCGCTCCGCCGCGGAGGCGGAAACAGCCGTCAATGTAAAAAATGTCACAACGCCCAGCAGCGCCATCAGCCCTTTTTTCATGCATCCTCCCTATGGTCCCGGCGTTGACGGTCACGCGAAAGTGTGCTATCATACATACAAATGTCCGTCCCAGATGTACAAAAAGGTTTTCCCTCTAATAAAAGACATTATAGTACAATTTCGCGGCACATTCAACCAAAATCGACGGAGGGCCTGCGCGGCACCCCTCCCAGGAGGTACAGATTATGAAACAGTACAAAGTCGGCATCATCGGCTGCACCGGCATGGTGGGCCAGCGCTTCATCACCCTCATGGAAAACCATCCCTGGTTCCAGCTGACCGCTCTCGCCGCCAGCGCCCGCAGCGCCGGAAAGACCTATGAGGAGGCTGTGGAGGGCCGCTGGGCCCTGGACATTCCCCTGCCTGAGGAGGCCAAGCAGCTGGTAGTCCTGGATGCCGAGGCCGATGCCGAAAAGCTGGCCGCCCTGGTGGATTTCTGCTTCTGCGCCGTGGATATGAAGAAGGAGGACATCCGGGCCCTGGAGGAGAAGTACGCCAAGCTGGAGTGCCCCATCGTCTCCAACAACTCCGCCCACCGCTGGACCGACGATGTGCCCATGGTGGTGCCGGAGATCAATGCCGACCATATCGCCGTCATCGACGCCCAGCGCAAGCGCCTGGGCACGAAGCGGGGCTTTATCGCCGTGAAGTCCAACTGCTCCCTCCAGAGCTATGTCCCCGCCCTGCATCCCCTGAAAAAGTACGGTCTGGAGCAGGCTCTGGTGTGCACATACCAGGCCATCTCCGGTGCCGGCAAGACCTTTGCCCGCTGGCCGGAAATGGTGGATAACTGCATTCCCTTTATCGGCGGCGAGGAAGAAAAGAGCGAGCAGGAGCCTTTGAAGCTGTGGGGCCATATTGAGGACGGCAAGATCGTCAAGGCTGACGGCCCCTCCATCACCGCCCAGTGCTTCCGGGTAGCCTGTCAGGACGGCCACATGGCCGCCGTGTTCATGAAGTTCAAGGACGGCTGTAAGCCCTCCATGGAGCAGATCAAGGCTGACTGGGCCGCCTTCCGGGGCCCCGCCCAGGAGCTGGACCTCCCCTCCGCCCCCAAACAGTTCCTCCACTATTTTGAGGAGGAAAACCGTCCCCAGACGAAGCTGGACCGGATGCTGGAGCACGGCATGGCCGTGTCCATCGGCCGCCTGCGGCCGGACACCCAGTATGACTACAAGTTCGTCTGCCTCAGCCACAACACCCTCCGGGGCGCCGCCGGCGGCGCCGTGCTTCTGGCGGAGCTGCTGTGCGCCAAGGGCTATATCGAGGCCAAATAATCTTCCTTCGTCACGAAAGAAAGCAGATGCCCAAACCGGGCATCTGCTTTTCTCTTACGCTCAAACCTCTGTTTTTTGGAAAGGGAGTGTGTTTTTCTGTGAAGCAACCTATCTTTACAGGCTCTGGTGTGGCCATCGTCACGCCCTTTGACCGGGAGACCGTGGACCTGGAGGCCCTGGGGCGGCTGCTGGACTTCCAGCTTTCCGGCGGCACCGACGCCGTCATCGTCTGCGGCACCACCGGCGAGGCCGCCACCATGACCTACCGGGAGCGGATGCGGACCATCGAGTACTGCGTGGAGCGGATAGACGGCCGGGTGCCGGTCATCGCCGGCAGCGGCTCCAACTCCACGGAAACCGCCCTGGCCCTCAGCCGGGACGCGGAGCGGGCCGGGGCGGACGGGCTGCTGGTGGTGACACCCTACTACAACAAGGCCAGTCAGACGGGGCTCATCCGCCACTTCGGCGTCATCGCCGACGCGGTGACGGTGCCCATCATCCTGTACGATGTGCCCTCCCGCACCGGCGTCACCATCGCGCCGGAGACTTACGCCGCCCTGGCCAAGCACCCCAACATCAACGGCGTCAAGGAGGCCGGCGGCGACCTGGGCGCCATCCAGCGGACCCGGAACCTGTGTCCGACAGACTTTTTTATCTGGTCCGGCAACGACGACCAGACCGTCCCCATCTGCGCTTTGGGCGGCGTGGGGGTCATCTCCGTGGCGGCCAACGTGGTGCCGGAGGCCATGCACCGTCTGGTATCCCTGTGCCTTGTGGGCGATTTTGTCGCCGCCGGAGCGCTGCAATTGGAGCTGAAGGAGCTGTGCGACGCCCTGTTCTGCGAGGTGAACCCCATCCCCGTGAAGACCGCCCTGAATCTCATGGGCATGGAGGCGGGAGACCTGCGGCTGCCCCTGTGCGAGCCCTCCCCCGCAAACCGGGAGCGCATTCGGAAAACGCTGGTGCAATACGAGCTGATAAATCCGTGAGAAACGCCGCCCGGGTTCCCCCGGGCGGCGCCGTTTATTGCTGCTCCATGGCCGCGGCATAGGCACGGAGGTTTTCCTCCATGGATGCGGTCTCCTCATACGTATACCCCGTGGGATAACCGCTGCCGTCTCCCAGCAGCCACCAGAGCGCATCCTTGGGATGCTCCGGGTCTATGTCCGCCAGGGTCTCGTCGGTGGTCAGCAGCAAGCGGCTTTGTGCCAGCAGGCCGTTGACTTCCTCCATAAAGGCGGCAATAGCCTCTGGGTCGAAGTTGTGTCCCAGTGGGCTTCCCCAGTTGAGGTCAAAGCTCACAGCGCTTTCCCGCAGTGCCAGCTCCTCTCCATCCGCTCCCAGAGAAAACAACCGGTACGTGTAGTCGCACCATCCCTGATACATGGTGGGATGGTACTCCAGCAGGTAGTCCTCTCCCTCCAAGGTGCAGACAAACAGGCTGTTCCACCCGGCATGGACACTGGCGGCAAATCCCGTCCAGAGCGTTTCCCCTGCTTTGTTCACGATATAAAGGTCCGTTACTTCCACGGCAGCCGAATTCGGGTGCAGATAGCGCACCCGCTCCACGGTCTCCGGCGCTCCGTCGTGGTCAAAATCGTATGTCCCCGGCAGGGTCTCCCGGACCATTTCCCTGGAAGCGCCGGTCAGGCGGCCCCGGTCCACGATCAGCGCGCAGGCGTAGGTGTGCCGCTCTCCGGCGTCGCCGCCCCGGCCCACGGTCACCAGAAGGCAGCCTTCCTCCGGCCACGCTCCCCAATCCTCCGGCAGGAACGTGTATTCCGGAATGGGGTCACCGTCCGGCAGGGTGAAGTCCCAGACGGTCCAGGTGCCGGTCTCAATGACCCGGACGGCCTGCCAGGTCCGGGCGCCGTAAGCAAAAGCCAGATACCGGCTGTCCGGAGACCACAGGACTGACTGGGTGACCCAGCCCTGGTCCCGCCACAGTATCTCCTCGGTCTCTGTATCCACCACCCGAATGGACTCCGGCGGCTGGACGCCGCTGACGTACTGGCCGCTGGCTCCCGCCGCGCGGACCTGAAACCGCCCATCCGGGGAGCGGGTCTCCCCTTCCACCCGGGCCACCGGCACGGAGGCGAGCACCTGCACCGCCTCCCCCTCCGACGGCGCACTTTGCTCCTTCACAGGTCCCGGGCCCGCCGCGCAGGCCACCGCCGCCGTTACCGCCAGCAGGGTCAAAGCCCCAAAAATTTGCCCTTTTTCCGTAAAAATACCATCCCCACGCTGTTATACGAACAGTATAGGGATGGATATTTTTTATGTCAACTACAGTTCAGTTACAAAACTCTTTCGCATCAGCCGGCGTTTGCCGTCCGGCGGAACTCGATATAGTCCTCGTAAGTGCCCATTTTGTCGATGAGCCTGCCGTTCTCGAACTCCATGATGCGGTCGGCCACGGTCTGAACAAACTCGTGGTCGTGGGAGGCGAACAGCACCACGCCCTTGAAGTCGATGAGGCCATTATTGACGGCGGTGATGGACTCCAGGTCCAGGTGGTTGGTGGGCTGGTCCAGCACCAACACATTGGAGCCGAACAGCATCATCCTCGACAGCATACACCGGACCTTCTCACCGCCGGAGAGGACCTTCACCGGCTTGAACACATCGTCGCCGGAGAACAGCATCCGGCCCAGGAAGGAGCGCTTGAAGGACTCCGTGCTCTCCTCCGCCGTATTGCCCGTGTACTGGGCCAGCCAGTCCAGCAGGTTTAGATCGCAGTCGTTGAAAAAGGCGGAGTTGTCCAGGGGGAAGTAGCTGGTGGTGATGGTGGTGCCCCACTTGTAGCTGCCCTCGTCCGGCTCCAGCTCGCCCATGATGATCTTGAACAAGGTGGTCTTGGCGATCTCGTCCTCGCCAACAAAGGCGATCTTGTCTCCCTTGTTCACCCGGAAGCTGATATTGTCCAGTACCTTCCGGCCGTCCACGGTCTTGGAGAGGTTCTCCACCGTCAGGATCTCCTTGCCCGGCTCCCGGTCCATGGTGAAGCCCACGAAGGGATACCGCCGGGAGGAGGCGGGCATCTCCTCCACCGTCAGCTTGTCCAGGAGCTTGCGGCGGGCGGTGGCCTGCTTGCTCTTGGACTTGTTGGCGGAGAAGCGCTGGATGAACAGCTGCAATTCCTTGATCTTCTCCTCGTTCTTCCGGTTCTGGTCCCGGATCATCCGCTGGACCATCTGGCTGGACTCATACCAGAACTCGTAGTTGCCCACGTACATCTTGATCTGGCCGTAGTCCACGTCCACGATGCTAGTGCAGACGGTATTCAGGAAGTGGCGGTCGTGGCTGACCACCAGAGTGAGCGCCTCGCAGTCCATGAGGAAGTCCTCCAGCCACTCGATGGCCTGGATATCCAGGTGGTTGGTGGGTTCGTCCAGGAGAATGATGTCCGGCTTTCCGAACAGCGCCTGGGCCAGCAGCACCTTCACCTTTTCCTTGGCGGTGAGGCTGCTCATCTCGCTGTACAAAATGTCGTTGGAGAGGCCCAGGCCCTGGAGCAGGCGGCTCACGTCGCTCTCGGCCTCCCAGCCGCCCATCTCGGCGAATTCCGCCTCCAGCTCGCTGGCCTTCACGCCGTCCTCATCGGTGAAGTTCTCCTTTTCATACAAGGCGTCCTTCTCCTTCATCACATCGTACAGGTGCTGGTTGCCCATGATGACGGTATCCAGCACGGAATAGGCGTCGTACTGGAAGTGATCCTGCTTCAGGATGGACATGCGCTCCTCTTTCGGGATAATGACCTCGCCGGTGGTAGGCTCCAGGTCGCCGGAGAGGATGCGCAGGAATGTAGACTTGCCGGCGCCGTTGGCGCCGATGATGCCATAGCAGTTGCCGGGAACAAACTTCAGGTCCACGTGCTTAAACAGCGTCTGGCCGCTGAAATTCATGCTGATGTCGTTGACTGTGATCATGATGATTCCTTTCTATACGCGCAAACAGGCGCGGAGCGAGTGCCCCGCGTCTGTATGGCGTGTGACGGTTTACTGTTCCAAGACGGCCTTGTGGTAGACCTTCTTGCCCTTTTTGATGATGATGCCGTCGCCGGCGCAGTCCTTGCAGGACCACTTGGCCTCAATGTCGCCCACCTTCTGGCCGCCGACGCTGACGCCGCCCTGCTGCACCAGACGCCGGGCCTCGCCCCGTGAGGCGCACAGGCCGCACTTTACCAGCAGGGTCAGAACATCCATCTGGCCATCGGTGAAATCCGCCTCGCTGAGGGTGGTGGAGGGCATGTGCTCGCTGTCGCCGCTGCCGCCGAACAGGGCCCGGGCGGCGGTCTGGGCCTTTTCGGCCTCCTCCTCGCCGTGGACCAGCTTCGTCAGCTCGTAGGCCAGGATCTCCTTGGCGGTGTTCAGCTGGCTGCCCTCCCACTTGTCCATCTCGTCGATCTGCTCCAGGGGCAGGAAGGTCAGCATCCGGATGCACTTGAGCACATCCGCGTCGCCCACGTTCCGCCAGTACTGGTAGAACTCGAAGGGAGAGGTCTTGTTGGGGTCCAGCCACACAGCGCCGCTGGCGGTCTTGCCCATCTTCTTGCCCTCGGAGTTCAGCAGCAGGGTGATGGTCATGGCGT
>CAKTOO010000017.1 GCA_934590165.1 uncultured Dysosmobacter sp. | reverse complement strand
TCGCTGTTCCGAGGCGTCGCGGCCCCGCTGGGCTGCGTGATCCCATTGCTGTTTCTCTCACCGCATTGATGGGCTTCGCGGCTTTGCTCAGCCGCTTCGTTGGCACACAGAAAATTGAGCGTCTGTTCTTTAGTTACAGCGGTGCGTTTTTTGAACCGCTGTTCGCGTCGATCCATGCGAGAAACTTATCCTTTGGAACAACGATCCGGCTGCCGATTTTGAGCGCGGGGAATTCGTTGCCATGCACCAACTCATAGGCACCGGCACGGGAGATCCCAAGCACTGCGGCGACTTCTGCCACGGAGAGCATCAGCGGAAGCTCGTCATAGCTTGTGTAGATGGAATGCTTCATTCTGTCCTTCCTTTCCTTATGCACCGGGCAACAAATTCACCGCGGACAGCTTGCGATGAATTTGCCGCCGCTCTGTTGCGCGTTCAACCGCAGACAGTTGACGCGTGTGAAAAATTTCAACGGCCTCATGGATCGGCCTGATGGTATAGCACAGATTGCCGTTCTTTTTGATCCTGGATTTTGTCAGGACAGAGGTTGGCTCTGTGGAGATGAGTCCTTTCTCCGAGAGCGCGTCGACATACTGCATGACCGTATTTTTTGTACGGCCAATAGCTTTTCCGATCGTGGTGTAGCTGGGCCAGCACTGGTAGGTACTGGGGTTCTCAAGGCAGCGGAGGTAGGCGTAGACCGCGATCTCACCTGCGCCCAGCCCCAGCGAAAAAATTTCGTTCGGCAGTGTAAAATAGTTTTTGCTGGGAAATTGATTCATGGTGTGTCCTCCTGTTCGTCGGGGCGGAAGAGTTGAATGAACTCCTTTGCGGAATGGACAACGCCCAATTCCTTGAGCTGCTGATAGCGGATCAGGTCGCAGAGGGTGCGCAGACTGATCTCCGCGTACTCCAGCAGCTTATCGGTCACCAGCATTTGCTGGTAGGTGTCCAGTTCGGTCGGCGCATCCGGGGATTGGAAGAAAATGAGCAGTTCCTCTGCGGTCGGGACACTGTCCGGTGCGTCATGCCGTATTTCCTGCCGGATGTAGTCAATGACCTCCCACTCAGCGTGGGAGGTCAGGAAGCGCAGAAGCTGCTGTGTGCTTTGTTCAAATGGATTCATGGTCATACACGCTCCTCGTGTTCAGGTGAGACGATCATGACTGCGGCCAACTCAGTCGGAAAATTTGTCTCTCACCTATAAGGACACTCAGAGCGCGTTTGTAAACCAGAGGACAGAAAAAAATTTCAAAAAAGCTGGGAAGCCCTGTCATGAGACAGAGCTTCCCAGCTTTTCGTGCAGCTTTTTCAGTCGCTTTGATACCGCCATTTTGGAGATGCCGTAGATCTGACCGATCTCATCCATCGTCAGCGCATCGCTGTATCGGAGGGAGAGCAGGTTTTGACCTTGCACATCCAGTTCCGCAATGGCCTTCCGCAGATTTTCAAGCTGGAGGTTCCTGAGCGCCGCATCCTCCACGGGACGCTTGACGCAATCCGAACCGGACGGCACCGTTTCAAACTCACTTTTACTCAGGTGCCTTGCGTCCTGTTTGTCCTGCGCCTGCTGCCGTTTCCGATCCTGCTCAAGGAAGTCTGCGACCTCCTTTGGCACTGATACTTGCTCACCGTTATAGATAATAACGACATAGTCGTTCATTTGTGTCCTTTCCGCTTTCGACGGAAGGGTACACACCCGCGCTGCCGGTACAGCGCCAAAAACTGTCGACCTTCATGGAACTTCCTGCGTACAGGGTGGTCATAATGCCCTACGGGGTCCATGAATGCCTGAGGCCACACTTACGGTGTGAACCTCACCGGAAAGCCGCGAGATTTGGCTTTCGCCTGTTACCAATATAAAGTAAACGCGGTGGATTGTCAAGGTAAGGCCGGCAGCGCAAAGGCAGGGGACGCCGTGCGCGGCGCCCCTGCTGAGTTGTAATAGAGTGAATATAGACTCACTACTGTGCGATTGGTCGGATCGGCTTTTTCAAACACGGTCTGCAATTCGATTGAGGTCCTTGAATCTCCGAAGGTCCTGACCCTGCTGACAAGAGCGTCCAGCGTTTTCACATCAGGAACTGCAAAACACAACAGGACATTAAAGTTGCCGACCATGTGATAGAATGCCATGATCTCGGGCGTCTGCACACAGAAGTCACAAAGCATAGGATACCCGGCAGCTTGTGGTATCGAGTAAAGAGACTATTAGAATCTCCAACGGCGGCTATAATGACTTTTTGGATGCAATCAACGTTTTCACTCCAAGGTGTTTCCCTTAAAGCGCCTTCGCCTCTTATCGTTAATACTCCGCCTTTTAGTTCCCACTCAATGCCATCAATTGTTCCGCTATCTTCACTTTCCGCTTCTGCGCCGTTATGAGTTGGGCTATCTGTTGGCCGTTCATGGCGCTCTCACAGCCAATGCAGAAAAAATCCCTATTACAAGCAGAGACCCCAAAAAGAATGCCTTTTTCATACGATTACCTCTACTTTCAAGAGACACAGCCATGGGTAAAACTCCAAAAGAGTAGTAATTGCAATGGTTCCCAGACATGGCTTCAACCGAAAATCATTCCATTGATATAGAAAGCGGAGCCCCTTTTTGGTAAAATTGACTTGAGAGAAAACCAACCAGAAAGGGGCTGACCGCTATCTACCGACAGGAAATCATTCAGGATGTGACGCTGTTTACATCCCAAAGCGCCGCCATGTTTTACGACAAGCTTTTCAGCAGCTTGGACTTCACGCTACCCAGGGCGGTTCAATATACGTTTGCAGGCTAATCCATTTCTCGATACCGCGCCGCGATTTCTTCTGTAATCGGCAGAAGTTGACAATCTTCAAGCGAATACACCTGATCGCATAGTTGTTCAATGTCTTTGAAATGGTGTGAAGTCAGAAAAATGGTCTTGCCTTCCGCTTTCAGCATACGGATGATGGCCTTTACATCCTCATAGGTTTTGTAGTCCAGTGCGTTAAAAGGCTCATCCAAAATCAGAATATCCTGCCCCTCCATAATCGCCTGTGCAATCCCCAGTTTCTGCTTCATACCAAGAGAATAGTTGTCTACTTTCGTTTTATTATCAGGGTCAAGCCCCACTTTGCTCATGGCCTGTCGGATTTCTTTTTCTCCAATTTTCCCTTGAATGTCCGCAAGGAATTTCAGATTTTGAAAACCATTGTAAATACCGATAAAGCCAGGGGAATTGATAAATACTCCCAAACTTTCGGGGAAGTCGCAGCCATTTTTACCAAGCTGGTTTCCGCGCACATATACGCTGCCCTGATCTGGCTTCTCAAAGCCGCATATAATCTTGAACAGCACCGACTTTCCGCTGCCGTTAGCGCCAACCAAACCAACAGTTGTTCCCTGTTCTACAGGCAGGGAAATATTCTGAAGAATTGCCCTGCCGCTAAAACTTTTTGATACATTTTTCACTTCAATATATGAACTCATATTTTGTCCTCCTAATTCAATATTTTCTTGTAGCCCCACATAAGAATTCCTGCAATCATCAGCGTTAAAATAGCGGCCTCTATACCAAAGGCGGACACAGCGGAAATTCCAATTCCCGGTTCCACAACAGAAATTCTTGTCAGGCTGGAAAGGCCAAAGGGCGAATAAGCTACCCAATTCCCCGGAAGGATACAGAGCAGATTTCCCGCCACTAACACAAGGAAACCGATTGTAACTTGTCTTGTGGCAATGTAGATGCCGAGCACAATCAGATATTGCACCAATATATCAAGGCACTTCATTAAAACCGCATAGAGCATAAGCCTGAAAGAAACGATTGTTAATCCAGTGCTGAATAGGGATGCCCCTATAAGGCCAGCCATAAGCCAAAAGAATGCATATATTATGAGAAATTTTGTACTGACTGATAAGATCCCCTTCACTAAATGTCTACGGCTTTTTGCACGCACAGAAATAAAAATAGATTGTCCGTTTACCGTATGTTCCACAAAAGCTGCCAGCAGGTATAGCGGTACACCGCTGGTAATAAGCATTTCCAGAAATGGGAACACCTGAAAATATCCTGTTCCGTGTCCCGCAAACAGCGAATATATCCATTCTGCGTCGGATTCTGCGGCGCCATATCCCAGCCCTTTATAAAGCGTAATTCCAACCACAACGGCCAGAAGAATCAGAATATTGCGTTTCGTCATCAGCTCATAGGAATAGTACGCGGCAATACCGTGACATTTCAGGCGAAGTTGGGGCAAATGCCCCCGCCATGCGAATCGTACAGAAAACATAATTGTCAGCATGAATAGCAGCAGCGTGAATCCTGTAATCCATGGACGAGCCGGCTCTCCAAAATTGTGGTGTAAAATCAGCAAATGATTAAAACTCGTCAGCGGAATATTTTGAATTGCCGGAAGCTTGATCCACACAGCCGAGAGGACATAAAGAACGATTACAATTCGAATCGTCCACTTTCTCCCAGTGAAATGTCCAATCCACATACAGATTCCAAATATCAGCCAACTTCCAATAAGCTGATAGAGGGTAAAACAGACAAACGCCTGCAAGGGACTGGCAAAAAGCTGTTCCAGAGTGGAAAATAACTCGGCTTCCGTTGCACCCGCAGCAAGGTTCCATTCGTTGCCTAAAGGTAATCCTATACCAGACAGAAGAATTGCCCCAGTTTGAACAGCCGTCAGAATGACTGCAATCAAACCGACCCCAATCCATTTTTTCAGAAAATAAGAATGGTAACTTTGAAACCGTAAGATTACTGGCTCTCCGTCGTCATCAATAAAGGAAAAGCAGCTTAACAGTACAATCGGCAGCACAAAATAGGTCAGATAGTAATGGTCTGATACCGCCGACAAGATGTGCCGCTCGTATGCAATACCTCCGTTTAACCTCCCGCTGATGGAAAAAAGTATACAGCCGGCAAATAGGGCAAGCGACTTTCCATATCCCCACAAACGGAGATTTTTCCTGATAAGCGCAATCATAACGGATTCCTAAATGGTTACGACAGCATTTTTCTTAGAAAGGAGAAACGCTGTCAGGCCAATCACAATGCTTAAAACGATTGGGCCAAAGAAGAAAGAGAAGATTGACACGACCTCTGGATTGACTGTTGTGGGATCAAAAGCTACGACCAGCCGCAGTCTCTCCAGGCAGAGAATAGCCAGGACAAAATTTTCTAAAATGGAATACATAAACGGCCCGGTAAGGATTACAAAAATGTTCTTGCAGTATAAAGCGAGGATAAATCCGAAGGTCATTACAAAAAGGCTGACTATGCCTCTCCAAAGGGACAGGGCAACTGCATATAACAGCGGGGTCTTTATAAATGCGTTTTCAAATATATGGCTAAACGGATTTTCAACGAAAGGAACCACTGGCGGTTTCACATAGAGGGCAAACACCGCCGATAGTATATAAGGAATCACAATAATACAAAGGGTTCCCAGCGCATATGCAATCCATTTGGCAGTCAGGTACTTCTTAATTTTCACTCGCGGCATGACATAGAGCAGGAAGTTGTTTTTGCGCTCGTAATACAAATTCCAGCATAGCGGCACCACAACAAACAGCGGATAAAGCAGAGAAAACAGTTCTGTTCCAACTTCCCATGCCTCTAAATCGTAGTGTAGTGTATAGTTTTGATAAATTGTGCAGGACAACACACTCATGGCGATTGCCAGAAGAACTGTTGTCAATAGCACCGGCAGAAAAACTTTTTTCCACTCATTTCTCACAAGGCCTATCATATTCATTCATCCCTTTCTTTGTTTTTTCCAGTATATCGAACTCTTTCAGGCGCTTCAATAGCCCGGAAACAAGAGAGGGTTTTAAGGGAACAAGATAAATTTCGTTCCCTTAAAACCCTCGTTCATACCCTTTTTATGGCATGAGTACGCCAAAGACAACATAATTTTCATTCAAAATGGATTCGTTGCGGGTCAGGATTTTTCCATGATACCGTTCCGTCATGCGTAGGATGTTATACAGACCAAAGCCGTGGCCGTCCCGATTTACCTTTGTAGTTACACCTTTTCCAAACAAGGTCATAAATTCAGTATTTGAAAGCGGAGGAGCTGGATTGGCAACTGTCAATTCCAGAAAGTCCCCCTGTTTCTTACTGGATAAAAAAACCGTACTTCCTTTCGGTGAAGCCTCGATTGCATTATCCAATAAAATTCCAATAGCCTCGATCCATTCTGTTTCCGGGGTGACAGTTTTCTTGAAAAGACCATGTAAAGATAATTCTATGTGACGATTTGCCGCTTCTGCCTGCTTTATTTTTCCAAACAGCATCCCGGCAATCATTTTGCTGTCGCATGAGAGCAGTTCCCGGTCATTAAGACTGATTCCAATACTTCCCGTGAGAGCCGTCACTTCTTTCCGAGCTTCTTCTATAGTATCAGCAGAGACAACGGCAGCTTCAATCGCCATCATCCGGTTATTAAATTCATGCTGCCTTGCCCTAACCTGTGAGATCAATTCTTCTACAATAGGCACATACTGCTCAATCATGTGGATTCGCTTTTGCTCCTGCATTCGACGCTGATGTAGGAACAGCAATATACTGTCCAGCAGCAGTACCGCAAGGATCAGTATAATAATTATCCATAGGTTGGCAAGAAGCCTATCCACATCAAAAGAGAGAATCGAAAGCACTGCCATGAGAAGCACAGTGATATTGGAAGATACGATCAAAATTGTAAAATCGTTTCTTTGAACGAGTTGATGGAGCAACCCGAAAATTGGAGTGAAACCCAGCACGATTATAAGGCATAACGCCGCTATGCGGCTGCCTAACATGAGTAAATCATCCGTAGCTCCGCAGACAGCAAACAGAACCGCGCACAGGCATTTGACGAGCAGAAAAATGGAGAAGGCCGCCATTGTGCCGCAGAAAACCGTTCCGCTGGATTTGGAGCCGAAGCAAATACTGCTCAACAACAATACTGCAAAAAGCAAAAACAGCAATCCAACGATATTGTCTGCTGGTAGTATTTCAAAACCTTCACTGCGGAAAGATGCTGTCATATTTGCGCCAATAGAGAAATCCATTCTCGGCACAACACAGATTACAAGAAAAATAGGAAAAATGAAAAATTCCTTTGCCTTCATTTCTGCTTTTTGCCGGAAAACGACTTCACAGCAGAGAGCCAGTATTCCCGCATCCAATCCCAACTGTATCAGATTCATTAGAAAGTCCATGCTTACCCCCACAATTCGGCCTGATATTTATTTCCGACGGGGATTGTATCTGTAAATCCTTTCAGACAAATCTTCCGCCCAGATTTGTCAATTTTCTCGATATGGGATTTGTTCACGGCATAACTCTTATGGCACTGAACAAATGCCGGATCATCAAGCAATGCCAATAGTCCAGACAAAGTGTACCCAGAAATCGTATCTTCTTTGATACCGGACAGACGGCTGATGGTATGGATCACAAGTTTTTTCCCAAAGGCTTCGATATAGGCAATATCCTGTGCAGCATATTCTAAAATGAATTGCTTCTGCTCAATCTGGATGGTTTTGGCTTGTTGGTTCATCTGTTTAGACAATCCCAGCGCGTCACGAAATGCCACCGCAAATTCTTCTTCGCTAAATGGCTTTACAAGAAAACTGTAACACTTCGCATCTCGATAAGCTGAAAGTTCTTCTCCTGCCAATGCCGTTTCAAAAATGATCGGCGTATATTTATATTCCGGCAATTCGCGGAGCTGCTTTGCTAAATTTGTTCCTTTATAGTCCTCTAACTGAATATCAAGGATAAACAGGGAAATATCGTTCGCTTTTGCGTATTGCAGGGCATCGCCTGCTTCGGGAAAAGAAACCACGTCCAATTCAGCGAATATTTTATTGATATATCGGATTATCCTTTTTACTGCATCTGGATTATCCTCTACTAATAATATTTTACTCATTATGATGGTTCTCCACTATTATCTTTGAATTTTACAAATCAATTATAGTATAATCTTTTTCGCCCAAAGGTACAAGCAGCAAGGGTTGAAATTAGATAGTCAGGCAAACGAAATGATACCTCGTTCAAATAATGGCACCTGAAATGTAAAATCCATTTAAGATGATTTTTACAGTCTGCTGATTTGTTGTATGGAGAGGATAGGGCGGTAGTCGTACTCTTTAGTTACAGCGGTGCGATTTTAGAACAAAAAGCGTGACTGCGATAGCTTTAATTTCCCACTTCATTTTTTACAAAAACCGTGGTATACTATTTATGAGGTGAGGGCTGTGCAGTTTCGACCGTTTGTTTACGATGCAATGAATCGACAAGTGCAGGTGACTATTGAGCCGATGACGCCGCAGGATACCGCATTGACAGACCGAGAACCCTTGTGGCAGACCTCCTGGGCCAGCGAATACTTAGCTAACGAAGGCTATGAAAAATACGCGGCCAGAGTTGGAGATGAGCTGATCGCTCTGGCAGCGTATGAGATCCTTCCGACCGCACTGGTCGTACACATTGTGTATATGGAGGCACAGCCCGAGTCAAATCCTACGCTCGACGGAGGAACTCCGAAGTACAGAGGGATAGGGAGACTGCTGATCGCCTATGGCATCAAGTTGTCCATTGACAGCGGTTTGACCGGCGATGTGGTGCTTGAAGCGAAGACGACGAGCTTGGCGAAGCATTATGAGGAAGACTTTGGGGCCGTTTTACTTCCAACCTTTCAATCTTCTGCGCCAAGGTATTTGATTGCGGACGAAGCTGCCAAACGAATTTTCTTCACCTATCTGGATTGATTTTCTGCGGGGAGGTGCTTTGCGTGGATATGAATAAAATCAGACCGGCGTCTGATGCGGCGTGGTATTGCCGCAAAGATGCAGAGGAAGAACGTTTTTATGAGATATTCTTTCAACTGTGCCGCAAATACAGTGTGCGTTGGGCAAGCGCCACACCGAAGGAGAAAAGCTTTATTGAAGAAGTGACTCGCGTCACCTATGAGCGGGACAGGGCGCAGCGGCTTGGTTTGCCGCTGTCGGAGGTACGCCCCTCGTTCGCGTCCTGAAAGTTGTTTGACCCACACCGTGACCCACACGGGGAAATGAGCGGACGGAAACAATGGAACAAACAGGCTGCGACCTCATCCTTTTTGGACAAAAAAACGCCGCAAAGCCTTATACAGCAAGGGCTGGAAGGCTCTACGGTGGTTGGTAAGGATGAGGTCACCAGTTCAAATCTGGTCAGCAGCTCCATAAGGTGGCAACAATTCGGATATTTTAAGCGTAACGCTTAGAATACCAAAGGGTTGCCACCTTTTTTTGTTTCAAATTTTGCACTCAGAAAAAAAGATATTTTCGCGTTATTTTGATAACCGGGGGGATTCGAACTCCTCCTTTCATAGATTCAAAGGTGAAATCCTGAGAAGCGCCCTTTTTGCGGGCGCAAAATAGAGTGATCTTTCCTCAAAATTTCATACGATCTTTCGGGCGTCTGTTTGTTGGTTTCGTCGAAGCCATCAAAAAGGCACCTTTTTTCATTTCTCGATGTCAAAAAGGGCGTCTCTGCCCAATCCATCACCCGGCCGGAGCATTTCAGGATGCTCCGGCTTATTTTTTTGCTTACGAGGAGGACACCAAAGTGAATCATCAAAACGAACCCGCACAGCTCCATTTCCTTGAAGAAACCGCCATTCGGCTGCGGCAGAACGGTTTCACGGTGGAGCTGATCGAGGGTCAGCACCTGCCCGTCTGCTGGGAAAAAGGGCGTCTCTGCCGCATCTCCGGCAAGGGCAGCGTGCTGTACCGCCAGGAGAATGTGGACAGTATCCGGGCGCAGGACGCTTTGCAGACGGTGATCGACACCGCCCAAATGACTTCGGAATACATGGCGATTCTGGAAACCGCCCCGCAGATCAAAGCCAGCGGACTGGATGGCGACTACCGCGTCCTCGCGGACTTTGGTGACGCAGTGCTGGCGGGCCACCACACCGAGCGGGGCGTCCAATTTGTCACATGGGAATGGGACTTCGACCGCAAAGGCGTCCATCACGGACATTATTTTCAGGATGACTACGATGCCGCCAAGCGAGACTTCACCGTCCGCGGCGGGCTTGTTCCAAAAGACGCCCTTTTTGAGCCGGAGCAGCTTGCGGAGATCTACCGCGCGCTGGCGTTCGTCCGCGAACAGGACGAAAGCCTTTCGTTTGGACGGGATCGGGAGCTGGCGGAACTGATGGAACAGGTCGGCAGATCACTGCCGGAAGCCGCTCTGCGGCAGCGGGATGCGCCGGAACATATCGGCATGACAATGAAATAAGCAAGCTCACAGGCCGGACAGAAATGTCCGGCATTTTTTATTTTAGGAGGAAAAGATGATGGAAATTTACGGCACGATCCACTTCAGACTCATTCTCCCACATATCCCCGGCTTCCAGCAGGAGCCGCTGCCGGAGCCTGTTTGCAGCCATTCGCCGGACTGCAAGGACTGCCCTTACCCCCGCCACGGCTTTCTCTGTTGGGGCGCGGATGGAGCCTGCCTGCGGAGCCGAATGAACGAGATCAACGAGAAAAAGGAGGACAACGATCATGATGTACGCAGTTTTGAGTAATCCAAACCACCCGGAATACGGCGTGGCGACCATCCCATTCCCCATCCCCCGCGACCAGTACGCGCACTGCATGGAGCTGCTGGAGGCGTTGGAGGTCGGCGATGCGGTCAAGGCGGACTGCAAAGTGGAGGAGATCGACAGCTTCTACACCGTTCTCAAGCGCACGGAAATGCTCACGGTCAATGTGGAGGAGTTGAATTACCTTGCCAAGCGGCTGGACGGCTTCGACACCGGCGAGGCCGCACAGCTTCAGGCCATGGCACACAAGCTGGAGCTTTTCGAGCTGAAGGATCTCATCAACCTGACCTTCTGCTGCCAGCAGGCCACGGTCATCACCGACTTTTCCGACCTCGCCGCTGTTGGCCGTGACCACTACATGAACCTGCACGGAGGATGTGCCAAGACAGAGGAATTGGATGCGCTGGACGGTGAGGAAACCGCCCATCAGCTCATCGAAAACGGCGGCGGCACGATCACCCCCTACGGCGTGGTCTATGACAACGGCATGAAGTTAGAGCCAGTCTATCAGGGCAGGGAGTTTCCCTGTTATTACTACGAGCCGAACGCCATCACCGTTGCGGCGACCTCCAAAAACGGGCCGGAGGACACCGAGCACATCACATGGCTGCACATCCCCATGGTGCAGGAGGAGATCGACCGCGCTCTCCTTCGCGGGGGCATCACAGATCCGTCGGAGATCCGTCTGAGCTTGGAGGATAGCTGGCTCCCGCACGAAGTTCTTGACCTGCTGGACATGGAACAGGTGGACATCACCGAACTCAATGCACTGGTGCAGGCCCTCGATGAGTTTTCCGACATGAGTATCAGGAAATATGCTGCGGCAGCTGTTATGGCAAGACCGCATACCACAGAGCAGGCAAAACACTTGGCAGAGAATCTCGACTTGTTTGATTTCGCTCCCAGTGCCAGTACACCGGAGGAGTATGGCAAGTACATGATCCAGCAGTCCGGCCATTTCGACTATGACGAAAATCTCGACGCTTTTTATGACTATGAAAAGTGCGGCACGGAGCGCATGAATGAGGAGAATGGAGTGTTCACCGACCGGGGCTATGTTGCCTACAAAGGCTTTTTTCACATGGAAGAAGTGATGAACGGTGGTCAAAGCAACCACATGGTGCTGGGAGGGCTTTCACGATGATCATTCGAGCAGAACTGAAGTGTAAGCAGACCGGGTGTGAGGCAGAGCCCTGCGCCGTGGATAAGGTCATCGAGCTGCCAAGCCCGCGGTTCCGGCAGTTCAGCCGCACACTGTTGGCAGACTATGATTTCATCGCAGAGAACAAAAATGCCATCCAACACGATGATGACGCCAGGCACTGTCTGCTCATCCTCGACGCAGAGGGAACGGACGGATTCCTTATTGACCCGCAGGGGCACAACTACGCCCGATACAGTGCCTTTGTCCCAAACGCCCGCAGTTTGCTGACGCCGGATATGGCAATCGACCGCAGCTATCTTTCGCCAGCAGAGCCTTGGCGGGATGAGAGCAGGGATGAAATGCTCCGCATGACGCTGCGCGTCGAGGAAAAGCCGGACTACACCCTCGTCCTCCCCGCTGACGAGGAATACCTTGATGCTGTGAGGGCTTACCTTGATATTGATGTTTTCGCGGATGCCAAGCTTTGTGATATTCGCGTCAAGGTGCCTTACATTGGGGAACTGATCCGTGATACGGATTGCCCCGCCGTGGAGGATTACAACGATTTTGTCGAAGCCTTGGAGGACATCTGGCAGAAGGACGGAATGCTCCTTACCTATGCCGCCGTGCTGGAGGTAGAGAAGCCGGAAACCCTGCACCATGCCTGTGAACTCCTGCGAAATCTGGATAACTACCAGCGCATCACGGAGGTTACGGTCAGCAGCGATTGCAGGAAACGCTGGGGCTGGATGATGAAGTCATCTATGAGCTGGACGGCTACATGGATTTTGAGCAATACGGTCAGGACTGCATGGAAAACGACTGCGTAACGGAAACGGAGTTCGGCCTGCTGCGGCGCTTGGACCCACCCTTTTCGGAGCAGCGGCAGGGACAGAGGATGATGTAAGCAAAAGCGGCTCGATCCATTTGGAACGAGCCGCTTGATAGGCAGACAAACTGGAATTTCATAGACGCATTTGCTTTTTAAACGCAAACATTCCCTCATTGCCATCACCGACAAAATCGTCCGGTGTATCCGGCATAGGATGTTTTTCATTAAAAAATTCTGTAATATGAAAGCCGCAGACATTCACATAAAAATGAATGTTGCGCTTATCAAAGTACGGCGTACAGGTTTCCCATACTTTCGTGTTCGGATATATTCGTTCCAATTCAAACCATATCTTCTTACCGATACCATTGCTCTGAACTCCGTTCTTTACAAAAAGCAGGTCAAGATGGTTATGCTGTGTACTCTCATTGATAATAACAACAGCACCGCCCACCATTTCTCCATCGACAACAGCTTTATAGACAGCAGAACCCTCCGCATTCACCGACTGGTCAATGTCCTTTTCAGGCAGAATAACAGCATCTGTTTTCCCAAAAGCATCTTCAAAACCTTTCTGAAATGCTTCCTGCATATCAGACTTGTATTGCGTTAATTCTTTTGGTTCTATACAAACTAATTGGAAGGTCATTTTATATCTATCTCCTCAAAAATACCGATTTTCTTAATTCTACATACTGGAATTTAATATTTCCATGCCATTATAAATTCCTTCTCTCCCGTATTGTCATCTACATTTTCAGATTGAATGCTAAATTTCTCCCGTAAATAAAATTTAATTGCTTTCTCATTTTTCCGATAAACACTTAATCTTAGTGTAGATTTGACTTCCTTCGCACAATCCAACAGTTGTTTGCCAATTCCTTTTGATTGAGCTTCTTCTTTCACGAAAATACCTTCAATATAGTTATCGTTCAATCCTATGAATCCGTCTATCTGCTTTGCACAATCATCCTCATACACATATATTTCTGCGAGAGGAAGCATTTCTTTTACCACATCAAAGTTGTTTTTCCAGTAATCAGGAGATATAAAACTATGTGCCTGAATATTCGTATTTAACCATATTTGCATCACTGCATCTATATCACTGTCAACACATTTCCTAATCATTTCATCAGCTCCGTAAATTTCGATTTCTTTACCTCATCATAGCGTATCCCCAGTAATGTGTAAAGCCAAATTCTACACCGAAAGGAGATCTTAACCTTGAAAGATGCAACACAATTTCATATCCGACCTGCCCGCCCGGAGGAGGCGGGCTTATTTTATACCCCGCATCCCGAAGAAGATAAGCGGCTTGGCGCTGTCGGCTGTGTCCGCATGGACTTTGGGCGCAGCGGCAATGAGTTCTGGCATACATGGTGGCCCCGCGGCCCAGAGGAGCTGAACAGCCCCATGTTCAAGGCGGAGCTGCAGGAGGTCGTGGACACGTTGCGAGAGGACGTCTTAAAAAATCGTTTTGCAATGGAGCGCTTCTGCTATGACCACGGCGGGAAAATCGACGGCGGCTATGTACAGAACTACGGCTACATCGTGGAAACGGAACGCTACCGCTACTGCCTGCGCTGCAACCCCTCTCCGGGCGATTATAACGGCTATCTGACCTGCTTTGATCTCGATGTGCAGAGGCAGAACATGGCGCGGGACAAGCCTTTGGTGGGCCGCGTTACCTATGCCAACGGCGACGCGCAGGAGTTTACCGATGCCGAAGCCTTTCTCAAGTGTGTGCGGGAGGAATTGCCGTACCGCCCGACCACAGGCTTCCGTTACGAGGTGCTGACCGATGATCCCAACCTCCGCAAGCAGGTGGATGACATGATCTTCGACTTCTGCGGCGAGGAAAATCCCCGCCAGTTGGAGGAATATCAAAAAACGCCCGATCAGGGTATGACAATGGGAGGAATGTGAGTATGGACAGAAAAATGGTGAATTTCATTCGGGAGCAGTATCCCCCCGGCACCCGCATTCGGCTCAATTCTATGGAAGACCCCTACGCGCCCATTCTCCCCGGCACGGAGGGCGAGGTGGACTTCGTGGACGATGCAGGGCAGCTCCACATGAAGTGGGATAACGGCAGGTCGCTGGCACTTATTCCCGGCGAGGACAGCTTCACGGTGCTGCCGCCCAAGCTGACCACCCTCAAACTCTATATGCCCCTGACCGCCGATCTCTACGAGCGAAACGAGTACGGCGAATTCGATGATTGTAGCACATTGCTGGAGGGCAGTGAGCTGCGGGGCTATCAGGATCAGATCACGGCGGCACTGCTGAAAAACCGGATGCCGGAGGAGACGGAGCGGGGTCTCATGCATTGGTATGATGAAGCCGACAGCGTCAACACCAAGGTGCGCTCCGCCGTTTTCACCGTAGAGGCGCGTGACCGGCAGCTCTGGGGCGTGGCGGAATGCCGCGTCGCCGGGGAATTATCGGACACAGAACTGGAAACCTTAAAGGAGTACCTCACCGAACAGGCTTCTGACGGCTGGGGCGAGGGCTTTGAGCAGCGGAATTTCCTTGTGGATGGCGGAAGTGAGCTGTATGTCCACCTTTGGAACTCGGACGAGTGGAGCATCCAAACGGAACAGGAATTGTTCGCCCCCAAGCTGGCGGAGGGTCTGCCGGAGATGTGCTTCTCCACCCTCCCCGGCACCGGCGAGCTCATCTGTATCAAGCGCGGTGAAAGCGGCTACTATCCCAGTGATTGGAACACAGACAATCCCGCGCAGAACCGTGAATTGGCAGATTACAACAACGAACGCCTCGGCGTGACGCAGGAGTAACGGTTGGCAATGGAGTGCGGCAGTATGCACGGCTGGGGCGTCCCCGGCGCTGACCCGAAAACCTATGAGCGGGACGGGATGAAAATGGGAGGGATGACCCTTGGGTATCATGTGGTGGATGCCGTGGATGACGCACAGCTTGGCCGCTTCTACGCGGAAAACGACTTTGTGCCGGAACTGGAGGGCATATCGGACGAGGTATTCGAGATGCTGGACTTTGCCAAGATCGGCAAAGTGCTCCGCACCGGCGAGGGCGGCGTCTATGTGAGCGGGTGCTATGTGGTGCTGGACGGCGGATTGCTGACAGCGCCGCCCTGCCCAAAGGAGCTGCCGGAAAAGCCGGGATACCTCTTCCGACTGACCCTCGGCCTGCACCCGGATTTCAGAGACAACCGCACGGCGATGCTGAACCTCCCTGCATTAGAGGAAGATTTGGAGGAAGTACAGGAGTAGTTGGGGACGCTGCAATGGAAAAATACCGTTGTGCTCGACTGTGATGGCATCATCCCCAATGCGGCAACATTTGCCGACCTGCCCGTGGAGATGGAAGCCTTCAACGAATTTACCAAAGCGGTGAAGGACATCCCTGCCCGACAGGTGCAGCTCCCAAAGCTGAAAGCGCTGCTGGAGCAGTTTGAGGTACGGGACATCGGAACCGCCATAAGCCTGACAGAGCGTCTGGATGACTACGTCCTCACGCCGGAGATCAGCTCACCGCAGGAAACGGCTATTGACCAGCTTCACTTCATGACGGACGACCACTCGACGGAGCTGCTGATCTCCCACGTCAACCTCTACGCCTACGGCTGCGACATCATCAAGGAGGACAATGCAGTGCTTTCACCCTACGGCCTGCTGCATCGCGCGGACTATCAGCCCATGCTGTCACCTGTCCAACAATCCCAGGAAATGGAGATGAAAATGAAGTAATACCATCTTGACACGCAGAAGCCATTAAAAATCATTTTACCAGAAGCCCGGTCTGGAAATTTTGAAGAAAAACATTGCCAACGGGGAGCCTATCGAAGGCGTCACTTATCTCATTGAACAGATCGACGGCAGCTTTTCCACCAGCGCCACCACAGACGGCGCGGGGCGTATCTTTTTAGAGAACATCCCCGTGGGCAGCTATCGCATCACGGAGAAGAATGTACCTGCCAATGTCATTCTCTCTGAGATCCCCCAGGAGATCCATCTGGAAGCGGGCTGCACCAGAACGGTGACCTTCTTCAACGCGGCCAAACCCTCTCTGACGATCCTGAAGCGCAACAGCATCACCGGTGATCCTCTTTCTAATGCCAAATTTCATATCTATTACGGCTCGGACAATACCACCACCGGCGAGATCAACGACCTCGGTGTATTCACAACGGCCTCCGATGGTAAAATCACACTCACCGATGTAAACCGTGGCTGGTACAAGCTGGTGGAGGAGTCCGCTCCCAAGGGCTTTGGCATTCAGGGCAGCGGGGTCACCGAGTTCTATCTGGAAGCCAATACCTCTAAGACCGTGACCGTGGACAATGTTCCTCACAGCGCCCTCGTTGTGTACAAATATGATGCCAAAACCGGAAAAGGACTGGAGGGCTGCCAATTTGAACTGAGATATTTAGGCGGCGGCACTTCCGGTACTGGCGGTACAGTCACCGGGACTTATGTGACCGGACCCAACGGAGCGTTCACCGTGACGGGGCTCAAAAAAGGTACTTATATCTGCCAGGAGATTGAGAGCGACGGAAATCACATCATCGACCGTGAACCCCAGACGGTGTGGATCTCCGGCGAGGATCAGGACGTGGTGACGCTCCGCTTTGGCAATGCGCCGCTCGGCAGCCTGCTCATTACAAAGCTGAGCAATGACAGCAAGCACGAACCGCTCTCCGGCGTAGAGTTCCTGCTGACCGACAGCAGCGGCCATTATCTCGGCAACGACAACGGCCGCTTTACCACCAATGCCGCAGGCGAAATTCTGGTGGATAGTCTGGAACCCGGCATGACGGTCATTACCCGTGAAGTCAGGGCAAAAACGGGCTACCTGTTGGGTGACAGCCCTCAGCACGCACTCATCAAGAGCGGCGAAACGGCGCATCTGCAGTTTCTGAACCAGCCTGCCGGAAATCTCATCATCCGCAAGGTCAGCACCGGTCCCAACAAGGAGCCTCTGGAGGGTGCCGAGTTTAAGATCACCTACGCGGATGGCAGCTTCGTTCCCGACGCCAACAGCGAGCTGTCCAGCAACGGCATTTATTACACCAACAAATCCGGTGAGATCAGAATTTCCGGTATCGTTGGCACCGTGGTAGCGACGGAAACCAAGACGATTCCCGGCTACACCATCGACGAAGCCAGCCGCACACAGACGGTGGTAGTCAATCCCAATGACACCCAGACGCTGACCTTTTACAACAAGCCCACCACAACATTGATTCTCCAGAAATACATTTCCGGCACGAAAAATGAACCGCTTGCCGGGGCGCAGTTCCTCGTGACAGACTCCTCCGGCGCGGTGGTTGGTCCCAACAACGGATACTATACCACTGACTCCGCAGGCCAGATCGTCATTGAGGGTCTGACCGACGGCATGACTGTTACCGCAAAAGAGGTCAAATCTGTGGATGGATTCGTGTTGGACGGGACACCGCAGAGCATTAAGATCGACCAGAGCCAGTCTCCCCAGCGCCTGACCTTCTGGAATGAACGTCAGGGCGCGCTCGGCATCAACAAACTGTCCTCTCTGGATCGCAAGATGCCGCTGGAGGGAGTTACCTTCAAAATCACTACGTCTACCGGCGAGTTTGTCCCCGACGAAAACGGAAAAATCAGCTCCAACGGTCTGTACTATACCGATGAAAACGGGCAGATCATTCTCAAGGGCGTCACCGGTACACTGGTGGTGACAGAGGAAAAATCTGTCCCCGGTTACACCATCGACGAGAATACCCGCACGCAGACCGTGGTGGTCAACCCCAACGACACGCAGTCCCTCTATTTTTATAATGCTCCCATCGGTGGGCTGGAGCTGGTGAAAGTGAATGCGGCGGACAAGACCCAGCGCATCCCCAACACCACCTTCGAGATCCGCCGTGTCAGCGATGGCGGTCTGGTGGATACCGTCACCACCGGAACGGACGGCCGCGTGTATGTGTCGCTGGAAAGCGGCAGCTACTACACCGTGGAAACTGAGGCGGGCAAGGGTTTCCAGCTTGATAATACCCCCATCTATTTCACCGTGGAGGATGGTAAAACCACGACCAAAACGGTGACCAACAAAGCCATCTCCGGCATCCTGATCCACAAGGTCGATTCGACCACCGGCGAGGGCATCTACGGTGTATCCTTCATTCTCTACGACAGCGGAAATAATCCCATTGCGCAGGAAACAAGCGATGACCGCGGTTATGTCCGTTTTGAAAACCTGACCACTGGACGTTTTTATCTGCGTGAATTGGAAAATGAGGGGTATATTCCCGACACGCAGAAAAAGACCGTGTATGTAAAGTCCGGCGAAACCACGGAAATCGAATGGAAGAATACGCCCATCACCGGTCAGGTCCAGATCGTTAAGACATCGGCGGACTATAATTCCATGAACGGCTGGCCCGCCGGAACGCCGATCCCCAACACCGTCTTTGAGGTTTACAACGCCCGCACCAACCGTCTGGCGGATACCATTAAGACGGATAAAAACGGCTTGGCGGTCAGCAAGCCCTTGCCTTTGGCGCGATATAAAATCGTGGAATCCAAGGCGGCGGAGTTTTATGGGCTGGATAAGACGCCCATTGAGGTGGAGATCGAGCACGCCGGTCAGATCGTCAAGGCAGCCATGACCAATAAGAGCCTGTACACGAATGTGTCGATCAAGAAAACCGGCTATGTGGACGTCATGCCGGGGCAGCTTGTCCGCTACAACTTCACCGGCATCGCCAACAACTCCACCACAGCGCTGGAATCCTTCTACTGGCGCGATACCCTGCCCGTCAAGGCGGTGCGCCTTGAAAAGATTTACACCGGCACTTGGAATACTCCCGGCAACTATAAGATCGTCTACCGCACGAATCTCAGCGGGGATACCTGGCGCACACTGGCGGATAATCTGAACACATCCAAAAACTATGTGCTGGACGCCTCTCCCGCGGCGCTGGGGCTTGCCGCCAACGAGTATGTGACGGAGTTCATGGCATCGTTTGGCATTGTTCCCGCCAACTTCCGGCAGGTGGAACCGCCCCGCGTGGACTGCAAGGCCCTTGCCAAGCTCACCGGCGGTGCGCAGTTCGCTAATCAGGCTGACGCGGGCGGCGTGTACAACGGGCAGTGGATCATGGCCACCTCCCGTTGGGTCACCCGCGTCTACGCCCGTAGCAAGCCCCTGCCTCGCACCGGTTATTAAATCAATACAGGGGGCTGCCTCATACGGAGACAGCCCCCACACTTTTGAGGAGGTTGAGATTTCTTGAAAAGAAAAACGATTACTTTGATGCTGACGCTCATGCTCCTGACCACGCTCTGCTGTACCTCGGCGCTCGCTGCGGGCGGGGATGTCGCAGGAGCGGTGGAACAGACATGGACGGAGGCGGCCAAGCAGATCAAGAGCGTGGTGGAGAAGGTGGTGTTCCCCGCATTGGATATGATTCTCGCCATCGCATTCTTCGTGAAACTTGGCGGAGCGTACTTTGACTACCGACAGCGAGGCCAGTTTGAATGGACTGGACCCACCATCCTCTTTGCCTGCCTGATTTTCAGCTTGGTCGCGCCGAAATACATCTGGAACATCATCGGGATCTAATACGTGTAGGAAGAATTTAAAAATCGAATCCGGACTCTCCTGCCAGAGACAACGAATAAGACACAATGGTTGCTTTGCCGACGAATGGTGTAGGCCTATAAAGTCACCTCACACACCTCACAAAGATAGGCTTGCATAAAAAGCATTATCTTGATATAATACTATCAAGAAATTGATAAGGAGGGCTTTCTATGCAAATCAGACCATCCTCTGCTCTGCGGAATGAGTACACGCAGATCTCTGAGCTGGCAAAGGCATCCGGTGAACCGATCTTCATTACGAATAAGGGTGAAGATGACGGTGTTTATATGAGCATGGCAGCATACGAGGAGCGGGAAAAAATGTTCCGACATCGCGACAAAATTTATGCTGCGGAACTCAGCAGACTGAGCGGAGAGCCTGTCTGCACGCCGGATGAGCTTGACGAAAGAATGGAGGAGCTGTTCCGTGCCTACGAAAAGTAAACTGGTCTATCTTCCTCCTGCTCAACACGACTTCGAGGAGATCGTAAAGTATCACATTACGGAGGCAGGAACTCCCTACGCGCGGAAAATCTACAGTACAATGAAAACGACCATAAACCGTCTGCGGGATTTCCCACTGATGGGGCAAACGCATCCGGACCCGATCCTTGCGGCAAGCGGTTACCGTAAACTTGTGCTGACGAAGACTTATGTTGCCATCTATAAATTGATTGGGGACACCGTTTACATTTATGCGATCGTCAATGGCGCGACAGACTATCCCCGCCTTTTGAAGTAATTGCGGGACGGCATCCCCCTATACGAAAACTTCTCCCACAAATCATAATACCAATTATTGCGACAAGGCCGTCGCCCGAAAGGGCGGCGGCCTTGTCGCGTCTCCGGAGGTGAATGAACAATATTTATTTGGGATTTTGTCGCCGCGACAGTCCTGAATCAGCTCATGGACTGGGTCTATGGGCAGGCCATAGGCTTTCTCGGCAACTTCTTTGCCCTCATGGGCAATATGGGCGTGGAACTATTCGAACTGGAATGGGTCAGCGCCATCATTCTCTTTTTCTCACGCCTTGCGTGGGCACTGTTTGCCGTCAGTGTGGTAGTCTGCGCCTTTGAGTGCGGCATTGAATACTCCACCAGCAGAGGCAATCTCCAGCAGTGCGGGATGAATATCATCAAGGGCTTTCTGGCGGTAAGTCTCTTCACCGTTGTCCCTGTCCGGCTCTATGCTTTGTCGGTGTCGCTGCAGGGAACCTTTTCCGCAGGGCTTACCGGCTACGGTCGGAGCATCGGTGAGGTGGGACAGGACATCATCACGGAGCTCAGCGAGATCCAGACACTTGCAGATGTGGTGAACAGCTCCCACTTCGGCCTTGGCATCATCACCAGCCCCATCATGCTCCTCTTTTGCGTGGTCCTCATGGGCTACGCGGTGCTGAAGGTGTTTTTTGCCAACCTCAAACGCGGAGGCATTTTGCTGATTCAAATTGCCGTGGGCAGCCTTTATATGTTCAGTATCCCGCGTGGCTATTTGGACGGCTTTATGGGCTGGACGCGGCAGGGCATCGGCTTGTGCCTGACCGCCTTCCTCCAGTCCACCATCTTGATTGCAGGACTCATGGTGTTCAAGGACCACGCGCTCATGGGCGTGGGGCTCATGCTCTCTGCCGGCGAAGTGCCCCGCATTGCCGGCAGCTTCGGTCTGGACACCACAACAAAGGCCAATATTACGAGTGCCGTTTATACGGCACAGTCCGCGGTGAATGTGACGAGAACCATCGCCGCGGCAATCAAATGAAAAAGGGTGATGATATGACACAGTCAACAAGAAAACTTACGATGGGGAGCCTGTTCGATGGCATCTCCGGTTTTCCTCTGGCTTCGGTACGATGCGGCATCGAGCCGATCTGGGCCAGCGAGATCGAGCCGTTCCCCATACTGGTATCAAAGATCCGTTTCCCCCGCATGGAGCAGATGGGAGACATTATTTGCTGTTCTTCCACAATGACAGACAAGTCCGGCAACCTGCAAAGCCGCATTCGTCCCACACTGCGGGAAGGCTCCATCGTCACAGATACCCGCTGCAATGTGCAGTATCTTGTGACAGAGTACGGCATTGTAAATCTCAAAGGTGCCTCCACTTGGGAACGGGCGGAGAAGATCATATCGATCGCTCATCCGGACTTTCGCGAGGCTCTTATAAAGGAAGCTGAAAAATTGAAAATTTGGAAGGCAACCTCAAAACGTTGCTGATACGGGTGACTGGAATATATGCCGGAACCACGGAAGAGAGAAATGAAGCGTGGCGGACACCGGGAACCGTTTCTAAAGTTGGCGGCATCCTTAGACGAAAAATAAGGAGATGCCCTTTGGAAGAATCAGGAGCGAGGGCCTCCATGGTCAGTATGTGATGCGCAAAACGACTCCAGGTTGTCGAAAACAGCCTGGAGTCGTTTTGCGCCGGATGGTATGTAAAGGAGAAGTTATGTTTATTCTAAGCGAAACAGCGGAAATACTTATGGAGGATGTGTTTTACAACAATGTATGGAAACTGTTTGCGTGACCGGGAAGGACGGGGATAATCCGGCCTCCTGGGATCTTCTGAAAAATTCCATTTTCGCCTGGATTTAACAAAGGTTTGACAGAATCGCGGTGGAACACAGTCCTGCGCTCTGGTATTTTAATCACTGCAAGAAATTCTTTTCATTCTATCCTCTTTTTAAAAAGGAAGAACGCCGTCCGGTTATACCGGACGGCGTTCTTCTGCTTCTTGATATTTTACGGAACCTTTTCAGAAACCCGGTGGAGAAATTAAACACGGCTGCCTTATGCTGGGCGTGCCCCAAAGGGAAATCCATATTCAGAAAAGAGAGGAAATCAACATGATGAAACGACTCCTTGCAGGCTTGCTGGCCGGTGCCACCGCGCTGGGCCTGACCGCCTGCGGTGCCTCAGCTTCCCGGGAGGCCGCTGTTCAGACGGAAAAAATATCCGCTGTTGTCAGCGGAGAATTGACGGATACCGCCGTGTACGGCGCCGCCAAGTCTCCCAAGTATGTGTTCCTGTTCATCGGTGACGGTATGAGCTATCCCCAGTTCCAGGCCGCCTCCGACTATCTGGGCGCTATGGCGGACGAGGATTACATGCAGGCCGAGCCCAGCGTCAAGGACCGCCAGGGCGCCAAGCTGGACGGCCCCGAGGCCCTGAACTTCATGAATTTCGACGTGGCCGGCTCCGCTGTCACCTACGATTCCTGCAGCTTTGCCCCCGACTCCGCCTCCGCCGCCACCTTCATCGCCACCGGCTACAAGACCTATTCCGGCATGATCAACACCGACGAGACCGGCACCGTGACCTATGAGACCATCGCCGAGAAGCTCCACGCCCAGAAAGGCTGGAAGGTGGGCGTTATCTCCTCCGTCAACCTGAACCACGCCACTCCCGCCGCGTTCTACGCCCACCAGGCCAGCCGCAACAACTACTATGAGATCGGCGTGGAAATGGTGAACTCCGGCTTTGGGTATTTCGCCGGCGGCGCCCTGAAGAAGCCCGCTGGCAATAACAAGGACCAGACGAGCCTCTACGACCTGGCGAAGGAGGCTGGCTATAAAGTGACCACCACTCAGGCTGACGCCGCCAAGGTCACGGCCAAGGACGGAAAGGTCATTTTCATCGACGAGCACCTGGCGGACTCCGACGCCATGGGTTACGAGCTGGACCGCCAGCAGGGCGAGTGGGCCCTGGCCGACTATGTGAAGAAGGGCATCGAGGTCCTGAACAATAACAAAGGCTTCTTCATGATGTGCGAGGGCGGCAAAATCGACTGGGCCTGCCACGCCAATGACGCCGGTTCCACCGTCAGTGATACCCTGGCCCTGGCCGACGCCGTCCAGGTGGCCGTGGACTTTGCCAAGCAGCATCCCAAGGACACCCTGATCCTGGTGACCGGCGACCATGAGACCGGCGGCCTGACCATCGGTTACGCCGGTACCGACTACGACACCTATCTCACCAACCTGGCCAGCCAGACCATTTCCTACGCCTAGTTCGATGAGCAGTATGTGGCGAAGTACAAGGCCAACAAGACCTCCTTCGAGGACGCCATGAAGGACGTGGAGAAGCTGTTTGGCTTGAAGCTGAAGGGCGAGGCCGGTGACAAGCTGGTGCTGACCGACTACGAGGTCCAGCGGCTGAAGACCGCCTATGAACTGGCTATGAGCGATTACGACTCCGGCAAGTACACCCAGGAGCAGTATGTGCTGTACGGCACCTACAACCCCTTCTCCGTTACCGTCACCCACATTTTGAACAACAAGTCCGGCATTGACTTTACCAGCTACTCCCACACCGGCCTGCCCGTGGCAGTTTTCGCCGACGGCACCGGCGCCGAGAGCTTCGGCGGCTACTATGACAACACCGCCATCTACACCAAGCTGGCCTCCATACTGAAGGTCAAGTGACGATACCACCCCCGGGGAAACAGGGAGCGGCTGGGCCGCTCCCTGTCCCGCTGTTTTCAGGAGGCCTTATGAAAAACCGATTTCCCGCGTTTTCCAGGCAGACCCACGGCCCGGTACTGGCCGCGCTGGTGCTGCTGGTGGTATTGCTGATGCTGCCCACGGGCTTTGAGGGCAATCTTACCTATCAGAATGCCGACCGTGTTCGGGCAGAGGTGCTGGTCACCGACGAGAGCGACATCGTGGATACCGGCCTTATCCGCACCGGCGAGCAGCGGTGCACGGTGAAGCTGCTGGGCGGCCATTTCAAGGGGCAGACCGTGGAAGCTGTCAACCGGCTCAACGGTTCCCTGGCCCAGGACAAGCTGTTTGCCCCCGGCGACGTGGCCTTTGTCACCGTCAGCCACAGCGCCGGCGTCATCTCCGTGGTCTCCATGACCGACCACTACCGGCTGGATAAGGAGGCACTGCTGGCGGGGCTGTTTTTGCTGCTGCTGGTGCTGTTTGCCGGGTGGACCGGCATCCGGGCAATCCTCTCCTTTGTGGATACCATTCTGCTGATGTGGAAGGTGCTGGTGCCCTGCCTGCTGCGGGGCTGGAACCCGGTGTGGCTGGCCCTTGCCATCGTGCTGGTGCTGACGGCCCTCATCCTCAGCTTGATCTATGGCTTTGACCGCCGGTGCCTGGCCGCCGTCTCTGGGGCGGCTCTGGGCATCGCCGTCACGGCGGTGCTGGGTGTGGTGTTCACGAACCTGTTCCGCATCCGCGGTGCCGTCATGGAGTCCAGCGAGAGCCTGCTGTACGCCGGGTATCAAAACCTGGATCTGACCCGCATTTTTATGGCCTCTATTTTCCTAGGCTCCTCCGGCGCGGTGATGGACCTGTCGGTGGACATCTGCTCCGCGGTGTACGAGGTGGTGCAGAAGCGGCCGGACATCACCGCCCGGGAGGCCATCTCCTCCGGCTTCGCCGTGGGCCGGGCAGCCTGCGGCTCTACCACCACCACGCTGCTGCTGGCCTATTCCGGCAGCTACATCGCCCTGCTGATGGTGTTCATGGCTCAGGGCACGCCGGTGGAGTTCATTCTGAATTACAAATATGTGGCGGCAGAGATCGTGCATACCATCGTGGGCTCCTCCGGCCTGGTGACAGTGGCACCTCTGACCGCCATCACCAGCGGGCTGCTGCTGACCCGCAAGGCGGCGTAATGGATTTAAAAGGGGATAGTACCCATTACAGGGTGCCATCCCCTTCTGTTTTGAACGGGCTCTGCGGCTGCAGGGACTTAAAATGCAGGAGAGACCGTGTGGGGGGTTCCAGGTCAGAGCACAACGAGGAGACGAAGAATGGATGGATTTCCAAACGGGTGGAAGGCAGTGGTTCCTACGGTAGCCGGCCTGAAGCCGGAAAGGAACTTACTTACCGCTTCCTGGCCGTGGAGGATTGAATGCCCAGTTCAATGCGGTATTTGGCCACCGTACGGCGGGCCACCTGAATGCCCTGGGCGGAGAGCAGCTGGCACAGGCGCTGGTCGCTGAAGGGCCGCTGGGGGTCTTCGCTGCGGACCAACTCCAGGAGCTTTCGCTTCACCGCCTGCTGGGAGGGGCCTTGATCGCCGATGGCCCGGCTGAAAAAGTAGCGCAGGGGATAGGTGCCCTGGCGGCACTGGAGGAACTTGCCCCGGGTAGCCCGGGAAATGGTGGAGGGATGGACCCCCAGGGCCTCCGCCAGGGAGCTGAGGCTCATGGGGGAGAGCTCGTTGGTCTTACCCGCGAAAAAGGGCCGCTGTGCCTCCAAAATAGCGTCCGCGCAGGCACGGAGCGTGCTGCCCCGGCGCTCCAGACTGTTCAAAAGCCACTTGGCCTGCTGCATTTTCTGCCGCAGATATTCCCGGGTCTCCTGCTCGTCGGATTCCTTCAAAAGACGGGCATAGTAATCGCTGATGGATACCCGGGGAAGATAGTATTCGTTCAGAACGGCTTGCAGCTGCCCATCCAGCTCCACGATAAAAATATCCGGCCGGACGTAGACCGTAGGCTCCGCCGGCTGAAAGGCCTGCCCGGGATGAGGCTCCAGACTGGCGATGACCTTTTCCGCCGCCTGGATCTCCTCCACGGTGAGGCCCAGCTCCCGGGAGATGGGTCCGTAGTGCTTACGACTCAGCTCCGGCAGAAACCGGGAGACGATATCCATGACGGCGGGGGACACGTTGTCCCGCCGGGCCAGCTGCAGCAGCAGGCATTCCGACAGGCTTCTGGCACCCACGCCGGCGGGGTCCAGGCTTTGGACCGTGGAGAGGGCCTGGTCGATGAGCGTCTGGGGGATCTTCAGGTCCAGCAGGCCGTCCAGGTCCTCCTGGCTCAGCCAACCGTCCTCATCCACCAGCTCCGCGATGTACCGGGTCAGGGCCAGCAGAGGCTTGGGCAGGCGCTTCCGGTCCAACTGGTCGCACAAAAAGGCGGACAGACTCTCTGTCTCCCGGTCGGCGGCGCCCCGCTCGGGCATGGCGGCGTCCTCGTGGGTGAAGGTCCCGCCGTGGAGCCCCCCGTCGATCCAGCTGGCCTTCTGCCGCAGTTCCTCATAGGCACTGCGGAGAGAGGCGGAATCCTCCTGCTCCACAATGGGGTTTTCCTCACTGGCTTTGTTCAGGTACTCCAACAGTTCCTGAGAGTTCATTTGCAGGATCTCCATGGATTGCAGCAGCTGCGGCGTCAGCTTTAAGTCCTGACGCAGCTCAGTTTTCAATGAGACCAGGCTCATAAGAACAGATTCCTTTCTTCGGCGGCGCTCAGGCTCTGCCGGTGACGTATTTGCTGATTTTCCGGGCAGCGGTGGCCTGGGAGATGCCAAGCTCCTTTGCGACCGCCACGGTGGTGCCGCAGCGGTGGTAGGAGTCCCGGATGATCTGGGCCTCGTAGGCGTCCATCCGCTCCGACAACGTGCCGGCCTGGGCCAGCAGCTCCGCGGGAGGGACTGCGTCGCCGGTATATTCCAGCGGCAGGGCGGTGACGTCGATGATGGGGTCCTGCACGGTGATGACTAGGCGCTCAATGAGGTTTTCCAGCTGCCGGACATTGCCGGGCCACTCATATTGCTCCAGAAACGCCAGGAACCGGGGGGAGAAGGTAAGGTTCTTGCCGTATTCCCGGCAGAACCGGGCCAAAAATTGGTGGGCCAGGGGGAAGATGTCCTCCTTCCGCAGCCGCAGAGGCGGAATATGGATGCGGATGACGTTCAGCCGGTAAAAGAGGTCAGAGCGGAACAGGCCCCGCTGGACCTCCTCCTCCAGATTGCGGTTGGTGGCCACGATGAGGCGAAAATCCAGCTCGATCTTGCGGGTGCCGGACAGGCGCTCGATGGTTTTTTCTTGAATGAGTTGCAGGAGCTTGGACTGAATGTGGGGCGGCAGCTCGCCGATTTCGTCCAGAAACAGCGTGCCGTGGTTGGCCAGCTCGATCTTGCCGATCTTGCCGGAAGAAGAGGCACCGGTAAAGGCACCCTTTTCATAGCCGAACAGCTCCGATTCGATGAGGTTTTCGTGGAGTACGGCGCAGTTGACCTCAATGAAAGGACCGTTCGCCCGGTTGCTCATTTTATGGATGGTCTTGGCAATGGCGCTCTTGCCCACGCCAGTCTCGCCGGTGATGAGGATGTTGGCCTTTGTGTTGGCGGTGTTCTGCATAAGGGTCCACAACCGCTGCATGGAGGTGCTTTTGAACACCATGGAGGTGGAGGTGGCCCGGGTGCGCAGCTCCGCGATCTCCTGGGAGTACTGCTGGATGGAGTCCTGGAGATGGCGGTAATTCCGCTGGATGGTGTTGATCTGCTCCATGGAGACCGTATTGAAGCAGACGGCATATTTCAGCTCCCCGTTGTCGGCGAAAAGGGGAATGCCCACGGTCATGACGTTTTTGTGGGAATGGTTGATGGTCTGGGTGGCGGTGATCTTCCGCTTCTGCCGGATGACCTCCGCTGTGATGCAGGGCGTGAAGGTGCCGTCCGCCTCCAGGTCAAAGGCGGATTTGCCCACGATGGAGTTGTGCGTGAAGCCGAAGTTTTTCTCATAGGTCTCGCTGACCCGCAAAATGATGCCCTGCGCGTCCGAGAGCATCATGTCATCCGCCAGGACCAGATTGTTCTCCGGGTTGAGAATCTCAAAGAGACCTTTCAAATTGATATCTTCGTCAAAAATATTCGAGAAATTCTCTGATTGTGCCAAACCGCCACCTGCTTTCCAATTCGTGGTGGGACCACGAGTTCTATTCAAAAATGAGTATATCATATTCAAAAGTGAATAGGAAGGGGAGGGGACCATTTTTTACTCGTCGGATTTGACAGAAATGCAGGAAAAAATTTAGGGCGTCCTCACAAAAGGACTTTTATTTTTTGAAAAAAGGAAGGAAGAAAAGGACTATTCATTTTTGAATAAGTGAGCGGATAGAAAAGAACATCTGTTGTTAAAAGCACAAAATGGAACGAAATAATTTGTGTATTATAGATAAAAACTGCTGGAAATTCGGGAAAATCTCGTTGAAGAAAATTGGCATGAAAATTGCTTAAATATCAAGCGGCAAAACTCTGGACCCGCTCCGCGTGACAGCGGGAAGCGGCCATCCCTACATTTACTTTTTGAGGAGGAAACAGTCATGTATCAGACCATTCGTTACGAGAAGAACGGCAACATCGGCATTGCCACCATCAATCGTCCCGAGGCGCTGAACGCTTTGAACTCCACTGTGATTTCTGAACTGGAGCAGGTGATCTCCGAAGTGGAGAAGGACGCCGAACTGGGCGCCTTCATTATCACCGGCGAGGGCCGCTCCTTTGTGGCCGGCGCGGATATCGGTGAGCAGTATCCCATGGATGTGGCCGCCGGCCGCAAGTGGGGCCAGCGGGGCAGCGCCCTGTTCCGCCGCATCGAAAAGCTGGAGATCCCCACCATCGCCGCGGTGAACGGCTTCGCTCTGGGCGGCGGCTGCGAGCTGGCCATGTCCTGCGACATCATTCTGGCCGCCGGCCCCAACGCCGAGGGCAAGGGCGGAGCCAAGTTCGGCCAGCCTGAAGTGGGCCTGGGCATCACCCCCGGCTTCTCCGGCACCCAGCGCCTGCCCCGCCGCGTGGGTATCGCCAAGGCCAAGGAGCTGATCTTCTCCGGCAAGGTCATCGGCGCCGCCGAGGCCAAGGAGATCGGCCTGGTCAACGCTGTGTACGCTCCCGAGGAGTTGATGAACAGCGCCATCGCCATGGCCAAGTCCTTCACCGCCAACGCTCCCATCGCCGTGAAGTATTCCAAGGCCTGCATCGACCGCGGCATGCAGATGGACATCGATGACGGCATCGCCCTGGAGAACGAGCTGTTTGCCATGTGCTTCGCCACCGCCGACCAGAAGGAGGGCATGAGCGCCTTCCTGGAAAAGCGCAAGGAAAAGCACTTCCAGAACAAGTAAACCATCTGAAATTACATAAAAAAGAGGGAAAACAAGCATGAAGAAAGTTCGTGTGATTACCGCCGAGGAAGCGGCCCTGATGGTCAATGACGGCGACACCGTCTCCACTGGCGGCTTCGTCAGCTGCGCCTGCCCCGAGGCACTGTCCACCGCCCTGGAAAAGCGCTTTTTGGAGACGGGCCATCCCAGAGACCTGACGCTGTTCTTCGCAGCCGGCCAGGGACACCGGGACGGCACCGGCGGCGACCATTACGGTCATGAGGGCATGGTCAAGCGCGTGGTGGGCGGCCACTGGGACCGCGCTCCCAAGCTGGGCGACCTGGCTCTGGCCAACAAGATCGAGGCCTACAACCTGCCTCAGGGCGTCATCACCCACATGTACCGTGATATCGCGGCCCACAACATCGGCACCATCACCCATGTGGGCCTGTACACCTTCGCCGACCCCCGCAACGGCGGCGGCAAGCTGAATGAGGTCACCAAGGAGGACCTGGTGAAGCTCATTGAGATCGAGGGCGAGGAGCGCCTTTTGTACAAGGGCTTCCCCATCAACGTCTGCTTCCTCCGGGGCTCCTATGCCGATGAGTACGGCAACTGCACCGTCCACCGCGAGATCGGCCCCCTGGATGTCACTGCCCAGGCCCAGGCCACCAAGAACTCCGGCGGCAAGGTCATCGTCCAGGTGGAGAAGATCGTCCAGGGCGGTTCTCTGGACCCCAAGCTGGTGAAAATTCCCGGTATCTATGTGGATGCCATTGTGGTAGGCTCTATTGAGGACAACATGCAGTGCCTGGGTATGCCCTATGACGGCGCCCTGACCGGCGAGTTCCGCATCCCTGTGGACGCCATTCCCCCCATTCCCCTGGACGCCAAGAAGATCCTGGCCCGCCGCGCGGCTATGGAGCTGCCCAAGGACGCCATCGTCAACCTGGGCACCGGCGCGCCTGAGAAGATCGCCAATGTGGCCGCCGAGGAGGGCATCTCCGATAAGATGACCCTGACCGTGGAGGCCGGCGGCATTGCCGGTGTGCCTTATGGCGGCACCCAGTTCGGTGCCTCCGCCAACGCCATGGCCATTCTGGACCACAACGTCCAGTTCGACTTCTATCAGGGCGGCGGCCTGGATGTGGCCTTCCTGGGCCTGGCCGAGACCGCACCCAACGGCGATTTGAACGTGTCTAAGTTCGGTACCCGTCTGGCCGGTGCCGGCGGATTCATCGACATCACCCAGAACGCCAAGAAGGTGGTCTACTGCGGCACCTTCACCGCCAAGGGCCTGAAGACCGAGTGCCGGGACGGCAAGCTGGTCATCGTGCAGGAGGGCGCCAAGAAGAAGTTCGTCAACAAGGTGGAGCACATCACCTTCTCCGGCGTATACGCCAACAAGGTGCACCAGCCCGTGCTGTACATTACCGAGCGCGCCGTGTTCGAGCTGCGCCCTGAGGGGGTGACCCTCATTGAGATCGCCCCCGGCATTGACCTCCAGACCCAGGTGCTGGACCAGATGGAGTTCATGCCGAAGATCGCCGAGGACCTGAAGCTCATGGACGAGCGCATTTTCAAGGATGAGCTGATGGGCCTGGCCAACGACTAAAATCCCAAACCCCCCAATTCATAAGGAGGAAACATAAAATGGCTTTGATGACCGCACAGGAATACATTGACAGCCTGCGCAAGCTGAACACCCGTGTCTACATGTTCGGCGAGAAGATCGAAAACTGGGTGGACCACCCCATGATCCGCCCCAGCATCAACTGCGTGGCCATGACCTACGCCCTGGCCCAGGACCCTCAGTATGCGGACCTCATGACCGTGAAGTCCAGCCTGACGGGCCACACCATCAACCGCTTCACCCACCTGCACCAGTCCACCGAGGACCTGATGAACAAGGTAAAGATGCAGCGCCTGCTGGGCCAGAAGACCGCTTCCTGCTTCCAGCGCTGCGTGGGCATGGACGCCTTCAACTCCGTGTTCTCCACCACTTTCGAGATCGATGAGAAGTACGGCACCCACTATCACGAGAACTTCAAGAAGTTCCTGACCTATGTCCAGGACAACGACCTGACCGTGGACGGCGCCATGACCGACCCCAAGGGCGACCGCTCCAAGGCTCCCAGCCAGCAGGCTGATCCCGACATGTATGTCCACGTTGTGGAGCGTCGTCCCGACGGCATCGTGGTCTGCGGCGCCAAGTGCCACCAGACTGGCTCCATCAACTCCCACTGGCACATCTTCATGCCCACTATCTCCATGGGTGAGGCTGACAAGGACTGGGCCGTCTCCTTTGCCTGTCCCACCGACGCCGAGGGCATGTACATGATCTATGGCCGTCAGTCCTGCGACACCCGCAAGCTGGAGGAGGACGCCTCCATCGATGTGGGCAACGCCAAGTTCGGCGGCCAGGAGGCCCTGGTGGTGCTGGACCACGTGTTCATCCCCAACGAGTACATCTTCCTCAACGGCGAGTATGAGTTCGCCGGTATGATCGTGGAGCGCTTCGCCGGCTATCACCGCCAGAGCTACGGCGGCTGCAAGGTGGGCGTGGGCGACACCCTGATTGGCGCCGCGGCCCTCGCTGCCGAGTACAATGGCGTGGAGAAGGCCTCCGCCGTGAAGGACAAGCTCATCGAGATGACCCACCTGAATGAGACCCTGTTCTGCTGCGGCATCGCCTGCTCTGCCCAGGGCTTCAAGACCAAGGCTGGCAACTACCAGATCGACCTGCTGCTGGCCAACGTGTGCAAGCAGAACGTCACCCGCTTCCCCTATGAGATCGTTCGCCTGGCGGAGGATATCGCCGGCGGCCTGATGGTCACCATGCCCTCTCAGAAGGACTTCCACAGTGAGACTGTGGTGGGCCGCAACGGCGAGACCATCGGCGAGATCTGCAACAAGTTCTTTGCCGCCCGGGAGGGTGTCTCCACCGAGAACCGCCAGCGCATCATGCGCTTCATCGAGAACCTGTGCCTGGGTGCCGCCGCTGTGGGCTACCGCACCGAGTCCATGCACGGCGCCGGCTCTCCCCAGGCCCAGCGCATCATGATCGCCCGTCAGGGCAACATCCAGGGCAAGAAGCAGCTTGCCAAGGATATCGCGGGCATCAAGGATTAAAACGCCCCTCTAAGGGGGACTTTGCCCCCCTTAGACGCTCCGGTGGAAGGGATTCCGCCTCCGCTGAACCCCCTCACGTTCGCACGCGAACGTGTCGCTGCGGCGGGCGGTGGTGTTTTGGCCGAAATGAATTCGTCCAAAACAAATTTGCCGCCCCTGAACCAGTATTTCCAAATTTGAATATAAGGAGTAAACATCATGGATTTCAATCTGAGCCGTGAACATCAGCTGATCCGGAAGATGATGGCCGACTTCACTGAGAACGAAGTGAAGCCCATCGCTGCCGAGACCGACCGCACCAGCCAGTATCCCCGGGAGACCATCGAGAAGCTGTTCGACCTGGGCGTTATGGGCATGTGCGTGCCCAAGGAGTACGGCGGCACCGGCGCCGACCCCCTGGCTTCCGCCATCTGCATCGAGGAGCTGAGCAAGCAGTGCGCCTCCACCGGCGACATCGTGGCCACCCACAACGGTCTGTGCTGCGACCCTATCCTGACCCATGGCACCGAGGAGCAGAAGGCCAAGTATCTGCCCATGCTGACCACCGGCCACAAGGTGGGCGCTTTCGCCCTGACCGAGCCCAACGCCGGTTCTGATGCCTCCAAGGGCCAGACCGAGGCCCGCCTGGAAGGCGACCACTATGTGATGAACGGTTCCAAGATCTTCATCACCAACGGCTATGTGGCCGATGTGTTCGTGGTCTTTGCCATGACCGACAAGACCAAGGGAACCAAGGGCATCTCCGCCTTCATCGTGGAGAGCAGCTTCCCCGGCTTCTCCGTGGGCAAGCACGAGGAGAAGATGGGCCTGCACGGTTCTCCCACCGCTGAGATCGTGTTCACCGACTGCATCGTTCCCAAGGAGAACATGCTGGGCCGCGAGGGCAAGGGCTTCTCTATCGCCATGCAGACCCTGGACGGCGGCCGTATCGGCATTGCCGCTCAGTCCCTGGGCATCGCCGAGGGTGCCCTGGCCGAGGCCAAGGAGTACACCAAGGGCCGTGTCCAGTTCGGCAAGCCCATTTCCAAGTTCCAGAACACCCAGTTCACCTTTGCCGATATGGAGCTGGGCTGCGAGGCCGGCCGTCTGCTGACCTATCAGGCCGCCGTCCTGAAGGGCGAGGGCAAGCGCTACACCAAGGAGGCCGCCATGGCTAAGCTGTTCTGCTCCGAGCACGCCATGAAGACCACCACCAAGGCGCTGCAGATGTTCGGCGGCTACGGCTACACCAAGGACTATCCCATGGAGCGCATGATGCGCGACGCCAAGATCACCGAGATCTACGAGGGCACTTCCGAGGTCCAGCGCATCGTCATCTCCGCCAACATGGGTCTGTAAGAGGAGGAAGAAACGATTATGAAGATCATTGTTTGTGTCAAGCAGGTCCCCGATACCTCCGGTAAGGTGGCCGTCAATCCCGATGGTACTCTGAACCGCGCTTCCATGCAGACCATCACCAACCCCGACGATATGAACGCTGTGGAGGCCGCCCTGAAGATCAAGGACGCTACCGGCTGCAGAGTCACCGTCATCACCATGGGTCCTCCTCCCGCGGCCGGAATGCTGCGTGAGCTGATGGCCATGGGCGCCGATGAGGCCGTCCTGGTCTCCGCCCGTGAGTTCGGTGGTTCCGATACCTACGCCACCTCTCAGATCCTGGCCGCTGCCATCGATACCATCGGCATTGAGAAGGACGACATCGTCATGTGCGGCCGTCAGGCCATCGACGGCGATACCGCCCAGGTGGGTCCCCAGATCGCCGAGAAGCTGCACCTGCCCCAGGTCACCTATGCCGCCGACATTCAGAAGGACGGCGACACCATCACCGTCAAGCGTATGCTGGAGGATGGCTACATGACCATCAAGGTCCAGACTCCCTGCCTGCTGACCTGCATCAAGGAGCTCAACGAGCCCCGCTACATGAGCATCGGCGGCATTTACAGCACTTACAGCAAGCCCCTGGAGGTCTATGATTACGAGAAGCTGAAGGATCATCCCCTGATCGACGCTTCCACCATCGGCCTGAAGGGCTCTCCCACCAATATCTTCAAGAGCTTCACGCCTCCCCAGAAGGGCGTCGGCCAGATGCTGGAGGGCGACGGCAAGGAGACCTGCGAGAAGCTGGTGGGCATTCTGACCGCCAAGCACATCATCTGAGAAAGGGGATAAAACAACTATGTCTAATTTCAACAGTGCTGATATCGCTGCTTTCAAGGATGTATGGGTGTTCTGTGAGCAGCGCGAGGGCAAGCTGATGCCCACTGACCTGGAGCTGATCTCCAAGGGCCGCGACCTGGCCAACGAGCTGGGTGTGGACCTGTGCGGCCTGCTGCTGGGCGGCGAGGGCATTGAGTCCGTCGCCAAGGAACTGGGCGGCTACGGCGCCGACAAGGTCTATGTCTGCGAGAGCCCCCTGCTGAGCGTTTACAACACCGACGCCTATGCCAAGGTCATCTGCGACGTCATCGAGGACCTGAAGCCCGAGGCGTTCCTGATCGGCGCCACCAACATCGGCCGTGACCTGGGCCCCCGCTGCGCGGCCCGTCTGCACACCGGCCTGTGCGCTGACTGCACCCACCTGGACGTGGATGTGCCCAACTACATCCAGTTCCTGCGTGAGTCCTCCACTCTGGACGTGGACGCCCAGAAGTGGGATATGGAAGACCGGAACCTGAAGATGACCCGTCCCGCGTTCGGCGGTCACCTGATGGCCACCATCATCTGCCCCCGCTTCCGTCCCTGCATGGCTACCGTGCGTCCCGGCGTTATGAAGAAGAACGCCTTCGACCAGGCCAAGGCTGATGCCTGCCAGATCGTGAAGCCTGCCTTCTCCCTGAGCGAGTCCGACATCCACACCGAGGTGGTGGAGGTCGTGAAGGCCGCCAAGAAGCTGGTGGACCTGATCGGCGCCGATTACATTGTGTCCGTTGGCCGCGGCATCAGCAAGGATGTCGAGGGCGGCATCAAGCTGGCGGAGGAACTGGCTGCCGAGCTGGGCGGCGTTGTGGGCGGCTCCCGTGCCACCATCGACTCCGGCTGGATGTCCGCCGACCATCAGGTGGGCCAGACCGGCAAGACCGTGCATCCCAAGGTGTACATCGCCCTGGGTATTTCCGGCGCCATCCAGCACAAGGCCGGTATGCAGGATTCTGAGTGCATCATTGCCGTGAACAAGAACGAGACCGCTCCCATCTTCGAGATCGCCGATTACGGCATCTGCGGCGACCTGTTCAAGGTCACCCCGCTGCTGATCGAGGCTGTCCGCGCCGCCAAGGCCGCGAAGTAAGCGCACTTCAAACAACAAAAAAATCCGAAGGACGAAAGTCCTTCGGATTTTTTTCTGCATCAAAGAAATCAAAGCTCCGGCATCCGGGCCTCGGGAATGTCCACCTCCGGCATCAGCTCCCGGCTGACGATGTTCAGCATCTTTTCCAGCTTGTCGCATTCCTCAGGCGTAAACCGCTGGGAGATGCGGTGCATGACCTCCACCATGTAAGAGGCGGAAATGTTGTAGTAGTCGATATATTTAGGAGTGACCTCCAGGTGGTATTCCCGTTTGTCCTCATGGGACTGGACCTTGCGGATATAGCCCTTCTTCACCAGACTGTTGACCTTGTAAGCGGCGTTGGGCGGCGAAATGCGCATAAACGTCGCAAACTCATTGACGGTGGGCGTTCCCAGGGCCATGATGGTCTCCATGCAGAAGGTCTCCACCGTGGTAAGGCTGGCCTCCCGGTCCTGAAAGCGCCGGAAGATCTCCTGATAAAAGTGCAGCTTGAATTTGGTGTACACGTTGAAAAAAGCCTGTTCCAGCATAACGTCCGCTCACTTCCGCAAAATTTCCACCCCTGTCTGGCAGGGACCTTTCCATCACCAGCAGGCCTGCTGGTGGATTTGTGCAATATTAATAACAGTATAGCAACTTTGCGGCGAAACGGCAACCATTATCCGTTGATGGCGAAGGTCAGCTCTGCCGTGCAGGTAAGCTCCCCGTTCACCATGGCCTTGCATTCACCGATGCCCACGGGCCCCCGGCGTTTCGTCAGCACACATTCCATCTCCAGCACGTCACCGGGGATGACCTTCCGCTTGAAACGGGCGTTTTTCACACCGCCGAACAGCGCGATTTTGCCTTGGTTTTCCGGCAGGGACAAAATGGCGATGGCGCCCACCTGGGCCATGGCCTCCAAAATCAGCACGCCGGGGAAGATGTGCTGCTGGGGAAAGTGGCCGCAGAACACCGGCTCGGCGGCACTGATACATTTGATGCCCTTGGCCCACTGGCCGGGTTCGTAGTCGGTGATGCGGTCCACCAGGGCAAAAGGATAGCGGTGGGGCAGAATCTCAGCGATCTGATTGGAGTTCAGTTCCATGGTTACGCCTCCCACTTCTTCATCAGCAGGCTGCCGTTGTGGCCGCCAAAGCCCAGAGAGTTGCTCATGGCATAGCGGATATCCGCGTCGCGGCCCTGGGTGGGAACCACATCCAGGTCACATTCCGGGTCGGGAGTCTGGTAGTGGATGGTGGCGGGCAGGAAGCCGTCATGCAGGCTGAGGGCGGTGAAAATCGCCTCCACTGCGCCGGCGGCGCCCAGCATATGGCCGGTCATGGACTTGGTGGAGCTCATGGCCAGCTTGTAAGCGTGGGAGCCGAACACCGTCTTGACGGCGGCGGTCTCGCCGGCGTCATTGAGGTGAGTGGAGGTGCCGTGGGCGTTGATATAGTCCACGTCCTCCGGCGCCGCGCCGCCGTCCGCCAGGGCCATGGCCATGGCCTTGGCGCCGCCGCTGCCGTCAGGCCGGGGGGCGGTCATGTGATAGGCGTCACAAGTGGCGCCGTAGCCCACTACTTCCGCATAAATACGGGCACCGCGGGACAGAGCGTGGTCCAGTTCCTCCAGCAGCAGCATACCGGCGCCCTCGCCCAGAACAAAACCGCTCCGCTCCGCGTCAAAGGGGATGGAGGCCCGGGCGGGGTCTTCCGCCTGGGTCAGGGCCTTCATGGAGGTGAAGCCGCCGATGGCGAGGGGGGTGACGCTGGCCTCGGTGCCGCCGCAGAGCATGGCGTCGGCATAGCCGTCCCGGATGTAGTGGAAGGCGTCACCCACGGCGTTGGTGCCGCCGGCACAGGCGGTGACCGGGCAGGAGCACTTTCCCCGGAAGCCGCTGAGGATGGCTACCTGTCCGGCAGCCATGTTGCAGATGCCCATGGGAATGTAGAAGGGGGACACCCGGTCCCAGCCCTTTTCCTTGCCCCGGTCATGTTCGCTCTCCGTGATGGAGAGGCCGCCGATGCCGCTGGAAATGATGACGCCGCAGCGGTCCAGGTCAGCCTGGGCGGGGTCAAAAGATGCGTCTGCCAGGGCTTCCTTGGCGCAGGCCACGGCGAACTGGGCGAAGCGGCCCATGTGCTTGGCCTCCGGCTTGGTCATGTAGTTGGCCGGGTCAAAGCCCTTGACCTCAGCGGCCAGGCGGACTTTCATGCCGGTGGGATCAAACTGGGTGATGGGAGCGATGCCGCACACGCCGTCCTTCACGGCCTGCCAGCTCTCGCTCGCGGTAAGGCCCACGGGGGTCACGGCCCCCAGGCCGGTAATGACGACTCTGCGTCGATCCATAGTGTAACCTCCTGCAAATGTAAAAGTGAAAGTTGGGAAGATGTTTCGCGGGAATTCATTTCCCGCGAAACACCTCTGCCCGCCGGGGCGACACATCCGCTGTACGGATGTGAGGGGGGTTCAGCGAAACCGGACCAAAGGTCCGGCGGAGCGTCTAAGGGGGACAAAGGCCCCCTTGGAATGAATCACATGGCCATGCCGCCGTCCACAGCCAGTATCTGGCCGGTAATATAGGCGGCCTCGTCGCTGGCCAGGAAGGCCACCGCCCGGGCCACGTCCTCCGGGGCCCCCAGCTTCTGCATGGGGATGGAGGCCAGGGTGGCGGCTTTGGCGGCGTCCGTCATGGCGGCGGTCATGTCCGTTTCGATAAAGCCGGGGGCCACGGCGTTGACGGTGACGCCCCGGGAGGCCAGTTCCTTGGCGAGAGACTTGGTCATGCCCACCACGCCCGCCTTGCTGGCGGCGTAGTTCACCTGGCCGGCATTGCCCCGCAGGCCCACCACGCTGCTGAGGTTCACGATGCGGCCGTAACGCTGGCGCATCATGAGCCGGGACACCGCCTTCATGCACAGGAAGGTGCCCTTCAGATTGGCGTTGATGACGGCGTCGAAATCCTCGTCCTTCATCATCATGAGCAGGCCGTCCCGGGTGATGCCGGCGTTGTTCACCAGAATGTCGATGCGGCCGAAAGTCTTGACGGCTGCGTCCATGAGAGCCTTCACCTCGCCGGCCTCCGCCACGTCGCAGCGGATAGCCAGAGCCTTGGCACCCAGCGCCTCGCAGGCGGCGATGGTATCATTGGCGGCGGCCTCATTGCCGGCGTAGCACAGCACCACATTGGCTCCGCCCCTCGCCAGTTCCAGGCACACGGCCCGGCCGATGCCCCGGCTGCCGCCGGTGACCACGGCGGTCTTTCCAGAAAAATTCATGCTTCCTTCTCCTTTACCGCGTTTACAAGGGCTTCCACATCCGCAACGGTCTCCACGGCGTATACCGGCAGCTCCGGAGCCGTCTTTTTCACAAAGCCGCTGAGGGCCTTGCCGGGACCGATCTCCACCAGGGCGTCCAGGCCCATGGCGGCCATTTTCCGGATGGAGTCCTCCATGAACACACTGCTTTGGACCTGCTTTACCAGCAGCTCCGGGATGGTGACGGAATCGTCCTTTACATCGCCCAGGCAGTTGAAAATCACGGGGATCTGAGGCTGGGCAAAGGTCACGGAGCGGAAGTGTTCCTCCAGCGCCTTGCCGGCGGGGGCCATGAGGGGCGTGTGGAAGGGGCCGCTGACCTTCAAAGGAAGGCACCGGCGGGCGCCTTTTTCCTTCGCCAGGGCGGCGGCCTTTTCCACGGCGGCCTTCTCGCCGCCCAGGACCAACTGCCCGGGGCAGTTGTAGTTGGCAATGACCACGCAGCCCAGGGTGGAAGCCTCATCGCAGGCGGCCTGGAGCGAGATGCGGTCCAGGCCCAGCACCGCCATCATGGCGGATTCGATGCCACGGGCTGCCTCTTCCATGGCGCGGCCCCGGAAGGCCACCAGCTTTACAGCGGTGGCGGCGTCGAACACCCCGGCGGCGTGCAGGGCGGAATACTCGCCCAGGGAAAGACCCGCGGCGGCCGCGGGGACGATGCCCTTTTCCCGCAGCACCGCCGTCATGCCGGCGGCGAAGGCCACCATGCAGGGCTGCGTGTAGCGGGTCTGGTTCAGAACGCCGCCGGCGTCCTGGAAGGACACTTCCTTCAGGTCGAAATCCACCTCGGCACTGTCGATGACGGCGCGGAAGGCGGGAAAGGTCTCATACAGGTCCGCACCCATGCCCGGGTGCTGGCTGCCTTGTCCGGCGTATAAAAAGCCAAGCTTCATTGGGCGGCCCTCCATTCTTTCATGATTTGGTCCATCTGCTCCCGGACGGTGGAAAGCCGGCTCACTTTCCCGGCGTTGGCGCCGCAGAAGAACAGGCCGTTTTCCCAATCACCCCGGACAGCGGCGATCAAGGCCCGGGAGATGCAGTAGGGAGCGGTCTTGGGATCGCAGACGGAAAGACAGTTGACGCAGCGGTCCGGCCGGGGCTGGAGGCCCGCCTCCACCCGCTGGATCAAGGGACTGCGCAGGGCCCGGCCCGGCATTCCCACGGGACTTTGGACGATGGTGATGTTCTCTGCCCGGGCTTCCAGCAGGCGCTGCTTATAGCCCTCGCTGGCGTCGCACTCCTTCGTCGCGATGAAGCGGGTGGCGAACTGGGCACCGGCGGCGCCCTCCTTCATGTAGCGGGCCATGTCAGTGCCGCTTTCCACACCGCCGGCCACGAAGACCGGAATGTCCCGACCGTACTTTTCCCGGAAGGGGGCCAGGGCCTCCAGCACCTCATGGAGCAGAACACTTAAAGACTTGGGATGTCCTGCCTGGGCCGCCAAGGCCTCCTCTTTGGAAAAGCCCAGGTGCCCGCCGGCCAGGGGACCCTCCAGCACCACGAAATCGGGGACGCGGCCATGGTGGCGGTCCCAGAGCTTGCAGATGAGGCTGGCGGCCCGGCCGCTGCTGACGATGGGGGCCAGGGCGGCGTCGCTCTCGGGGACTTGGGCGGCGATGCCGGGCAGGTCCTTGGGAAGGCCCGCGCCGCACACCACGGCGTCCACCCCCGCCCGCAGGGCAGTGAGGACGCTGTCGGCGTACTGTGTGGTGGCCACCATGGCGTTAATAGCCACCAGCCCCGCGCCCTTGGCTGCTTCCTTGGCGGCTTTTACCTGCCGTGCCAGGGCCCGCAGATTAGCGCCCTTGGGGTCGGCGGCATAGTCCGGCTCCTGATAGCCGCACATGGCGGTGGAGATGGTGCCCATACCGCCGCAGGCGGCCACGGCACCGGCCAACCGGTCCAGACTGACGCCGACACCCATGCCGCCCTGCAAAACGGGAAGGGTCAGTTCCTTCCCACGAATCATCACTGCCATTCCCGGTCCGTTGCCTCCAGAACGGCGCGGCCCTGGCTGTACAGCCCTTCAAAAATCTCCCGGACGGGGCGGATCTTGTGGAGCATACCGGCCACCTGGCCGGCCATGACGCTGCCGTTTTCCATATCGCCGTCAAACACCGCCCGACGCAGGCCGCCCAGGGTGTGACGTTCCAGCTCCTCCAAAGAGGCGCCTTGCTTCTCCAGGGCCAGGTACTGCCGGGCCATCTTGTTTTTCAGCACCCGGACAGGGCCGCCGATGGAGCGTCCGGTGACGGTGGTGTCACTGTCCTTGGCCTTCAAAATTGCCTGCTTGTAGTTTTCGTGGATTGGGCACTCGACGCTTGCCAGCAGGCAGGTGCCCACCTGGATGCCGCAGGCACCCAAGGCGAAAGCCGCTGCCACCTGGCGGCCGTCGGCAATGCCGCCGGCGGCGATGACGGGCACATCCACCGCGTCGATGACCTGGGGCACCAGGGCCATGGTGGTCATCTCGCCCACATGGCCGCCGGACTCCGTGCCCTCGGCGATGATGGCGTCGGCGCCGGCGTTCACCAGCCGCTTGGCGAGAATGGCGGCGGCTACCACGGGGATCACCTTGATGCCCGCTGCCTTCCAGGCGGGGATGTATTTGCCGGAGTTGCCGGCGCCGGTGGTGACCACTTGGACACCTTCCTCGATAATGATCTGCGCCATCTCATCGGCACAGGGGTTCATCAGCATCAGATTGACACCGAAGGGCTTGTCCGTCAGGCTCTTGCAGACGCGGATCTCCTTCCGGAGCATTTCCGCCTCTTTCATGTGGCCGGTGGCAATGACGCCCAGGGCGCCGGCGTTGGAGCAGGCGGCGGCGAATTTGCCGGTGGCGATGTTGGCCATGCCGCCCTGGATGATGGGGAACTCCGTTCCCAGGATCTCGTTCAGCTTTTTCATATATTCTCCTATCTGGACAAAGCGGCATGGCCCGCCCCATGGGGCGGCGCCGGAAGTCCGGCGTGCAAGCATTTCCGGCAGGGCCGGAAATCTTGAAATCGGCCGAATTCATTTCGGACGATTTGAGTGAAATGCGGGGTCCCCGCAAAATCGTGAGATTTTGTGGGGTGCTCAGGCGGCGAATTTGCCGGTGGCGATGTTGGCCATGCCGCCCTGGATGATGGGGAACTCCGTTCCCGGGATCTCGTTCAGCTTTTTCAACCTCATGCGAATTCGATCAGCGCGCCGCCCCAGGTGAGGCCGCCGCCAAAGCCCACCACCAGCGTTCGGGAGCCGGGGCCCACCTTGCCCTGGTCCTGCAGTTCGCTGAGGACCAGAGGAATGCTGGCGGCGGAGGTATTGCCGTATTCCTGAATATTTTTATAGTACTTTTCCGGTGGAATGCGGAATTTCCGCACCGCCAGGTCGATGATGCGGGCGTTGGCCTGATGGAACACGAAAAAGTCCACGTCCGCCGCTGTCATCTGGGCCTTTTCCAGCACCTGTTCCATGCAGCGGGGGATGGCCTCCACGGCGAATTTGAACACCTTGGTGCCCTCCATGGCGATGAACCCCCGCTCACCGGACTCAATGCCCGGCAGCCGCAGCAATTCGTCGTCGCCCTGGCTGCCCAGCACGGCGCCGACGGAGGGCCAGCCCTCCCGGCACTCCACCACGGCGGCACCGGCGCCGTCTCCAAAGAGGATGCAGGTACCCCGGTCTTCCCAGTTGATGACGCGGCTCAATTGCTCGCAGCCCACCACCAGGCCGAATTTCCGGGGAGAGGCGTTCAGCAGGCACTCCATGGTGTGCAGGGCGTAAAGAAAGCCCGTGCAGGCGGCGTTCAGGTCAAAGCAGGGGATGTCCGTGGGCAGCCCCAGTTCCCGCTGGAGCATACAGGCGGCGGAGGGGACCAGGGTATCCGCCGTGACCGTGGCCACGATGCAGGCACCGATCTGGTCCGGGGAGACACCGGCGCGCTCCAGGGCCGCTTTCGCGGCGGACACGCATAAAGAGGTGTGGGTCTCACCGGTGCAGTGGTGGCGCCGCTGGATGCCGGTGCGGCTGGTGATCCACTCGTCATTGGTCTCCACGATGCGGGCCAGGTCCTGGTTGGTGACCACCTTTTCCGGGACGGCGCGGCCGGTGCCGCGGATCTTGATTCCGTTCATCCTTCCTCCTTTTGGGAAGCGGGTGCTCCCAGGTGTCTGAATTTTTGATAGCGTGCTGCCGCCAGGGCCTTGCCGCTCTCCTTGTCCAGCTCCGCCAGGTGGCGGGTGAGACAGCGGTCCACCTGGCGCATGGCCACGGTGGGGGAGAGGTGGGCGCCGCCCTCCGGCTCCGGGATGACATCGTCGATGACGCCCAGTTCCAGAAGGTCCGGTGCTGTCAGCTTCATGAGGCCGCAGGCCTCGTCCCGCCGTTGGGCGTCCTTCCACAAAATGGAGGCGAAGCCCTCCGGGGACAAAATGGCGTACACGGCGTTTTCCAGCATGAGCACTCGGTCGGCAACGGCAAGAGCCAGCGCGCCGCCGCTGTTGCCCTCGCCGGTGATGACGGCGATGACGGGGACGGTCAGGCGGCTCATTTCCATGAGGTTCCGGGCGATGGCCTCGCCCTGGCCCCGGGCCTCGGCCTCCAGGCCGGGATAGGCGCCGGAGGTGTCAATGAAGGTGAAAATGGGGCGGCGGAACTTCTCCGCCTGCTTCATCAGCCGCAGGGCCTTGCGGTAGCCCTCCGGATTGGGCATACCGAAGTTGCACTTCAGGTTTTCCTCCAGGGACTTGCCCTTCCGGGTGCCGATGACAGTGACGGGGCGGCCGTGGTACAGTGCCACGCCGCCCAGGATGGCGGCGTCCTCACCGCACAGGCGGTCGCCCTTCTGCTCAAAGAAATCGGTGAACAGGGCGCCGATATAATCGCTGATATTGGGCCGCTGAGGGTGGCGGGCAATGTTCACCCGCTCCGCGGCAGTGAGGGAATTATTCATGGCGGCCTCCCTTCTCATGGAGCCGCAGCAGCTGGCTCAGGGTATCCCGCATCTTCTCCCGGGGAACCACCGCGTCCACAAAGCCGTGCTCCTCCTGGTACTCCGCCCGCTGGAAACCCTCCGGCAGTGTTTCGCCGATGGTCTGCTGGATGACCCGGGGACCGGCGAAGCCGATGAGGGCCCCGGGCTCCGCCAGGATGATGTCTCCCAGAGAGGCGAAGCTGGCGGTAACGCCGCCGGTGGTGGGGTCGGTCAAAACGGAGATATACAACAGCCCCTTGTCGGAAAACCGGGCCAGGGCGGCGCTGGTCTTTGCCATCTGCATCAGGGACAAAATACCCTCCTGCATCCGGGCGCCGCCGCTGGCGGCAAACAGGATGAGGGGCAGCTTGTTCTTAGCGGCAAATTCAATGGCTAGGGTGATTTTTTCGCCCACGGCGGCGCTCATAGAGCCCATGAGGAAACGGCTGTCCAGCACGCCAACCACACAGCGGCTGCCGCCGATGGTGCCTGTGGCAGTGACCACCGCCTCCGTGAGGCCGGTCTTGCGCTGGGCGGCGTCCAGTTTTTCCTGGTAGCCGGGGAAATGCAGGGGGTCACCGGCGCTCAGCCGGGGATGCAGCTCCCGGAAGGAGCCGGGGTCCAGAATGGTGCTGAGACGGTAATAGGCGCCGATGGGCCAGTGGTAGCCGCACTTGGGACACACGGACAGGCCCTGGGCCACCAGACGGCGTTCACTTTCCTGGCCGCACTTGGGGCAGGTGATGAGCTTATCGCCGGGAATGTAATTGTCCCGCATGGCCTTCATGGCCAGGAGGCGGGCCCGGCGCTTTGCGAAAATGGAATTCATGCCTCACCCTCGCTTTCACTGAGCCGCCGGTTGAAATCCAGCAGCCGGGGCAGGTTCTCGTCCAGGAAAGCCGTGGTGCAGCCGCCCCGGACGAAGGTGGGATGGTACAGGATCTGATAGCTGAGCTCCGCGTTGGTGGGGAAGCCCTCCAGGGCGAATTCCTCCAGGCAGCGGCGCATTTTGCGGATGGCCTCCAGCCGGGTGGGCGCGTGGACCAGGAGCTTGGCGGCCATGGAGTCATAGTAGGGAGACAGGGTGCAGCCGTTGTACAGGCAGGAGTCCACCCGTACCCCGGCGCCGCCGGGGAAGTGGAGGAAGGACACCTGGCCGGGACAGGGTCGGAAGTTTTTCACCGGGTCCTCGGCGTTGATGCGGCACTCCAGGGCGTGGCCCTCCAGATGCACATCCACCTGGGTCATGTCCAGGGACAGCCCGGAGGCGATGCGCAGCTGCTGGCGCACCAGGTCCACGCCGGTGATGAGCTCCGTGACGCCATGCTCCACCTGGATGCGGGTATTCATCTCCATAAAGTAGAAATGTTCCCCGCCGGCGTCCAGCAGGAATTCCACAGTGCCGGCGTTTTCATAGCCCACGGCCCGGGCGGCCCGGACGGCGGCCTGGCCCATGGCCTCTCGCAGCTCCGGCGTCAGGCACCGGGCGGGGGCCTCCTCAATGAGCTTCTGGTTCCGCCGCTGAACGGAGCAGTCCCGGTCTCCCAGGTGGATGACGTTCCCGAAACGGTCCGCCAGCACCTGGAACTCGATATGCCGGGGCCGCAGCACCAGCTTTTCCAGATACATCTCGTCATCGCCGAAGCAGGCTTTGGCCTCGGCTTTAGCCTCTGCGTAGGCGGCGGGCAGAGCATCGGGTCCGTCACAGCGGCGGATGCCCCGTCCGCCGCCGCCGGCGCTGGCCTTCAGCAGCACGGGATAGCCCACTCGCTCCGCCGCGGCCAAAGCCGCTTCCACGGTGTCCACCGGTCCGTCGGAGCCGGGAGTCACCGGCACGCCGGCGGCCTTCATCAGTTCCCGGGCGGCGGATTTGGAGCCGGCCTTGCGGATGGTGTCGCCGGAAGGGCCGATGAAAGTGATGCCCTCCCGGGTGCAGGCGTCGGCGAAGTCGGCGCTTTCAGACAAAAAGCCATAGCCGGGATGGAGCCCATCGCAGCCGGTGGCTTTTGCCACTGTCAGCAGGGCGTCCTGGTTCAGGTAGCTTTCCGCGGCCCGGGCGGGGCCAATGCACACCGCCTGAGTGGCCAGCTGGACATGGAGAGCCTCCGCGTCCGCCTCGGAGTAGACGGCCACGGTCTCAATGTCCATTTCCTGGCAGGCCCGCAGCACCCGCAGCGCGATCTCGCCCCGGTTGGCGATCAGGACCCGCTTCAGCATGGCCGGTAGCGGAAGAGGGGCTCGCCGAAGGCCGCAAGCTCTCCGTTGGCCTTCAGGACCTCCTCAATGACGCAGTCACAGGGGGCGGGGACCTCGCTCATCATTTTCATGGCCTCAATGAGGCACACCGTCTGGCCCTTCTTCACCCGGTCACCCGGGTTGACGAAGGGAGGCTTGTCCGGGGCGGAGGCGGCGTAATAGGTGCCCACCAAGGGGGCGGAGATGACAGGGCTCTCCGGCTGGGGAGCGGGGGCGGCGGTTGCCGCCGGAGCATGGGCGGCCGCCGGCGCGGCAGCGGCCGCCGGCGCGGCAGCGGCTGCTGCCGGGGCGCCTTGCTCCAGTTCTATGGAAAAATCCTGGCAGGACAGCTTCATGGAACGCAGGGAGCTGCGCTGGAAACGGTCCATCAGGTCGAAGATCTCTTGATTGGTCATAGTGTTCCTCTCTCAGTGGAAAGTTTTCCCCGCCGAAGGTGAAAGGACCTCCGGCGGGGCGGACAAATCAGTTCTGATGTGCTTTCAGATAGTTCATGATGTCGCCCACGGTCTTCAGACCGGCCACATCGGCGTCGTCAATGGAGATGCCGGCGGCCTCTTCCAGAGCCATGACCAGCTCCACGGAAGCCAGGGAATCGGCACCCAGATCATCGGCCAGGCTGGCCTCCGGCGTCACCTGCTCGGCGTCGCAGCCCAGGGTCTCCACGATGATGTCCCGTACTTTCTCAAATTCCATATGGGGGTTCTCCTTATTTGTTGAAATATAAAATATTTTAATTAAAAATATTTAACTAAAATATTTGAACATATTCTACGCAGAGGGACCGTATTTGTCAAGAAAAATTTCGACGAAATCTGCCGGGAGCATAAATTTTCTGCCAATGATGCAAGATGGGTATTCACTTTTGAGGAGGTTTCCTTTATAATTCCTTTATACAGCGATATTTGACGCGGCTATGTCCGCGGGAGATAATGAGGGAACTACCATGAGAATCATCATCGTGGGTGCAGGTAAAGTGGGCCTTGCGCTGACGCAGCACCTGTCCGGGGAGAACCAGGTAACGGTCATCGACCAGAACCCGCAGTTGATCGACAATATCATCAATATCCATGATGTGATGGGCGTGTGCGGAAACGGCGCCAGTTACGAGGTGCAAAAGGAGGCGGAGACGGACAAGGCGGAACTGCTGATCGCCACCACCTCCAGCGACGAGACTAATATCGTGGCGTGCCTGGTAGCCAAAAAGCTGGGAGTCCAGCACACCATTGCCCGTATCCGCAACCCGGAATACGAAAAGCAGCTGCGCTTCATGCGGGAAGAGCTGGGCCTGTCCATGTCCATTAACCCGGAGAAGGCCACCGCCCGTGAGATCGCCCGGGTGCTGCGCTTCCCCAACGCCATGAAGCTGGAGTCCTTCTCCAAGGGCCGGCTGGAGCTGGTGGAGTACCGGCTGCCGGAAAAATCCGCCCTCCACGGGATGCAGCTGGCGGACCTGTACCGGAACATCCGGGTCCGGGTGCTCATCTGCGCCGTGGCCCGGAAAGGGGAGACCATCATTCCCTCCGGTGATTTCGTCCTTCAGGCGGGAGATAAGATTTACCTGACATCCTCCCCCGCCCAGCTGGAGCAGTTTTTCCGGCATTTGGGCGTGTTCCGGGGAAGAGCGTCCTCTGTCATGATCGTGGGCGCCAGCAAAATGTGCTATTACCTGGCCCAGGAACTGCTTGAGATGGGCATGTCCGTGAAGATCATTGACCGGGATGAGCAGCGGTGCATCCGCATGGGTGAGCAGCTGCCCCGGGCCCTGGTCATCGTGGGCGACGGCACCGACAGCGAGCTCCTCCACGAGGAGGGGATCGGTCAGACAGACGCCTTCGTGGCCCTGACCGGCATGGACGAGGCCAATATCCTTATGGCTATGAGCGCCTCCCGCCTGGCGGGGGACTGCAAGGTGGTGGCCAAGATCAACCGCCGCTCCCTGCTGGAGCTGGTGGCCGCTGAGAGCATGATCGACAGCGTGGTGTCCGCCGGCTCTGTGACGGCGGAGCTGATCCTCCAGTATGTCCGGGCCATGCAGAATGCCACCGGCTCTCAGATCAAGACGCTCCACCGTATCGTGGACGAGACGGTGGAGGCGCTGGAGTTCGGTGTCACCACGCCGGCTCCGTACATCGGTGTGCCCTTGAAGGACCTGAAGCTGAAAAGCGGCATCCTGCTGGCGGGCATCGTCCGCCAGAACGGACAGATCATCATCCCCTCCGGCGATGACGTGCTCAATCTCCATGACGATGTGATCGTGGTGACCAAGGACACCTCTCTCCGGGACATCGGAGACATCCTGCAGTAAAGGTGGAAGTCCGTTGAATAATCGAATGATCGCATATATCATCGGCAGGATCCTGCTGACGGAGGCGGCCCTTCTGGTGCTTCCCCTTCTGGTGTCTCTTTTATACGGGGAATCGCCGGTGCCTTTCCTGATCCCCATTTTGCTGCTGGCACTGTGCGGCGGCGCCATGGGCTGGAAAAAACCCAGGAGCACCGCCCTGTACGCCCGGGACGGCTTGGCGGTAGTGGCGCTGGCGTGGATCTGCATGTCCCTGTTCGGCGCGCTGCCCTTTGTGCTCTCCGGGGATATCCCCAATTATGTAGACGCCTTTTTTGAGACGGTCTCCGGCTTTACCACCACCGGCTCCAGTATTCTGACAGAGATCGAACCTCTCAGCCGGGGTGGCCTGTTCTGGCGCAGCTTCACCCACTGGGTGGGCGGCATGGGCGTGCTGGTGTTCGTCATGGCAATCCTGCCCATGAACGACGGTCACGGTATGCACTTGATGCGGGCGGAGGTGCCCGGCCCCACTGTGGGCAAGCTGGTCAGCCGCATGAGCGATACCGCCAAGATCTTATACAGCATCTATCTGGTCATGACCGTTGTGGAGATCGTGCTGCTGCTGGTGGGAGGAATGCCCCTGTACGACGCCGCCATCCATGCCTTCGGCACCGCCGGCACCGGCGGCTTCAGCTGCCGCAATCTCAGCGTGGGCGCTTACGACAGTGTGTATTTCGATGTGGTTATCGGCGTATTCATGCTGCTGTTCGGTGTGAATTTCAACCTGTATTATTTCCTGCTTATCCGACGGTTCCGGGATGTGTTCCACTCTGAGGAGCTGCGGACCTATCTGCTCATCGTGGCCTCCGCGGTGCTGGCCATCGCGGTGAATATCAGCCATCTGTACCAGAGCTTCGCCGCCAGTCTCCGCTATGCGTTTTTCCAGGTGTCCTCCATCATCACCACCACCGGCTACGCCACGGCGGATTTCAACACCTGGCCGGCGTTTTCCAAGGCCATTCTGGTGATCTTGATGTTCGTGGGCGCCTGCGCCGGCTCCACCGGCGGCGGTATGAAGGTGGCCCGCATCGTCATCCTGGCCAAGACCTCGGTCTGCGATATGCGCAAGATGCTGCATCCCAACGCCGTGGCCACGGTCCGCTTTGAGGGCAAGCCCATCGGAGAGAAGAATATCCGCAGCGTGCACCTGTTTTTGACGGTGTATGTCATTGTGTTCACCATTTCCTGCCTTCTGCTGTCTCTGGAGGAGATGGACCTGGTGACCACCTTCACAGCGGTGGCCGCCTGCATGAACAACATCGGTCCCGGCCTGGAGGTGGTGGGCCCCATGGGCAATTTTGCCGCGTTTTCCCCCTGGGCAAAGGTGCTGCTGTCTTTTGACATGCTGGTGGGCCGACTGGAGATATTCCCTATGCTGCTGCTGGTTGCACCCTCCATCTGGAAGCGGAAGCTGACCCCTAAGCGGAGCAGGGGCTTTTAAAGAAAGACAACGCGGATGCGCGGCTGCCGGGCCGCGCATTTTTGCGGAGTAAAAAAGTTGGCAAAAAATTTGCTTAATAAAATATTAGACTGTGCAAAAGAAAAGGGAGAGGATTCGTTTGCTGCAAAACCTTCTGTTCAGCGTCAATATGATCTTGCCGCTGTTTGTGCTGCTGGGGCTGGGGTGTTTTTTGACCCACAAGGGGCTGTTTTCTGAGGACTACATCGCCCGGACTACCAATCTGGTGTACTATGTCATGCTGCCCGCCAAGCTGTTTCTGGACATCTGCAATGTGGACCTGGGCGTGGCCTTCGAACCGAAGTACATGGCGGTGACCGCCGTGGGCGTGATGATCCAGTTCGTTCTGGCCTGGCTCTGCGGCAATGTGCTCTGCCCTGATAAGAGCAAGCAGAGCGCGTTTTCCCACGCCTGCTTTCGGGGTAATTTCGCCTATCTCGGCATGGCGCTGCTGCAAAATATCTACAACAGCGAGTCGGTGCCGGCCACGGCGGTGATCCTGGCGCTGGTGCTGCCGCTGTACAACATCCAGGGCGTCATCCTCATGACCGTCAAGGGAGGGGAGGGCGGTATCCATGTGGGGAAGATCATCAAGGGTATTTTGAAAAACCCCATGGTCCTGGCTATTATTGCGGGCTTGCCCTTTGCCTATTTCCACATTGAGCTTCCCTTCGTGGTCACCAAGAGCCTGAGCTATCTCCAAGTGGCTACCAGTACCATGGCGCTTTTGGTGGTGGGCGCCAGCATCAAGCTGGATGTGATTCAGAGCAATTTGAAGATGCTGCTGCGGGTGTCCGGCGTGAAGCTGATCGTCATGCCTGCCATTTGGGGGCTCATGGCCGTGGCCGCGGGACTGGCGCCGGAGCAGATCGTGACGCTGACTGTGGTGGGCGGTATGCCGGCGGCGGTGAATGTCTACATCATTACCGACAAAATGGGCGGCGACGGCAGCATGGCCTGCGGCGCCGTGGTGGTGACGCATCTGGTGTCCCTGTTCACCATGACCAGCATCGTCTTTATCCTGCGGTCCAAGGGACTGATTTGAAAAGTTGGCACGATATTTGCTAAATTATCACAAAAAGCATTGGTCTCCGGTCCGGCCCGCCGTTCCGGAGAAGACAGAAAAGGAGGAACGATTCCAATGGATATGCCTATGGCACTGAGCAACATCCGCGTGCTGGACCTGACCCGGGTCATGGCAGGCCCCTATTGCACCATGTATCTGGCGGATTTGGGCGCCGAGGTTATTAAAATTGAGATCCCCGGCAGCGGAGACGACACCCGGAAACTCCCACCCTTTAAAAACGGCGAGAGCTTGTATTACTGTAACCTTAACCGTAACAAAAAAGGCGTTACATTAAACCTGAAAAACCCCGAGGGCAAGGAATTGTTCAAGGAGATGGTGAAGAACGCCGATGTGGTGGTGGAAAATTACCGCCCCGGCGTCATGGACAAGCTGGGCCTTGGCTATGATGTGCTGAAGGAGGTCAATCCCCGCATCATCTATGCCGCCGTGTCCGGCTTCGGCGCCTATGGCCCCCTGCACCAGCGGCCCGGTTATGATATCATCGCCCAAGCTATGAGCGGCCTGATGAGCCTTACCGGCGAGTATGGCGGCGGCCCCCTCCGCACCGGCAGCGCCATTGGTGACCTGGTGGGCGGACTGAACCTGTGCATCGGCATCCTGGCGGCCCTGAACGGCCGGCAGATCACCGGCAAGGGCCAGCGTGTGGATGTATCCCTGGTAGACGGCCTGGTCTCCTGCCTGGAGAACAATACCCAGCGCTATCAGGTGAACGGCGTGCAGCCGGTTCGTATGGGCAACCGTTATCCCTCCGCCGCGCCTTATGATTCGTTCAAGGCCAGCGACGGCGACTTCGTCATCGGCTGCGGCAACGACAAGCTGTTTGCTCTGCTGTGCAACAAGGTCCTGCACCGGCCGGAGCTGGTGGACGATCCCCGGTATGCCACACCTGCCGACCGTCTGGCTCACGAGGCGGAGCTGAAGGTCATCGTGGAGGAATGGTCCGCCCAGCACACCATCGAGGAAGCTGTGGACATGGTCCTGGCCGCCGGCGTCCCTGCGGGTCCCATCAATGATATCAAGGCCGTTATGGAGAACGACCACATCGCCAATGTGCGGGAGATGTTCCTGGACTGCGACCACCCCGTTGCCGGCCACCTGCGCATCAACGGCAACCCCGTGAAGCTGATGGACAGCATGCCCCGCCTGCGCTCCGTGCCGCCCGCCCTGGGCCAGGACAACGAGGACATATATGAAAACGTGTTCGGCGTCAGCCCGGAGCGCTTGCAGGAACTGAAGGAACAGGGCGTGATCTGAGCGCCCGCCGCAAATATAAAATTTTGAAAAGGAGTTTTTCCCATGAATCTGCCTGAAAAAGTGGAACTGATCGAGGTTTGTCCCCGGGACGGCTTCCAGAATGTTCATGACATCATTCCCTTTGACGCCAAGGTGGCCATCATTAAAAAGCTGGCGGAGGCCGGTTTCAAGCGGGTGGAGGCTGTTTCCTTCGTCAGCCCCAAGGCCATTCCCCAGATGGCTGACGCCAAGGACGTTATGCTGGCGGTGAAGGATACCCTGAAGGAGCACGGCGTCCGTTCCGTGGCCCTGGTGCCCAATGCCCGGGGCGTGGAGACCGCGCTGGAGTGCGGCGTGGATGAGCTGACCTATGTGGTCAGCGTCAGCGAAAAGCACAACATGGCCAATGTCCGCCGGACCCCTGCCGAGTCCCTGGAGCAGTTCAAGGGACTCATTGGCCAATACGGCGACAAAATGCGTTTCCGTCTGGCTCTGGCCACGGCGCTGGGCTGCCCCTTCGGCGAGGAGATCCGCACCGAGCGGGTGGCGGAAATGGTTCAGTTCGGTCTGGACCAGGGCTGCCAGGAGGTCATGATCGCCGATACCGTGGGTATGTCCAACCCCAAGCGTACCTATGACCTGATGAGCGTTCTGGTGGATCAGTTCGGCGCCGATAAGTTCGTCATGCACCTCCATGATACCCGGGGCCTGGCGCTGGCCAACACCCTGGTGTGTATGCAGCTGGGCGTTCACAAGTTTGAGTCCGCCGCCGGCGGCCTCGGCGGCTGCCCCTTCGCTCCCGGCGCCGCCGGTAACGTGGCCACCGAGGATGTGCTGAACATGATGAGTGAGATGGGTGTGGAGACCGGCATCAACAACGATGTGCTCCACGAGGCTGTGGAGCTGATCCAGGCCAACGTGCACGCCAACATCGTCAGCCACCTGACGCCCCTGTATAAAAAGGCTCCCTGCGTGTAAAACCGCAGCGCAAAAAAGGACTGCCCGCCGGGCAGTCCTTTTTTTTTGCGCTGTCTCTTTCTTTTCGACAAAAAACATGCTATATTTGTTTCATGCGTTAATGGAGAGGTGAAACGTATGCAACAGGAACTGGACTGGAAGCGGGTGGAGAGCGTGCAGGAGATCTGCATGATGGCGCCCACTCGCCAGTTGGCGGAGAAAGCGCGGGCTATCATCGCGGAGCGGAGCCATATGAACGTGGATGTGTTTGTGGCATCCAACGGACGGCGGGAGATCGTGGAATGCGCCCAGACCCTGGCCAAAAAGGGCGCCAGGATCATCGTCTCCCGAAAAGGCACCCAGCAGATCGTGGAGGAGACTACCGACGTGAAGGTAGTGGGCCTGAACAACTCTCTGATGGACTACCTGCGGATGCTGAAGGACTGGGGCCTTCACACACCGGGCCTCATCGCGTTCTTTACCTATGACGCACTGAGCGACGATGTCATGCAGATGTGTGAAATGCTGGATATTCAGGCCAAAAACTATATTTTTAAAACATACGAGGACTGCTGGGGCTGTGTCCGTTCCGCCATGGCGGACGGCGCTGCGGTGGGCATCGGCGGCGCCTGGACGGAGCCGATCTCCAAAGAACTCGGGTTTCCCCACATCACCGTGGAAAACTCAGAGGAGACCATCGTCAATGCCCTGGTGGTAGCGGAGCAGATCAGCCGCATCCAGCACGAGGAGGCGGAGAAGCAGCGGGCCATCAAGACCCGGATGGAGACCTACCAGGCGGTTTTGAATTTCACCCACGATGCCATCATGTCCATTGATGACCAGAGCCGGGTCCAGGTACTGAACCCGGTGGCGGAGCGAATCATGGGCTGCCGGGCGGCGGACGCCATCGGCAAGCCGGTGGAAAAGGTCCTGCCCAATACGATGCTGCCGGATGTGCTGCGCTCCGGCGTGAAGCAGACCAACCAGATGATGAAGATTGGGAAAGTGCTTACCAATACCAACCGCATTCCCATTGTGGTGGACGGTCAGATCCGCGGCGTAGTGGCCACCTTCCAGGATATCAAGCAGCTGCAGACCACCGAGCAGAAGATCCGGTTGAAGCTCCACGAGAAGGGCCTGGTGGCAAAATACTCCTTTGATGACATCGTGGGAGAGTCCCGGGCTATCCGAAGTACCATCCAGATCGCCCGCAGCTACGCCTCCTCCCAGGCGGCGGTGCTCATCCACGGCGAAACCGGCACCGGCAAGGAGCTGTTTGCCCAGAGTATCCACAACGCCAGCGCCCGGCGGGACGGTCCCTTTGTGGCGATCAACTGCGCCGCCGTCAGCAACAACCTGCTGGAAAGCGAGCTGTTCGGCTATGAGGCGGGGGCATTTACCGGCGCCTCCAAAAACGGCCGTGAGGGTTTGTTTGAATTGGCCCACGGCGGCACCATTTTCTTGGATGAGATCGGCGAGATCCCCCGGGAGACCCAGGTGGAGCTGCTGCGGGTCCTCCAGGAGAAGGAGGTCCGCCGGGTGGGCGGCAACCGGGTCATCCCCGTGGATGTGCGTATCATCACCGCCACTAACAAGGACCTGATCCAGGAGACCATGGAGGGCCGTTTCCGGGAGGACTTGTACTACCGCCTGAACGTGCTGGACCTGGCGCTGCCGCCTCTGCGGGACCGGGGAGAGGATGTGCGGCTGCTGGGGCTGAAGTATTTCCGAAGGCTCTGCGGCGGCAAGACCACGGCGGAGCAGGAAAAACGGTATCTGGATATGCTGGCCCAGGTGCGGGATTATGCCTGGTACGGCAATATCCGGGAACTGCAAAACTTTACAGAGCGGGTCCATATCCTGCTGGAAAACGGGAACGAAGTGGGCAGCGGTGTCATGACGGAGATCATGCGCCGCCGGTCCGCGGGAGCGCCGCAGCCCCGCCGGGTGCCGGCGGAGGAGGCGGACAGCCGGGAGCGGAGCGCTATTGAGGCGGCCCTGCGGAACTGCCCGGACTCCATGGAGGATGCGGCGAAGTCCCTGGGGTGCAGCCGGCAGACCCTGTGGCGCAAAATGAAAAAGTACGGCATTACCCGCCCGTAGGCGGGAGACGGTGGAGGAGCGCGCTGCGTTGCAGCGTGCTCCTTTGTGCTGAATGCAACGTTGCGTAACGGTGAAACAAGTTGCCGGACACGCTCCGCAAAAAGCTGTTAAGCCAGGGGGGACCGGCGTGAAGATGTTGCTTTCAAAATTGATATATGTGTTTAGAGGTTGTGAAAAGCGGTCGAAGTGAACAGAAGTGGCACTGTTTTTGCTTTATATTTTATCGAATTCGGCCGGAGATACTCTTGAAATGTATGACTGAGGAGGAGATTCAATGGGTAAATATTCTGTTCGCAAAATCGGCTTTATCGTCGGCATTCTGGCGATGCTGATCATCGGCTTCATGCCTACTCCCGTAAGCCTGGCGGCGGTCACGGAAACACCTGTGATCGCACAGCGCGTGCTGGCGGTCACGGTGCTGATGGTGATTTTCTGGATCACTGAGGCCATGCCAATTCCGTTTACCGCGCTGCTCCCGATTCTGCTGTTCCCCCTGATGGGCATCACTGGCGCCAAGGGCCAGAACGACATCCAGCTGTTCAAGCACTATGCATATCAGACCTGCTACCTGCTGGTTGGCGTCGGCTTCCTGTCCGGCTCCATGGTGAAGCACGGCCTGCATAAGCGCATCAGCTTGGGCATCGTGTCCAAGATCGGCAAGAAGCCCACCACCCTGATCCTGGGCTTCATTCTGGCTGTGGCGTTTGTGTCCATGTGGATGTCCAACACCGCCGCCACCGTTATGATGCTGCCCGTGGCTCTGGCTATCGCCACCACCCTGGGCGATGATGCGCGGGGCCTGAAGAAGGCTATGGTGCTGTCCATTCCTTATGCCGCTACCATCGGCGGTATGGCTACCGTCATTGGTACTACGACCAACCCCACCGGTATTGGCCTGATTGAGTCCACCATCGGAATCAGCATCAACTTCCTGGACTGGCTGAAGATCGGCCTGCCTTTCACCGTGGTGCTGGTGCCCCTGATGTGGATCTACATGGTCAAGTTCTTCAAGGTTGACAAGATGCCCCCTGTGGACATCTCTCTTGCCCGCAAGCAGTATCAGGAGCTGGGTCCCATGAGCAAGGGCGAGAAGTGGACGGCTGGTATCTTCCTGTTCTGCTGCGTCCTGTGGGTCACCCGCTCCATCCTGTGGGGCAAGTACATGCCCTTTGCCACTGATGAGACCGTTGCTATGCTGGGCGCTTTCCTGGTTATGGCCATTCCTACCGACTACAAGAATGCCGAGTATGTCTGCGACTGGAAGACCGGCTTCAATGACATCCCCTGGAACGCAGTTATCCTGCTGGGCGGCTCCATGGTCATGGGCAACGCCTTCAAGGATGCCGGTTGCGCCGCTTGGGTTGCCAACATGCTGTCCGGCCTGGCTGGCATGAACGCCGTCATGATCTGCATCATCGTCGGTATTGTCACCGCCCTGCTGACCGAGCTGACCACCAACGCCGTGGTCGTGGCTGCTTTCATCCCCGTTCTGGCTGGCGTTGGCGAGGCCATCGGTGTCAGCCCCTTCGCTATGATGATTGCTACCATGCTTTCCTGCAACTTCGCCTTTATGCTGCCTCCCGCCACTCCCCCCAATGCCATCGCCTATGGTACCGGCGAGATCACCATGAAGGATCTGGTCACCTGCGGCCTTGGCCTGAAGCTCATCGCCCTGGTGGTGTTCCCCATTGTCCTGTACGGTGTTACGATGGGAATTTTCGGCATCGGTGTATAACACATTGCTGTAAATGTTGCAACACAAAATCCCCGCTGACGATCTGTCGGCGGGGATTTTCTTTGAAATTCCTAAAATTTTCATGTTTCATACCGTTAAAAAACCGTTAAACACTTGTAACATTCCGCCAAAAAAGTGAAAGAAAAAACGCGCTTTTTTTGAAGGAGAGTGCCTTCACCAGGATCAAAAAAGTGGAGATTTCCTCTTGACATTCGTGCAATTTGATGAAGGCGACAATTTAAAAGAATTACTTTGTCGAAAAAGACAAATGCTATTTTTTGCTTGTGCCTTAAACTGGCATAAAATTTGCTATAATGTTAAAGCGATGAAGCTCTGTGGAGCAAACCCCTGAGCCGGACGGAGAGGGAAAGAAGCTGCCCGGTTCAACCGTATTTTATTTAGGAGGAGATTCGATGGGTAAATATCCTGTTCGCAAGATCGGCTTTATCGTCGGCATTCTGGCGATGCTGATCATCGGCTTCATGCCTACCCCCGCAAGCCTGGCTGCGGTCACAGAGACCCCTGTGGTCGCACAGCGCGTGCTGGCGGTCACGGTGCTGATGGTGATCTTCTGGATCACTGAGGCTATGCCGATTCCGTTCACTGCACTGCTCCCGATTGTGTTGTTCCCCCTGATGGGCATTACCGGTGCCAAGGGCCAGAACGACATCCAGCTGTTCAAGCACTATGCATATCAGACCTGCTACCTGCTGGTTGGCGTCGGCTTCCTGTCCGGCTCCATGGTGAAGCACGGCCTGCATAAGCGCATCAGCTTGGGCATCGTGTCCAAGATCGGCAAGAAGCCCACCACCCTGATCCTGGGCTTCATTCTGGCTGTGGCGTTTGTGTCCATGTGGATGTCCAACACCGCCGCCACCGTTATGATGCTGCCCGTGGCTCTGGCTATCGCCACCACCCTGGGCGATGATGCGCGGGGCCTGAAGAAGGCTATGGTGCTGTCCATTCCTTATGCCGCTACCATCGGCGGTATGGCTACCGTCATTGGTACTACGACCAACCCCACCGGTATTGGCCTGATTGAGTCCACCATCGGAATCAGCATCAACTTCCTGGACTGGCTGAAGGTCGGCCTGCCCTTCACTATTGTGCTGCTGCCCCTGATGTGGATCTACATGGTCAAGTTCTTCAAGGTCGACAAGATGCCCCCCGTGGATATCTCTGTTGCCCGCAAGCAGTATCAGGAGTTGGGTCCCATGAGCAAGGGCGAGAAGTACACCGCTATCATCTTCCTGGCCTGCTGCGTCCTGTGGGTCACCCGCTCCATCCTGTGGGGCAAGTGGATCCCCTTTGCTACTGATGAGACCGTTGCTATGCTGGGCGCTTTCCTGGTCATGGCTATTCCTATTGACTATAAGAACGCTGAGTATGTCTGCGATTGGAAGACTGGCTTCAACGATGTTCCCTGGAACGCAGTTATCCTGCTGGGCGGCTCCATGGTCATGGGCAACGCCTTCAAGGATGCTGGCGTGGCTGCTTGGGTTGCCAACATGCTGTCCGGCCTGGCTGGCATGAACGCCGTCATGATCTGCATCATCGTCGGTATTGTCACCGCCCTGCTGACCGAGCTGACCACCAACGCCGTGGTCGTGGCTGCTTTCATCCCCGTTCTGGCTGGCGTTGGCGAGGCCATCGGTGTCAGCCCCTTCGCTATGATGATTGCTACCATGCTTTCCTGCAACTTCGCCTTTATGCTGCCTCCCGCCACTCCCCCCAATGCCATCGCCTATGGTACCGGCGAGATCACCATGAAGGATCTGGTCACCTGCGGCCTTGGCCTGAAGCTCATTGCCCTGGTGGTGTTCCCCATCGTTCTGTATGGCGTGACCATGGGCATCTTCCACATTGGTGTCTGATTAATAAGCTTCATCTTAAACAGAGTTTCTACCAAGAAAGGCCCCCGGCTTTCGCCGGGGACCTTTTCTGGTATATGCGGTTTGCCGTAAAAAACTTATAGGACCGGCACCTGACGGCACAACTCAATGAGGCGGCTCATATCCCGGAAGGGCTTTTGGCTGCGGCGCCACACGAGACTTACGTGTATAAAGACCTGGGGTTCCAGGGAAAGGGCCGCCAGATCCGGCATGGTAGCTGCCAGGGGGCGCAGCAAAAAGCCGGTGGCGGTACCGCTGCGGATAAGGCTCTGGACAGTAGACAGCTGCTCTGTGGCGTGGAGAATATGGGGGGTCACACCGGCGTCTTCAAACTGCTGCATGACCCGCTCCCGCAGGGAAAAGCTGCTCTGGAAAAATACCAACGGTTCATCCTCCAGCTGCGGGATGGAAATGTGGTCCTTCCCGGCCAGAGGATGGCCCGGCAGGGCGCACCAGATGATCTCCATGTCTGTGACGGGCACCGCATCAAACTCCGGAGGCAGGGGAGCGTGGTGGGAGACAAAGGCCACATCCAGCACATTTTCCCGCAGGTCCCGGATGAGGGCCTTGGTGCCCAGCTCCTCCGTGGCCAGCAGCAGCTCCGGGTAACGGTCAGCCAGCTGGCGGTAAAGGGCGGGGAGGAGGGCGGTGCCGATCATGGGCGGCACGCCCAGCCGCACCGGCCGCCGCTGTCGGCCCAGGGCCCGCATCCGGTTGGATACATGGTCCGCGTGGCGCAGCAGGCTTTCCGCCATTTCCCGCAGAATGGTCCCCTCTTCCGTCAGGGAAAAGCCCTGGTACCGCCGGGCAATGAGAGACACGCCAAACTCCCGCTCCAGGTCCCGAATGGCCATGGATACCGAGGGCTGGGACACATGCAGGGATTCCGCCGCCCGGGAAATGCTGCCCAAGCGGCAGGTGGCCTCAAAATACCGCAGCTGCTGCAATTTCATCCGGCAAAACCTCCAAAATACAAGGATTTCTTTTATAATATAAAAATAGCTGATAAAAATCAAGAAAAACTATATTTGACAATCCGATCATGTGCCCATACAATATAAACAAAGAAGAGATGAGCAAAACATGGCCTAAAAGAAAAAGTGTGGAGGGTAAACAGGAGCAGATTGCAGAGCAACCAGCAAAA